>JAATFD010000023.1 GCA_015655375.1 Actinomycetales bacterium
GAAGCTGGCAGCGGAGAACCTCGACCGGCAGACTGCGCCGGACGGGACGCCGATCCGGGCACGCGCTGTCGAGGTCGATGTCGAGATGCGCCCGGGCGAGATCGACACCTCCGGACTCAACCACGCGCGCGCGCTGGACGAACACCGGAAACGGGAGGAGCTGGTCGCGGCTGTCGCGCCATTGCTCGAACCCGGTGAGGTCGTCGGCTTCCCAGCCGTCCTCGGGCTCAAGAACCGCGGAGCCTGGCGTGACATCGCCGAGCGGCTCGGTCACGAGGTCTTCGAGATCCCACTGCCCCCACCGTCGGTGCCAGGGATGCGACTCAACGAAGCGATGACCACGCTGGTCAAGACCCATGCGCGCCTGGTGCTCGGTTCCCCTGTCGTCGGCTTCGATGAGGACCCCACCACCCGCACGATCCGTTCTGTCACTGTGGGGACGCCGGGCCATCGGCGCACGATCGAGGCGCGTCACGTGATTCTGACGGCGGGCGGATTCGAATCCGGTGCCCTCACCGTCGACTCGTACGGGCACGTGTCCGAGACGATTTTCAACCTTCCGCTGGCGGGGATCACCGAGCAGATGCTTCACGCTGATTTCTGGGGACAGGATCAACCACTGTTCCTGTCGGGCGTGGCCGTTGATGACGCGATGCGACCGATCGGTCCGGACGGGTCCACGCCCGTCCATCCGAATCTTCATGCGGCGGGTGGCATTCTGGCGGGGGCGACCAGATGGCGCGAGAAGTCCGGGGAAGGCATTGCTCTGGCCAGCGCCCTGCGTGCGGCCGATTCGATCCTTGAGGACAAGTGAGGACACCATGACCGATCAGATCACTCGCGACGACGCGGCGGCGACCTCGTCCTCGCGGCAATCGGACATCCTGGAGACGGTGGCGGGTCTGAGGGGAGGAGCCGACGCGAGCTCAGAGGAACCGTCCGTCATCGACCGATACGGTTTGCGCGCCAGTCTCGACGCCTGCATCAAGTGCACGATCTGCGAGACCCAGTGCCCGGTTGCGCGGGTGACGCCGTTGTTCCCCGGGCCGAAGTTCGTCGGACCCCAGGCGGAGCGGTATCGCAATGGAGAGCTGTCGGTGGACCACTCGATCGACTATTGCTCGTCGTGCGGAACGTGCACATTGGTGTGTCCGCAGGGCGTCAAGGTCGCCGAGATCAACCACCACGCCCGCACCGCCATGAAGGAACAGAACGGCATTCCCTTCCGGGACCGACTGATCTCACGCACAACCTACATGGGCATGCTGATGACACCCTTCGCCCCGATCGCGAACTGGGCGCTGGAGCAGAAGCCGATCCGCACCGTCGTCGAGAAGACGATCGGCATCCACCGCGATGCCCCGATGCCTCGGGCCCAGGCTCATACTTTCGACCATTGGTTCAAGCACCACACGCCCCAGCCGGAATCCGGCACGAAGGGCCAAGTGATCTTCTTCCACGGATGCGCCGGGGAGTACTTCGAGGTCGAGACCTCGATCCACTCCGTCGAGGTGCTCGAGCATCTGGGATACGAGGTCCTGGTGCCCAAGCACGGATGCTGCGGCCTCGCGCTGCAGTCCAATGGCCTTTACAAAGACGCGCGGAAGTATGTCTCGAAGCTGACCGATCAGCTGCGTAGCGTCAACAGAGACGCCCCGATCGTCACGGCGTCGGGGTCGTGTGGATCCATGCTCAAGCACGAGGCTCATGAGATCCTGGGCGTCGACACCCCGGAACTGGCAGACGTGTCCGTGAGGATGCGCGACATCTGCGAATTCCTCCTCGACCTGCACGATGGCGGCGAACTCGACGAGGACTTCCAGCGGATCGATGTGACGATCCCGTACCACGCGCCTTGCCAGCTCAAGGGCGCGGGGATGGGAATGCCTGCCGTCGAATTGATGGAACTGATTCCCGGCGTCCACGTCGTCGAGTCGGACCAGCCCTGCTGTGGGATCGCCGGGACCTACGGGCTCAAGAAGGAGAAGTACGACGTCGCCCAGGCCGTGGGTCAGCCGGTCTTCGATTTCATTGAGGAGGTCAATCCGGAGTTGGCGGCCTGCGACACGGAGACCTGTCGGTGGCAGTTGAGGACCTCGACAGGCGCGAACGTCGTCCACCCGATCTGGTTGATCCACAAGGCATACGGCCTGGGATGAGGCTGGCTGCTGCGGCTCAGGCGAGGGCATTGCCGTCGTGTTCGTCGTCGAGCTCCTCTCGGGTGGGACGAGTTTGTTCGTTCTGTTGCCGCTGGTCCTGGCCGGACGCAGGAGACCGGCCGCGCTGGCGGCGATCCTCCTGGACGCCGCGACGGGGCTGGGGGTGCCCGCCGCCCTCGTCTGTCTGACGGTGCTGGCAACCCGGCGGCGCGGAGGTTGTGACCGGGGAGGTCAACAATCCGTCGATTCCCCTGTGGGTCGTGCTCGTCCTCATCGGGGGCGTGGGCTTGATCGCCCTGCTCATCGGGATCTCGATGGGCGCCCGCGAGCAGGAGGTGCGCTCCCTGACCGAACGCGCGGCGCTGACCGAGCAGGTCGAGGTCGCTCGCATCGCCCAGGGGCGTTCGGAGGAACGGGCCCGGATCGCCCGGGAGATGCACGATTCGCTTGCTCATGACCTCTCGCTGGTGTCCCTGCACTCGGGCGTCCTCGAATTGCGCAGCGATCTCGACAGTGAGACCACTCGGCAGGTGGCAGCCACGATCCAACGCCTTGCCGGGGCCGCGACCACCGAGTTGAGGGAGATCCTCGGGGTGCTCCACAGTGACGATCCGACGGACCGCTCGCATGCAACGTGGAGTCGGGTCCATGCGCTGTTCGAGGACGAGCGCGCGGCGGGCTCACGGATCGAGGTGTCTCTTCCTCCGGGATGGGAGGATTCGGTCACGGGCTTGCATCCCTTCGATGCTTTGCCAGCTGCTGTGCGTCAGGCGATTCTGCGGGTCGTGGGCGAGGGCCTGACGAACGCCCGCACGCATGGTGCAGAGGGGCCGGTCGACCTCGTGATCTCCTGCGATGACCGGGAGATCGGAGTGCTGCTTCTCAACGAGGTGGCCGTATCGGCTGAAGCCGGTATGCACACGGACGAGAGCCAAGGGCTCGGCCTGTCTGGCCTGACGGAGCGACTCGCCCGTGTCGGCGGCGCACTCGAAGCAGACACCAAGGACGCGCGCTTCCGCGTGCAGGCGGTGGTCCCGTGCCCCAGGTGAGCGAGGTCGCGTCGTCCGACGATGGGTGCACGATCCGGGTCATCGTCGTCGACGACGACCCATTGGTCCGATCCGCGCTTCGCCTGATCCTCGGTGGATCGGAGGCGACCCGCGCCGTGGTCGAGACCGGATCTCCGACACGGATCCTCCTCCTCACGGCGTTCGACACGGGCTCTCACGTGCTCGGAGCGCTTGCGGGGGGTGCCACCGGATTCCTGCTCAAGGATGCGAGTCCCGAGGACATCATCGAGGCAGTGCGGTCGGCGTCCCGGGGTGAGCCGAGGTTCTCCGCACCGGAGCTCGACCGACTGGTGCCGGTGGCAGTGTCCACGTCCCGCACGCGTCGCACGATTCCCGCCGGCGTGACTGACCGGGAGTAGAACGTGGCTCGGTTGGTGTCCCAAGGGTTGACCAATGCGGAGATCGCCGGGGGTCTTCATGTGGCTCTGGCGACGGTCAAGACCCACGTCTCGGCGCTGTTGGACAAGACCGGAACCTCGAATCGCGTCCAGTTGGCGATCGCGGTCCTCGAGATGCGGGACGACCCCCGGTACGGCGATCGCCCATAAGAGCGTTGCCGAGGCCGAGGGCCGTCAATGCTGCGGCAACGAGGCGGAATCGTCGGTCGCCGTGTGAAAGGAGTTGCTGCTCAGTATGAACGAGGGCGACGTCCCTGGCCGTGGTTTTGACCGGATGAGCCGGTGCCGCGCGCGGAGCGGGAGCCACGAGAGGCCGAGCTACGTCCTGCGCTGTGCCCGCTCTGGGTCCGGGTGGTGGACGCGCGGCCCTTCTGGTTCTGGCTGTGCCCGCTCTGAGTCCGCGCGCCGGAGCGAGACCTCGACCGACCGACGGACGCGTTCTGCTGGGGCGCTGGGGCAGGAGCGGGCTTGACGAATGCGGCGCGTTCGCCGACCAGTTCGCTGACCTGCGGCGAGGACGCGGTGACCCGCTGCGGCGTCACTGTGATCTTGGCCCGGCGCAGAACCTGGGCGAGGTCGCGGCGCTCCTCGGGCAGACTGATCGTCACGACGTCACCGCTGTGCCCGGCCCGTGCCGTGCGTCCCGAGCGATGAAGGTATTCCTTGTGCTCGCGCGGCGGATCGGCGTGGATGACGAGTTCGACGTCGGAGACATCGACCCCACGGGCAGCGACGTCGGTGGCCGCAAGCACCCTGACTGCTCCGGACTCGAAGGCTGCGAGGTTGCGGTCGCGGGCGTTCTGGGAGAGGTTGCCCTGCAGATCGACGGTCGGGATACCGGCCGCGGTCAGCTGCTTGGCGGTGTGCTTGGCGCGGTGCTTCGTCCGGAAGAAGATGATGCGGCGCCCGGTGCCCCAGGCGAGTGCCTCGATGAGGTCTTTCTTCGTGTCCGCGTCGGAGACCTCGAAGACATGGTGCGTCATGAGGTCGACGGGGGATTCGGCCGAGTCGACGCTGTGGAGAATCGGATCGTGGAGGAACTGCTTGACCAGTCGATCCACGCCGTTGTCCAACGTCGCCGAGAAGAGCATCCGTTGGCCGTTGGCCGGGGTTGCCCTGAGGATTCGGGTGACGCCCGGCAGAAAGCCCATGTCGGCCATCAGATCGGCCTCGTCGATGACGGTGATCTCGATGTCTGCGAGGCTGACGAGACGCTGGCCCATGAGGTCCTCGAGGCGGCCCGGACATGCCACGACGATCGCCGCGCCGCGGGCGAGCTCGCGTTCCTGGCGGGCCTGCTTGATGCCGCCGAAGATCGTCATGACCCGAAGTCCGTAGACGCGGGCGAGGGGCTCAATGACCCCGGCAATCTGCGTGGCGAGCTCGCGCGTCGGGGCGAGGACCAGACCACGCGGGCGGTGGGGCGTGTTGTCAAAGGAGGCCTGCGCGAGGCGCGCGACCAGCGGGATCGCGAAGGCCAAGGTCTTGCCGGACCCGGTGCGGCCGCGTCCCAGGACATCCCGACCGGACAGAGAATCGGGCAGCGTCGCGACCTGGATCGGGAACGCCGTGTGCTTGCCGTCGGAGTTGAGGACGCCAACGAGCTCGGTGGGCACGCCCAGCTCAGCGAAGGTCGTCGTCGAGGTGTCGATGGTCGGTGCCGGTGAGGTCGTGCGTGGCGCGGAGGCCGTCCGGAGCGCCGAGGTCGTGCGTGGCGCGCGATCGGCGGGCTTCCGGTCGTGTCGTGGTCCGTGGCGGGTCGATGAAGAAGAAGTGGTGCCGCGGTCGATGCCAGCCGACGTGGTCTGGGTGACCAAGAGGTTGGCGGCGCGCGCGATGGGAGCGGTCTGACGTGAAGTCATTGAGTCCTCGGCCGGACAGCACAGGCCCGGCTGGGTGGAAGCGGAGTGCGGAAGACGCCTGCGGCGTCCTCGTGGCCGTCCGGAGGGGCGCTCTCGAGGAGCGCGCGTGATGCGGGGCGCCCGTGGGCGCCCGATACTGGATCGACGGCCTTGGCGGTGTGCAGTACCGCCACCAGCGACGTTATCACGCGGGCCTCGATGCGCCGGGATCAGGCACCGTGAGATGTGTCGCCCACCAGTGCGATCGGCGGTGGGGTCCGGGCCTGCCGGCGCAGGATCAGACCGGATGAGAGAGAATCGGACCATGTTCTCCGATTCATTGGCCATGCACGTCACGAGTCCGGACTTCCACGCGGAAGACCGACTGCCGGAGGTCTTCTCCGCGTCCGGTGGCAGCCGCGCCCCCCGGTTGGAAGTCGAGGGCGTACCTGTGGGTTCCGTCGAACTTGCGGTGATCGCCCACGATCCCGATGCGCCGCGTCCCCTGGGTTTCACGCATTGGACGCTCTATGGGATTCCGGCCCGCGACGGTGCCATTGACCCCGACGTGGGGCGTCCCGGTCCCAACGATGCGGGCGGTCTGGGATGGACCGGGCCGAATCCTCCGGCCGGTCATGGCCTCCACCACTACTTCGTGTTTGCCTTCGCTCTGTCACGCTCGGTCGAGGGCGAGCCGACCCGCGACGAGTTCCTGCACGGGTATGCCGACGCGATCGTCGCTGTGAGCAGGATCGTCGGGACCTATTCGGCGTGAGAACCGACTCGGCTTCGGAGCCCTCTCCGATCAATAATGGGGACATGGAGACCAGAACTGTGCGTAGGGCCGTTGTGACAGGGGCATCGACGGGAATCGGGGAGGCGACGGTTCGTCGCCTGATCGATGAGGGGTGGGCGGTCACCGCCGTGGCTCGCCGCGTCATGCGTCTGAAGAAGCTCGCCGAAGAAACGGGGTGCACGTACTTTGCTGCCGATCTGACTGACGACGAGCAAGTGGCGGCCATGGCCGCCTACGTGCTCTCGCTCGGGCCGGTCGACGCCGTCGTCAACAACGCCGGCGGGGCGCTCGGCGTGGAGCCTGTCGCCGAGGCCAACGTCGAGCACTGGACGCAGATGTTCGACCGCAACGTCGTCACGACCCTGCAGGTCACCGATGCGTTCCTGCCGGGGATGCGGGAGCGCGGGGGCGACCTCGTCTTCCTGACCTCGACGGCTGCCCATGACACCTATCCGGGTGGCGGCGGCTACGTCGCGGCCAAGCACGCCGAGCGGATCATCGCCAACACGCTGCGACAGGAGCTGGTCGGGGAGCCGGTGCGCCTCATCGAGATCGCCCCGGGAATGGTGAAGACCCCAGAGTTCTCACTGAACCGTTTGGGAACCACGGAAGCCGCGGAGAAGGTCTACGAGGGCGTAGCCGAACCCTTGGTCGCCGAGGACGTCGCGGACGCGATCGTGTGGACGCTGACCCGCCCCCGCCACGTGAACATCGATTCGCTGGTCATCCGCCCCGTCGCCCAGGCGACGAACACGTTGGTCGCGCGCGCGAAGCCCGAGGACGAAGCCGAGTGAGCGAGGCTCTCTGAGCGAGGTCAGGCCGCCTTCCCTAGGGGCCGTCCTCGGTCGTCGACGCCCAGACGCGCATAGGCCCGGGGAACGGAGAGCAGGAACCACACGCCACCGACCAGGGACAGTACCCCGGTCATCCAGGCGGAGGATCCGACGCCGAAGATCGCGACCAGCGCGGAGACCGCGAACGGGCCGACCGTCTGGCCGATCAGGCTGATTGACTGCCACAGACCGAGGAAGCCCGACCGGTTGACGTCGGGGGAGAGATCGGCACCCATCGTCATGACGATGCCGGATCCGAATCCGTTGCCGAATCCGATCAGACAGGCCGAGACCACAAACCCGATCGGCGAAGTCCACACGACCATGAGGATGAATCCGAACCCCATGATGACCATCGTCGGGAGCAGGTCCGCCAGACGCCCGAAGCGGTCGGAGATATGACCGGCGGGGATGAACATCGCGGTGTCGAGGATCGCTGAGGCGCCGAAGGTCGCCGAGATCATGTGGGCGGAGATTCCTTGGGCGTCCCCCATCAATGGGATGACGACGGCGCGATTGGCGCGGACGAGACCGAGGATCGTGATCCCGATCGACAGCAGTGCGGTGGCCCGGCGATCGGCGTGCTCGCGCACCGTGGGCCGCAGTGGATTGACCTCGGTGAGTGCCTCGGCCTGATCGGCTGGAACGGAGAACGACGGCGCGGATGACGCCGAGGTCGGGTCGGGCAGGACGAATCCGAGGACGAAGGCCAACGCGATGAGGGTCGTGACGATCTGCAGCCAGAAGCTGCCGGGCAGTCCCCACCAGGCGATTGCGAGCGAGCCGAGCGCCGGGCCGATCAGTTGGCCCAGACGCAGCATCCCGCCGAGGTTGGACATCGCGCGTGCTCGCCATCCCGCCGGCACGGACTCTGCGACGTAGGTCTGGCGGGCCAGCGACCAGATGTTCGCCGAGACGGCCAGGGCGACAATGCCGAGGACGTAGCCGATCTGTCCCTGGAGCGCTCCGGGGTGGGCGAGGGCGATCAGGGTGACCACGAGGGAGACGACGGCGAGGCCCGTGCCGACGAGGAACGCGGCCCGATCGCCCCACGTCGTGATCCTCCGCCCCACCCAGGGGCCGGTGAGGACGCCAACAAGCCCGGAGATCCCGGCGATCGCAGAGGCTCCCGAGCTGGAGAATCCCAGAGACAACGCGGCAAGCACCATGACGGGGGCCAAGGCGCCGGAGCCGGTCGACCAGATCAGGCTTGGCGCATAGACAGGGAGGATCAGGCCGTGTAGGGGCGACGGCTTCCGGATCCGCACTGCTGCATCCGGGGAGTTGGGGAGGTCGGGAGAGGATGTCACTCGATCCATTGTGCGCCCAGGAAGACCACCGGGTGGCGAGCGCGCGGCATGTGATCCTTGCCCCGCCCCGCCCCGATCGTCGGGGAGCTGGGTCCCTGGTCGTCCGCTTCGGCGGTGGAACCCGGCCGACGGGGCGATGATGGGGACCATGACTGATCGACCCACAGGCACCGCGCAGGTGACGGCCGTCGTTCTCGCGCATCCGTACGCCGGCAGTTTCTCCCGCGCCGTCCTCGATGAGGTGCTGGCCGGCCTGAAGGATGGCGGACGGAGTCACTCCGTCATCGACCTGTGCGCCGACGGATTCGACCCGACCTATGACGAAGCCGAACTCGCACTCTTCCACGACGGCGGAACGCTCGATCCCCTCGTCACCCGCTACCAGGAAACCCTCGAACGGGCGGACTCGATGATCCTGATTGCGCCGATCTGGTGGAACGATGTGCCCGCGATCCTCAAAGGCTTCCTCGATAAGGTCATGAAGCAGAAATGGGCGTACGCGCCCACTCCGACCGGCACGCGCGGAATCCTCGGGGAGCACATCGGCTCCGTCACGGTGCTGACGACCTCAACCTCGCCCACGTGGTATCTGCGTCTGGTCTGTGGCAATCCGATTGGTCGGGTCGTCCTGGGCGCGACCTTTCGCCAGCTCGGGGTGACGCGCCGTCGGTGGATCAACCTCGGCCGGGTGCGTGGCGGAGGAGCCGAACGCCGGCAGCGCCACCTGGCGCGGGTCCACACGCTCGCGGCGAGTCTCGGGTGACAGTGACGTGGTGCCTTGCGTGACGTGGTGCGCTGACTGACTGCTGCGCGCACGGCGCGCGCGATCGGCTACGATGACGACGACGTCGATCCGGCCCGGCGCGCCCCACGGTGCGACCGGACATCACCGGGGAGTCTCCGGAAGAACGGAGTTCGCCTTGCGGGCAACTCCCACTAGACCCGGACGGGCAGGCCCGAGACAGCCGTCAGCGAAGTGGTCGCGTTCTTGAACGCGGCAAACGGGGTGGTACCGCGGAGTCCGGCAGTCCGGGCTTCGTCCCTGTGGCCGGAGACGACACAGAGGACAGCATGACCGCACACGGGTTCTACCCCCGCCATCGTGACGTCGAGATCGACGCCTCCACGTCCTTTCCCGACATGGAGCGGGAGACTCTGGAGTACTGGAGCGAGGACGACACCTTCACCAAGTCCGTCGAGCATCGCCCCGCCGGACGCAATGGTGACAACGAGTTCGTCTTCTATGACGGTCCGCCCTTCGCCAACGGTCTGCCTCACTACGGACACCTTCTGACCGGCTACGTCAAGGACGTCGTCGGGCGCTACCAGACGATGCAGGGTCGTCACGTCGAGCGCCGCTTCGGATGGGACACCCATGGCCTGCCCGCCGAGCTCGAGGCCGAGAAGATGCTCGGCATCACCGACAAGTCCGAGATCGAGGGCGAGAGCGGGATCGGCATCAAGGCGTTCAACGCAGCGGCCCGCCAGGGCGTCCTCAAGTACACCCAGGAGTGGCAGGATTACGTCACGCGCCAGGCGCGCTGGGTCGACTTCGACCACGACTACAAGACGCTGGACCCCAGCTACATGGAATCGGTCATCTGGGCGTTCAAGACGATGTACGACAAGGGCCTGATCTACGAGGGCTTCCGTGTCCTGCCGTACTGCTGGAACGATGAGACGCCACTGACCAACCATGAGCTCAAGATGGACGACGACGTCTATCAGGACCGCACGGATCAAACGGTGACCGTCGGCCTGCGTCTGGAGAGCGGCGAGCTGGCGCTGATCTGGACGACGACGCCTTGGACGCTGCCCTCCAACCTGGCGATCGCCGTGGGACCCGACATCGACTATGTCGTCGTCGTGCCCTCCGAGGGCGCGTTGGCGGGCGAGCGGGTCGTCATCGCCGAGGCGCTGCTGGCCTCCTATGGCGTCGAGCTCGGCGAGTCGCCGGAGGTCGTCGAGCACCTGACAGGCGCCGACCTGCTGGGACGCCGCTACACGCCGATTTTCACCTACTTCGACACCCCGGAGCGCCGCGCCGAGGGCGCCGTTCCCGGCCCGAACGCCTGGACGATCATCGCAGGGGACTTCGTGACGACCGAGGACGGTACGGGGCTGGTCCACATCGCCCCGGCCTTCGGTGAGGACGACATGAATGTCTGTCAGGCTGTCGGCATCCGCCCCGTCGTCCCGGTCGACAGTCGGGGACGCTTCACCTCGGAGGTCCCCGACTACGAGGGTGTCCAAATCTTCGACGCGAACAAGCTCGTCATCGCCGACCTGCGCGACAGGACGGGAAACCTCGCTCAGACGGATCCCTCAGTGCGCGCCGTTCTTGTGCGCCAGGCGTCCTACACTCACTCCTATCCGCACTGCTGGCGGTGCCGCAAGCCGTTGATGTACAAGGCGGTGTCCTCCTGGTTCGTCAAGGTCACGGCTTTCCGTGATCGGATGGTCGAGCTCAACCAGCAGATCACTTGGGTTCCCGCCCACATCAAGGACGGGATCTTCGGGAATTGGCTGGCCGGGGCGAGGGACTGGTCGATCTCGCGCAGTCGCTTCTGGGGCTCGCCGATCCCGGTGTGGCGTTCCGACAACCCGGCCTATCCGCGCATCGATGTCTACGGATCCCTGGAGGAGCTGGAGCGTGACTTCGGTCGGTTGCCCCTCAATGATGCCGATGAGATCGATCTGCACCGCCCGACGATCGATTCCCTGACCCGACCGAACCCGGACGACCCGACCGGGAAGTCGACGATGCGCCGGGTCCCGGAGGTCCTCGACACGTGGTTCGACTCCGGGTCGATGCCGTACGCCCAGGTGCACTATCCCTTCGAGAACCGCGAGTGGTTCGAGCATCACTTCCCGGGCGACTTCATCGTCGAGTACATCGGTCAGACCCGTGGATGGTTCTACACGCTGCACGTCATGTCGACCGCGTTGTTCGACCGACCCGCCTTCACCCACTGCGTCTCCCACGGCATCGTGCTGGGTGACGACGGGCGCAAGATGAGCAAGTCGCTGCGCAACTACCCCGACCCGGCCCACGTCTTCGACCAGTATGGGTCCGACGCGATGCGCTGGTTCCTCATGAGCTCCGCGGTCGTGCGCGGTGGGAACCTCATCGTCTCCGAGGACGGGATCCGCGACACCGTACGCCAGGTCCTGTTGCCGATCTGGAACACCTACTATTTCTTCACCCTCTACGCCGGTGCGTGTGAGGGAGGGAAGGGCTACGAGGCGCACCTCGTCGACGCGACCGATCCTCAGGTGTTCGCCGAGCTGGACGTCATGGATCGTTACCTGCTCGCGCGCACGCGCGCCCTGGCGGAATCCGTGCGGACCGTGTTGGACGCCTACGACATCGTCGGGGCCTGCGAGCTGGTGCGCGACGAGCTGGACGCCTTGACGAACTGGTACGTGCGCACCCAGCGTCAGCGCTTCTGGGACGAGGACTCGCAGGCCTTCGACACGCTGTACACAGCTCTGGTCACGCTCTCCGAAGTCACGGCTCCGCTGCTCCCGCTGCTGAGCGAGGAGATCTGGCGCGGGCTGACCGGTGGGGAGTCGGTCCACCTGACCGACTGGCCGAGCCTGCCGGAGACTCTGGCCGACGACGCTCTGGTGGAGGCGATGGATCGGGTGCGCGAGGTCGTCTCTGCGGCACACGCCTTGCGTAAGACGAACTCTCTGCGTGTGCGCCAGCCGCTGGCGCGTCTGAGCGTCGTCTCGGTGGGCCCCGAGGCGCTGCGGCCCTTCACGGAGCTCATCGCCTCCGAGGTCAACGTCAAGCACATTGCGTTGCTCACTCCCGAGGAATCGGGGCTCGCCGTGCACACCCAGCTCGCGTTGGAGCCACGGTCCTTCCCGGCGAAGATCAAGCGGTCGACCTCGGCGCTGTTCAAGGCCCAGAAAGCAGGGGAGTGGGAGCTGTCCGAGGACGGTGACATGGTGGCCTTCCCGGGGGTCATGATCGACGGCGAGCCGGTTCTCCTCGGCGAGGGGCAGTTCCATGTCAGCGCCAAGGTCGACGCGGCCGAGGGCCAGGTCGCTTCTGTCCTGGCTGACGGAACGTTCGTCGTCCTCGACACCGAGTTGACGCCCGAGCTGGAGGCCGAGGGCTACGCCCGGGACGTGGTGCGCGCCGTCCAGGACGAGCGCAAGGCCGCGGGGCTGCATGTCGCGGACCGGATCGACCTGGCGCTGGGCGTTCCCGCCGAGCACGTCGCGGCGGTCGAGACTTGGAAGGACATGATCTCCGCGGAGACGTTGGCGCGGTCGTTGGCCGTCGCCTCCGTGGAGGGAGCGAAACTGGAGGTCTCCGTCGCCAAGCACGAGGTCTGAGCTCCGAGGCACGCCGCTTGCTTGCGGGGTACGAGGAACGGATCCCGAGCGAGAATCCATGTTCGCCACCAGCGACCACGCGAGATCGCTCACGGTGGGGTCGCCCCTGGTGCACCTACACTGGTGAGCCGTGGTCCTCACGGCATCCGGCCCGACCCGTTCCTCCTGGAGGCACACATGGCGAACGATCATCCCGCGTTCTTCGGCACCGGGACGGGACCCGAACGGAGTTCCAACTCCTTCGAGCGAGCCCTCGACCAGTCGGAAGAATCGGGAGAGTCCGGGATTCCCGCGGATCTGATTCCCTACCTTGAAGAAGCGGACGCACCCTCCGAGGAGCAACTCGCGGAGCAGAAGGACGCTGAGGACGCCGAGAAGAAGGCCGAGAAGGACGAGGGCGAGCGCACGGAGGCGTTGCGCAACCTCGTTGCGAACTCACTGCTTCTGGGACCGGACCCCTCGATCCTCGCTGAGATCGAGGGCGACGAGTCCCTCGAGGACGAGGATACGTGGGACGACGAATCGCAGGGTGTCCCCGAGCTGACGCATTCGGAGAGACTTGACGACGCTGAGCGCATGGCCGCCCTCGATGCTCGAGTCGAGAAGATCTACCGGGAGATCGTCGCCCGTGCTCCCGAGCATCGGGTCCAGCCGTCGCTGGAGCGGGTCGAGGCTGTCCTCGACGTCCTCGGTGATCCCGAGGACTCCTACCCGAGCGTGCACATCACCGGCACGAACGGCAAGACCTCGGCCGCACGGATGATCGACTCGCTGTTGACGGCCCTGGGAATGAGGGTCGGGCGTTTCACCTCCCCCCACCTCGAGGACGTGCGTGAACGAATCTCGATCTCCGGCGAACCGATCTCCAAGGAGGGCTTCATCGCCGCCTGGGAGGACGTCGCCCCCTACATCGAGATGGTCGACAAGCGCTCAGTTGCGGCTGGCGGTCCGCGTCTGTCGTTCTTCGAGGTCTTCACCGTCATGGCATTCGCTGCGTTCGCCGACCACCCGATCGACGCGGCGGTCGTGGAGGTCGGAATGGGGGGCCGGTGGGATGCGACGAATGCGATGGATGGCGACGTCGCGGTCATCATGCCGATTGACCTCGACCATCAGAAGTGGCTCGGCAACACGATCGAGGAGATCGCCACCGAGAAGGCCGGGATCATCAAGTCCCACCAGACGGTCGTCATCGCTCACCAGCGTGAGGAGGTCCTGCGGATCCTCAGTGACCGGGCCCACGAGGTCGACGCGATCGTACGCTTGGAGGACCGGGACTTCGAGGTCCTCGACCGCCAGATGGGAGTCGGCGGTCAGATGGTGACGATCCGGACCCCCGCGGCCGTCTATGAGGACATCTTCGTCCCACTGCTGGGTGAGCATCAGGCCCACAACGCCGCGGCCGCACTCGTGGCGGCGGAGGCCTTCATGGGGGGACGCGAGCTCGATGGGCGCATCGTCGAACACGGATTCATGAAGGCCACGTCGCCGGGACGCCTCCAGGTCGTGCGGACCTCACCGACGATCGTCGTCGACTCGGCCCACAATCCGGCCGGAGCGCGTTCCTTGAGCGCGGCCCTGGAGGAGACCTTCGACTTCACCCACGTGGTCGGTGTGTACTCCGCAATGGCGGACAAGGACGTCGAGGGCGTCCTCTCCGAGGTCGAGCCCGTCCTCGAGCAGATCGTCGTCACGACGATGCCTGGGGAGCGGGCCATGGAGGCCGACCTGCTCCAGCGGATCGCCGCCGATGTCTTCGGTGAGGACCGGGTCGAGGTGCGCGAGGACCTGCCCGACGCGATCGATCGCGCCGTGGAACTGGCCGAGGGATCGCTGGATCCCTCCGACACGACCGGGATCGTCGTCTTCGGATCGATCGTCCTGGCGGGGGAAACCCTCGCCCTGACGCACACTGCACTGTGAGCGGGTCATCCCGGGCGTGTCGGCGCCCTCGATGCAAGGATTGGACCGGAGACGCTTCCCGCGTCCACGGAATGCAAGGAGGCATCCGATGAAGAAGTTGATTAACGATCCCCACGAGGTGGTCCGCGAGTCCCTCGAGGGATTCGGTCTGGCCCACGCGGACCTCGTCGAGGTCCATGTCGATCCCACCTATGTCACCCGACGCACGCCGAAGGACCAGGGACGTGTCGGCATCGTCTCCGGAGGGGGATCGGGTCACGAGCCCCTGCACTCCGGGTTCGTCGGACAGGGCATGCTCGACGCTGCCGTGCCCGGTCCGGTCTTCACCTCCCCGACGCCGGATCCGATCCTTGAGGCCACGAAGTGGGCGGATCGTGGCGCGGGAGTCCTCCACATCGTCAAGAACTACACGGGCGACGTGCTCAACTTTGAGACGGCCGCCGAACTGGCCGGGATGGAGGACATCGAGGTCGCCACGGTCGTCGTCAATGACGACGTCGCGGTCGAGGACTCGTTGTACACCGCGGGTCGGCGCGGGGTGGCCGGGACCGTTCTCGTCGAGAAGATCGCTGGTGCCGCGGCCGAACGGGGCGACGACCTTGCGTCCGTGAGCGCGATCGCCGCCCGGGTCAACTCCGAGGTGCGCTCGATGGGACTGGCACTGGGCCCGTGCACTGTCCCGCATGCCGGAGTCCCCTCCTTCGAGCTCGGCGAGGACGAGATCGAGCTGGGCATCGGGATCCATGGCGAGCCCGGGTATCGCCGCGGCCACATGGAGCCCGCGGACGCCCTGACCGCGGAGCTCTATGAGCGTGTCCGCGACGATCTGGCGCTGACCTCAGGGCAGCGTGTGATCACCCTGGTCAACGGGATGGGTGGTACGCCATTGTCGGAGCTCTACATCGTCCATCGCGGCTTGGCCGGATTGCTCGGCCGCGACGGGGTGACGATCGCGCGGAGCCTCGTCGGCAATTACGTGACGAGCCTCGAGATGCCCGGCGTGTCGGTGACACTGCTGCGGGTCGAGGACGATCTGATCGACTTGTTCGATGCGCCGGTGGACACACCGGCCTGGAAGTGAGGAATCCGATGCCACTCGACGGGCAGTGGGCCCTGGCCTGGATGGAGGGGTCCCGGGCGATCATCTCGGGCAACCGCGAACGTCTCATCGACCTCGATCGCCAGATCGGCGACGGTGACCACGGGGAGAACATGGATCGTGGGTTCTCCGCAGTCGGTGCGGCGTTGGAGGGGTCTTCTCCCGATGCCGGGATCGGGGACGTCCTCAAGATCGTCGCCCGGACCTTGATGTCTACTGTTGGAGGTGCTGCGGGACCTCTCTACGGGACGGCGTTCCTGAGAGCCGCCAAGGCCGCACCCGTGGGCGAGGCCACGCCCGATGATGTCGTCGCGATGCTGGAGGCGGCCCTGCGCGGGATCCAGGACCGTGGCAAGGCCGAGCCCGGGGAGAAGACCATGGTCGACGCGTGGGCCCCGGCCGTCGAAGCGGCGCGCGCGGCGGCTGCCTCTGGTGGCGATGGAGCGGCGACGCTGGCCGCGGCCGCTGAGGCTGCTGAGAAGGGCGCTCGGGCGACCGAGCCCCTGCGCGCGACGAAGGGGCGTGCCTCATACCTCGGAGAACGCTCGATCGGGCACCTCGATCCCGGTGCGGTCTCCACGTCATTGATCCTCGCCGAGGCCGCCCGAGTGGCGGGGGAGGCCTCCGCAGCATGACTCCCCGCGTCGCCCTCGTCATCGTGTCCCATTCCGATCTGCTGGCCCGCGGGGTCGTCGAGGTCGCCGCCCAGATGGCACCTGACGTCACGTTGGAAACGGCGGGAGGAACGGCCGACGGCAGCATTGGCACCTCCTTCGATCGGGTCGAAGCGGCGGTCGGCGCGGCGCTCAAGGCTGTCGACAGGAGCCAGGCGGGCGGCGGGGTCCTGGTCCTCACCGATCTCGGCTCCGCAACTCTGACGGTCGATTCGGTCCTGGAGTTCTGCGAGGACGACGATCAGGTCGTCTTCGTCGAAGCGCCACTGGTCGAAGGCGCCGTCGCCGCTGCCGTCCAGGCCCAGATGGGGTCTTCTTTGGGAGAGGTCGTCGACGCGGCACGACAGGCCGGAGCCGTCTTTGCGGCGGCAGCGGACGGCGCTGGTGAGCCGCGAGCGTCCCGCCTTGCCCCGACCCGGGTCGGGGGACCGCTCGGAGCGGACGCCTCGGTCCCGGTCGTGCGGACGCGATACGCTCTCGAGGCTGGTGCCCCGGTCGAGGCCGATGCGACGGTGTGGGATCCGGTCGGACTCCACGCCCGTCCGGCGGCGCTGTTGGCCCGGTTGATCGGCACCTTCGATGCGGAGGTCCGGGTCAACGACGCCGACGCGACATCGGTCCTCGAGCTGATGGCACTCGGAATTCGTCGCGGTGAACGGGTCCACCTCGTCGCCACCGGCCCCCAGGCGAGTGAGGCCGTCACGGCCGCTGTGTCGATGCTCGAGGAGCCCGGTGTTCCCACTCACTGAGGTCCGTTTTCGTACGAAGGGCACATCATGACGACGTCCGATCCTCTCGATCCCACGGCTGAACGCACGCTGGTCCTCATCAAGCCCGACGCGTACGCACGCGGACTCACCGGCGAGGTGCTCCGACGCATCGAGGCCAAAGGATACCGGCTCGTGGGACTGAAGACCGTCCACGCCTCGCACGATCTGCTCGCCGAGCACTATGTCGAGCACCAGGGGCAGAGCTTCTTCGAACCGCTTCTCGCCTTCATGTCGTCGGGACCTCTCGTCGCCGTCGTCGTCGGGGGCAATCGGGTCATCGAGGGCGTCCGGTCCATGATGGGCGCAACGAACCCGACCGCGGCCGCCCCGGGCACGATCCGTGGAGATCTCGGACGCGACTGGGGAACGGCCGCGGTGGAGAACATCGTTCATGGATCCGACTCGGCGACGTCGGCGGACCGGGAGATCGCCCTCTGGTTCCCGGAGCTGGTCGTCCAGGACTGAGTCGTGGCGGTGCAGTGCGTGAGTGCCACTGCCCCGTATCCTTGGCATCGTGCACCTCAAGTCCCTGACCCTGCGTGGATTCAAGTCGTTCGCGTCGACGACTTCCCTGCGCCTCGAGCCGGGGATCACCTGTGTCGTCGGACCGAATGGGTCCGGCAAGTCGAATGTCGTGGACGCGCTGGCCTGGGTCATGGGCGAGCAGGGGGCGAAGATGCTCCGCGGTGGCCAGATGGCGGACGTGATCTTCGCGGGAACCTCCTCGCGTCCGGCGCTGGGGCGCGCCCAGGTCGAGCTGACGATCGACAACGTGGACGGTGGCCTTCCCATCGAGTATTCCGAGGTGACGATCTCGCGCACCCTCTTCCGCGGAGGCGGGTCGGAGTACTCGATCAACGGAACGTCTGCGCGACTCCTCGATATCCAGGAACTGCTCTCCGACACCGGAATGGGCCGTCAGATGCACGTCATCGTCGGACAGGGCCAGCTTGACGCAATCCTCTCGTCCACTCCCGAGGAACGGCGCGGTTTCATCGAAGAGGCCGCCGGCGTCCTCAAACATCGTCGCCGCAAGGAGCGCGCGCTGCGCAAGCTCGCGGACATGGACCAGAACCTCGTCAGGGTCCTCGATCTGACCAATGAGCTCCACCGCCAGCTCAAACCCCTCGCGCGCCAGGCCGAGGCCGCGCGCAAGGCGTCCTTCATCCAGGCCCGCGTCCGCGATGCGAAGGCACGATTGCTGGCCGACGAGCTCGTCGATGTCACCGATCGTCTCGTGTCCCAGCAGGCCTCCGACCAGGCACGGTCGACACGGCGCGAAGGGCTTGAGGTCCGGGTGCGTGAGGAACGTAGCCGTCTGGCGGCCCTCGAGGAGGACGAACGTGCGGCGACTCCGCGTCTGGAAGCCGCGGCGCAGGTGTGGCGTGAACTGACGACCGTGCATGAACGGCTGCGTGCCACGCAGATGCTCGCTGCGGAGCGCGTGGCTTCACTGTCGGTGCCGATCGCGCGCGACGGCGTCGAGGACCCCGAGGAGCTCGATCGGCGGGCCTCGCAGGCGAGCGTCGAGGACCAGGCACTCCTCGCGGATCTCGAGAAGGCGCGCACCGACCTCGAGGCGTTCGTCGTCGCGCGCAAGGCTGCTGAACAATCCGACGAGGCCGCGGCCCGCGAACTGGCCCGGGTCAATCGCACGGTCGCCGATCATCGAGAGACGGTCGCTCGTCTGACGGGGGACGTCTCCTCGGCCAGATCGCGTCTGGAAGCCGCCCGCAACGAAGCCGCGCGTGCCCAGTCCCTGGCTGAGGCCGCATACCAGCGCCAGGGCGAGGCCGAGGAACGCGCCGCCTCGGTCGCCGTGCCGGAGTCCTCGGTCGACGGATCGGACGCGGCCTCCGCCCACACCCGTGCGGTCGCTGCCCGCGATGAGGCGCGCGCCCGGGTCGACGACCTGCTGTCGGAAGAACGGGAGGCGCGGGCCGAGCGAGCCCGTTGGGAGTCGCGTCGCGACACGCTCGCCGAGAGCTTGACCCCCGAAGACGCAACGGCGGGGCTCGTCGGGCACCCGGGCGTCCTCGCTGATCTGCCCTCCGTCCTCCATATCGAGGATGGCTGGGAGGACGCCGTCTCTGCGGTGCTGGCGCCCTTCGCCGATGCTGCTGTCGTCGAAGGACTCGGGGTCGCTGTCGACGAGGTCCGCTCCGCACACGCGGAGGGCTCGGGTCGTGTCCGGATGGTGCTGGCGGGAGACGACGAGTCCGTGGCGCCGGAGAATGGTCCGGTCACCCGCGCAGACCTGCCCGACGGGGCCCGGTGGGCACTCGACGTCGTCACCCCCGATGTGCGCGTGCGTGGACTCCTGAGAGATTCCCTGAACGGCGTCGTCGTGTGCAAGGACCTCGACCAGGTCGAGGATCTGCTCGGACGTGGCGGAGTCCGCCTGGTCGTCACCGCGCACGGTGATCTCCTCGACCGCAGCCATGTGCTCGGGTCCGGGTCGGCGGCGTCCTCGGTGCTGACGCTGCATGCCCAGTACGAGCGCGCCGTTGAGGGAGCACGCGCGGCTTCGGCGCGGGAGGAATCGGCGACTGTTGCCCTCGCCGAGGCGGGGGCCCGCCATGATGAGGCGGTCCGAGCGGCGAACGAAGCCCTGCGACACTTGCGCGAGGAGGATGCGGAACAGGCGCGGGTCGCGCAGGAGAGCGCTCGAGCGGCCTCGGCGGCCTCGGCGGCGCGAGCGGAGACGGAGCGCTCGCGTCAGAGCGTCACCCGGGCGGACGAACAGGTCACGTGGGCTCGTGAGCAGGTCGCCCAGGCAGAGGAACGCCTCGCGGCGTCCTCCGGAGTCGCTCCCACGGAGGATCTGTCCCGCACTCAGGCCCTCGCCCAGGACACTGCCACGGCGGCGCGTTCGGCGCGGGAGGCCGAGACAACGGCCCGGCTGACCCTGCGGACCCTCGAGGAACGGTCACGTCAGGCCGAGGGACGCGCTCGTTCCCTGCGACAGGCGGCGGCGAGGGAACGGCAGGAACGTCTCCACCACGATCATCGTGAGGCTGATCGCCGACGTCGGTTGGCCATCTGCCAGGAGGTCCAGGACGGGGCAGCCCGAGCGGTTCGGGCGGCGGCGACGGCCTTGGCTCGGGCGGACGCCGGACGTCGCGGCGCGGAGGAGGCCCGGATCCAGTCCTCGCAGGCGGGGACCGAATTGCGCCACCACATCGATGTGCTCACCCAGGAGATCGGTGAGCTGACGGGAGCCTCTCATCGCGACGAGGTCGCACGGGCGGAGATGACGGTGCGCCTCGAGCAGCTGAGGACGCGCGCGATCGACGAGATCGGCCTCGAGGCCGACCAACTCGTCGAGGAATACGGGCCTCACAATCTCGTCCCCCTCTTCGAGGCGGACGATCCGGCGGCGGAACAGAGCCCGGACGGCGCTTCCGAGGGGCCACGGACGGTTCCCTTCGTGCGCGAGGAACAGGAACGCGCCCTCCAGAGGGCAACCCGACAGCTCGAGAAAATCGGTCGTGTCAATCCCCTTGCCCTGGAGGAGCACGAGGCTCTGCGTCAGCGCCACGAGTTCCTGGTGTCGCAGGTCCAGGATCTCAGGAAGTCGAAGGCGGACCTCCTCCACATCATCGAGGAAGTCGACCAGATGGTCGAGGAGGCCTTCACGCAGGCCTTCACCGACACCCAGGCCCAATTCGCCCACACCTTCGAGGTGCTCTTCCCCGGCGGCGAGGGGCGCCTAGTGCTCACCGATCCCGACGACATGCTGACCACCGGCATCGAGATCGAGGCCCGTCCGGCCGGCAAGAAGGTCAAGCGACTCTCCCTGCTTTCCGGTGGCGAACGCTCGCTGGCCGCGCTGGCGTTCCTCATTGCGATCTTTCGGGCGCGTCCCTCGCCCTTCTACGTCATGGACGAGGTCGAGGCGGCCCTCGATGACGTGAATCTGTCCCGCCTGCTCCAGATTTTCACGGAACTGCGGCAGACGAGCCAGCTGATCATCATCACGCACCAGAAACGGACGATGGAGATCGCCGACGCGCTCTATGGGGTGACGATGCGCGACGGGGTGACGCGCGTCGTGTCCCAGCGCCTCGACTCCTGACGTTAATCGGCGGTCTTTCAGGGCTCGTGTGGGCCCCGCCGGAGCGTCTGTTGGTCCTTGTGGACGCGGGGTTGGTCACGATCCGATGAATTCCGGGCCTGCCGTTTCGCGTCCGGGCGCGCTCCATGACACGGTTGAGCTATGTTGGAGGGTTTCGCCATCATGGCGGTCGCGACGATTGTGCTCGTTGCGATCGCCGTGGCCGTGATCGTGGGGGTGGCAATCTCGCGTCGACCGATGGACCAGTGGCAGGATCATCTTCGTCATCAGGCGTCCCAGTGGACGCAGTTGGAGGATGAGGGAGTCCCACTCGACGATGTCACTCCCCATCGGGTGTCGCTGTCGACCATGCTGCGCACTCACTCTGAGGAGGGCTCGGCTTACGTCGAGGCCGAGAAGGTTCCCGGATATGACCGGGCCGAGCGTGCCGCCGAACGAATGGAAGAGCTGCGCTCCCAGCGAGGCAAACGCGGGGAATCGACATCCTCGTCCTCGTCGCCGGAGGGGCCGCCCTCCACACTGCCAATGCCTCCCGCACCCCCGATGTCTTCCGCTCCCACAGATCCGGCCCCGACCGAGCATTGAGCTCTACTGTGGGATTTCCCTGTCATGTCCGATGTGACGTTCGGGCCTATGGAGTCCTTCCCCTGCGGTGAGGGATGATGGGGGCATGGACGCACTGATGAGTTTCCTCCAGACGCCTGTGGGCATCGTCGTCGCGATTGTCGTCGCGGTCGCCCTCGTGGCGGTTGTCGTCTGGGCACTCAAGCGCCGGACCCCGTCCTCCGGGCAGGGGCCGGCCGATCGAACGGCCGCGCCGGTCGAGGCACCCCCCGAGGCGGGTGGTGGCCAGGACTACGGCACGCGTTCCGGTCCGCGTGAGGGCGGACCAGCCGAGGACGTTGCTCCGGCCGATGACGCCTCCACCCTCGAGGTGGAGCCTGAGGTCGAGGTTCCCGAGTCCGTCCCCTCCCGGATGCAGCGTCTGCGCGCGAGGCTGTCCCAGTCGGGTGCGGTGGGCCACGCACTGTTGTCGGTCCTCTCGCGGGGCGATCTCCAGGCTGCGGACTGGGAGGAGATCGAGGACACCCTCCTCGTGTCGGACCTCGGGCTCGGACCGACCGAGGAGTTGATGGAGCGTCTGCGTACCCGCACGAAGGTCGAGGGCACCCGCGAGCCCGCTCAGGTCCGCGCGATCCTCACCGAGGAATTGCTCGCCCTGGTGGATCCCGACATGGACCGCTCGCTGCATCTGGACCGTCCGACCGCTGAGGATGGGACACCGCTGCCGGCGACAGTTCTGATGGTCGGTGTCAATGGAACCGGGAAGACGACGACGGTGGGCAAGCTGGCTCGCATCCTCGTCGCCCAGGACAAGACGGTCCTGTTGGGTGCCGCCGACACCTTCCGCGCGGCTGCTGCCGATCAATTGGCCACGTGGGGCGACCGGGTCGGCGTCGATGTCGTGCGTTCCGATCGCGAGGGCGCCGATCCCGCGTCGGTGGCCTTCGATGCCGTTCGCGAGGGCATCGACCGGGATGTCGATGTCGTGTTGGTCGACACAGCGGGCCGACTGCAGACGAAATCGACTCTGATGGATGAGCTCGGCAAGGTCAAGCGCGTCATGGAGCGCCAGGCTCCGGTCAATGAGGTCCTCCTGATCCTTGATGCGACGACCGGTCAGAATGGCATGAGCCAAGCGAGGGTCTTCGCCGAAGCCGTCGACGTGACCGGCATCGTATTGACCAAACTCGACGGGTCCGCCAAGGGCGGTATCGTCATCTCCGTCCAGCGCGAGCTCGGAGTCCCCGTCAAGTTCGTCGGACTCGGCGAGGGCGCAGACGATCTCGCCCCCTTCGAGCCTGAGAGCTTCGTCGCTGCGATCGTGGGGGACTGAGCAGGCTCACGTCGATCCATTGAGCAACGTGCCATCACACACGTGCAAGCAGTGAGCAACTCTCAGAGACAGACGGGCGGCGTCGTCGACAGAGCCTTGTTGTCAAGGAAAAGTTTGACAAACTGGAGATACCGTGACCCAACCGATGCCGAGTCACTGCTCACACTGGGGCAATCTTCGGTGACATAGCCCCTGACATGCGTCTTCTTCACCCGGCAGGGTGCAACATTGTGATCAAAACAGCCTGTCAATAAGGTCATCTGATCATCGGCACCGTCTCCTGTCCGAATCGCGGATAGGTAAAGCTGGCGCAAATTACAGTCGATAGGGTTCAAGAGTTCGCATCCCAACCATGGAAGGCACCCCCGTGGGAACTCTTGACACAGGCGCAACAGCCTGGATGCTCACCTCTGCCTCACTCGTTCTCCTCATGACACCGGCCGTTGCGCTGTTCTACGGCGGAATGAGCCGGACCAAATCTGTCCTCAACATGATGATGATGTCCTTCGGCGTCATTGCGGTCGTCGGCATCGTCTACGTGCTGTGGGGCTATTCAATGTCCTATTCGTCGACCGGCGACTCCGGGATCACCGCCAATCCCTTCACGTGGTTCGGCCTCGGCGGCTCCTTCGACGGTGAGGCACTCGATGCCAATGGCGTGCCCGCATGGGTCAGCGTCGCGTTCCAGATGACCTTCGCGATCATCACGGTCGCGCTGATCTCCGGATCGCTGGCCGAACGCGTGAAGTTCTCGACCTGGCTCGTCTTCACCGCTCTATGGGTGACGCTGTCCTACTTCCCGATGGCTCACATGGTCTGGGGCGGCGGTTTCCTCTCCAGCGCCGAGAACGGGTTGTCGGCCCTGATCTTCGGTCAGACGGACGGGATGGCCAACGTCGCTCCGATCGACTTCGCCGGCGGCACCGTCGTCCACATCAACGCCGGCATGGCCGGCCTCGTCCTCGCTCTGATCATCGGCAAGCGTCAGGGCTTCGGCAGGGAGCCGATGCGGCCCCACAACCTGCCCTTCGTCATGCTGGGCGCCGCGGGTCTCTTCTTCGGCTGGTTCGGGTTCAACGCCGGTTCCGCCCTCACCGCGAACGGCGTCGCCGGAATGGCCTGGGTCAACACGGCGGTGGCGACCTCGGCGGCGATCCTCGGATGGATGCTTGCCGAGCGCTTCCGCGACGGTCACATGACCTCTCTGGGCGCGGCTTCCGGCATGGTCGCGGGCCTCGTCGCCATCACTCCCGCGGCGGGCGCCCTGAGCCCGGTCGGGTCGATCATCCTGGGCCTCGTCGCGGGCGTCATCTGCGCCTTCGCTGTCGGCCTGAAGTTCAAGTTCGGTTACGACGACTCCCTCGATGTCGTCGGTGTCCACATGGTCGGCGGCCTCACGGGCACCATCCTCATCGGACTGCTCGCCACGGACGGAGGCCTGTTCTACGGTGGCGGTGTGAAGCTCCTCGTGGTCCAGGTCCTCATCGCGGTGTGTGCCCTGCTCGTCTCGGGCGTCATCACGACGATCATCGGACTCGCCCTCAAGTACACGATGGGCTGGAGGATCAGCCCCGAGGACGAGATCCGTGGTATCGATCTCGCCGAGCACTCCGAGACCGCCTACGACAATCCGACCCTCTCCGCGCGAGTGTCCTGAAAGGAATCGCCATGAAGCTCATCACTGCGATCATCCAGCCCTACCGCCTCGACCCTGTGCGCGAGGCCCTGGAGGCCATCGGGCTGACCGGGGCGACGATCTCCGAGGCGTCGGGCACGGGGCGCCAGAAGGGCCACACCGAGGTCTATCGCGGCGCCGAGTATGCCGTGACCGTGGTTCCCAAGATCCGCCTGGAGACCCTCGTTCGCGATGACGAGGTCCCCCAGGCGATCGAGACGATCGCCGCGGCCGCTCGGACAGGTAACATCGGTGACGGCAAGATCTGGGTCAGTCCCGTCGAGGATGTCCTGCGTGTTCGCACCGGCGAATCCGGGCCGTCCGCTCTGTGAGGTCGTGAACGCGTCCGTGGCACCAACGCTTGGTCAGGCCCTGCTCGACCTGGATCCGCCCCGCCCCCTCTCGGATGGGACGTGGTCCCCGGTTCCGGGCAGGGCCTACCGGCGCGCCATCCGCCGGGCCATCATCCGTGAGCTCCTCGCCGTGTGGGCCGATGCGACGCGCGATCTCGATATCGGTCCCGTCTCCCTGAGCCTGGTGGGATCCTTTGCCCGCGGGGAGGGAGGCCCGACCTCGGACCTCGACCTCGTCGTGCTCCACGATCTGCCGCACCGCCAGGAGAGCCGGATCGACACCCTGGTTGAGAAAGTGCTCTACCCCCTGTGGGACTCCGGGATCGCGATCGATCATTCCGTGCGGACCCCGACCCAATGCCGAGAGGTCGCCCGCACGGATCTTCCTGCTCTGACCGGTCTTCTCGACCTCCATCATGTTGTGGGCTCGCGTGAGCTGACGGATTCCGTGCGCGCGGCCGTGGGAACCGATCTGCGTCGTGCCGCGCCCACCCGGGTCGACGAGTTGCTGTCCGTCGCGCACCAGCGCTGGGAGCACGAGGGCGACATCGATCGTGTCAACGAGCCGGACCTCAAGAGCGCCCATGGTGGTCTGCGAGATCTCAACCTCATGCGTACCCTGGCCGCCACGTGGCTGACGGACTATCCACACGATCAGGTCGAGGATGCGGTCGAATTGCTCTGCGACGTCGAGGATGCGCTCCAACGGGTCTCTCGGCGCCACACGTCGAAACTGCTCCGGGTCCACCAGCCACAGGTGGCCACCGAACTCGGGCTGACAGGTCCCGACGCGGAGGCCGACCTCATGCGATTGATCGCGGGCGCCGGGGAACGCGTCACTGCCGCCACCGACGCTGTCGTCCAGAGGGCGCTCGGGGCACGCGAGGCATGGGGATCCGGAGGGCTGCGTCGACGCATCACTCGGCCCCGGTCTCCGCGTGGTTCCCACAACGTCGCCCACCTGGACGAACTCGGGTTCGGCATCGCAGTGTCGGATTCGTCCCTGGTCTTCACCCAGGCCGCCTCGGCCCACGATCCCTCTGCCGTCCTCGAGATGGCCGGGACCTCGGCGCGCACGAGTCTCCTGCCCTCGCCCGCGACCCTCGATGACATTGCGAGCGCTGTGAGCACGGGAGAGATGTCGGGCCCCGACGTCTGGACCCAACGCCGGGCCCACCTCTTCATCGACTTCATCGGGAGCGGGTCCGGTGTGATTCCGACATGGTTCGCCCTGGACCGTACGGGTCTGCCCGTCGCCTGGATCCCGCAGTGGAAGGCCCTGCGCTCGCGCCCCCAGCGCGCCGAGTTCCACCAGTGGACCGTCGATCGGCACTGCGTGGGCACGGTGGCGGAGATGGGACGGATGCTGGAGGGCTCAGCCGATTGGCTCGCTCCTTTCGACATCTCGGTCATCGACCGGCCGACGGCGTTGGCGACGGCGCTGCTCCACGACATCGGGAAACAACCGCCCGGGGGTGGAATCGATCATCCTCGCGAGGGCGCGCTCCTCGTGCCGAGTGTTCTCGATCATCTGGGTCTGTCAGATCTGGCACCTGCCGTGTCGTCCTTGGTCGACCATCACTTGGTCCTTGCCCAGGCTGCGACCTCGATGGATCCGGAGGACCCTGCGACGGTCGAGTTGGTGCTGGATGCCGTCGACCACGATGCGGCTCGGCTCGCAGTCCTGATCGCCCTGACGCGGGCCGATTCGGTTGCCGCTGGCGAGAAGGCCTGGAATTCGTGGCGTTCGGGACTGGTCAACGAGCTCGCGCGCCGGTGTTGGAGCGCACTGGTCGGCTGAATCGGATGGCCTGCCCGAGGGAGCGCCGGGTCCCGTGCGGTACTCTGGGGGCCAGCCATCGGCACGGGTGTGCATCACATCCCGTGCCGCCCAATCGCCTCCCGGAAGTGGGGACACGTGTTCGGGAATCTGTCCGACCGCCTGAGTGAATCCTTCAAGCAGCTGCGGGGGAGGGGAGTCCTCTCCGAGGCCGATGTCGACCGCACGATCGCGGACATTCGTCGCGCTCTGCTCGAGGCGGATGTCGCGCTGCCCGTCGTGCGTGACTTCACCGCGCAGGTGCGCGAGAAGGCCGAGGGCGCACTCCGCTCCAAGGCCCTCAACCCCGGCCAGCAGGTGGTGCGCGTCGTCCATGACGAGCTTGTCGACATTCTCGGTGGCGAGACCCGCGAACTCCATTTCGCGGACCACGGTCCGACGGTCTTCATGCTTGCGGGCCTCCAGGGCGCGGGCAAGACGACTCTGGCCGGCAAACTCGGTCATTGGCTCCGCGAGGAGGGCAAGACCGTCCTGCTCGTCGCCTCCGATCTCCAGCGTCCCAACGCCGTCCAACAGCTGCAGGTCGTCGGTGAACGGGCGGGCGTGCCGGTGTGGGCGCCCGAACCCGGCAACGGCGTCGGCGATCCGGTCGAGGTCGCTCGCAGCGGCGTCGAGCATGCTCGCCAATCCGGTATCGACATCGTCATCGTCGATACCGCCGGTCGCCTGGGCGTCGACGAGGAGATGATGGCTCAGGCCATCGCGATCCGCGATGCAGTGAACCCCAATGAGATCATGTTTGTCCTCGACGCGATGGTCGGTCAGGACGCGGTGCGCACCTCGACGGCGTTCCGCGATGGGGTCGGCTTCACCGGCGTCGTCCTGTCCAAACTCGATGGTGACGCCCGAGGTGGCGCGGCGCTGTCCGTGCGCGGGGTGACCGGGGCGCCGATCCTTTTCGCGTCCACCGGTGAGGGCGTCGACGACTTCGAACGCTTCCACGCCGACCGCATGGCCGGACGCATCCTCGACATGGGCGATGTGCTCTCGCTCATCGAGCAGGCCGAGAAGAAGATGGACCAGGCCGAGGCCGAGAAGGTCGCGGCCAAGGCGATGACCGGTGAGCTGACCCTCGGTGACTTCCTCGACCAGCTCCAGCAGGTCCGCAAGCTCGGATCGATGAAGAAGATCCTCGGGATGATCCCGGGCATGGCCCAGATGCGCGACCAGCTCGAGAACTTCGACGAGCGCGAGGTCGATCGGGTCGAGGCGATGGTCCGCTCGATGACCCCGGCCGAACGCGCCGACGTCAAGATCCTCAACGGGTCACGTCGGGCTCGGATCGCGCGGGGCTCGGGCACGACGGTCACCGAGATCAATGCACTGGTCAAGCGCTTCGAGGCCGCCAAAGAGATGATGGGCCAGATGGGCCGCATGGGGGGCATGCCCGGAATGGGCTCGATGCCCGGCCAGGGCGGGAAGGCCAAGCAGCGTGCCCAGGCTCGTCAGGCCGCAGCGACAAGGGCCCGCATCAAGAAGAAGGCACGCTCCGGTAATCCCGCGAAGCGTCGTCAGCAGGAGCTCGAGGCGCTGCTGCCCAAAGACCAGCGTGGCGGATCGCTGCCCCACGCACCGGCGGGCTCTGCCTTCGGTGTCCCCGGCACACTCGAGACTCCCGACCAGGCTCGCCCGACCCTCGACGACCTGCCTGAGGACATCAAGCGGCTCATGGGCGGTGGCCGCTGAGGTGATCGTCCGCGGCCATCTGCTCTGGCGCGAGGAAAAGCGGGAAGCTCCGCTTCGGAGTCCCCGTCACGTGTCGGGGCTGGCGGCTCCAGATGCGCACTGGATCGAGGGCACCTGGAGCGTCGAGGACGGCGTCATCCACCGCCGTACGGATGCCTGGGCGACTGCGGCGCCGGCGGACCTGGTCGGATGGATCATTCCCGGCCTTGTCGACGCCCACTGCCACATCGGGATCGGGCGCAGCGGGACGGTGGACCGGAGCGGACAGGAGACCCAGGTGATCGCCGCGCGCGAGGCTGGGGTGCTCGCCGTGCGCGATTGCGGGGTCCCGGTCGACAATTCGTGGATCCATTCGCGCGATGACCTACCCGTCCTCGTGAGGGCCGGACATCACCTGGCTCGTCCGAAGCGCTACATCGGGGGCCTCGCCCTCGAACTCGAAGACCCGACTTCGCTGCCGGACGCGATCGCGGCCCAGGCGCGAGTGGGTGACGGATGGGTCAAGCTTGTCGGTGACTGGATCGACCGATCACGGGGAGCCGAATCCGACCTCGACCCGCTGTGGTCCCGCGAGGTGCTGATCGACGCGGTGGCCGCCGCCCACGAGGCCGGAGCGCGCGTCGCCGTCCACGCCTTCTCCCACACCGCGATCGACGAGCTGTTGGACGCTCGCGTCGACGATATCGAGCACGGGTGCGGGATGGACGACGAGCAGATGGCTCGGGCCGCTCGCTCGGGAGTCCTTGTCACCCCGACGGTGCGCCAGATCGATCTGTTCGAGGGCTTCGCCGCGGCGGGGGCCCGCAAGTACCCGCGCTATGCCGCCACGATGCGCGCGATGTTCGAACGGCGTGCTGACCACGCCCGCGCCCTGTTCGATTCTGGTGTCTCGATCCTGCCGGGAACCGACGCAGGCGGGTACCAGGACCACGGGAGTCTGCCCGACGAACTGCTGGCCTGGGAACGTCTCGGCATCGGGCGCGCGCAGATCCTGGACCTGGCGACCTGGCGCGCGCGCGATGCTCTCGGTCTGCCGACCCTCAGCGAGGGTGCACCGGCCGACCTCGTCGTCTGTGTCCTCGATCCGCGCGAGGATCTCTCGGTGCTGACCGATCCGGAGGCTGTCGTCCTACGGGGATGTGTCGTCGGCGGGCGGGTGTTGCAGGAAGCCTGAGCGCCCGTCAGGACAGGGCGCTGCTTCCCCGAGACGCGACGAGATTCTGGACTTCCTCGAGCACGGTGCGTGCCATGACCGGGTCGAGATCGTGGGCCGAGGCGAGAACGGCCGGTCGCAGTCCGTCCGGCAGATCGGTGTCGAGGGGCAGGTTGAGGACCCGTCCGCCCGCGACCTTCACGAGGTGGAGCCCGGCCGCAACGTCCCAGGGCTTGAAGGAGATCCCCATCATCGCTCCGCACCATCCGGCGGCGATCATCGCGAGGTCGAGGGCGGCGGCCCCGGGACGCCGGATCGTCTGGTAAGCGCGGGCCAACCGGGCTTCGTGGTCGACGGCCAACTGGGGCTCGGCGCTGAGGAGTCCGACGCCAGGGTGATAGCTGATGAGCACGGCCTCGGCCTCGTGGGACGGGCCCTCCGCGTTCAAGGAGCGGGTCTTCTCGGGAGATTCATACCAGCACCGTTCGGCGTCGGCGACGAAGATCTCCCGGCTCATCGGTGCGGAGATGGCACCGGCCACGATCTCGTCGTCGAGCTCTGCGGCGACCGAGGTGTTAAACCAGGGCAGGCCGGCCGCGAAGTTGGCCGTCCCGTCGATCGGATCGATGATCCACCGCACACGAACCCCCAAGTGTGCGCACCGCGTCATGGCACCGCGGACCTCGGGAGCCATCGGTAGGGCAAAATGCTCGAGGAACGTGGCACTCACCCGTGGAGGGTCTGCGGGCAGGACATGCTCGCCGGTCTCCTCCCCCAGGACCCTCGATCCCGGGACCATTCCCCCGAGAAGGACGTGGAGCGCGCCCTCGACCCGCCGGTCATGCTCGGTGACGGGGTCATGCATGTCTTCCTTCGTCTCGACGGCCGTTGAAGTGCGAGCGACGGCGCGCAGGTAGGGAGCGACGGCGAGCCCGGCCGCCTTCGCGAGGGTCGCGAGGTCATGGGCGATACGGGTCTCTGATGCGGCAACGGTGTCAGCCATGCGGTCATTGTCCCTCGCCGGAGCCTGCTCGTCTTCTCCGATTCCACGGATGCGGCCCCTCGGAGGTGACCGATCGCACCCGGGCTGTGGACTCGGGCGAGCCGGGGCGGCTTGGGCGTGGGGCCCGAGCATGGCACAATGACTCGATGTACTCGGTCCGGGGGGCCCTCTCACCTTCCGACGCCGTGTCCAGGAACAATCACCGACCCGTGTCCCACCGGCAAGGTGTGCGATCCACCCCGATTCGAAACAGGAGTGACCACACCAGTGGCAGTTCGCATCCGTTTGAAGCGCATGGGAAAGATCCATGCGCCGTTCTATCGTGTCGTTGTCGTCGATTCGCGCAAGAAGCGCGACGGTCGAGTCATCGAGGAGGTCGGACTCTACGACCCCACCCGTGAGCCTTCGCTGATCCAGATCGATTCCGATCGGGCGCAGTACTGGCTGTCGGTCGGCGCCCAGCCGTCCGACCAGGTTCGTAACCTGTTGGTCCTCACGGGGGACATCGCCAAGTCCCACGGCAAGGCCGACGCGGTCTCACGCGTCCAGGTCTCCGAGGCCGACAAGGTGTCGCGGGCAGAGGAAGCCGTGAAGGCCGCCGAAGCCGACGCCGAGAAGCGCAAGGCGAAGGCCTCCGCTGACAAGGCCAAGGCCACTGTCGAGAAGCCGGCGTCCGAAGGCTCCGACGCGGAGGAGTCCGCGCCGGCCATCGACGAGGCCTGACATGCTCGCCGACGCCTTGGAACACCTCGTGAGCGGGATCGTCGATCATCCCGATGACGTCCAGGTCGCGTCACGCTCGATGCGACGTGGACAGCTGCTGGAGGTCCGGGTCAATCCCGAGGACCTCGGGCGCGTCATCGGTCGGGGAGGGCGCACTGCTCGTGCCCTGCGCACCATCATCGGAGCGCTCTCGACGCGGGGGCCCGTCCGGGTCGACGTCGTCGACACCGATCGGGAGTGACCAGGTCGTCGCTGTGCTGATGTGGGGCCCGGGAGCGATCCCGGGCCCCACACGCATGTCTGGGGGAGCCCGATAGGATGGATTGCCGCCGTGAGAGCCCCGGTCAGGGGTCGGGCGGAACTCGTCAGGAGGAGTCATGCGCGTGAGAGCAGCGATCGTCGGACCGGCACGCGGCCTGAGAGGTGAGGTCGTCCTCGACGTCCGCACCGACGACCCGGATCGGCTGGCGCCGGGATCCCGGCTCAGGACCGACTCCTCCGCGACTCCCGAAGTGACGATCGCCTCGGCGCGCCAGCACAATGCTCGACTCCTTGTCACCTTCGAGGAGGCCTCTACCCGCGAGGAGGCAGAGGCACTGCGTGGCGCAGAGCTCCTCGTCGACGAGGTCGAAGAAGCCGATGCCTGGTACCCCCATCAGCTCGTCGGCCTGTCCGCACAGACGCCGGACGGTGACGCCCTCGGCACGGTGATCGGGCTGCGCAACGGTACGGCCCAGGATCTGCTGCTCGTGCGCACGCCGGGCGGCACGGTCATGGTTCCCTTCGTCGAGCAACTCGTTCCCGAGGTCGATGTCGAGGGCGGCATCGTCGTCGTTGATGCTCCCGCGGGACTCTTCAACGACGACGATCTGGTGGCAGAGGACGAGGAGACCCGTTGATGCGTTTCGACCTCGTGACGATCTTCCCCGACTACTTTCACGCTCTCGACTTCTCACTGATGGGCAAGGCCCAGGAGACGGGGCTTCTCGATGTTGTCGTGCACGACCTGCGGGACTGGACGGAAGATGCCCATCGCACGGTTGATGATTCCCCCTACGGGGGCGGCGCCGGGATGGTCATGCGGCCCGACGTCTGGGGGCGCTGCCTCGACGACGTGCTGGCGGTTGGCCCGGGAGCCGCGCCCCGCCTCCGTCGCGTGCTCGCGATCCCGACGCCGTCGGGCGTACCCCTGACTCAGCGCATCGCCGAAGACTTGGCCGGAGCGAATCAGATCGTCGTGGCATGCGGACGTTATGAGGGCATCGACCAACGCGTGGCCGACCGCTATCGCCAGGACGAGGTGGAGGTCCTCGAGTTCTCGATCGGCGACTACGTGCTCAACGGTGGCGAAGTCGCAGCGCTCGTCCTGACCGAGGCCGTCGGGCGTCTGCTGGAGGGCGTCGTTGGCAATCCCGAGTCCCTCGTCGAGGAATCGCATGGCGAAGAGGGCCTCCTCGAATACCCGGAGTTCACGCGGCCGCGGTGCTGGCGTGAGCTCGACGTTCCCGAGGTCCTGCTCGGAGGGAATCATGCGGAGATCGCCCGATGGCGACGCGATCAGTCCCTGATCCGCACAGCTCACCGGCGTCCCGACCTGGTCGCCGAACTTGAGGCGACTCACCTCGACATCCACGACCGGGAGGTCCTGGTCGGAGCGGGGAAGATCCTCGTGCCGCGTCGGGCCGACGTCGTCATCGGCCTGGCGCGCAGCGACGAGGCCGGTGCGCTCGCACGGCTCGCAGCCGACACCTTTCCCATGGCCTGTCCACCCCAGCTCGGGGAGACGGACATCGCGGACTTCATCGGGGTCCACCTGAGCGAGTCCGAGTTCACCCGTATGCTCGCCGATCCCGACGATCACCGGATCCTCGTCGCACGTGTGAAGGCACGAGACGGGGGAGAAGACCTCATCGGATACACGGTGACCGTCCTCGGCGGTCCCGACGGGATGCCGACCGAGATGGTGCGTCCGGGCCGGCTGGAGCTCGGCGCCGCGTACCTGTCCAAGTGTTATGTGCGTGCGGAGTGGCATGGATCGGGTGTGTCCGGCGCTCTGCTTGAGCGTGCGGTGGTCGACGTCGAGGCGCGGGCGCGCAATTCGCAGATCGCCCTGGGCACGAACATCGCGAACAAGCGTGCTCGGACCTTCTACCGGCGTCATGGGTTCTCCGTGGTGGGTCGACGGACCTTCGAGGTGGGGTCCGTGGCGAACATTGACGACGTCCTCGTGCGCAAAGTCACGCCCGTCGTGGGCTGAGTGGCGCTCACGGACGTGGGACTCGGCGTGCCGATGTGGCACACTGGGTCGTCGGGCTCGATGCGACGGAACCTGCCGCAGGGGGACGTCACAGCAGCGAGCCCGTCAACGCTGTGCAGGCGTGTGTGCCTGCCCGATCGACGTGGCTGACCTGCGGCAGATGCGTCTAGGAGTGAACATGCAGAAGCTGGACCCGGTCGACGCTGCCTCGTTGCGCGACGACATCCCGGTGTTCCGCGCTGGCGACACCGTCAAGGTGCACGTCAAGGTGGTTGAGGGCACCCGGTCCCGTATCCAGGTTTTCCAGGGCGTCGTCATCGCACGTCGCGGACACGGTGTGTCCTCGACGTTCACGGTGCGCAAGGTGTCCTTCGGTGTGGGTGTCGAGCGGACGTTCCCCGTGCACTCGCCCTCGATCGATCACATCGAGGTCGTCACCCGTGGATCCGTGCGTCGCGCGAAGCTGTACTACTTGCGCGAGCGCCACGGCAAGGCCGCCAAGATCAAGGAACACCGCGACTTCTCCGCTGCGGAGTGAGGTCGAAGGTCGGGCCCGGTACCGCAAGGTATCGGGCCCGACCTCTATGCTGTCGGTGGTGTCGAGGAAGGGCGAGCGCATGGGGGAGTCGATGGGTCGGAGGCGTCCGGCGAAGAAGTCGGAGGTCGGGCTCCTGGCTTGGGTGCGCGAGATCGGTCTCGTCCTCATCGTCGCGGTCATCATCTCCTCCCTGCTGCGGGCCCTCGTCGTCCAGGTCTTCTGGATCCCTTCGGAGTCCATGAACGACACCTTGGTCGAGGACGACCGCATCGCGGTCTCGCGCATTTCGTCCTGGACCGGTGACGTCCAGCGAGGCGACGTCGTCGTCTTCACCGATACCGAGGGCTGGTTGCCTTCCGCCGACGATTCCGGGGTGACGGGAACCTTGCGCAAAGTGGGGGAATTCATCGGCTTCCTGCCTGCGAACGGCGAGCAGACGCTCGTCAAGCGGGTCATCGGCGTGGGCGGCGATCACGTGCAGTGCTGCACGGCGGCGGGGAGGATCACCGTCAACGGCGTCGCCATTGACGAGTCCTATGTGGCTCCCGGACAGTCGCCCTCGGCGATCGAGTTCGATGTGACGGTTCCCGAGGGAAGCCTGTGGGTGATGGGGGACAACCGCGGGAATTCAGCGGACTCCCGGTATCACATGGGCGACGGGCAGATCCCGTTCATTCGAGAGAAGGACGTCGTCGGTCGGGCCAAATGGGTGATCTGGCCGGTCGGCCACTGGACCTCGCTGGGGGGCCGGGAGGTCTTCGACTCGGTTCCCGACACCCCATGAGGACGGCGTCACGGAAGACGGAGCTCGAATTGGCTGGTGACTATGGATTGGTCGCGGGCATGGACGAGGTTGGGCGCGGCTCGCTCGCGGGACCGGTCGCCGTCGGCGTCGCCGTCGTGGATATGACAGTGGGAGACCCACCCGAGGGGCTGACGGATTCGAAGGCCCTGACCCCACGACGTCGGGATGCCCTGTTCGCCCCGGTGCGCGACTGGGTGCTCTCCGAGGCCGTCGGATGGTCCTCGTCCGAGGAGATCGACCGCTGGGGAATCATCGTCGCGCTCCGGTCGGCGGGCCGTCGGGCACTGGCCGAGATTGCCCGGTCCGGAGTGCATCCCGGGGTCGTCCTCCTCGACGGGTCCCATGACTGGCTGAGCGCTCCTGCGAACGATCTCGTGGCTTCCCTTGATCCCACTCGCGAGGATCGGGGGGATGACGCGGACCTCGGCATCCCCGTCGTCACGCAGGTCAAGGCGGACGCGAACTGCGCCGTCGTCTCGGCGGCCTCAGTCTTGGCCAAGGTCGAGCGGGACGCCTGGATGAGCGAGGTCGAGGATCCCGGCTACGACTGGGCGCACAACAAGGGCTACACCTCGCCCTCGCATGTCGAGGGGCTGGCGCGATTGGGGCCCTGTGGGCTCCATCGACGCTCGTGGCACCTGCCCGGCGTGATGGGTCCGTGCGGGTCAGGTCACCGAACCGGCTTGGAAAGGGCATGATGGTCCAGTGAGCAGTGAGGACATCGAGGGCTACGAGAACCAACTGGAGCTGGACCTCTTTCGGGAGTACCGCGACGTCATCGGCTTGTTCAGCTACGTCGTGGAGACGGAACGTCGCTTCTATCTGTGCAACAAGGTCGACGTCCAGGCGAGGCCGGTCGGCCAGGACGTCTTCTTCGAGCTCACGCTGACCGACGCGTGGGTCTGGGACATCTACCGGACGACGCGTTTCGTCAAGTCCGTGCGGGTCATCACCTACAAGGACGTCAACGTCGAGGAACTCTCCAAACCGGAGCTCGACATTCCCTGAGTCGGCGGCGTCGGGGCGGAGTGTCCCGGGAGCACGTCCACAGTCGCCATCCACCGGTCCGCGTCTCCACGGCCGCTATCCACAGCCATGGGGGTCGATCGCCCCGTGGTGGGCTCCACGCTGACAGGGTGTCGGCGGAGGTGGTCGCATGGGTGCGCGCGGCACGACGGGACTGGGACGGGCGGGGGAGGACCTCGCCTGTCGGTTCCTTGAAGGACACGGCCTGGAGATCCTCGATCGAAACTGGCACGACGGGCGTCGTGGCGAACTCGACGTCATCGTCGGAGACCCTGAGACTGGCGAGATCGTCGTCGTCGAGGTCAAGACCCGAACGGGATCCTGGTTCGGGACGGCGTTGGCGGCAGTCGACGGACGCAAGTTCGCCCGGTTGCGTCGGCTTGCGGCCGCGTGGCTGCACAGTCATGACGCCCATGGAACCATCCGGTTCGACATCATCGGAGTGACGGGCCCGCGGATCGACCCGGAGCTGGTCGCCGAGTGCGCGGATGAGTTCCGGATCCAGTGGGTGCGCGGAGTCACGCCATGAGGGCGACGTCGGTGGCGACGGCGCTCGGTGTAGCCCTGATCGGTCTGGAGGGCCACCTCGTCGAGGTCGAGACGCAGGTGGGCAAGGGGCTCGTCTCCTTCACCCTGGTCGGGCTGCCGGACGCTTCCGTGCGCGAGGCGAAGGAACGGGTCCGCTCGGCCCTCCAGTGCTGCGGCATCGAGCCGCCCGACCGCCGGACGACAGTCAATCTTTCGCCGGCCGATCTGCCGAAATCGGGTAGCGGATTCGACCTGGCGATCGCGATGTCGGTACTGGCGGCGAGCGGGGTCATTTCCGCGGACACACTCGACTCAACGGTGCTGGTCGCCGAACTTGGGCTCGACGGGATCCTGCGACCGGTTCCAGGCGTGCTCCCGGCCCTGCTTGCGGCTGCCGAGTGGGGGATCACGCGAGCCGTCGTCGCCAAGTGCTGCTTGGAGGAAGCGCAGATGGTCCCGGACATCGAGGTTCGCGGATTCGAGCACCTCGCCGACGTCGTCGCCTGGGCCGGAGGACACGCGACCCGGGTGATCGCCCTGGGCGCCCGTACCGAGTCGGTCCGCCCGGTGCATTCCGAGGGAGGGAGGGGTTCCGTGTCGGTTCCCGATCTCCGCGACGTCCGTGGCCAGCAGGTGGCTCGACAGGCTCTTGAGGTTGCGGCGGCGGGTGGGCACCACCTCTTCCTGGTCGGCGAGCCGGGCGCGGGAAAGACCATGTTGGCCTCTCGACTCGTGACGATCCTGCCGGAACTTGACGACGAGACGGCGGTGACCGTGACCGCCCTGCATTCGGTGGCGGGGATCCTCGACGTGGCGGGCGGGCTGATCCGACGTCCCCCGTTGGAGATGCCCCACCATTCGGTGACGATGCCCGCTCTGATCGGTGGGGGATCGGGGATGCCGCGTCCAGGGGCGATCTCCCTGGCTCACGGCGGGGTCCTGGTCCTCGATGAGGCGGCCGAATTCTCGCCGTCTGTCCTCGATGCCCTCCGCCAGCCCCTCGAGCGCGGCGTCATCACGATTCACCGTGCGCGGGCCTCGGCCCAATACCCGGCGTCGTTCCAGCTGGTGCTGGCGGCGAACCCGTGTCCGTGCGGCAACGACGGATCCCGGTCGCGGACCTGCACGTGCTCATCGGTGCAGAAGCGACGGTACCAGTCGCGACTATCGGGTCCCCTGCTCGACCGGATCGACATCACCGTCCACATGAGGACGCCCACGCGTGCCGACTTCGAATGGGACCATTCGGAGACTTCCCACGACGTGCGCGAGAGGGTGATCGCCGCACGCGACCGGGCCGGTCGTCGCCTGAACGACACGCCCTGGCGTGTGAACGGGGAACTTCCGGGGCCATGGATCCGAGCTCATTCGGGAATCGGTGCGGATCTGCTTGAGGGACTCGACCGAGCCGTGGACCGGGGCGTGCTCAGTCTGCGGGGATCGGACCGCGTGCTCCGGCTCGCCTGGACGGTGGCGGACCTTGCGGGCCATGACCAGCCGGGTGAGGACGATCTCGCCCATGCCCTGAGGCTGAGGAACGGAGGAGCGCATGCGTCCGCATGAGAGCGAGGATCCGACGCTGGCCGCCGCGTGGTGGTGCGCCGTCGCGGAACCGGGAGACGCCCACGTCGCGGCCCTGCGCGCAGGGCTGGGAGAGGTGGAGGCAATCGCGTGGGTCAGCGCCGGTGTGGCCGGCCCGCTGCCCGTCCGGCTGGCGGTCGCCCCGGGAGGGCGTCCGCGCGAATGGGAGCAGGTCTGGCAACGCTGGCATCCTCGCGCGACCGTCGCCGACCCCGTCCACGATCTCGACGAACTCGAGGACCTCGGGGGCCGATTGCTCATCCCCGGCGGGCCCGAGTGGCCCGGAGTCGTCGATGACCTCGGCGCCACGTCCCCGTATGCCCTGTGGGTGGTGGGAGATCTGCCGGTCGGTCCCGCCGTCGCCATCGTGGGCTCGAGGGCGGCCACCGAGTACGGGGTCCGGATCGCGACGGACCTGGGCCTCGACCTGGCCGACCGAGGAATCGCCGTGGTGTCGGGTGGAGCTTTCGGTGTCGATGTTGCGGCACACCGGGGTGCGCTGGCCGCACCTGGCGGGCACACGGTGAGCGTTCAGGCCGGGGGGCTGACGCGCCCGTATCCGCAGGCGCACGAGGACGTCTTCGTGCGCATCCGTGAGCGTGGAGCGATCCTCTCCGAGGTCCCGCCCTCGTGGCGACCCGCGAAGTGGCGCTTCCTCGGCCGCAACCGGGTGATCGCGGCACTCGCGTCGGCCGTGGTCGTCGTCGAGGCGTCGGCGCGTTCGGGGGCCCTGTCGACCGCCCGGCGGGCGATCGATCTGTCCCGCCAGGTGGGAGCCGTACCCGGTCGCGTCACCTCGAGTGCCTCACAGGGATGTCACGCTCTGCTGCGCGACGGCGCGACGCTCGTGCGCGGCGTGGAGGATGTGATCGAGATGGTTTCGGCCATGGGCATCCTGGATCTCGGGCCGCTGCCGGGGGCGCCCGTCGAGGTCGATCGAGGGACCGAGGCACTCCCACCGGCAGTCAGGCGAGTCTGGGAGGCGCTTCCGGCGAGGCGCGGTGCTGCCCTCGACCACCTGGTTCGGGCCAGCGGCCTGTCCGAACGGGAGGTCCTCGCTGGCCTTGCCCGCCTCGAACTGGAGGGGTTGGTCGGCGCGGACCCCGCAGGCTGGGCGCGGATCCGGCCGGGAGAGCTTCTACGATGACACCATGGGTTCCGAATCGTTGGTGGATGCGTGGACGGCCTCGCTGCGTGATGGCCGGGGCCGCTCCGTCAACACCGTGCGGGCCTACCGCGGCGACCTCGAATCTCTGTGGTCCCATGTCGGCCTCGGCATCGAGGCGGGCGCCCATGAAGTGGCTCCGGTGTTGACCACGCGGATCGTGAGATCCTGGTTGTCGGTGCAGGCCGACGCGGGCGTCTCGCGGTCGACGCTGGCCCGACGCACGGCCGCCGTCCGTAATTTCACCGCGTGGGCCCATGCGCGGGGAGACCTGCCGACGGACCCTACGCTGCTCCTTGCCTCTGCCCGTCCCGACCAGCGTTTGCCCGAGATTCTTGACCGCTCGGGCGTCGAATGCCTTCTGGACCGCGCTCGCGAAGAAGCGGAGTCATCGTCCTGCCCGGTCGCCCTGCGCGATTGGTCGATCGTCGAGATGCTCTACGCGACGGGGATGCGCGTGGCTGAACTGTGCGGGCTTGATCTCGCCTCCGTTGAAGAGGGCCGACAGATGGCGCGCGTCGTCGGCAAGGGTGACAAAGAACGGGTCGTGCCCTATGGGGACCCGGCCGAGAGCGCCCTACATCGCTGGCTGGAGGACGGCCGCCCCGGCCTCGTCGCCCCGGTGACGGGGTCCGCGCTCTATCTGGGGGCTCGCGGAGGCCGGATTGACCAGCGGGTCGTGCGCGGGTCGCTGCACCGTCTCGCGGCGCGGGCAGGCGTCCATGACATCGCTCCACACGCCCTGCGGCACACCGCCGCCACTCACCTGCTCGAGGGCGGGGCGGATCTGCGCTCGGTTCAGGAGCTGCTCGGTCATTCGTCCCTGACGACGACCCAGCGTTACACCCACGTCGACTCTGCCCGGCTGTCAGCGGTCTATCAGCGCGCCCATCCGAGGGCGTGACCCGCGTGGGATTCCCCCGTCAGCCGTCCCAGGCCTTGAGGACGACATCGTTGGTGAGCAGGCGTAACGGATCGACGTAGGTCTTCGGTCCGGTCCGTGCGCCCCAATGCAGGGGACCGGGGGAGTGGCCTTCGGTCACCGTGGCGATCACCTCTCCGCGCGTGACGTGCTGGCCGGGGACGACCGAGGCCTCGACCGGTTCGAAGGTCGATCGGAGATTTCCATGGTCGATCGAGACAACCCCACGGTCGACGACGGTACCCGCTGCGAGGACGGTGCCGTCCGCCGGTGCTCGGACCTCGGAGCCGACCGGTGCCTCGAGGTCGACTCCGCGGTGCCCGGGCAGCCAAGGGCGAGCGGGAGGATCGAAGGCTCGGGTGACAGTGACTGTCCCGTCGGTCGGCCAGTCCCACCCGTGATCCGGGGAAGGTGAGGACCCGGCCACCGCCGAGGGCCCGGAGGCAGCGAGGGACGCGGCGGCGATCAGGGAGAACGTCAGCAGATGAGGAACGTGAGTGCGGGTGGGGAGATGACAAGTGCACATGGTTCGACTCTGACGCTTTCGTCTCCTCGGGTCGAGGCCGTCGGCTCGGTTCTGTGGACGGGGAACCGTGGACACGATGCTTGTGTACGGCGGGGACCGGAGTCACACAGTCACGGCCCTGGGTCCCGATGCGTGTGGACTACACTTGACGAGGCGTCTGCCTTCGGGCGGACGACTTCGCGCGCCATTTCCGCGACCGAGCCGGGTTCCTCCCGGTTCCACGGTGGCGGGGCGCGCCCACCGAGGTCCCTCGGGGCGGTGGGCGGTCATGGCGCCAGGATCCGTCGCGGGACCCCGCAGGCGGATGATAACCGAAACAGGGCACTCCGGTGCCCGCGACCTGCGCGATCGCGCAGCGAAAGGACGATCATGGCCGTCGTCACCATGCGTCAGCTCCTGGAATCCGGTGTCCACTTCGGGCACCAGACCCGCCGGTGGAACCCGAAGATGAAGCGCTTCATCCTCACCGAGCGCAACGGCATCTACATCATCGACCTCCAGCAGACGCTGTCCGACATCGACATCGCCTACGACTTCGTCAAGGAGACGGTGGCCCACGGTGGCTCCATCCTCTTCGTCGGCACGAAGAAACAGGCCCAGGAGGCCATCGCTGAGCAGGCCTCCCGCGTCGGCATGCCCTACGTCAACCACCGCTGGCTCGGCGGAATGCTCACCAACTTCAACACGGTCGCCAAGCGGCTCCAGCGTCTGAAGGAACTCGAGCAGGTCGACTTCGAGGACGTGGCCTCGTCGGGTCATACCAAGAAGGAACTGCTGATGATGCGTCGTGAGAAGGACAAGCTCACGCGCACCCTCGGTGGCATCCGGGACATGGCCAAGGTTCCGTCGGCCGTGTGGATCGTCGACCCGAAGAAGGAACACTTGGCTGTTTCTGAGGCCCGCAAGCTCAACATCCCGATCGTTGCGATCCTCGACACCAACGCAGACCCCGACGAGGTCGACTACCGCATCCCCGGCAACGACGACGCGATCCGCGCCGTGGCTCTGCTGACACGCGTTGTGGCCGATGCGGTTGCCGACGGGCTTCTGTCCCGTTCCGAGCAGCACAAGGCCACCACCGGTGAAGAGGCCGAGCCCACGACCCCCGCCGAGCCCCTGGCCGAGTGGGAGCGCGAGCTCTTGTCCAAGTCCGACGAGAAGGACGCAGCCACTGAGTCTGCCGAGACCGTCGACGAGACGGCTGAGACTGCTGCGGTAGAGGCCGTGGCCGTCGACGCCGCCACAGAGATCGCCTCCGCTGAGGTTGCTGCGATCGACGCCCCCGTCGAGGCTGAGGTTGAGGTCGAGACCCCGACCGAGGCCGTCGAGGTCACCGTGACCGAGACCACCCAGGACTGATCAGACCTTCTTCCCCGAAAGGAAAGACACCAATGGCGAACTTCACCGCTGCTGACGTCAAGGCTCTGCGTGAGCAGACCGGCGCCGGCATGATGGACGTCAAGAAGGCCCTTACCGAGGCCGACGGCAACACAGACAAGGCACTCGAGATCATTCGTCTCAAGGGGCTCAAGTCGCTGTCCAAGCGTGAGGATCGCGTGGCTTCCGCGGGACTCGTGGCCGCCGCGGTCGTCGACAATGACACGGTTGGCGTCCTCGTCGAGGTCAACTCCGAGACGGATTTCGTCGCGAAGAACCAAAAGTTCATCGACTTCGCGAACTCCGTCCTCGATGCTGCGGTCGCCTCCAAGGCTGCCGACCTCGAGACACTGCTTGCCGCGCCCCTGGACGGGGGCACGGTGCAGGACGCAGTCAACGCGATCGGTGCTGTCATCTCCGAGAAGATCGAGATTGGGCGCGTCGTGCGCGTCGAGGGCGAGCACGTCGACCTCTACCTGCACCAGACGAACCCCGACCTGCCCCCGCAGGTCGGGGTCCTCGTCGTCACCAATGCCGCGGGCGCGTCCGTCGCCCACGACGTTGCGATGCACGTCGCCGCCTTCCAGCCCCTCTATCTCGACCGCGATCACGTCCCGGCCGACGTCCTGGACAAGGAGCGCGCGACGCTCGAGAAGCTGACCCTCCAGGAGGGCAAGCCGGAGAAGATCGTCCCGAAGATCGTCGAGGGTCGCCTCAACGCCTACTTCAAGGACAACTGCCTGGTCGACCAGGACTTCGCTCGCGATCCGTCCAAGACCGTCGGCAAGTTGCTCAAGGAGAATGGAGCGATGGTCACGGAGTTCGTCCGTGTCCACGTCGGCGCCTGATCCTCAGTGATGGCCCCGCCTTCGGGCGGGGCCATCATGGCATCGGCCGACCGGCCGAACCGTTGTCGTCCATCACCCCCACCGCGACCAAGGAGACCAGATGAGCGAGCCGACCGCCCGCCGAGTCCTGTTGAAACTGTCCGGAGAGGCCTTCGGAGGCGGAGCTGTGGGCCTCGATCCCGTCGTCGTGCGGGGGATTGCCTCCCAGATCGCCACGGCCGTGAATGAGGGCGTCCAGGTCGCCGTCGTCGTGGGCGGTGGCAACTTCTTCCGCGGGGCCGAGTTGTCGCGGGCCGGGATGGACCGTTCTCGCGCCGATTACATGGGCATGCTCGGCACGGTCATGAATGCCTTGGCCCTGCAGGACTTCATCGAGCAGGCGGGCGTGGCCTGCCGTGTCCAGAGCGCGATCGCGATGCAACAGGTCGTTGAGCCTTACATTCCACTGCGCGCGATCCGCCACATGGAGAAGGGCCGCGTCGTCGTCTTCGGCGCCGGTGCCGGGATGCCCTATTTCTCGACGGACACGGTCGCCGCCCAACGTGCGCTCGAGACCCACTGCGATGAGCTGCTCGTCGCAAAGAACGGTGTCGACGGCGTTTATGACGACGACCCGCGCACCAATCCCGAGGCTCAGCGCCTTGATTCCCTCACTTACGCAGATGCGCTCGTCCAGGGCCTGCGCGTCGTCGATGCCGCAGCCTTCGCCCTCAGCCAGGACAACGGGCTGACGATGCGGGTCTTCGGCATGATTGAGCCGGGCAACGTCACCAGCGCCCTCCTGGGGGAGACAATCGGTACGCTGGTGAGCGCCGCACCCGCACAGACCAAGGAGTGACCGTGATCGACGATATTCTGCTTGAGGCAGAGGACAAGATGGACAAGGCTGTCGGCGTCGCCCGCACCGAGTTCGGCAACATCCGTACCGGGCGTGCCAACGTCGGCATGTTCCAGCAGATTCCGGTCGACTACTACGGTGCTCCCACTCCGATGCAGCAGTTGGCGTCCTTCCAGGTCCCTGAGGCGCGCACGGTTCTGATCTCGCCGTTCGACCGCACGGCCACTCAGGAGATCCTCCGGTCACTGCGTGAGTCGGACCTCGGGATCAACCCAACCGATGATGGCGCGGTCATCCGTGTCGTCCTGCCAGCCCTGACCGAAGAGCGTCGCCGCGACTATGTCAAGCAGGCCAAGACGCGCGCCGAGGACGGTCGCGTGTCCGTGCGCGGGATTCGCCGGAAGGCCAAGGAAGCCCTCGATCGGCTGAAGAAGGACGGCGACGCGGGCGAGGACGAGGTCGATCGGGCGGAGAAGTCGCTTGAGTCTTTGACCAAGGAGCGGGTCGACCTGATCGACCAGCTGCTTGCCACCAAGGAAAGCGAGCTGCTGACAATCTGATGGCGACCGAGACCGGCCGGTCCCTCCGCGAACACATCGTTCGACCGGGCCCCACGCAGGACCACACCCCGTTGCCCTCCTCGGGCCGCGCGGGGCGCAACCTGCCTGCGGCCGTGACGACCGCGGTGGTCCTGGTCGGCGCGCTCGGCACGACGCTGGTCGTGGCGAATCCGCTCTTTGTCGCTCTGGTCGGGGTCCTGTGCTTGGGCGCCGTCTGGGAGCTGGGAGGCGCCTTCGCGCGAGTCGGTGTCCACGTGGCGATGCCTCCGGTGTATGTCGGTACGGTCGGGATTCTTGCGTCCGCCTGGACGCTGGGGGTCGCGGGTGCCCTCATCGCCGTCTATTTGACCGTCTTCGTCATCATTGCGTGGCGGTTGCTGGAGGAGTCCGACGACTCAGCGGTCCGCGACATCATCACCTCGGTGTTCGCGGTCGTCTACGTGCCGTTCTTGGCCTCGTTCGTGATCCTGCTGCTCGAGGAACACCGTTCGGCGCTGGTCGTCGGGACGTACGTTGTCGTCACGATTGCCAATGACATCGGCGGTTGGGGCGTCGGGGTCTTGTTCGGGCGTCATCCGATGATCCCGAGGATCTCGCCGCACAAGTCGTGGGAGGGCTTCGCCGGGTCCGTCCTCGTGTGCGCGCTGGTGGGGGCCGGCATGCTCGAGATTCTCCATATCGGCTGGGCCTGGGGTCTGTTGCTCGGCGCGCTAGGCGCTCTAGTGGCGACGATCGGTGACCTGACCGAGTCGATGATCAAACGCGAGGTTGGTCTTAAGGACATGTCGGGCCTGATGCCCGGCCACGGTGGGGTCCTCGACCGGATGGACTCATTGTTGATGACGGCACCCGTGTTCTACATCGTCTTCCGCATCACCCTGGGGGGTTGAATGATGACTGTGAGTCCTGGTTCCTCAACGCGCGTCCGTCGCGAGGTCCGTCCGACCGATCAACTGCCGGAGGGGGCCACCTCCTCGAAGGCGCGCCCGATCATCTCCTTCACCGCTCGCCGCCGCGGCAAGGCGCCCTCACACCTGGCGGACCTCGATCTGGACGGGCGCAAGAAGGTTCTCTCGGAGGTTGGGTTTCCGGCCTTCCGGGCGGACCAGCTCTCGCGACACTATTTCGAGCACGGCGTCGCCGATCCGGAATTGATGAGCGATGTTCCGGCCTCGATGCGCGAGGTCGTCTCCCAGACGTTGCTGCCGCACCTCATCACGAAGGTGACATCGCTGCGGGCCGACGACGGGGAAACGATCAAGGACCTGTGGGAGCTCTTCGACGGGGCGCGCGTCGAGTCGGTCCTCATGCGTTATCCGAACCGGACCACGCTGTGCATCTCGTCCCAGGCGGGATGTGGAATGGCTTGCCCCTTCTGTGCGACGGGTCAGATGGGTCTGACGCGCAATTTGTCGACGGCCGAGATCGTCGACCAGGTGCGTCTGGCCCGGCTAGCGTGCGCCGAGGGCGCGCTGAGCGAGGGACCGACGCACCTGAGCAATGTCGTCTTCATGGGCATGGGCGAGCCCCTGGCCAACTACCGCACGGTCGTCCAGGCACTGCACCGTCTGGTCGATCCGGCTCCCGAGGGCTTCGGGATGTCGGCCCGCAACATCACGGTCTCGACGGTCGGCCTGGTGCCGTCCATCGACCGGCTCGCGGGCGAGGGGATCCCGGTGACGTTGGCGGTCTCCCTGCACGCACCCGACGACGATCTGCGCGATGAGCTGATCCCGATCAACTCGCGCTGGAAGGTCGGGGAGCTGCTGGACGCGGCGCGGCGCTACTTCGTTGCGACGGGCCGACGGGTCTCGATCGAATATGCTCTGATCCGAGACATGAACGACCAACCATGGCGTGCGCAGCTCCTTGCCGACGAGCTCAACAGGCGCGGGCACGGATGGGTTCACGTCAACCCGATTCCGCTCAATCCAACTCCCGGTTCGATCTGGACGGCGTCGACGCGACGAGCCCAGAACGAGTTCGTCGAGACGTTGCGCGCCAGTGGCATCGTCACGACGATCCGCGACACGCGGGGGTCCGACATCGACGGTGCATGCGGACAATTGGCCACAGCGGTGCAGAATCGAGAGCGGAACCAATCGACGGGGCACGCACCCGTCCGGCCCAACACGCAGGAGGCACGATGAGCGACGCGTTCCCGAGCGTCAGCTTCTTCAAGAAGGGATACGATCCCGACCTCGTCGATGATTTCTTCGAGGACGCTCGACGCGCCTACGAGGGTGGGGTCCCCGCTGAGCAGTTCAGCGCGGATCAGGTCCGCCAGGCGACCTTCACCCTCAAACGAGGGGGGTATCGCATCGATGCCGTCGACGAGGCGATGAACCGACTGGAGGCAGCCTTCGTCCAGCGCGACCGTGCCGACCACATCGCCGTCAATGGGGAACCGGCCTGGTACGAGCGGGTGGCGGATCGAGCGACGACCCTGTATCCCCGGCTTCTGCGTCCTCGCGGGGACCGGTTCTCCCACCCGGAGCGTGGACGCGGCTACGACGCGGATGAGGTCGATGATCTGTTGGACCGCTTGGCCGACTACTTCGACGACCGGGGTGAGATCACGGTCGATGACATCCGTCGGGCGATCTTTCAGCCGGCGAAGGGCTCGAAGGCCTATATGGAGGGTGCTGTTGACGCCTACCTGGGCCGTGCTGTCGAGATCCTTCTGGCAGTCAGCTGACCGTGGCAGCGAGTCGGGCGGATCGGGTTGGGAACGCGGCACTGCGTGACGTCGTCATCCTGGGGTCCACGGGGTCGGTGGGCACGCAGGCCCTCGATGTCATCGACTCCCATCCAGGCCGCTTTCGGGTCCGGGCACTGACCGCAAGCGGGGCTCACCTCGATCTGCTCGCCGACCAGATCGCCGCGCATGATGTCGGCGTCGTCGGCCTGGCACTCGACCGGGCGTCAGCGTTGGTGCGCGCCCTGCATTCCCGCCATCCCGGTGTGCCCGATCCGGAGATTCTCATGGGCGAGGACGCCTCGACCCGGGTCTCCGGGTCCTTTCCACAGGCGGTGGTCCTCAACGCGATCACGGGTGCGGTCGGTCTGGAACCCACCCTGGCCGCGTTGACGGTGGGATCGACACTGGCGCTGGCGAACAAGGAATCCCTGGTCGTCGGCGGGGCACTGGTACATCGGGCGATGGTCCGACCTGGTCAGATCGTCCCCGTGGACTCCGAACACTCCGCGATCGCCCAGGCCCTGGCCAGCGGACGTCATGGACGCGGCCTGACCTGCCCGGATCCGACGGGCCACAGCGAGGTGGCCGACCTCGTGCTGACAGCATCGGGTGGGCCCTTCCGGGGTCGGACGCGCGCCGAGCTGGCCGACGTCACAGTCGAGGAAGCCCTGGCTCATCCGACGTGGAACATGGGCCCGGTCGTGACGATCAACTCCTCGACACTGGTCAACAAGGGGCTGGAACTGATCGAGGCGCATCTGCTCTTCGACATCGCCCCGGAGCACATCATCCCGGTCGTCCACCCGCAGTCGATCGTCCACTCGATGGTGACGTGGCGTGATGGGGCGACGACCGCCCAGGCCTCGCCACCGGACATGCGGTTGCCGATCGCGCTCGGCCTGTCGTGGCCCGAGCGCTTGGACCACGTCGAGGAGCCACTGCGATGGGACATCGAGCAGACCTGGACCTTCGAGCCGGTCGATGAGGTGACGTTCCCCGCGATCGGCCTGGCCCGCAGCGCGGTGTCGGCCTCGCCCACACATCCCGCCGTCCTCAATGCCGCCAATGAGGTACTCGTTGAGGCGTTCCTCACCGGACGCCTGCCATGGCTCGGCATCGTCGACACGCTGCGCGAGATCATCGAGGATCATGAGGGGATTGCCGACCCCGACCTCGCGGATGTCGAGGGTGTGGAGGACTGGGCGCGCGTTCGTGCACGAGAGCTGGCCGGACTGGATGTGGCGCCCGGCGGGGCCCCCAGCGGCGGGGTGGGTCGATGAGCTCGCTTCCCGGAATTCTCGTCATCATCGTCGGACTGTTGGTGTCGGTGGCTCTGCATGAGTTGGGCCATCTGATTCCTGCCAAGCGCTTTGGCGTCCTCGTTCCGCAATATTCCGTCGGATTCGGGCCCGCGTTGTGGTCCCGGACCTGGAAGGGGACGACCTACGTCCTTCGGTGGATACTCCTGGGCGGTTACGTGCGCATCGTCGGGATGTTCGCCCCGACCCGGCTCGGTGCACGCACGACGAGCCGACGGGGAAAGACCACGCTGGCCGAGGAGGCGCGACGGGCCTCCTCCGAGGAGATTCCACCGGGCGAGGAGGCACACGCCTTCTATCGTCTGTCTGCCCCGCGCAAGATCGTCGTCATGATGGGCGGTCCGACGGTCAATCTGGTGCTGTCCATTCTGCTCATGGCGGTCGCTTTGATCGGGATCGGGGTCGCGGCGCCGTCCACGACGCTTCAGGAGGTTTCGTCCACGGTCCAGGCTGCCTCGGGCGAGGTCGAGGGACCCGCCCAGGTGGCGGGACTCCAGGCGGGAGACACGGTCGTGTCGTGGGATCGGACCTCGACTCCGACGTGGGACGATCTGCGTTCGGCGATCGCCGCGACCGGGGGCCGGACCGTCTCGGTCGTGGTCGAACGGGACGGTGCCGAGCAGACCTTGGAGGTGACTCCGACTCAGTCCGGTTCGGGGCAATGGGTCGCGGGCGTTGTCGCCGGATACGACTATCGACGGGCGACCCCGGCAGAGGTCGGGCGACAGACATGGCAGCTCTTCACCGGCACGGCCGGCGTGGTCATCCGGCTTCCGCAAGCCGTGTGGAATGTCGGGAATTCTCTGTTCACGGGCGCGGAGCGGGATTCGGCCGGCGTTGTCTCGGTTGTGGGTGTCGGCCGCATCGCCGGTGAGATCACGACGGCAGGGGATGGCGCGGGCGCTGCGGGTGCGAAGCAGTCGGTCGCGGCTTTGCTGTCACTGCTGGCCTCGCTCAACATGGCGCTCTTCGTGTTCAACCTGATCCCCTTGCCGCCCTTGGACGGTGGCCACGTCGCGGGAGCGATCTTCGAGGGCCTGCGGCGCGCTTGGGCCCGTTCGAGGGGCCGACCCGACCCGGGGCCAGCGGACACCGCCAGGTTGATGCCCCTGACCTATGTCATGTGGGTGGCGCTGATGGGGATGACCGTCCTGCTTGTGGTCGCCGACATCATCGACCCGATCAGCCTGACCTGACCGGGGCTTGCACCCGCCGTGAAAGCCTGCTTGTTGTGCCCGCCCTCAGTCAGTTGGCGGTGGTCCAGCGGTGATTTCGCGCCCGGCGGCGCTCCCGCGCGCTGAGGACGATAATGGCGGGGTGACTGACACGATCGCTTTGGGCATGCCGACCGTCAAGGAAGCTCCGTTCCCGCGGAAGCCGACCCGCAGGATCATGGTCGGAGATGTTCCGGTGGGGGGTGGTGCTCCCGTCTCGGTCCAGTCGATGACAACGACGAAGACCCACGACATCGGGGCGACTCTGCAGCAGATCGCGGAGCTCACCGCTGCCGGCTGCGACATCATCCGTGTCGCCTGCCCGACGGACAAGGACGCCGCGGCCTTGCCGATCATCGCGAGGCAGTCGACCATCCCGGTTATCGCGGACATCCATTTCCAGCCGAAGTACGTTTTCGCCGCGATCGAGGCCGGGTGCGGCGCCGTGCGCGTCAACCCCGGCAACATCCGCAAGTTCGACGATCAGATCGAGGACATCACGAAGGCCGCGCGCGACCACGGGACTTCGCTGCGCATCGGCGTCAACGCCGGCTCCCTCGACACGCGCATGTATGAGAAGTTCGGCGGGCCTACCGCCGAGGCCCTTGCCGAATCCGCGGTCTGGGAGGCCTCGCTCTTCGAGCAGTACGACTTCCACGATTTCAAGATCTCCGTCAAGCACCACGATGTGCCGACGATGATTCGCGCGTACGAGATCCTCTCCGAGAAGGGGGACTGGCCCCTGCACCTCGGCGTCACTGAGGCGGGTCCGGCCTTTCAGGGGACGATCAAGTCCGCGGCAGCGTTCGGCGCGTTGCTCTGCCAGGGCATCGGCGACACGATCCGCGTCTCCCTGTCCGCCCCGCCTGTCGAAGAAGTCAAGGTCGGCGTCCAGCTCCTCCAGTCCATGGGCCTGCGCGATCGGACCCTCGAGATCGTCTCCTGCCCATCGTGTGGGCGTGCTCAGGTCGACGTCTACACGCTCGCCGAGAACGTCACCGAGGGTCTCAAGGATCTGACCGTGCCGTTGCGCGTGGCCGTCATGGGATGCGTCGTCAACGGTCCGGGCGAGGCGCGTGAGGCCGACCTCGGCGTGGCCTCCGGGAACGGCAAGGGACAGATCTTCATCAAGGGCCAGGTTGTCGACACGGTGCCCGAGGAGCGGATCGTCGAGACGCTGATTCGTCGTGCGAACATTCTTGCCGACGAGATGGGCCTCGAGGAGGGCGGCGGGCATGTCGAGGTCATCCCCGCCGTGGGCTGACGGGTCTTCCGTTCCTCGTGTTGTTCTCGCGTCCACTCGCGGGCGTCTTTCCACCATGTTCCGCCATTGTTGTGAAGGGAAATCCATGACTCGTCGCTCTACGCTCATCCTCACTGCCGCAGGTTTCGGAGCTGCCGCGCTGTGGGCCACGGGATTTCCCGCTCGGACGGGCTTGACCCGCTCCGAAGCTGCGGTGTCCCTGCCCGGGGATCTTCTCCTGCCCACCGCCTCGATCGTCGCGGACCGTGCGATCCGGATCGACGCGCCCGCCGGGGCAGTGTGGCCGTGGCTGACCCAGATCGGCCAGGACCGGGGTGGCTTCTATTCCTGGACTCCCATTGAGAATGTGCTCGGCTGTGAGATCGAGGACGCGCGCGACCTGCGTCCGGAATGGGCCGACCGCGAGGTCGGTGAGGAGGTCACGCTGGCGCCGGGGATGTCTCTGCGCGTCGCGGCGGCGTCTCCCGGGCGCGCCCTCGTTCTGACGTCCGAGGGCGGGCGCCTTCCGGAGGAGTCACGCGACGCTGCCTCCATGCGCTTCTCCTTCACGTGGGCCTTCGTTCTCATCGACGAGGGTGACTCGACGGTTCTGCACGTCCGAGAACGCTATGCCACGGACAACCGACGGTCCGACGCGATGTGCCGGACCGTCCTGGTGGGATCGGCAGTCATGACTCGACGGATGCTGCGCACGATCAAACGGCTCGCCGAAGGACACTGACTTCTTGGACCGTGGAAGCCTTCCCGCAGACTGACGGTTTTCGCGCCTGAGGACCGGGTCCACTACCCTGAGACCGTGTTGAGAACCCTGTCCACGTACTTCGTGCGCACACTGCGCGAGGACCCCGCCGACGCGGAGGTCATGTCCCACAAGCTGTTGGTCCGAGCGGGCTACATCCGTCGCACCGCCCCCGGTATCTACACCTGGCTGCCGTTGGGTCTGCGAGTGCTGCGTAAGGTCGAAGCCGTCGTACGCGAGGAGATGGAGCGCATCGGGGGCCAGGAGGTCCTCTTCCCGGCGCTCCTGCCCGCCGAGCCCTACAAAGCGACCGATCGATGGGACGAGTATGGGCCGACCTTGTTCAAGCTGCAGGATCGTAAGGAAGCGGATTATCTGCTCGCGCCCACGCACGAGGAGATGTTCACGCTCCTCGTCAAGGACCTGTACTCCTCGTACAAGGACCTGCCGCTCACGCTCTTCCAGATCCAGACAAAGTACCGTGACGAGGCCCGTCCGCGCGCAGGACTGATCCGTGGACGCGAGTTCGTCATGAAGGATGCCTACAGCTTCGACCTTGACGAGGACGGCCTCGACGCCTCCTACATGCTCGAGCGCGGTGCCTATCAGGCGATCTACACCCGTCTCGGCCTCGAGTACGTCATCGTGGCCGCGGTCTCCGGAGCGATGGGCGGATCTCGCTCGGAAGAATTCCTCCACCCGAGCCCGATCGGCGAGGACACCTTCGTGCGTTCGCCTGGGGGATATGCGGCCAACGCCGAGGCTGTCACGACACCGGTCCCGGCTGCGTCCCCCATTGAGGGCCTGCCGGAGGCCGTCGTCCTGGAGACCCCCGACTCGACGACGATCATCGCGTTGGTCGACCGCGCCAATGAGCTCCACCCACGCGCGGACCGTCCCTGGCGGGCCTCGGACACGCTGAAGAATGTTGTCGTGGCGCTCACCCCTCCCCATGGGGAACGGGAGCTGCTGGTCGTCGGTGTGCCCGGCGACCGCGAGGTCGACATGAAGCGTCTGGAGGCGTCGGTGTCTCCGGCCGAGGTCGAGATGGCGACGCCCGAGGACCTCGCCGCTCACCCCGAGCTCGTCCCGGGATACATCGGTCCGCAAGTCCTCGGTCCGAACTCGCCGAAACGCACGATCGACGAGGACGGGAGCCCGACCGGGTCGGTGCGGTATCTGCTCGATCCCCGCATCGTCGGCGGGACGGTCTGGATCACCGGTGCGAATGCGGCGAATCAGCACGTTTTCGGTTTGGTCAAGGGCCGCGACTTCGAGGCTGACGGCACGATCGAGGCCGCCGAGGTCCGTGAGGGTGACGAGGCGCCGGACGGTTCCGGCCCGCTCCACCTCGAGCGAGGCATCGAGATCGGCCACATCTTCCAGCTCGGTCGCAAGTACGCCACCGCCCTCGGCCTGACAGTGCTGGATGAGAACGGCAAGGCGCGTGTCGTGACGATGGGCTCCTACGGCATCGGGATCTCCCGCGTGCTCGCGGCTGTGGCCGAATCGACCTGCCACGAGAACGGTCTAGCATGGCCCGCACAGATCGCCCCCTTCGACGTGCACGTCGTGGCGACCGGAAAGAACTCCGACGTCTTCGAGGCCGCCGAGGCGATCTCGGTGGAGCTCGACGGGGACGGCCTCGATGTGTTGTATGACGACCGAAAGAAGGTGTCGGCGGGTGTGAAGTTCGCCGATTCGGAGCTGATCGGCATCCCGATCACCGTCGTCGTCGGCAGGGGCCTGACCACTGGCGTCGTCGAGATCCGCACCCGGGAAACGGGGAAGCGCGAGGAAGTGCCCGTGGCCGAAGCAGTCCGCCGAATCCGTGAACTCCATCATTCGTTGCTGGCCGGCGCGGGTACGCCGTTTGCGTCCTCGTCGGTGGACGGGGAGGACTGAGCCATGGCGATCCGCGCCATCCGTGTCATCGGCGATCCGATCCTGCGTACCGCCTGCGAGCCGATCACCGACATCAACGATCACGTGAAGTCGCTGGTGGAGGATCTCGTGGAGACCGTCGACATGGACGGACGGGCCGGGCTGGCGGCCAACCAGATCGGCGTCGGCCTGCAGGCGTTCTCCTACAACATCGACGGAGAGGTCGGCTACGTGCTGAACCCCCGCGTCGTCGCGTTGTCCGAGGATGAGTACCAGGACGGTGAAGAGGGTTGTCTGTCGGTCCCAGACCTCTGGTACCCGACCCACCGCGCGTGGTACGCCCGCGTCGAGGGCATCGACCTGGACGGGAAGCCGGTCATCGTCGAGGGAGAGGAGCTGATGGGCCGCTGTCTCCAGCACGAGACCGATCACCTCAAGGGCATGATCTACATCGACCGACTCGATCGGGCGACCCGGAAGAAGGCGTTGCACGACATCCGCAAGGCAGGTTTCTGAGCGCCTACGGGCGGGTGGCCGAATCCGGTGTGACTCTGATCATGCCGGGCCCGGTGAGCCCGGGTGGCGCAAGCCCGCCACGAACGGCATAATCGGCACTGACGCCACGATTCATGGTGACAAACAGGTTCAGAGGACGTAGGGGAAGACGATCCTCAACAGAACCGGAGGTCACGATGAGAGGGACATACACCCGTGGTGTGCTTTTCGTGCACTCGACTCCGCCCGCTCTATGCCCGCACATCGAGTGGGCGGTCGGAACGGCGCTCGGCCAGGAGGTCCACCTACAGTGGACCGATCAGCCAGCGGCGCCCGGCATGGTGCGCGCAGAGTTCTCGTGGGTCGGTCCCACGGGATCGGGAGCGAGGCTGGCGTCAGCTCTGCGTGGGTGGGAACACCTGCGCTATGAGGTGACCGAGGAGGCCACCGCCCAAACGGATGGCGGCCGGTGGTCGCACACGCCCGGGCTCGGGATCTTCCACGCCCAGATGGACACCGCTGGCAACACGGTCGTGCCCGAGGACCGCATCCGCGCCGCGCTCGAGTCGGGTGCAGACATGATGACGCTGCGCGAACAGCTCGATCTGGCTCTGGGACAGGCGTGGGACGACGAGCTTGAGCCCTTCCGCTACGCGGGGGCGGGTGCCCCGGTGCGCTACCTCCATCGGGTCGGTTGAACGCCTCCGGGTAAGCTGTCCCCATGGGCACGATCGCTGAACTGCTAGGATTCGACCTTTCCGAGGAGGATCCGGAATCGGATGCTGCCGCTGTCGTGGATGGCCAACACGGCATCGACGAGGATGATGGCGCGCGTGTGGCCGACCCAGTGGTGGAGGCCGTGAATGCCGCGATCGCGGAGGAGACCGGTTCTGAGCCCGACCAGGTTCTGGCGGATTCGATGTTGGTGGCGGACCTCGACCTGGACGCGCTCGGGCGCTACGCGATCGTCACCACCGTCGAGCGGTCGTTGAAGATCTCATTGCGCGACGAGGACGTTGACAGGGCTGAAACAGCGGGTGACCTCGTCGATCTGGCCCGGACGGCCGGGGGCAGTCGGGCTCGGCGCTAGATGCGCGCCACGCATCGCTGATTCTCTCGGTGGGTCAGCCTCTCGGCAGGCCGGGATCCCCGTACCATTCAGGCGGGTCCGGGAGCCGCGGGCGCGGACGGCGAGCCGCACCGGTCCCCTGTGAGTGAGAGGACGGACGGAATGGGCGTGCGCATCGAGGAGGATCTTCTCGGCCAGCGGGAGGTACCCGACGAGGCCTACTGGGGGATTCACACCCTGCGGGCACAGGAGAACTACCGGATCTCCGGACGCACGATCAATCAAGTTCCCGAATTCATCCGAGCAATGGTTGAGGTGAAGAAGGCCGCTGCCTTGGCCAATTCGGAGCTCCGAGTCCTTCCGGTCGACACCGCCGACGCGATCGTCGCAGCCTGCGATGCGATTCTTGAGGAGGGACGCTGTCTCGACCAGTTCCCGATCGACCAGTTCCAGGGTGGTGCGGGAACCTCCGTCAACATGAACGCGAACGAGGTCATCGCCAACCTCGCTCTCGAACTGCGTGGCTTGGACAAGGGACGCTACGACGTCATCAACCCCAATGACGACGTCAATCGGTCCCAGTCGACCAACGACACCTACCCGACGGCTTTCCGATTGGCCCTCCACGGACGCGTGACCCGGTTGCGCCGGGCCGTCGACGACCTCGCAGACGCTTTCGCCGCCAAGTCCGAGGCGTTCAGTGACGTCTTGACGATGGGACGCACCCAGCTCCAGGACGCCGTCCCGATGACACTGGGTCAGGAGATGCTCGCCTTCGCCGTCACTCTCCGGGAGGAGGACGCTCGCCTGGTCAACAACAGCGACCTCCTGCTGGAGACGAACCTCGGGGCCACGGCGATCGGGACCGGCCTCAACACGCCTCCTGGGTACCAGGAGGCCGTCGTGCGTCACCTGCGCCGGATCACGGGCGCTCCGGTCAAGGGTGCGGCCAACCTCATCGAGGCGACCTCGGACACCGGTGCCTACGTGTCGATGCATGCGACGATCAAACGGACCGCGGTCAAGATCTCGAAGATCTGCAACGACCTGAGACTGCTCGCTTCCGGACCGCGCGCGGGGCTCCACGAGATCAACCTCCCGCAGATGGCTGCGGGGTCCTCGATCATGCCGGCGAAGGTCAATCCCGTCATTCCCGAGGTCGTCAACCAGGTGTGCTTCAAGGTCATTGGCAACGACCAAACGGTGACGATGGCGGCCGAGGCCGGCCAGCTCCAGCTCAATGTCATGGAGCCGGTCATCGCTCAGGCGCTCTTCGAATCGATCGAGTTGCTGGTCAACGCCTGTGACACCCTGCGTGAGCGCTGCGTGACGGGACTCAGTGCCAATCCCGAGGTCTGTCTGTCCTATGTGATGAACTCGATCGGGATCGTCACGTACTTCAACGATGTGATCGGCCACCACATGGGCGACGTCGTCGGGAAGCGGGCTGCCGCCGAGCACAAGCCGGTGCGCGACGTCATCCTCGAGATGGGGCTGCTGACCGAGGAGCAGGTCGATCAGGTACTGTCGGCGGACAACCTCGCGCGGCCCCGATACCGCGGCGCGCGAGTGCCCTCTGAGGAAGCGAGCACCGCCGAGATCGGCGGTGAATACGTCCCGCCATCGAACTAGCATCACGACGCCATGACTGGCTGTCATCCCCGACAAAGGAAGGCGGCCAGTTCTTTGCGCGTGGTGGACGGCTCACGCCAGCGAGAACCCGCCGTCGCTGGTCAGTACCTGGCCGACGACCCAGGAACCGGCGGGGGAGACCAACCACCCGACCAGACGCGCGACGTCCTCGGGGGAGCCCCACCGTCCGAATGGGGTGCGCGCGAGCGTACGTGTGGGGTCGCCCAGGTCCCGGTCGGTTGAGTCCGCGTCCAGGTATCCGGTGTTGACGGGACCGGGATTGATCGTGTTGAGGATGATGCCGAGCGCGCCCAGCTCCGAGGCGACGGTCGGGGTCACTCCGGCCAACGCGGCCTTCGAGGCGGCGTAGGCGACCTCGCCGGGCATGGGGCCGTTCTGTTGGCCCGAGGTCATCCAGATGACCTTCGGCGCCGAGGCCGGATCCGTAGCCGCAGCCGGCGTCAGCCTCTCACCGGGATCGCGTGTGCGCGCGGCAGCTGTGGCGAACTGCTTGGCGAAGCGTCGCGTGAGCAACAGCGTCGAGCGCGTGTCCGTCTCCCAGAAGGCGTCGAGCGAGTCGGCGGTGACATCGAGGATCGACCCGTCGCCGCCGCTCTTCGCATGGTTGCACACGAGGATGTCGAGGCATCCGGTCAGTGCCGCCGCCTCGTCGAACACGGAATCCACGAGGCCGGGCTCGCGCAGGTCGGCCTCGATGGAGGCAAATCCGGTCCCCGGCGTCAACGCTTCGCGCACGCCCGCCTCGACGGCTGCGAGGTCGTCGGCACCCCAGGGCTGGTCCGCATCGTGCGGACCGAAATGGTGGATGGTGACGCTGGCGCCCCGGCGTCCGAGTTCGCGGGCAACCGCGTACCCGATGCCTCGTCGGCGGGAGACCCCGGTGACCAGGGCCGTCCGACCGGCGAGGCTGTCGGGATCAGTCCTCACCGGCGTGGTCGGCTTCGGCAATCGAGTAGTTGAACAGCTCGTAGCGGTCGATCGCCTGCTTGACGAGGCTCCGATCGGTCGTTCCCTGGTCGGCCAGGGCCTGCAGGGTGCGCACGACCATCGACTCGGCGTCGATGTGGAAGTAGCGGCGGGCCGCGCGCCGCGTGTCAGAGACCCCGAAGCCGTCGGCTCCCAGTGTGTAGTAGTCGCCGGGGACCCACTCGCGGATTTGGTCCTGGATCAGCGCGTCATAGTCCGAGGTCGCGATGACCGGACCCTCGGCGTCGGCGAGCTTCTGCGTGAGGTAGGCGGTGCGGGGTGCCTCTTCCGGGTGAAGGAAGTTGTGTTCGTCGGACTCCACGCCGTCACGGCGCAGCTCGTTCCACGAGGTCACGGACCATACAGCTGCGTCCACGCCCCAGTCCTCGGCCAGTAGGCGACGGGCCTCACGCGCCCACGGCACACCGACGCCGGAGGCGAAGAGCTGTGCTTTCGGGCCGGCTCCCGTGTGGTCGTCGAGTTTGTAGATTCCCTTGAGCAGACCCTCGACATCCAGGTTCTCCGGCTCGGCGGGCTGGTGGATCGGCTCGTTGTAGACCGTGAGGTAGTAGAGGATGTCCCGGTCGCGGGGATCGTTCTCGCCGTACATCCGCTGGATGCCATCCCAGATGATGTGGCGGATCTCGTAGGCGTAGGCCGGGTCGTAGATGACGAAGCCGTGGTTGGCAGCGGCCAAGATCGGGGACTGCCCGTCCAGGTGCTGCAGCCCCTCACCGGTCAACGTCGTGCGACCAGCGGTCGCGCCGATGACGAATCCTCGGGTCATCTGGTCGGCAGCGGCCCAGAACTGGTCGCCCGTGCGCTGGAATCCGAACATCGAATAGAAGATGTAGAAGGGGATCATTGGCACGTTGTGCGTCGCGTAGGCCGTTCCCACGACCTGCAGGGCAGCGGCGGAACCTGCTTCGGTGATCCCCGTGTGGAGGACCTGGCCTTGCTCGGACTCCTTGTAGGACAGCATCATGTCGGCGTCGACGGCCGTGTAATTCTGGCCGTGCGTGTTGAAGATCTTCGCTGAGGGGAAGATCGCGTCCAGGCCGAAAGTGCGGGCCTCGTCGGGAATGATCGGGACGACGTATCGGCCGATGTTCGTATCCTTGATGAGGTCCTTCATCAGACGGACCAAAGCCATGGTCGTGGCGACCTCGAGCGGGCC
>JAATFD010000047.1 GCA_015655375.1 Actinomycetales bacterium
AGTGTTCAGCGAGTTCGGCGAGAGGATCGTCAAGGCTGGCGACGTGATCCTGCTGGGCACGAACACCTTATGCGGCAACGAGCCCGAGGGCCGGATGACCATCACCACGCTCTATCTCGACGTCGACTACGTGGCGGATCAGGTGTTCTGGAAGCACGCCGCGATATTCACGGACCGGCTCGACGCTCGCGCGTGCATGAACGCCCGATATACAGAGCCCGCGCAGGTGCTTCACCTCGGAGAAGGCCGAATTGAGACCCTGATCCCGTTGCTCGATGAGCTGGTCGCACTCAGCCGGGAAGGCGACTTCGCCGACCGCTATTACAGAATGCAATCCATCCTGTTCGCCGTGATCGACGTCGTGGCGCCGTCCATCGAAGTCACCCTCACACGGCAGTCCCGAACGCAAAGAATGAAGATCCGGCCGACTCTTCCTCGTCACCGCGCGTTTCAGCCTCTGCGAGCCGAGGCGCGACGCGCTGCCGAACTACTGCGCAATGCATCGTCACAACGCTGGACTCCCTCGCTCGCGAAGTGCATCTGTCGGGAGCACAACTAAGCCGCGTGTTCGTCGACGCCTACGGCAAAACGCCATTGGCCCACCTCACCATGCTGCGCGTCGAGGACATGGCCCAGCTGCTCCGCGAGACCGACCTCACCATCGATGCGGCCGCCCGACAAGTTGGAGGGACCAATCGAGGTCACGTCTTCCGCGTCTTCCGCCAGTACGTCGGCGTCACTCCCCGTCGGTATCGGGCTCTCGGCGAGGGCAAGAGCACCTGACGTCGGGTGCACCCGATCTGCTCACTCCCGACACGGATATACCCGCCAAAGGCCGTCATCGAACAGGCTTGGCATCGATGGCTGGTAGTCCAGATGGATTCCGTCTCGGGGTTCATCACCTCCGACCCGCAGCTCACCTACACCGAGCGCGGCGTCGCGCGCCTATACATCAAGATCGGTCAGGAGCACTACCGCCGCGAGGACGACGGATCGTTCATGCAGACCGAGACGACCTTCCACGACCTCGTGGCGTTCAAGAAGACCGCCGAACGCGCTCACGGCCGGCTCACCAAGGGCGCCAAGTTCGTCGCAAAGGGCTACGTCCGCGAGTACGACCGCACCGCGCCGGGGGGCGAGGTGGTCAAGGCCGAGGAGTTCGTTGCCAAGAAGCTCGGCCACGACCTCGCACGCACCAGCTACGAGGTCGACCGCACCCGCCGGCTTGGCCCGCCGTGAGCGATCACAACACCGCGCCTGAGCCCGACGAGCCGGACCTGGGCGACGAGCCCGAGGAGTTCGACGCCCCGCTGCTGCCCGAGCCGCCGCACCCGATCAACTGGAACCTGCTCACCGCCGACGAGGCCGAGGCCGAGTGGCTGGAACTCAACAAGTGGGTGAACTGGCTGCGGGCGACCTACGGCCTGCCTGCCTCGGTGGTGCCGCCGTTCTGGCACCGTCACCCGGAGTTGGTGTGGGAGCTCTCCGCTCTGCATTTGCACTGGCTGGCCGCCTACGACGCCGAGCAGAACGCCTCCGCGCCTCTGGACTGGCACCGCGACTTCGCCGACGCCCGCCAGCGATTGCGGGATTGGGTCGCCGTCTCCGGCACCCGCCTCGACCGCGACCGCCCCACGCGGCAGACCGTCTGGCCCGGAGAAGACCCCGCCGAGCCCGTCGAGAACCGGATCATCGCGAACCGCGACGAGAACTTCGTGCAGTTCGTCCTCGATGACGTCGTCACCCGCCGTCAAGCCGAGGACGACTTCTACGCCGGCCTTGATCCGAACACCGGCGAGCTGCCGTGAATCGGGCGCAGCGGCGCAGGCGCAGAGCGGACAGGCGGTTCTGCGTCGAGGCTGTGCCCAAGCAGTCGCCCGACCTTCACAAGCTCGCACAGGTCTTCCTTGGCATGGCCGTCGCCCGTGCCAAGGATGAGAGCCGCGCCGTGACACCGCCGCCCGCGCCTCCTGAGCCGCGAGAAGACGGCGGAGTGGAATAGGCCCGACGCCCACGGCCAGATCACTTGATCTGGCCGGGTGCGCAGTCCTGTTGCCTTCGTGGCTTATCTGCGGCTCTGAGTCCGCAGGTCGTGTTTCCGATTACGAGTCGCACCGTGCGACGGTTCGCCGTCGTGCTGGCTCCCACCCTTCCGGTGAGAGGAAACACGACTCATGACTCTGGCGCCCCCAGCGCCACCCACCAGCATTGACCGGCTCGGTGAGACCACCACTCTCGCTGTGTCCTACCTGCGCGTCTCCACCAAGGAGCAAGCAGAGCGCGGAGGACGCGACGAGGGATTCTCGATCCCCGCGCAGCGCGACGCGAATCTCCGCAAGGCCCGAGACCTGAACGCCATCGTGATCGAGGAGTTCGTGGACGCGGGCGAATCCGCCCGCAAGGCCGACCGACTCGAGCTGATGCGGATGATCGAGTACGTCAAGACGCACCCGGTCGCATACTGCATCGTTCACAAGGTTGACCGGCTCGCTCGCAACCGGGCCGACGACGTGGCGATCCACCTCGCGCTCAATGACGCCGGGGTCATGCTCGTCTCGGCGACGGAGAACATTGACGAGACCCCGAGTGGGATGCTGCTGCACGGCATCATGTCCACGATCGCGGAGTTCTACTCCCGCAACCTCGCCAACGAGGTCGCCAAGGGCATGACACAGAAGGCCGCCACCGGGGGCACGGTCGGGCGTGCGCCCATCGGGTACCTCAACGTCCACAAGCGCGACGAACTCGGCCGCGACGTTCCCACCGTCATCCCGGACCCCGACCGTGCCGCGCTGGTGCGCTGGGCGTTCGAGGCATACGCGTCCGGGAACTACTCGACCTCGATGCTGCGTAGCGAGTTGATCGACCGCGGGCTAACGACGGTGCCGACGCCGAAGCGGCCCTCTGAAGCGCCCGGTCTGACCACGATCCAGGACATGCTCTCCAACCCCTACTACAAGGGCGACGTGATCTTCCGAGGCGCGAGGTACGACGGGCTCCACGAGCCGCTGGTCAACCCGGAGGTCTGGTATCGGGTGCAGAACGTCCTCTCCGCGCACCAGGTCTCTGGAGAGAAGACCCAGACCCGCGAGCACTACCTGAAAGGGTCGATCTGGTGCGCTGACTGCGGCACCCGGCTCATGGTCAGCCACGCGAAGAACGGCCACGGCAACGTCTACCCGTACTTCGTGTGCGCAGGTCGGCACTCCAAGCGGACGACCTGCACCCGCCAGGCCATGCCGATCCGCGACATCGAGGAGAAGGTCGAGGACTATTACCGGAGCGTGCAGACTCCCGAACACATCGTCACCGCGCTGCGGCACATGCTCACCCGCCAGTTCGATGACCTCCACGCAGCAAGCAAAGGCGAACGGCGCGCCCTCGTCGTAGAGCGCGACAAACTCCGCGACGAGCGCCGAAGCCTGCTCCACGCCCACCACGCCGGGGCCGTCCCGCTTGACCTGCTCAAAGAGGAACAAGATCGGATCTCCCGCCGGCTCGCGTTCCTCGACTCACGGGTCGACGCGGGGCAGGTCGAGTACGACCAGGCCAAGGCCCGCTTGGAAGACTGCCTGGCTCTCGCGGGCGACATGCACGCGATCTACATGAGCATTGACGACTCTCTACGACGCATCTGCAGCCAGGCGTTCTTCGACCGCATCAACGTCTACGAGCTGGACGACGGCGGCGACATCGTGGATGCGGACCCAGGCGAGCCCTTCGACACGCTGCTCGACCCGTCACTCCACGCGGAAGCGCTGGCCTATGAGGCCAGGCTGCGTGCGGGTGAGGACATGAAGCCCGCTGACGTCGCGGGTTTGAACATCCAATCTATGGTGGGCCCGGCCGGCCTCGAACCGACGACCTCTGCGGTGTAAGCGCAGCGCTCTGACCAACTGAGCTACAGGCCCGGCATCACAATGGATGCAACCCCCACAGCATAGACGGTGCACAGCACCGGACGCGCCACGCCGGGCTCTCCCCAGCTCAGCGCCACCAGTGAGGGACGTCCTCGTCCGGTGTCAGCGCGTGCGCGGACGCGCCGTCAATCGAATGCCCGCCCAGTCCTGTCCCACCGAGGCGGCCGACGTCGAATGCAGGCCAGCTACCTTGGCGGCGTCCTCGACATCTGCGACGGGGACCTCACCGGAGCGACCCGGCTTGGGGATCAGCACCCAGATCAGCCCGCCATCATCGAGGTTCGAGATCGCGTCGACCAACACATCAGCCAGGTCCTCATCCTCGGCGTCATCTAGACGCCACCACACGACGGCACCGTCGACGACATCGCCGTAATCCTCATCGACCAGGTCCTGGCCCGTCTCAGACCTGACGAGGCCCCGCAGGGCCTCGTCGGCATCATCGTCGGCGTAGAACTCCTGGATGACCTGTCCCGAAGTGAATCCGAGGCTCAACGCCACGACCAACGACCACCTTCCACGATGCGCGTCCTGCGCGCATGGATCAACTCCATTCTTCTATCGTAGAGCACGTGACGACCCCGTCGTACACTCGCGCCATTCTGGGAATGCGTCGCCGTTCCTATGACGTCTTCGAGAGGCACATCACAGGTCAGGACGACACTTCTCACACTATTGAGTCCTTTCTCATGGGTCCGAAGTCCCTGCCACACTCGCGCAAAGTCGACAGAACGGGTGACAATGGAGAGCGCACCGAGCACAAGGGCGTGCACTGCCCGCCACGAGGAAGAGGGAATCCGTGAGTCTTTCGAATGACAACCATCCGGTCGTCAATGGCTTGCTGAGCCAGGTCCCCGACAACGACCCCGAAGAAACCGCGGAGTGGGTCGAGTCCCTGTCGGGGCTCATCGATGAGAAGGGTGGACCCCGCGCCCGCTACATCTTGCTGCATATGCTCGACGAGGCGCGTAAGCGCGACGTGCAGCTCCCCCAGGACTACACAACCCCCTACGTCAACACGATCCCCGTCGACCAGGAGCCTTATTTCCCCGGCGACGAGGCCATCGAGCGCGAGTACCGTCGCTGGACGCGCTGGAATGCTGCCGTCCAGGTGACACGCGCCCAGCGCTCCGGCGTCAAGGTCGGCGGTCATATCTCCTCCTACGCCTCCGTCGCGACGCTCTACGAGGTCGGACTCAACCACTTCTTCCGCGGCAAGGACCACCCGGGCGGCGGCGACCACGTCTTCTTCCAGGGACATGCCTCCCCAGGCCCCTACGCGCGCGCCTTCCTGGAGGGACGCCTGAGTGCCGAGGAGATGGATGGATTCCGCCAACAGGTCTCCGTCGAGCATGGTCTCCCCTCCTACCCCCACCCTCGCCAGATGCGCGACTTCTGGGAATACCCGACAGTTTCCCTGGGTCTGGGCCCGGCCGAGGCGATCTACCAGGCATGGTTCGACCGCTATCTCCAACTGCGCGGCATCAAGGACACCTCCCAGCAACACACGTGGGCGTTCCTCGGCGACGGCGAGATGGACGAGCCGGAAGCACGCGGCATGCTCCAACTCGCCGCCCAACAGGGACTCGACAACCTGACCTTCGTCATCAACTGCAACCTGCAGCGCCTAGACGGCCCGGTGCGAGGTAACGGCAAGATCATCCAGGAGCTCGAATCCTTCTTCAAGGGCGCCGGATGGAACGTCATCAAGGTGATCTGGGGACGCGGATGGGACCAGCTGCTCGCCGCTGACAAGGACCATGCCCTGGTCAACGTCATGAACGAGACGCTCGACGGCGACTACCAGACCTTCAAGGCCAACGACGGTGCCTACGTGCGTGAGCACTTCTTCGGACGTGATCCCCGCACGAAGGCCTTGGTCCAGAACTGGACCGACGACCAGATCTGGGCCCTGCAACGCGGTGGGCACGACTACCGCAAGGTCTACGCCGCTTACAAAGCCGCCATGGACCACACCGGCCAGCCGACCGTCATTCTCGCCCACACGATCAAGGGCTACGCGTTGGGCTCACACTTCGCGGGTCGCAACTCGACCCACCAGATGAAGAAGCTGACGCTCGAGGACGCCAAGGCCCTGCGCGATCGCCTCCAGATCCCCATCACCGATGAGGAGCTGGAACGCGACCCCTACATGCCGCCTTACTACATGCCGCCGGCCGACCACCCCGCCCTCGTCTACATGCGTGAGCGTCGGGAGAAGCTCGGAGGGTGGGTCCCGGAGCGTCGCGATGATCGGAACCCGACTCTGCCCGCACCAGCGATCAAGCCGTTCGAAGCGCTGTCCAAGGGCTCCGGCCCGCTCGAGGTCGCCACGACCATGGCTTTGGTCCGTCTGATGAAGGACCTCATCAAGGATACGAACATCGGCCGATACGTCGTCCCGATCATTCCCGACGAGGCCCGCACTTTCGGCCTGGACGCGATCTTCCCCTCA
>JAATFD010000028.1 GCA_015655375.1 Actinomycetales bacterium
GGCCCGGGGCCGGTGCCTCGCGGGCTATTCACTGCGGAGGGCCTCGACGGGATCTTCCCGGGCCGCCGCCGAGGAGGGAAACAGCCCGGCCAGAAAAGTCAGGCCGACGGAGATCGCCACCAGAACGACTCCCGCCGTCACCGGCAGCTGGGCAACGTGGGAAATGCCGAACCTCGCGTCGATGATCGCGTTGGCCGGCAGGGTCAGCAGCACCGTCACCCCGATACCGATCAGCCCCGCGACTAGACCGATGATGATCGTCTCCGCGTTGAACACTCGTCGGATGTCACGCTTGGACGCTCCGATCGAGCGAAGGATCCCGATCTCCTTCTTACGTTCGAGCACTGAGATATAGGTGATGACACCGATCATGATCGACGAAACGATCAGGGAGATCGCGACGAAAGCCGTGAGCACGTAACTGACGACGTCGACGATCGTCGTCACCGACGACATCAATGTCCCGACGATGTCCGTGTAAGTGATGACCTTGTCCTGCTCCCCCGCCTGTTCCATGTCCGCGTTGTAGGCATCGAGGATGTCGATGATTCGGGCCTTGGACTCAAAGTCCTTCGGATAGATGTCGATCTGGAAGGGCTTGGACAAGTCCGCGTATCCGAGTTTCGAGTAGTTCGAGTCGAGCGACGCCTGCTGGGTCGTCATCATCGACGTCACCAGTTGGGCAAGCTGTTCCTGGTCCATGGTGAAGTGGAAGGCATCGCGGAATGCATCCTCGTCGATGCTCATCGCACTCGACATGTTCTGCCCGAGCTGGTCCATCGTCGAGCTCAGCATCGAGGACACCGCCGACGTCAGTCGGCTCTGCAAGGCGGAGCCGATCCGCGACGACATCTGCTGCGAGATCTGGGACATCTGGTCGGACAGCTGCGTCGAGATCTGTCCCGCCAGCTGGGTCGAGAGCTGACTCATCCAAGCCTGCGTCGCCTGCTGCATGTAGTCCGACAGGGCGGTGGAGATCTGCGTCTGCAGTTCGTCGGAGTGGGCAGCGATCTGCGCCTGGACAGCCGCCGTCAGACGGGCTGTCAGTTGATCGGTGAGATCCTCGCCGGCCCCGGACAGCGCCGCGAGCGCCTCCGCGTTGTCGGCCTGGATTGTCTGCCCCTCGGACGTGGCGAGGAAGTCGGCGAAGGCCGACTGCGGATTCGTCGTGCAATCGATCGTCGAGGACGAGTCGGTCTGCCCCTGCGCACAGTACGTGGCGTACCCGGTGGCGAGGTCGGACGCGAGCTTCTGGAGCTGATCCGGCGTCACTGTGCCGGACAGATCCCCCAGTATCGCGTCGTCATCGATGCCCCTGACGACCTCGGTCATGTCGATCCCGGACAGGAGCTCGCTGAGGTCGACGCTGGACGCGGCCTTCGCCAGGTCCAGCTCGGGCAACTGCGACGGATCGATTCGAATGCTCGACAGATCCAGTCTCGACAGATCCATCCCTGCCAGGTCTCCGGCTCCCACCAACCCCGACAGGTCGAGGCCGGACAGGTCCAGCGATGAGGCATCGAGCGACAACTTCGAACCGTCGAAAGTGAAAGCCTTCGCGATCGCTGCCTGGTCGACGGTGATCAGCTTGCTCATGTCGAAGTCGTTCTGCCCGGCCCCCGAGGCCTCATCGGTAAAGGAGCGCCCGGTGAACACATCGATGTCGGGGTGGGCGATCTGGTCCAGGACGATCGCCGTCCCGCTCGCGTGGTCGATCAACTGCGAAGTGAGCGCCGGCGTGTAATAGATCCCAGGGGACAGCGCCGTCGCAGTGGCTCCCGACTTGGGCGAAACGATGCCGGAGATGTGCAAGTCTTCGCCGCCCTCGACCAGCTCCTTGAGATAGTCCTGGTCCCCGCTCTTGTCGGTCCACACGTCATAAGTGTCGTCGTGGGCGTAATAATCGGTGGAATCGACGACCTTGAAGCTCACCCCCATCAGTTGCTCGGGAGAGAAGGAGGCCGACTCGGTCGTCGCATCGACGTCCTCGCCCTTGGCGAGCTGCTCGATCATCTGGTCGAGTTCGGATGCATCGCGCAGACCCATCGAATAAAGCACATAGTCGGAGACCGCTCCACCGGGCATGAGGACGAGGACCGCCTCGTCGGCACCGCTGGGCCACGTGCCAGCGACGATGTCGTACTGCTGATCGACCAGGCTCGTGTCACTGACCAGTTGCTTGAAGACGCTGGTGTTCATGTAGGACGAGACCAACGAGTTCACTGAGACGTCAGACCCCAGGCCGAGCGCGGCGAAGGTTCGGTCCGGATTGACCTGGCGCACGCCGTCCGAGGTGTCGGACTGGAAGATCTGCGGCGTCACGTCATAGGTGTTCTCGATCGAATTCGCTTCGGCATGGATCCCGCCCCCGTCCTCGTCGAGGTAGGACTTGAGTGCGGCAAGGTCGTTGGAGCCAACGGAGGAGAACATCGTCGAGAGAATCGAAGCCTCGGGGATCGCGCCCGATTGATCGACGCCTCCCCCGTCCTCATCGTTGCCCGACTCGGAGCCGCCAACGTCTGCCGAGGCCGCCAACATCGATGCCATGTCCATGCCCTGGCTCTGGATGCTCAGCGGATAGACGGACAGCGTGTCCTCCTCGACGCTGGCGATGTAGTTGTTGACGCCGTTGGCCAGCGCGAGGATCGTTGCGATGCCGATGATGCCAATGGAGCCCGCGAAGGACGTCATCAGCGTGCGCCCCTTCTTCGTCATGAGGTTCCGGAAGGACAACGACAGGGCAGTGAGGAAGGACATCGAGGTGCGCCGGGCGGTCTTGGCCGCGCGCACGCTGGCGGTCGAGGCATCGACGGGGTCAGTATCGTCCGTGACCGCTCCGTCGCGGAGAGTGACCGTGCGAGTCGCATAGCGCGACGCCAGCTCCGGGTTGTGCGTGACCATGACGACCAGCCGGTCATGGGCAATCTCGGTGAGCAGGTCCATGATCTGCACGCTCGTCACGGAATCGAGAGCACCCGTCGGTTCGTCGGCCAGCACGATCTCCGGGTCGTTGATGAGCGCACGAGCGATCGACACCCGTTGCATCTGCCCGCCCGAAAGCTGACCCGGCAGTTTGGAGACGTGGTCGCCGAGTCCCACTCGTTCCAAGGCCGCCATGGCCCTCCCGCGTCGCTCCGCCTTGGAGACGCCCGACAACGTGAGCGCGAGCTCGACGTTGGCGAGCACGGTCTGGTGCGGGATCAGGTTGTAGCTCTGGAAGACGAATCCGATGCGGTTGTTGCGATAGGTGTCCCAGTCGCGATCCTTGAACCGCTTCGTCGAGATTCCGTCGATGACAAGGTCACCCGAGTCATAGTGGTCCAGCCCGCCGACGATGTTGAGCAGGGTCGTCTTGCCCGATCCAGACGGGCCCAGCACCGCGACGAACTCGCTGTCCCGGAAGGCGATCGACACATCGTCGAGGGCAACCTGGGTGAAGTCGGCGACGGTGTAGGCCTTACGGACATTGCGAAGCTTGAGCATGGAAGCCTCCCGGGACGCTGGAGCCCACCAAGGGTATCCGCGTCCGACCTCCACGCGGTGCTGAACGATCGCTGGACCGAGGAGCGGCACTGTCGAAATGAACGACAGTACAAAGAGTCACCCAACCGAGGGCTTCGAGTGACTACGGCAGACCACTGTGGATATCGGTCGGTGCGCTGACCATGGGCTCGAATCCTCGAGTCACGACGCCACTGACCGCTCGTCTGCCAATTGTCTTCCGAGAGTGTCGGGTGCTCGACCGTGTGGAGCAAGCTTGGGTTGGTCAGTTGATCGTTGGACGAGACGGTCAGTGTTCGCCTCGATTGATCGGGCCGTTCCAGCCCAACAGCCCACAGTCCCGGTCTTGACGTCCTCTGCCGAGATGGGTCAGCCCATGTGCCAGAGTTCGTCGGTTCCGGCGTCTCCCGGGCCCGAAGCGATCGATGGGCCCCCCAGTGATTCCCGTCCGCTTGGCTCTTGCCAGTTCGCGAGATCCTCAGCAGGGTCGCGCAGCGGGAGGTCCCCGGTGAAGCCCCGGTGATGGATGTAGTCCCCCGACGGTCCCGGAATCAGACCTAGAAAGTACTCCTCGCGCTCATCGACGAACCCATGGGCGAACAGGTCGCGTGCATAGGCCCACAGCTGGGGGAAGTCCTGCAGATGTGGTACCTGCCCATCGCCGAGGATGTCCGCGATCCGAGGGCGGTAGTTGCGCTCGTAGGACGCCAACGTCTGGAACAGGCGCACGTCCGAATCGGTGAGGACCGCGCCGAACAGGTAGCGACGCGAGGAGAGCCTGAAGTCGTACTCCGCCAACCGCGCCCGGAAAATCCCGATCGCAGACCTCGCCGCTTCGATGTTCGTGGCGAAGATGACTTTGTATGTGCCGTTGTTGATGTCGTCGAAGAGTTGCTGGTTGAGCATATCGATGTCATTGCGGAGCTCGGTCGGATACAGGTCCGGCGCCCCCTGGGCGTGGAATCCCTTCCACGCCGTCTCCAAGTCATTGCTGATCACGTGATAGTTGTTGGTCACGACCGTGCCCGTCGTGACGTCGATGATCGTCGGTGAAGTTCCGCGTCCCGTGAAGCCGGGCCGAGTCGCCCGATAGAAATCATTGAGCCGATCCGTGCCGAATCGCTCGACCACGTCTGCCCCGCTGCGTGCGATTCTCCATCCGTCCGAGTCACGGGCGTACAGCGGGATGAAGGGTATCGCGTCGGACAACCCCACCAACCTGAGGACGATGAGCTGGCGACGACACCACCCACACCCGACGCTGCCCAGAATTCGGTAGCGCCCGGGCTCGGCGGGAACCTGATCGGGTCCGGAGCCGAAACGAGTGAGGAACAGGTTCCTCTGACGACGGAACGCTCCATCCGGAGTCTGTTCGTCAACGACCTCAGCAACCCGTGACGAGGTCGAAGACGGATCTCCTCCACTCTCCACCTCCTGCGGCGCCGAGGTGGGCGCATTCAATTCCTTCTCAAGTTCCGCACTGATCGACGCCATCGGATTCTTCTTCTCTTCCACGGGATTGACGGGATGAAGTCACAGTCGTCCACCTGTTGGAATTCAGACAGTTTGTTTCCACATCCTCGAATATCGAGCTGACCATATATCCCCGCCGGATTTGGGACAACACTCATTCTCTCCGCATTCCACCAGCCGAGAATTCATGACGGCCGCAACGCAATCCCGAATGATGGACGCCCGTTCGATCGTTCGCCGACCGCGTTGGACCATGAATCATGAACGAATTCCGAATGTGCCCCTGCTAACGCCACGCTTCGGGTATTTGTCGTTTCCTGATCACATCCGATCAGAACACTCCACGGCTCCACCTCAAGACTCCCCGTCGAGTCGATCCGCCATTTTCCCGGTCTCCTCCATTCTGTGAAAGATGGTCCTTCATGTCCGATTTCCCCGAACGCAGGGAACGTCCGCGCCGACACGCCCATGCCCTGACGTCCGCATCCCGAACGGTTGTCGCTCGCTTGCTCTCCGCCCTCGTCGTCCTCTGGGCCGCGGTCACCGTCGCCTTCCTGGCGATCCATCTCGCACCAGGTGACACTGCGACTCTGCTCCTGGGTCCCGACAACAAGGACGACCCTGTCCTCCTTCACGAGGTCATCGAGCGCTGGGGACTCGATCGACCCGTGTTCGTCCAGTACCTCAGCTATCTGGCGGGAGCCCTGCACGGCGATTTTGGGACCTCCTTCATCCTGCGCAAACCCGTCTCCGAGGTCATCGGGAGCCAACTGCCCTCGACACTCGAGCTGACCGCGGTCGCCGCGATCCTGGCGATCATTTTCGCCATCGTCGCAACACTCCTGACGTCGGGACGGGGCCGGGTCGTGCGCACCACGACAACGGGCGTCGAGCTCGTCCTCGTCTCGCTTCCCTCATTCTGGATCGGGATTCTGTTGCTGGCGCTTTTCTCCTTCAGACTTGGGTGGTTCCCAGTCTCGGGTGGGAAGGGCTGGAAGTCTGTGATCCTGCCAGCTCTCTCTCTGGCACTGCCGATTGGGGCCTATCTGGCACAGGTCATGCGGGAAGGCGTCGAACGAGCACTCGACCAACCCTTCGCGTTGACCGCACGCTCACGAGGGATCGGACCGTTGGCCCTGCGCGGGCGACATGCCCTGCGCCACGGTGCCCTCCCGATGGCCACACTGGCCGGGTTGATCGTCGGGTCGCTCCTCGGAGGCGCCGTCGTCATTGAACAGGTCTTCGGCCGTCCCGGACTCGGACAGGTCGCCGTCGCGGCGGTCAATTCGAAGGACATCCCCGTGATCCTCGGAGTCGCACTCATCTCCACCGCCGCTTTCGTCATCTGCTCGACGGTCGTCGATCTCGCGGTGACTCTGCTCGATCCACGCCTCCGACGGGCGGTCCCAGCGACCGCGCTCTCGACGGAGCCCACGCCCGTGGCGGAGCCTGCACCCGCTGCTGCATACGCGCTCGAAGCGGAGGAACACTGACATGACCACGGCAGCGGCAACGGCTCGTCCCTTCCACCTTCATGTGAACCACCTGCGCATCTGGCAGGACATCCCCGTCACTCTGAGCCTTGCAGTGATCACCATCGCCATCGTCGCCGCCCTCGTCCCTCAGGTTCTCACCTCGATCGATCCGTTGTCCGCCGACCCGTTGAGTTCCTTACAAGCCCCCTCCGCTGCTCATCCGGCGGGTACCGACGCCCTGGGTCGCGATCTCTTCTCCCGCATCATCCACGGAGCTCGCTACTCCCTGTCGATCGGAGTCGGCGCAACGGTGGTCGCTCTCTCCGTCGGCATCGTGCTGGGCCTGGTCTCGGGGCTCGCACCCCGATGGTTGGACTCACTGGTCTCCCGCGTCGTCGACGTCGTTGCTTCGTTCCCGGAGCTCCTGCTCGCCCTGGTGCTCATCGCCTTCACCGGTCCCGGAATCGGCAACCTGGTCGTCGCGCTCGGGATCGCCGGGATCCCGAAATATGCTCGTCTGATCCGCATCCAGGTCCGTCAGACTTCCCAGTCCGGATACGTCGAGCAAGCACGGACCTTCGGGCTGGGCCACGGGCTGTTGATCCTTCGCCACGTCGTCCCCAATGCTCTAGGCGCCATCCCCGTGGTCGCGACCATCGGGCTTGGCGGAGCGATCATCGGCGCTGCTTCCCTCAGCTTCATCGGGATGGGCCCGCAGCCTCCGACGCCCGAATGGGGCTCGATGCTCGCCGAGTCACGCAGCTACCTGCGCGTCGCCTGGTGGGTCGGGGTCTTTCCCGGCCTCGCCCTGGTCGCCACGATCGTCTCCTCCACCGTGCTGGGGCGACGCCTCCAGGCCCACTACGAGAGAAGGAACGGCTGATGGGCACCACAGACACTCCCCTAATTGAGGTCCGCGACCTTGACGTCTCCTTCCGGACCCGTTCACGAACCGTCCACGCGGTCCACGGGATCGACCTGACCATCGAGCCGGGTCAGTGCCTCGCCCTCGTCGGTGAATCCGGCTCCGGCAAATCCGTGACCGCGCGGACCCTGGTCGGCCTCACGGGTTCGGATGCCTCCGTCCGGGCCCGGACATTCACAGTGGCCGGACGCGAGGTGAGCCACTTCTCGGACCGCCAATGGCGCAACGTGCGCGGCAGCTTGATCGGCCTCGTCCTCCAAGACGCTCTGAGTTCACTGGACCCGTTGCGCACCGTCGGCGCGGAGATCTCGGAGACCCTCCAGGCCCATCGCAGCGCCGCCCGTCGCGAGCGTTCCGCCCGTGTCGTCGAGCTCCTCGGCGAGGTCGGCGTCCCCGACCCGCAGGTCCGCGCCGCGCAGTACCCTCACGAGCTGTCCGGAGGCTTGCGTCAGCGTGCGTTGATCGCCTCGGCGATCGCCGGTGACCCCCGACTGATCATCGCCGATGAGCCGACCACCGCCCTCGACGTGACCGTGCAGGCCCAGGTTCTCAACCTCCTGCGGCAACGGAAGGCCGAGGGAACGGCGTTGCTCGTCATCTCCCATGACTTGGCCGTCGTCGCACAGCTGGCCGACCGTGTCGCCGTCATGCGCTCCGGCGAGATCGTCGAGGAGGGGCCCGCCGACCACGTTCTTCTGACGCCTCGTCATCCCTACACGCGTGAGCTCCTCGCGGCAGTTCCCTCGTCCGTCACACGAGGACGTCGCCTGTCCGGCGACGTCGGCGCGCCGCTTGCCACCGCAACGGTGCATCCCGACGAGGTTGTTCTCGAAGCGTCCCATGTCGTCAAGACGTTCCGCACTCCCGGCGGTGGCCAACGCCTCGCAGTCGATGACATCTCCGTCTCATTGGCAAAAGGCGAGAAACTGGGGATCGTCGGCGAGTCCGGATCGGGCAAGACGACACTCGCCCGTCTGCTGCTGGGCCTCGTGGCCCCTGACTCGGGAGAGGTCAACGTGCACGGCACCTCCTGGCAGGCCATCGAGCGGCACCGGGAAACCCGTGGATTGCGCCACCGCGTCCAGTTCGTCGCCCAAGATCCGCTCGGGTCCTTCGACCCGCGCTACCGGGTCGGTGAGATCATTGCCGAACCCCTACGGATCGCCCACACCGATCTCCACAACCTGCGGAAACGGGTCACGGCTCTGCTCAGTGCCGTTCAGCTCGACCCCGAGGTCGCTGCTGTTCACCCTCGGGAACTCTCCGGCGGTCAACGCCAACGCGTCTCAATCGCCCGGTCCCTGGCCGTGCGCCCCGACGTCCTGATCTGTGACGAACCCGTGTCCGCCCTCGATGTCTCCGTCCAAGCCCAGGTCCTCGACCTGCTCGCCGAGCTGTGCGCACAGGAGGGGACCTCCCTGATCTTCATCTCGCACGACCTCGGCGTCGTCCATCACCTCGTGGACCGCGTCCTCGTCATGAGAGACGGAAAAGTCGTCGAGGGCGGCGACGTCGGCGAGGTTTTCACCCATCCGACCGACTCGTACACACAAGACCTGGTCCGAGCAATCCCTCGCTTGCCCGTCGCCGCCTGATGACCTCCCCCTTGCCCACATCACCACGTCTGACCCTTTCTCACTCCGCACGTCCACAATCCTGACAAGGAGCACCCCATGTCCAGACGCACCTGGAAGGCCGCGTTCGCAGTGCTGAGCGCCGCCCTCGTCCTTCCCCTTGCCACTGCCTGCTCATCCAGCTCGTCGGCTGATTCGCCCTCGGCCTCCGGATCGGATGCATCCGATTCCGTTCCGGTTGAGGGTGGAACCCTGACGTGGGCGATCGAAAGTGAACCGACGACTCTCAACCCTCAGCTCAACGGAGGCGCTGCGGCCAAGCACATCCTGCGTGGAATCTTCGACTCGTATCTGCTGCGGACGGCGAACGGCACCTACGAGCCCTGGCTCGCGCAGAGCTATGAGCAGTCCGCAGACGAGTTGACTACGACGCTCCACCTGCGCACCGACGTGACGTTCTCCGACGGAGAACCCTTCAACGCCGCCGCCGTGGTCGCCAACTTCGACCTCCTAACCTCCGACTCGTACACGGCCAATCCCTCCGGCCTGACTTATCTGACGGGCTACCGAGCTGTCGACGACTCGACCGTCGAATTCACGACCTCGAAGCCCGACGCACTCTTCCTCGAGTACCTTTCCTCGATCAGCTCGGCACCGATCGCACCCAACTCCCTGTCCAGCAGCGAACTCGAGTCTGGTGGCACCGAGATCTACGGCACCGGCCCGTTCACCCTGGCCGAATGGACCGAGGGACAACAGATCGTCCTTGACAAGCGCACCGACTACGCATGGGCCCCCACTTCTGTCGCCACGGCCGACGGCACGGCCTACCTCGACCAGGTCACCTACCGCGTGCTCACGGAGAACTCGACACGCACCGGCGCCCTCAGCTCGGGGCAGGTGGACGTGGCCACCGGTATTCCGGCACTCGATGTCTCACTCTTCGATGGCGTCGATGGCTTCGACTACCAGCAGAACCTCGCAGCAGGCTCCCCGTACTCGCTCTACCTCAACGTCTCGAAGGCTCCGTTGGACGACGAGCGCGTGCGTGAGGCCCTGCGCCTGGGGATCGACCTCGATTCACTATTACAGTCCACTTATCAGGGAACCGTCACACGCGCCTGGAGCTCCATCAGCCCGACCAGTCCCTTCTACGACACCAGCTACGAGAATTCATGGTCGTACGACCCTGATCGGGCGAACGCCCTGCTTGACGAGGCTGGCTGGAGCGAGCGCGACTCCGAGGGCTATCGGACCAAGGACGGGGAGCGACTGACACTGCATGACTGGACGGTGTCCGCCTACGTTCGAGACAACCGCGACGTTCTCAACGAAGCCATCGGCGCCCAACTTACGTCGAGCCTCGGGATCGAGTACGACTTCAAGCTCGTGGATTCCGGGACAGAGTCAGAACACGCCACCGCCAACGATTACGACATCTTCGACAATTCATACAACGCCACCGATGCAGCAGCCTCGTTCGATGTCCTCTATTACTCGGACCCTGCCCGCGGTACGATCGCCCGCGGCAAGTACCGGGACTCGACTCTCGACGACCTCATCGACTCCGGCCGGTTCTCCACGGACCTGGCTGCGCGCAAGGACGTCTATGCGCAGATCCAGAAATACGTGCACGATGAGGTCTATCAGATCCCGCTCTACCTCTCGCAAGACTCCGTGGCGAACAGCGATGATGTTCATGGAGTGGCTTTCGACCCGGCGTCGGGATTCGTCTGGGGAGCCTACAACGTCTGGAAGGACCAGTGATGAGCACCGCGAAGAAGCGCAACGGCGGGTATGTCGTGGACGATCCGACGCCACGGGCTCCGGACCGCGTGATCACCGGCGCGCGGGCGTGGACCGGCGTGCGCGCCGGCGTGGTCAAAGACGCGGCCGTCGTGATCCGCGACCGGTCCATCGCCTGGGTCGGTCCCGCTCCTCTGCTGCCGTCCGAGTATGCGAACATGCCCCATGAGGATCATGAGGGAGCCACCCTGCTTCCCGGCCTCATCGAGGTCCACGCCCACCTGGGTGGTTTCGCCTACGAGTATGAGCCGAACGTTCCCGATCCCGACCGGCTCAACCCTGGGTGGCATGCGCTGGGTTCGCTGACCACAGCCCGTCAGCTCGCCTCGCTGGGGGTCACGACGGTCCAGTCGCTGGGGGCCAAGCACTTCGCCGACGTCGCGCTGCGTGAGGCGACCGAACTGGGTCTGGTCGAGGGACCGCGCATCGTTGCCTCTGGGCCTCAGATCACGACGACCGGCGGGCACTCCTGGGCAACTGGAGGGGAGGCCGACGGGATCATCGAGATCGTCCATCGCATCCGCGAGCACCACAAGGCTGGCGTCGACACGATCAAGGTCATGGCAACCGGCGGATTCGGCACCTACGGGTCAGCCCCGTGGAACGCCCAATTCACCCAGGAAGAACTCAACGTCCTGGTCGCAGAGGCCCACCGGCTGGGCAAGAACACCGCCGCCCACGCCCACGGCACCCAAGGCATCGAGCGGTCTGTCCACGCGGGCATCGACCTCGTCGCCCATGGATCCTTCATCGGAGCCGACGGGAAGACCGCCTTCGACCCGCGTTTGGCCGACGAGATGGCCGAACGCGGCACGTACGTCGACACCACGAGCCCGCCAAGCTTCCCTTCGGTGCCCGGAGAGACGACGACTCCGCGAGCCAAGGATCTCTTCGACCACGGCGTCCGTCTGGCCACCGGCAACGACATCGGCGCCGTGCTCCCGCCCAGCGGCTACATCTTCACACTGCATGAGCTCGAGGCTTCGGGAATCCCGCGCGAGGACGTCCTCCTGGCCGCGACCTCGAACGCAGCAGCGGCGGCGGGTCTGGCCGGTGTCACGGGCGTACTGGGCGAAGGTTACTCCGCAGATCTGCTGGTCGTCAACGGGAACCCCCTAGACGACCTCGACGCACTGGACCACCTCGACCAGATCATCATTGAGGGCCACGAATTCCGGCGTGACCCTGTCGAACCCTTCGATCCATCCGCTCCGCGTCACCTGTCCGGCCTGCATCAGCACACACCCAGTGGCCTCGACGCACGGACCGTCTGGGTCGAACGACAGCGGCGTGCGGCTCACCACCCAGGAGTGTGAACATCATGCCGCCGTTGGACGAGCGCATCAACGACCACGAGGACGCCACCGCCGTCACACATCATGTGCTCGACACGGACCGGGGCACGATCCGCTACACGGCGACGGCTGGATACCTGGATGTCGTCGAAGAGACGTGGAGCGGGAACCGCAACCCGGCGACCGCACGTGTCTTCGCCACCAGCTACGTGGTGCGGGCACACAGCGATCGTGGAGGCTCGACGCGCTGGTTGAGCCCAGAAGAGTCGCGAGCCCGGCCCGTGACCTTCGTGTACAACGGCGGTCCGGGCTCGACCTCGATGTGGTTGCACCTCGGGTTGTTCGGGCCCCGCCGCGTCGTTGCGCTGAATGGTTTCGAACGCCTTGCCCCGCCCTACGAGGTCGTCGACAACACCGAGACGCCGCTGATCGACACGGACCTCGTCGTATTGGATTTCGTCGATTCCGGATACTCGCGCATGGCGCCCGGCGAGGACCCCGCTGCGTTCCATGGCGTCTCGCGCGATGTGGATCTGGCCAGTGAGGTCGTGCGGCTGTGGGTGACGCGCAACGAGCGCTGGCGCTCCCCGATCCTGTTGGCGGGAGAGTCCTACGGGGTCCTGCGCACTGCCAAGGTCGCCGAGCGCCTGATCAGCGTCCACGGCTTATACCCGGCGGGGCTGATTTTGATCTCCTCCCCCATCGGCCCGAACACGATGGATTTCTCACCGGGCACGATCCTGGCATCGATTGCCTTCCTCCCCTCGTACGCGGCAGTCGCCCATTTCCATGGCAAGCACCCCGGACGCGCGCTGGACGATGTGCTCGCCGAGGCCGAGGCCTTCGCAGCGGGACCGTTTCTGACCGCGCTGCACGCCGGGGCATTCTTGGATGAGGACACGTACGAAGCCGTCGTCGCCGACACCGCACGCTTGACCGGGCTCTCCCCCGACTTCGTGCGGGCCGTCCGACTGAAGATCGACAACGACCGCTTCTTCGCGGAGCTGTTGCGGGACCGGGGCATGGTCACCGGACGCAATGACGGACGCTTCACGGGATGGAACCGCGACGGCGCCCACGAGGTCCCGGAGTCGGATCCCGCTTATGACGTGATCCGCGGCGCCTACTCCTCGGCGATCAACGACTATCTGCGCCGCGAGCTCGGGTTCCTCTCCGATCTGCCTTTCGAGGTCCTCACCCGCAGGACGAGGCCGTGGGCGAGCAGCGGGGCTCCGGGCGACGGCTTCAGCGCCGTCGATTCTTTGTCGAGCGCACTTCGGCTGGATCCTCTGCTGCCCGTGCAGTACCACCTGGGGTACTACGACCTGTGCACACCGTACTGGGGAGCCCACACCGATGTCGCCCAGCTCGATGTGCCCCGCGAACTGCTCGACAACATCGAGTTCCACCACTATCACTCCGGCCACATGATCTACCTCGACGAGGACGCACGACGAGAGCTGAGCGCGAGCATCGGGAAGTTCGTCAGGAGGGCGGGCGGCGAGGTTCGGGTCTGAGGTCCGCGGCCTCAGACAATCGTCGGCGTCATTGCCAGTTGGACGTGGGCCGTGGTCTCGATCGCGGAGACCGCCCCGACCGCCAGACGGATACACCTGCTCCCACGGTAACGGCCACTGCCACAACGGCCCACCACGGAAAGCCCGGGCCCTCGGCTCCCCCCGACGCGCGCCCGACGTCGGCCTCGGGCGCGGGGAGAATCCGTTCGCCGGTGACGAGGATGCGTTGTGAGTTGATTCCCAGCGGCGTGCACGTCACCAGAGTGACCAGATCCTTCCCGGCGACGGGTCCCAAGGACTCGGTCTGGTCGGGATCGACAACGCGCGTGTCCGTGACCTGATAGACGAGGACCTGGTCGAGCACCGTCAGGGTGAAGGTGTCTCCGACCGCAACTTTGTCGAGGTCCGTGAACAGCGTGGCCGACGCCAGACCGCGGTGACCGGTGATGACCGAGTGCGTTCCCTCGCCCCCGACCGGCAGCGACGTTCCCTGCAGATGCCCCAGGCCTTCGAGGAGGACCTCGTCGGAGGTCCCGTGGTAGACCGGCAGGTCGACGTCGATCGAGGGGATCGACAGGCGGCCCATCAGGCCGGTCGAATCCACTTTGAGAATGTCGTCATACACCAACCCAGGGTCGGAGCTGCTCCCGTCACCGGTGGGAAGGCGTTCGTTCGCCTCCAACCGAGCACCCGCCTTCAGTGCATCGTTGTAGGCATGGGCCTCGGCCAGCTGGGTCGAAGCCTCAGGATCGAGGCCAGCCTCGACCTGCGCCGTGTAGGCGTTGACGACCTCGGCCTTGGAGTGGTCGAAGAACCAGGACGCGGCGCTCGGGTAGAGCGCCAACAGGATGCCTCCCCAGGCCAACGCCGCGGCGAGGACCGCCCAGGGAGAAGGACGCCACCGCCCGCCGCGAGCGCAGTCGGGCGCTCGGTGGGCAGGGCGGTGGCGCGTCATGCGGATCTTCCCCTCAGGACCGATGGCTCGTTCAGGCCTGGCGGCTCCGCCGGATCAGGCTCACTCCAGCGGCGCTCAGGACGAGGACCACGCCCGCGATCGTCAGCAGAAGTCTTCCATTCGCACCGGTCAGCGGCAATTGAGGGACGTCCTGGCGCGTGTTCTCCACGGAGATGACCGCCGCATCGGCGGTGGAGCCCGCAGTGACAGTGACCTTCTGCGGATCCGAGTTGAGGATGAAGCCAGCGGGAGCCGCCGTCTCCACGATCCAGTAATCGCGCGAGCCGGACTGCCCGACGTTGAGACCCTCGATCAGGGCCGCGCCGTCGCTTCCGGTCGTGAAGGTGTCGACCCCGGACACGCTGATGGGATTGGTTCCAGCAGTGGCGTCTTCCTGGGAGGAGAAGACCTGGAACGAAGCGCCTGACAGAGACTGGCGTTGGTCATCGGCCGTAGTGAACTTGTCGATGCGAACGGCGCCCCATTTCGTGACGGGCTTGTTCGTCGTGCCGTCGTAGTCATTGACGTTGACCAGGGCCTGGTTGGCGATCGTCCCGTCCCCGATCGAGGTGACGGCGGTCGACAACGTGACGGTCAGCTTTTCGCCAGCATGTGCCTGCAGCTTCGCCAGACCCTCCGTCGTGAAGGTGACCGTCACCTTCTGGCCTTCCGTGGCACTGATGTAGTCCGTGTCCGCAGTGAGGTCGACCGGTCCAGCGACAGTGGCCGACTGGTAGCTCAAGCGATCGTCGAGGGTGTCGGTGATGACGAGCTTGCTCAGTGACTCTCCCTGGCCCTCGGCCGGAATCGTCACAGAGATCGGCCATGTCACGATGTCGCCCAGCCCTAACGCAGATGAATCGTCGACCTGTTTGTCGATCGCGGTCACGGAATTCTTCGGGTAGACGTGGACGTCGTAGAGCCAGCCGGAATCGTGCGGCAGCGGGATCGTCACGAAGAACGGGGCCGTCGACGTCGTGATTGGATTCGCACCTGAGTCGGTCTCTTGGACCAGGTAGACACCGATCGGAAGATCCGAGAAGCGGGCAGTCCCCTCGGCGCTGGTCACCTGGGTGCTTGTTCCACCGAGGTCGTATGTCACGCCATTCCCGTCCGTGACGACGCCATTCGAGTACGCGAGGCCGGAGACGACGTCCCAACTTGCTGAGGAGGCGAGGTCGAGACCCTCGACCGGGCTCGCGGTGAAGGTGACCCCTTCCAGAGGGGTCAGGCCGGAGGTGTCGATCGCAGTCCCGTCCCCAGCGGTGTCGGCCGCCGGGCTGGTCTGCTCGAACTTGTGGACGGTGATCGATCCCGTGCGGGTGACGTCGATGTTTCCGGAGTCGTCTGCTCTGGCGGACGTGCTCGCTGCGATCAGACCGATGGCCGCCGCGCAGAAGCCGGCGAGGATCCGCCTGCTGGCACTGTGTCGTGGGGTGTTCATGGAATGTGATGTGTCCTTTCAATGGGCGCCGCGCGATGCGGCATGTGGGGGGACGGTGTCCGATCGATTTCTGCGCCAGTGAGCCAAGAAACCCGCGAGGCCGGAGAGGAGCACGAGGCCACCTCCGCCCAGGAGAAATGCGTCGGTGCTAGTTCCACCAGTCAAGGGAAGAGTTGGAGGAATGGCTCGCGCGTTGACGAACGGACTACCGTCGATCGTGACCGTCGCCCCGTTCTCATCGATGTCGAAGGGGTGCGCGGCGTCGTCGAGAACGAAACCAACAGGGGCACTTGTCTCGCGAAGTTCATAGGAGCCGTACACCAGACTCGCGACAGTCAGCACCCCTGCCCGAGGATCGGCGTCGGGACCGGAACACGCCGAGGCTTCGTCAGCCACGCAATCGGTGACGCCGATCGCGTCCCGTGTGGGATCTGTCGGGGTGATGGACCACTGCGACCCAGCCAGCGCGGTACCGTCCTGGTCTGTCTTCGACCAGGTCACGGAACCGGTGATCGACCGATTGATGAGGTCCCCGAGGTCGATGACCCGCTCATCGCTGTCGATATGGATCGCGTGGACGTCGGAACTGACGACGTAGCCGTCGGGCGCGGCGGTCTCCTGAAGGGTCCAGTCACCCGGAAGAAGATCGGTGACGAGGAAGCCCCCGGGCATCTCGTCCTCATCGTGCCCGTCGCCACCGGCGGAACCTGTGTTGTCGACGACCTCGATCGCCTCACCGGACGGGTTCGTGGGAGTCAGCGTCCACGTGGAGCCCGCCAGAGCGTCACCGGTTTCATCCGTCTTGTGCCACGTCACAGACCCCTCAATCGCCGTGTTGGTGAACGTGCACGAGATCGCCGTCGCAGATCCAGAGGACACCGGGGGAATCGTCACCGTGTATTCCGTGTCGCTCACCCTCGTGGTCGACACCACAGCGTCATCGGCCGCGGTGTTCCGGCAGACCAGGGACGAGTCATACATGCTGAGATCCATGCCCGCGCCACCGGCGCCAGACTCGACCAACCGATATGTCTGGCCGACCACGGCCACGACCGGCCCTGCGATTTGGTCCTGCACTCCGAGACTGTCTCCTGTAGTGGTCGCTGACGCCGACGCCGTAGCGCTGTCCTCGGGGAAGATCTGCAGACGGAATTGGTCGTCTGCCCCCGACCTCGAGACGATGTCTTTACGGAGTTCGAGCGTGGGGGGCTGGTTGCAGCTGGCCAGGTCCACTCCCGTTCCAGACAGCCCCACCAGCGTCGTGGTGCTGCCGACCACGGCCTGCCCGGAGTCGGGGTCCATCAGCCACGCGGTGGTCAATGCACCGTTGGAAGACTGGACGAGGACGCGCCCGTCCGAGTTGAAGGCGATGCCGTTGATGTTGCCAGCGGGCGTCCCCGACAGAATCGGCGTGTCTTGACCGCTGATGGCGCCACCATTGGCGGCCGCGAGACTCTCCGCGGTGACAGGGATGATCCGCAGGTTGGTGTCACCGTCGCTCCACAAGATGTAGAGATCACCGCTCGCTGAGAAGGCGAGGTCGCCGTTGGCCCCGCTCGTCGAGCGACCGGAGGCAACAGCAACGTGCCCGACATAGGTGATCGCATGTGTGGACGCGTCCATGCGCCACAGGTGGAACTCAATCGTGTAGGAGTCCCGTCCGTTGCCCCGATTCGTGACACTGTATCCGCCAAAGTAGTAGGCCCCGGAGGAATCGACCGGGCTGACTCCGCCAGCGATCAGTCTGTTGCTTGTCGCGAAGGCCGGTCCCCCTCCCGCCGGATCCGTGTACAGCGTCGTGAGCGGGGTGACTGCTTGGAACGCTCCTCCAGACTCGGATGTGTAAACCATCACCTGGTTGTCCCCACTGCCGCGATCGAACGCGAACGCAGTGGATCCGTCTCTGCCGACGGCCAACCCGTTGAAGGTCCCATAACCGACCCGACCGACCTGACTGACCTCGCCGACCTGAGAGTCGACGGAGTCACCGGAGGACGTGACTCGGCCGATCTGCCCGCCGCTCGTGATCGTGTAGAACGTCCCCGGCTGACAGGAGAACATGTCACCAGATTCTGCAAGGGAATCGCGTTGAACCTGCGTCTGCAGCGAAGAGGTCTCGTCCTCGGTGCTCGGTGCGTCGGTGCTCGGTGCGGCCGAGGGCTCCGCGCTCGATGAGGGAATGGGTGTTGATTCTCGATCGGACTGGCCGCTCTGAGGGTCTGTCACGGAGGACAAACCACTTTGAGGCTCGGAGAACGACGAGACATCCTGGACCGCGGCCTGCGAGGACGCCGCCGAAAGGGCCATCATCGCTGCCACAGCAACCGCCGCGACGGCGGTCAGCCCGCGTCGGGGTGTCAGATGCATCGTCCACGCTCGCACTCGCCGGAGCCCGCTGGCGTCCGGTGTGCTCCCTTGTGGTCTGTGGTTCGTCACGCTTTTCCCTATCGGTCTCCGCACAGGACTGGCGCCCCGGTAAGCCCGTTCAGTGTTCGTGACTTTCTGGGCAATTCCGAGCCCGTGAAGCCTCTGGAGCGAGTTCTCATCACACGAATAGCCCGGAACGAAAAATTCCCCTCCGACCCTCACCCGTGTTTCTCATCCCTCACTGGAGGAAGGTCCGCCGAAGATCACCCGTGATCTCACCCGATCGTGTGACACGGGACCAATTCGGATCGTCGTGGGACCACAAATGGAAAGATCCGGTGAAACACCCAGACTCAGTTCAGCGTTCGATCAGGCCGTATTTTTCCGCGAGCGCCACCGCATCACGCCGGTTCTTTGCCCCCAGCCTCCGGTAGATCTCACGCAGATGGGTCTTCACCGTGTTGACGGAAAGAAAGAGCTCATCGGCAATCTCCTGATTGCTCAGATCGCGCCGAAGTCCATCGAGCACCCTTAGCTGTGCATGGCTGAGGGTGACGTCGGCCAGTCCCTCGATGGCCACATGCGGCCCATCGACCGCGTCGGCGATGGCTTGCGTCACGGACCCGGGTACCACCGTCTGAGCGAGCTGACACAGCCTTTCGACCCCCTGCCGCGTCATGAAACGACACGCGAGATCAACGTCGCTGGGCGAAGACGTGTCCACGACGCTTCTCATCGTCTCTCGGGCTTGTTCTGTCCGCCCCTCACCGACTAGCAGTGCCATTTGTACACACGCGACCAGGGTGCGAACGCGTGCGGTCACGGCCACCTGACGAGGATCGCAGTCTCGCAGCGTGACTCCACTGGTCTTCCAACCTGCGGCGGTCGCGATGACCACGCGTGTCAGCTGATCGAGCAGTTCTTCCGATTCGTCTCGGCGGGCAGCGAAATCGACTGCCTCGTGCAGCCGACGGTCTGCCACGCAGGCCAGTACCGCGCCCAACACGAACGTCGCAGACGATCGCGGTGTCTCTTCCGCTGTCTTCACCCGCTCGTCGACCTCGGAGAACAAGGAATGAGCTTCTTGGAAGCGACCGTTGAGCAGCAATTGCAGTCCGTAGGTCCACACGACGAAGGGTTGCGTGATGGAACGGGGTGCTTCTCTGATCGCCTGTGACATCGTGTCGAGGGCGCGCTCATACTCTCCGACGCCGGAGAACCTCCAGGACCGTGCCAGCGACGTGATCAGCATCGGTCTATGAAACGCTCCGAGTTCGTCGACGACACGGGTGCAGTCCTTGAGGACTGCCTCCCGGTCGATGGCCCCGGAAAAAAGGGTTTCCCCGAAATATCCTTCCAGGCCGATCAGCGCGACCATGGTGATCCGGGATGCCCATTCCTCCCGGTCCAACAGGGCGACCGCGCGCGTCAGAGTGGTCCTCGCCGTGATGAAGTCCGCTCGCAGAAAGCTTGCCACGCCCAGCAACGCATAGGTTCTGGCGATCCTCGACCGTGGCAGGATCCCTTGCGCCAGACAGTCCTCCATCGCCTGCAGGCTCGCCAATCCCAGATCTGGGACGTCATCCCACCTATCCAGGATCATCAATGCGACCAATGCCATGACCGACGAATGCAGGCGCTCGCGAGCATCCGCGCGAAAACCCCCCTCACGCAAGTCGGAGACCACCGCGCTGACAAGCGCCGCGACCTCCCTGTCGTCCCTGGCCAACGGGTGGGCCTCCGTCGCGGCCAGGATCGTCATCGCAGGCGCAGCGACCGCCGCGGCGACGCACGAGGGCATGTACGCGCTGAACCCATGGGACCGGCCGTCGGTGACGAAGTCGACGAAATGCGCCGACGCGTAAGCTTCCAGCATCGTCGAGTCGCCATTCTGGGCGAGGAGCTGGGTGGCCTCCATCAGGTGACCGTGATCGCCGTACCACTCGGCCAGCTGGGAGAGGAATGCTCCCGCAGCTTGCGCCGCTCCCGGAGCGGTCTCAGCGGCGATCCAGTCCAGACACAATGCCCGGAAATCAGCGTTCCACACGAACAAGCCGCCCGGATGCTCACCGAACTCCATGCGCGCATACCCTGCGGCGCTGAGGCGTTGCACGAAAACGCCGCATCCGGGTCGGATCCCGTCGAGCGCGTCAAGATCGGCCCAGGGAACTTCGAGCAAAGAAACCGTGAACACCACGAACGGACTGGATCCCTGGGAGCACCGCTGGAATTCCTCCATCGAGAATTCGTGGTAACGCAGTGCTCCGGCGGTGTTCTTGACGTCCTCGGAGCCGAGATCGAGTACCTCGACGTGAGTCAGTGCACGTCCAGGCAGTCTGTTTTCTTGGTCAAATTCCGACAGTGTGCTCCCGCCAGCGGGGAAATTCTGGCCCAGGAACCTGACCGTGCCGTGTTCCATCACCATCTTCTCGACGCCCGCCAGGCGGAGCATCGTGACCGCTGAGAAGACCGGATGGCCTGCCGTGAACCGAGCGACGCGCGCGATCAAGTCAGGGGTCGGTTCAATCCCCATCGAGGCCGCCAGTTTCGCCAGCTCGCTCTCGTCGAAACACAGGTCCGCATCGCTGATGACCCGCACGACAATCCCGGCCTCCTGTGCCTCGGCAACCAGCGAATCCGCATCGAGCAGCGAGCACACGACATCGGCTCCGGCTCGGACCCACCCGACGAGAAGGCGCTCCAGAATGGGGGAAGCCTGCCATTCATAGTTGGGGAGAAAGATCACTACCCCTTCGAGATTCACACGGATCCTAGCCGCACGCGCATGAAGATCGTCGAGATCGAACTGCCCTCGACGCAGAGACCGAATCAGTTCCGCGGTCGCCGCGTCCGGCTTATGGGCGCGCAACAGAGCTTCCGTCATCAAAGCAACAGCGCTCTTGTCCCCCAGGTACCGCTGTGGAAAATCCATGAGGACGCACTGCCTGCCCTGATCGACGCTGCGGGACATTTCCTCGTAAAGCTGATGGATGAGCCTGTTCTTCCCGGATCCCGGAATGCCGCAGAGCACGGTCAAAGGACCCAACGGTTGGAGGTCATCCATCAGCCGTTGCCGGATCATCCTGGACATCCCTCGTTTGGCTTTCATCTCTCGCCCATCACCATCGACATGGATGAGCCGAGCAATCCATCGTTCAGCGTGCACGACCATCTGGGATCGACTCGCCATCTGTCCGTCACCGTCGTATGAGCCATGGGGAATCCTATGCACCGCCCGAGGCCGAGAATTTGGGCATCGAGCGGAGGCAGCGCGCGCTCGTCCGGCCGGCGGAGGGTGAATCGGCGCCTGTCAATAGAGGTGATTTTCGGACATCCCTCTGGACCGCACCACTCCACGAAGCATCTCGGGGCAGAATCCGACGCGGGATCGTTTCCATGTCTGCGCGGGCCCGAACCCGCCCACGGTCAAACTGAAGTCTCACACGACCATCGGAAAGCTCGACGACCGCGCGCTCGCCATTAACGACGTTCTTGTGCCGTCCCACCAGCATCAGGGGAGGTCGTCGTTTCCTTGAGGTAGGCAAGAACTGACTGAACGACTGCGTTCGTCAGTCTCTCACTGCTCGAACCGGTAAATGTCGTCATCTGAATGAACGGACCGTTGATCAGAGCAAAGATGTCTGTCACATCCGCAGAACGTCCCGTCAGATCGTAATCAGGCTTAAGAACCATGACGACCGACTGAACTCTTTCCTTGTTGATTGTGACAAGTGCATTGCGGACGCGCTGGTCGAGAGCAACGCTCTGGATCGTTCGGTAGACGGCGGAGTACTCAGGATCAAGCAACTTCGAGCGCTGCAGCTCGACGTTGTGAAGGAGCCGAGCGTTCAGGTCCCCGTCAATCCATTCGAACGATGGCATGCGGAACGTCTGCAACAGATCGAGCACGAGGTCAGGTGTTGTCGGCCAATGCCGATACAAGGTGGTCCGCCCAACTCCGGCGGCACGCGAGACATTCTGATAGGTCAGCTGCGGCAGACCACCATCGGCCAACAATTCCGCCGCAGCGTTGAGAGCCGCTTCTCGCGTCCGTGCAAGCCGTGGATCCATGCGGTCCTTCTCTCCGTGGCTTCCCATTCCTGCATGGTCTCATGTCACACACGCTCACCTTGTGGCACGACTTATGGCACACCTTGTTCCACTTCCCTACCATTGCGGCGACCGAGCCTCTCGGGGGCACCCCGATCTGGACTTCGCGACAGGAGAGATCAGTGGCACGTATATCGATATTGGGAGCGACCGGCAAGACCGGCCAGGAGCTCGTGCACCGCGCACTCGACGAGGGACACACCGTCACCGCGTTGGTCCGTCGACCGGAGGCGCTTGCCGTCCGGGATGAACGTCTGGAGGTGGTCGTCGGCGATGCGCGCGACGTCGACGTCATCGCCCGGGTTGCAACCGGTCAGGATGCACTCATTGCTGCACTCGGACGTCCAGAATCAGGGCGCACGAAGGAAGAGATCGACGACAGCCAATCGGTGGATGTTTGCGCGATCTCCACACAGCATTTGCTCGACGTGGGGCCACGAGTTGGGCTGCACCGCATCGTGTTGATGAGCACTCACGGAGCAGGATCCAGCAACGACGGCAGCCCCTACGTGCGCGAGCTCAGGGACAAAGTCGGCAACCGGGTGCGGGACAAGGATCGGATGGAGGAGCTGCTTGCCTCCGCCACCACTGACATCGTGTGGACCGTCATCCGCAACCCGTACATCTATGACGGACCAGTGGGGACGCCCTACGGCATCTTCGAAAAGATCGAACTCGACGATACCTCCAGAGTCACTTACGCAGATCTTGCAGCATTCGCGATCTCTGAAGCCCTGGAGCCGAAGCATCCCGACACCTTTGTGACTATCACGGAGCCATTGACGGGAAACGCGGCGTGATCACACCCCAGGAGTTGTCGGATCGCGACGCCATCACGCGCACGCTTCGTCGATACAGTCAAGGCCTGGATCAACGCGAATGGGGCCTGTTCCTCAGCGCGTTCCATCCATCCGCGCTCATCGAAGTGCCGGGCTATCTCAGCAAACCCCTTTTCCCCGTCGAATTCGTCGAAATGCTCAGCGGAGACTTCGATTCCGCGCGCATTTCCGGGCAGCACTTCCTGGCGAACACCCTGTTTGACATCCGCAACGACCGCGCACACACCGTCACGGAGTTCTTCGCGTCCAACGCCGAACGGACAGGCGAGCAAGGAAGGATCCAGGTCCAGCGTGCTGGCGGTCTGCAGGTCGACGACCTGGTGCGTCAGGGCGAGACCTGGCTGATTGTGCACCGAACACTCGTCCAGAAGAGCGACACCCGTCGAGTCGTCGACTACAACGAATCCACGTTGGCCCTCGCCAGCGCCTCGACGCACAACGGCGTCGTGGCCGAATTCCAGGAGAACGCATGACGACCATCGAAGAGCTTTCCGATCGCGCAGAGATCCAGGACGCATTGCACCGGTATTCCCAGGCACAGGACCAAGACCAGTGGCAGCTCTATGAGACAGTTTTCGCGGAGAATGCCCAGGTCCAGCTGGTCGGACTTCCCCTCGACACACTGTCAGCGCAAGAATTCGGTCGTTTCCTCAGGGAGGACTTCGGTTCCACCCGCCTGTCAGGCCAGCACCTGATCGGCAACACCTTGATCAAGATCGAGGGCGATGTGGCACGCAGCGTTTCCGAGGTCCTGCACGCCACCTTGCAACGCACCGACACACACGACGAATTGAAACTGTCCGAGGGCACGAGTCTGTATGCCGATTCGTGGCTGCGGACCCGTAACGGGTGGCGCATCACCCGGCGGATCATCACGCAGAAGTCTCTCGACGAACGCGTCGTGACCTATGAGCCCGAGTTCATTGCGACCATCGAGGCAGGAGCCTCTCACGACTGGTTCGTCGAAACTGCGGCAGCAGACAACTCGGAGGAACAGCAATGACGAAGAAAGTGCTTCTGATCGGCGCCAAAGGAACCGTGGGTTCCGCGGTATTGGAAGCACTCAAGGAACGGGGCCACGACCTCGTCATCGCGGACTATTCATCCGAGGAGCTTCCCGTCGACCTGACGGACCACGCCTCGATCATGCGCGTGTATGCCCGCGCCGGCAAGGTCGATGCCGTGGTTTCCACGGTGGGAGATCTTGAGATGGCGGACCTGGCAGACCTCACGCTCGAACAAGTCGAGGCTTCCCAGTCCAACAAACTGCTCGGGCAGGTCGACCTCGTTCTTCAGGGACTGAGCCATGTGCGCTCCGGAGGATCCTTCACTGTCATCTCCGGCATCATGTCAGAGATTCCGTGGCGCGGCGGCATCACTGCCGCACTCGCAAACGGCGGCCTGGATGCGTTCGTCCGCGCCGTCGCGGCAGAGCTGACTGGTGACAGGCGCATCAACTCCGTGAGCCCCTCGATCCTTGTCGAATCCATCGACAAGCTCGGCGGTGTGAACCCGCTGCCAGGACACCACCCTGTTCCCGCTTCATTGGTTGCCGAGGCCTTCATCCGCTCTGTTGAGGGCATCGAAACCGGGCAAACGTTCAGAGTCGGCTACTGAACGTCCGCATCCCCCGTCTGTGAACCAACCCCACATAAGGACTCCATTCATGCATCTTTTTCGTCGAACCGCTGCACTCCTGTGTGCTGCGTCCGTCGCCCTCGCGACAGCCAGTTGCTCGTCTCCGTCAGGTTCGTCATCGGATTCCTCGCCCGACTCACAGTCCTCGGAACCGGTCAGCGGAGGAACTGTCACGTGGGCGGTGGCAGCTGAGCCCTCATGCTTCACTCCGGCCTTCCACCAACTGCTCTCCGACCGCCAGATCATTCGAAATTTCGTCGATTCCTTGGTCTATCAGGACAGCGACGGGACTTTCTCACCGTGGTTGGCCTCGTCCTGGACGACGTCCTCAGACGCCACGAACTACGACTTCACCATTCGTGATGGCGTGACCTTCAGCGATGGCGCCGTTCTGGACGCCTCCGCGATCAAACAGAATCTGGACTACGTGCGGGACTCTGCCAACGGATCGACATATTCGACATTGCTCTCGGCAGTCTCGGACATCTCGGCGCACGATGACCATCTGGTCATCACTCTGTCGTCCTCCGATTCGTCGTTGTTGGCTTCCCTGAGCAGCGTGGCACTGGGCATCATTGATCCCGCTCACCTCAGCGAAGGAAAGGATCTGTGCACTCCGAGCGAGGATCTGTCAGGTTCCGGACCGTTCACGATTGCATCGTATGAACGTGGATCGGAAGTCGTCTTCAACCGGAATGAACAGTATGGCTGGGCACCGATCACCATCAGCCATGACGGACCGGCCTACCTGGACAGCGTCACATACAAGTTCGTCAGCGAGGATTCAACCCGCGTAGGTTCTCTCGAGGCCGGCCAAGTGCAAGCAATCTCAGGCGTCCCAGCATTGGACGTCAGCCAGATCCAATCAACCGACGGACTGGCGTACACGGACGGACCCGCCAGCCAATCCACCTTCGGTTTCGTCATCAACGGATCGAGTGAGAATGCGCCGTGGGATGACGTCAAACTCCGACAAGCATTCCGCGACAGCTTCGACCTCGATACGATCGTCAGCTCTGTCTACCACGGTGGTCGGACCCGGGCGTGGAGCTGGGTCGGCAAGGACAGTGCGGCTTTCGACTCAGACCTGCAGAACAGCTGGGGCAACAACATCGGCGAGGCAAATGCTCTTCTTGACGAAGAGGGCTGGACTGACCGAGATTCGGACGGGTATCGCACCAAGGACGGCGAGCGTCTGACGTTGACCGTCACTTATGACTCGGATTCGATCAGAGACCAACGCGACACCCTCATCGAGGCAGTCCAGGATGCCGTCAAGAAGAATGTCGGAATCAACCTTGATCTACAGACACCGACGTGGTCTGCCTTGTCTGCCCAGATCGCCACCGGATCATGGAGCATCTATCCGGCAACTTTCGGGCAGGTCGACTACGCGAACAGCGTCATCGGTACATGGGCTGGCTTCTTCTACGCGGAAAGCACCTGGAAGCCCGATGAGGCGGTCACCCTTGCACAGGACGCCATCACAACGGTCGACGCAGCGCAACGCACGAGCGACCTCGACGCGATCCAGACGTATCTGGTGAACGATCAAGCTCTCTTCGTCCCGTTGACGGAATCCACGTTCAATGTCGCTCACAGCTCGGACGTCCATGGGATCGGATTCGACTATTCGAGCGGAAGCCCGGACAGCAATTACTCGGTCTGGACCGGCCAGTAACAATGCTCTCATTGAGACACCGTGCCCTCCTGCAGGACATCATCCGCCGTCTCGTGGGAGCGATGGTGGTGCTCTGGGCGGCGGCAACAGCCACATTCATAGGATTGCGCCTCATGCCGGGTTCGGTCGAAGCCAGTGTCCTCGGCACACATCTCAACGACCCGGGGCTAAGGGAGCAAGTCCGCCAGAGCCTCGGACTCGACCGGCCTGTGATCGTCCAATACGGCAGTTACCTCCTGGATCTGCTGCAAGGCGACTTCGGGCGTTCGTTCATTCTCAATGCCGATGTCTCCGACGTCATCGGTCAACAACTCGGCGCGACCGTTGAGCTGGCGTTGGCGGCGATCCTGCTGGCGATGGTTCTTGCGTGGACGATCGTCATCACCACGGCCGGGTCCTCGCGCCGCGTCCAGTCGCTGCTCCACGTCGGCGAACTGGCGGCCATCTGCCTTCCCACCTTCTGGATGGGTTCGTTGTTGCTCCTCGCCTTCTCCTTCCGAGTCCATTGGTTCCCAGCGGTCGGAGACGACGGAGTCCGCTCTCTCGTGCTCCCCTCCATCACCCTGGCGCTGCCAGTCGCCGGGCTCCTCTCTCAGTTCATGCGCGAGGAGATCGGGATGGCCCTTCGACAGCCTTGGACACTCACGGTGCGCAGCCGGGGCGTCTCTGTCTACCGGCTCCGAGCAGCTCATCTCGTCCCGCATGCTGCCGTCGCCTCCCTGACCGTGGTCGGCAATGTCCTGGGTGCACTCATCGGGGGCACCGTCATCGTCGAGACCGTGTTCGCACGGCCAGGACTCGGTCGCATCGCTCTTGCGGCAGTCAACGACCAGGACGCACCTGTCCTCATCGCGGTGGTGTTGGTGATCACGACAGCCTACGTACTGATCACCAGCGTGACCGACATCCTGGCAGCAATCATCGACCCCCGGCTCCGAAAGGAGCGGTCATGAGATCCGCACGATTCCGCGCTCTCCGCAGTGCTCGCCCCAGATCCGGCTTGCGGATTCCCCTTTCCACGCTGCTTGCCGCCGCCTACATCGTCATTCTCCTTGCTGCCATCGTCCACCCGGGCCTGGTGGGAGCATCAGATCCAACCGATACGGATCCTGTCCAGAATCTGCTTCCGCCATCACCGTCTCATTGGTTCGGCACCGATGAACTCGGACGCGACTTGTACGCGCGCGTCGTGTACGGCGCTCGTTTCTCGGTGACCATCGCCTTCTTGTCCGTGGCTCTCGGTCTTGTTGGAGGAACTGCGCTCGGCCTGGTCGCGGCCTCGTCCAGCCGCGTTGTGGACGAAACCCTGTCACGTTTGTTCGATCTCTTGTCTGCCTTCCCGGCCGTGCTGATGGCCCTGATATTTGCCGCCTTCCTCGGCCCAGGAACCTGGAGTCTCACGCTCGCGATCGGGATCGCCCTCATCCCGAACTTTGCGCGCCTCATTCGACGGGCCACGGAAGCGATACGACGGTCCGAATACGTGATGGCCGCACGCACGCTGGGCCACGGAAGCCTTTCCATCTCAGTGCGTCATGTGATGCCGAATGCGGTGTCATCCGTGCTCTTGCTAGCGGCCATCGAAGTGGGAACCTCAATCCTCACCGTGTCAGGTCTCAGCTTTGTCGGCCTCGGGCCAGCTAAACCCGCCCCCGAATGGGGATCGCTGCTCTCGGAAGCACGCGCAGTGATCAACACGGCGTGGTGGCCGACGGTGTTCCCTGGGCTGGCGATCATTGCCACGATCTTTGCCATCACCACGCTGGGACGCGATGCCCAGCGACGTTCTCAACGGAGGCAGCCATGACCGGTGATCCGCTTCTGGAGGTCACCAACCTTGCCGTCCGGTTCGCCGGTGCGGACCATGCGACCGTATCGAATGTCGGCCTCACGATCCGGCCGGGCGAATGCGTCGCCCTGGTCGGCGAATCCGGCTCGGGAAAGTCCACGATCGCGAGGGCACTGCTAGGTCTTGCACCGGAGGGCGCTCAAGTCACGGCTTCGACGTTCACTGTCGATAGCGCTGACGCGCGCCAGTGGAAAGAACGTGACTGGCGTGCCGTCCGAGGTCGCTTCGCGGGCCTCATCCTTCAGGACGCCCTGGTGTCCCTGGACCCGTTGCGCTCGGTCGGACGCGAAGTCGAGGAAGCCGTCCGAGAGTCAGGCGTCCCCCGGGGACAACGACATGAAGAGGTCATCGACCTGCTTCGTTCAGTCGGGTTCCCAAATCCGGAGAAACGATCCACGCAATACGCCCACGAACTCTCGGGAGGCCTCCGGCAGCGCGCCCTCATCGCCTCGGCCCTGGGAGGCAATCCTCAGTTGCTCATCGCCGATGAACCCACCACGGCTCTTGATGTGACCGTGCAGCGCCAGGTTCTGGATCTGTTGCGCCATGAACGCGAACAGGGTCTGGGCATCCTGTTGGTCAGTCATGACCTCGCAGTAGTGGCCGACATTGCAGACTTCGTCCTGGTATTGCACCACGGAAGGATCGTTGAACGAGGAGCGCCTCGAGAACTCCTCACCCGACCCGCGCAGCCGTACACTCGCAACCTCGTCAACGCCATTCCTCGGGCCGCGGCGGACGCGAATCCATCCTCGTCACCTCGTCGCTGCAACGACCCGATCCTGCGAGCAGAGCACATCAGCGTGGAATACCGCTCCCCTGCTGGCGGCACACACGAACGATTCACCGCACTCGATGATGTCTCGGTGGAAGTCCAGCCAGGACAAACTCTTGGAATCGTCGGCGAATCCGGATCAGGCAAGAGCACTCTGCTGAGAATCCTCCTGGCCACTCAAGAACCCGACTCAGGCACTGTGACTCTCGATGGACGTGCGTGGAGCGGTATTCCCGAACGCTCCCGTCGCGATCGTCGCCGCCGGATGCAGATGGTTCCCCAAGACCCCCTCAGTTCCTTTGACCCCCGGTACTCCGTCCGTCGAATTCTCTCCGAGGCCTTCCCGAGAGGGAAGGGGGATTCCGCCGCAGTTTCGGCGCTGGACGCGGTCGCGCTGAGTGCCGATCTCTTGGACCGGTATCCCCTTGAGCTCTCCGGCGGACAACGCCAACGAGTGGCGATCGCGCGAGCCATTGCCACTGACCCGCAGATCCTCTTGTGTGACGAGGCAGTGTCCGCGCTCGATATGCTCGCGCAGAAGCAGATCCTTGCTCTTCTTCGTGACATCCAGGACGAGCGCGGCATCAGCATTGTCTTCGTGTCCCACGATCTACGAGTCGTGCGCTCGATCGCCCAGGAAGTCGTGGTTCTCAAAGAGGGGCACGTCGTCGAGTTTGGTCCCGCGCGAAAGGTGTATGAGGAGCCTCAGCATCCTTACACGCGTCTTCTTCTCGAGGCTTTGCCCAAAGCGTCGACGGACGTCTTGCGATGAGCCTCGAGGAGCTAGCCACAGGCGTGCACGGAATCATTGAAGGGCCCCTCCCTGCTGAGGTCCATCGCTGGGCTCGTGCGGCGATCTCTGACACTGCTGCAGTGATGGTCGGAGGAACGTCCACGGACCTGTTCACACGGGCGGCGTCAACTGTGACAGCACATCCGGGACCGCGGCCAGTACCGGGACTTCCGGGTCGAACAGCGTCGGCCTCGTGGAGCGCTCACCTTGGCGCCGTCGCTGCGAGCGCGCTCGACTTCGACGACGGGCACTATCGCGGGGGCGGCATTCATGCGAGTTCGACCGTGCTCCCGGTGCTCCTCGCGGGAGCAGGAAGCATCACTTTGTCGCGCTTGACCCGAGCCTTCGTGGCCGGTCATGAGGTCGCCGTGAGAGCAGGCTTTCTGAACTCTCCAGCACATTCAGGTGAGTCCTATCGGGCCAGCGGGTACGCCGCAACGATCGGAGCAGCAGCCGCTCTCATCGCAGCACGCGGAGGCGACGTCGCAGACATCGCCTCCGCCGTGCGTCTCGCGTCCGCCTATGCACCTCATTCACGCATGACATCGACAGCCGCTCGAGAGTCAATCGGATGGGCTGCGGCAACCGCCGTCGCAGTCACGGAATTGGCGGAAGCGGGATTCACGAGCGAGGCCGTCGACCGGTCCTTGAACCCACCTGCGGGACCAACGCCCTTCGAGGACGCACCAGATGACCCCTTCATTGGGGCTGTTGGACAGCGATACGAATGCCTCACCACCTATGTGAAACCTTGGCCGTGCTGTCGTGCTGCTCATTCGATGATTGAGGTACTTCTCCATGTGGAATGCGGCACCCGGACCATTGACGAGATTGAGGTCCACGTGACCGATGGGGCATCTGTGCTCGACGTCGTCCGTCCGTCCAATCTGAGTGAAGCCCAGTACGCGCTGCCGTGGCTGGCAGGGGTCGTACTGGTCCGCGGGCAGCGAGGCGTGGAGCACCTGAGGGCGGAGGACTTCACGAATCCCGAGATTCTCGAGGTTGCCTCGAAGGTCCGGCTTCGGCCAGGCAGACCGCCCACAGAGGATGGATACCCTTCGCGAGTGCACGTGTCGTTCTCGGATGGCAGCGCTGTCGACCAATCGGCAGCGCACGACCTCGGCAGCGCCTCCCGTCCACTGAGCCCGCAGCGAATGGCAGCAAAGCGGCGTGGGCTGCTGGCCTCGACAGCATGGTTGGACGCCAACAAGCTGAGCCAGATACTCACAGAATCATCCGGAAATGCCGATGACTTGCTGACCGTTCTCGGCAACGGCACATGATGACGGGGCGACTGCCTGCGACATTTGAAAATGTGGGCCATAGGGACGGATGAGAACTAGGCCACCCAGACCAGATTGGATGGGTGATCTCTTTGATGCTGATGAAAGAAGATCACTTTTCGTAGGGGGCCCGCACCTCTTGGAGGATTTCCATCGAGTGGGCATCCACACCCGGGGATGAAGGCGCGGGCGATCGACCAGAACCCATTTCACCAAGCGGAAATGCTGAACCTTAGCTGCTGGCCTTGATACGCCCGATAGTAGCGATGCGGCGTTGTCACTGGTCCCCCGAGCTCGATGGCGGCATGTTGCGCCCAGTATGGGTCTCGGAGTAGCTCACGGCCGAGTAGCACGACGTCCGCTTGTCCCGTTCGAACGACCGTCTCTGCCTGAGCCGCTGACGTGATCATCCCGACTGCGCCGGTCCGTACTCCCGCGCTGTGAACTACGGCGCCCGCGCGGACCTGATACCCCGATCCCGGGCGATACGTCGTCGCGGCCATCAAACCCCCCGTAGAGCAGTCGATCAGGTCAACACCATCCTCGACCAGCCGCATCGCGGTGCGCACAGTATCTGCTGCCGTCAATCCGCCTGGCGCCCCGTCTTCTACAGAGAGTCTGACCAACACGGGCATGTTCGGACCGACAGCCGCTCGCACCTCACGCGCCGTCTCACGCAGCAGTCGTTCACGACCCACCGCGTTTCCGCCCCACCTATCGGTGCGGTCGTTGGTCGCTGGGGAGAGGAGTTCATGCAGCAAATACCCGTGTGCCGCATGTATCTCCACAGCGTCAAAGCCCGCCGCGACTGCTCTCTGCGCAGCTTTGCCGAAAGCTTCAACCACGAAGCACAAGTCGTCATCGCAGGCTCTACGTGGTGTCGGATAGTTCCCGAATGGGAGGCCAGAGCCGCCCAACGCTTGCCATCCGCCGTCTCCGGGTGGAACTGTGATTGCCATATGCACATCACCCGGAAGCCCTGGGTAGTGGCCCGCCTTACGCCCCGCGTGACTGAGCTGTACCGCGATCAGCCCCCCGAGTCCATGCACCGTGTCCACCACCTTGCGCCAACTCTCGATGTGGGAGTCGCACCACATCCCCGCATCGAACGGCGTGACACGGCCCTCGGGGAGCACGGCTGTGGCCTCCGTTAGTATCAGGCCGACACTTCCGAGCGCGTACTGCCCGTAGTGCACCCGGTGCAGGTCTGTGACCTGACCGTCCCGTTCCTCACACGCATACATGCACATTGGTGAGAGCCACACCCGATTGGATATTTCAAGTGCGCTCAGAATGATTGGTTCAAGAAGGGCCGCCCTATTCACGAGCTCATTCCTCTCACGATGTCGGGAACATCCGACCGGCGAATGAGTGCCACCGAGTTGCTCACGATCATTACCAACCCAAGTGCCGCAATACATGCACCCAACAGGTGAATACCGCCATAAGGCAGGCTCACCTCGATAGTGTGAGCTACGACCACAGTCGAGATCGCCGCACCAACGAACTGAGCAGTGCGATAAATGCCCGACGCACTCCCTGCACTTTGATTCGGCACCGACTCATGCAAAAGCAGTTGGTTGCCTAGGTTGTTGAACCCGTTGGGCACGCCCATTAAGGCGGCCACTATCACCAGCAGCCAAATAGGCGTCTTCTCGTTGCCGACAAAGACCAAACCAAGTCCAGCGATGAGCATCGCGGTGGTCCCGCTCAGCAGCAGCCAACGAGGATTCCGGTACCGGCCCAACCTCGTGGCGATCATTGTCGAAACAACGCCGATCCCGAATACGGGGAACATCATGAAACCGGTGGTCGCAGCCGACAGACCTCTCGTCTGCTCCATCCACTGAGGGAACCCGTAGAAGATGCAGTAAAACGACACGAACGTCAAAACTGCTCGCCCTGAAGTAAATGCCAACTGCCTGTGTGAAACCATCAACCGCACGTCGATGAATGGCTCTGTCAGCCGCCGTTCCCACACAATGAACAGAACGAAGGCCGGCGCCGTCACGGCGAAAGCCCACCAAGCCGGCCGACCTTGCAAGCTCAGTAAGCCCACCATGAGCGAGACGATCGCCACAACGAACAGCGCCATCCCGACGGGGTCAAGGTCGTGAATCGTGCGCCGCCAGCCGCGAGGTTCCCTTGGTTCGTCCCGGGGGACGGCGCGGAGCACCCAGAACGCTGCATTCGCAACCATCGGTAGGTTCACCCAGAAGATCGAGGGCCAGTCCAACGCGGCGACAACCAGACCGCCAACTGTCGGCCCGATGGCGGCCGAGGTTTGGCCGCACACGGCCACGACGCCGATCGCTCCCACAGCCGATTTCCGTCGAAGGGA
>JAATFD010000025.1 GCA_015655375.1 Actinomycetales bacterium
CAACGCCGATGGTACTGCCCCCGACAGGGAGTGGGAGAGTAGGACACCGCCGCAACCACACGAAACACGAGAGGCGCTCAAACCCACACACGCGGGCTTGAGCGCCTCCCCACACCACCACGAGACGTGCTCAAAATCATGGCGGTAGGGAGCCTTCGAAGGGGTTTCCTCAAGGTGGCGGGCGAATGACCCGCGGTATCATGGCGTGACGTCAGAGAGATGGCCGAGGCCAATGAAAACTCGGCGCTGGATTTCGCGGCCGCCCGACGGGCAGGCCCCACGGCGATGCGTCGTGTGCATGCAACGGAATAGAGGAATCACCCATGGCATTCGACAACTCAGAACGGCCCGATCGATCGCGTGGGGGTTCCGGTGATCATCACTGGCGCGACTCCGGCGATCGATCCTGGAGAGGCCGGTCGGGGAACGGGCGCCAGGGTGGTGAGTCGCACGGGGATCGTCGCGAGGACGACCGACGTGGTGGCTCGGACCGTGATTCCGGATCGCGTGGTGGATACCGGGGGCACGACGGCGGAGATTCTCGAGGACAGCGCGGCGACCGTGGCTACGACCGATTTGGGGACCGTGGCAGGCGGTCAGACAGCGGTCGTGAAGACGATCGGGGATCACGTCGGTGGGAGTCGGACTCGCGTGGCGATGATCGGCGCCGGGCGGACCGCTCACGAGATGGTGCTCGGTCCTTCGGAAACCGCCGTGATGATGATCGTGGTGGAAGCCGCGGCGGCTCCCGTGGCCGAGACGGTGGCTCATCGTCTGGCTACCGGGGGCGCCGTGACGATCGCGGCGGCTCTCGCGACGAGGGCACACGTCGTGATGACCACGGGTACCGCGGCTCTCGCGACGATCGGGGACGTAGCGACGATCGTGGGTACCGCGGTTCCCGCGACGATCGCGGATCGCGCGACGGAGGACGTCGGTCGTACGCGGATTCTCGTGGTGGTCGGGACAGTCAGCGTCGCGATCATTTCGACGATCGGTCGGGGCAGCGTCATTCCTCGAGTCGCGGAGAGGGAGAGCGCTCGTACTCGCGCAGTGGAGACAACCGGTCGCGTGATGATCGCGGGCACGGGAGCCGTGACCACGGCGGTCATGACGGCCGACGTCAGGGACAGGATCACAGAGGCGGTTCTCCACGTGGCAGCCGACAGTTCGACGATCGGGGGCGGCAGGGCCGTCATGATGATCGCGACCGTGAGAAGGTCTATGCCTCAACGGAGGAGTACGTCTCTCCGTCCGGCGACGAGCCGACGATTCCCGCGGGTGTTTCGGCGGATGAACTGGATGTGGAGGCGCTGCGCGCTCTCAATACACTGTCCGGACCGAATCGTGACATCGTCGCCCGTCACCTGGTGATGGCTGGTCAGCTCATCGATGTTGATCCGGAATTGGCATATGCCCACGCGCAAGCGGCATCGAATCGGGCCGGTCGCGTCGACATGGTTCGGGAGGCGGCTGCGCTGACGGCGTATGCCTCGGGTCGTTATGAGGAAGCTCTGCGAGAGGTCCGTGCGGTCCGTCGGATGCGTGGTGATGATTCGTTGCGCGCGGTCGAAGCCGATTCGGAGCGAGGTCTCGGTCGGCCGGAGAAAGCCGTCGACATCATCGACTCGACCGACACCCATGGAATGGATCTCGCCGATCAAGTCGAGCTGGTTCTCGTGTCCTCGGGCGCACGAGCGGATCTCGGACAGAACGAGGTCGGCCTCGTTCTGGTCGATGATGCGTTGGCGGCATTGCCTGACGACGTCGACCCGGAACTCATTCGCCGTTTGATGAGCGTCAAGGCAGATCGTTTGCGCGAGCTGGGGCGTCCGGAGGAGGCCGACGACGTCGAAGCGTCAATGCCCGAGGAAGTGGACGACCCCGAGATCGTCGACATCGGGCTCGTCGCAGATTCCGATGTCGACCACCGACGCACGGAGCTTCGCGCGACGGAATCGCCGTTGTGTGAGACCTTCGATGCTGCGCTCATGGACCTCGACGGGGTCGCCTACCATGGCTCCGCTCGGGTTGATTACGCCGGAGAGTCAGTGGTAGCGGCGCGTACCGCCGGAATGAAGACGGCCTTCATCACGAACAACGCCTCGCGGACGCCGGCCAGCGTTGCGGATCAGCTCAATGAGCTGGGCTTCGAGGCGGATCCAGCGATGATCATGACGTCGGCGATGGATGTCGTCGCGCTCATGCGTGAGAGGCTTGAGGAGGGCGCGGACGTCCTCGTCATCGGCGGAGAGGGGCTGCGTGCAGCGGTGACAGAGGGTGGCTTCCATATCGTTGATTCGGCGGATGACTCACCAGTGGCGGTCGTCCAGGGCTTCGACCGCAGCGTCGGATGGGTGGAGCTGTCGGAAGCTGTCTATGCGATCACGAATGGCGCGATCTTCTTTGCGACGAATCTCGATGCGACCCTGCCGACCGAGCGGGGCTTCGCACTGGGCAACGGGTCTCTCGTCCAGGCCGTGCGCAATGCGACGGGTGTCCGTCCGATAGCAGCGGGAAAGCCGGAACCGGGAATCTTCACGCGTGGTGCCGCTTTGGTCGGCGCCGAGAACCCTTTCAGTGTGGGGGACCGCTTGGAGACCGACGTTGCCGGAGCGATTGCGGCGGGGATCCCATCCCTGCATGTGCTCACGGGCGTCCATCAGGCCCGCGACGTGCTGATGGCGCCTCGCGGACAACGTCCGGCCTTTCTGGCGAGGGACCTTCGAGGGCTGCTTGAGGTTCAGCCTCGCCCGAAGCATCACCGCGACGGGACCTGGACGTGTGGTGTCTCGCAGGTGGCGAAGATTTCCCGTGCCGGGACGCTGACGCTTGACGACGTCGAGCTGATGGATCCGGCCACGGTGACTCTCGATTCGTATCGGGCACTTGCTGCTGCTGCCTGGGACTTCGCCGATGAGGACGGGCATCTGTCTTGCCCGGAGATCATGGTTGTCGACAACGACGATCCAGCGGGCATTGTGGCGGCTCCGGAGCCGTCCGATGAGCCAGAGGTCGTCGTGGCTGAGCAGTCTACTGACTACGTCGGCGAGACTGCCAGTGTCGCGGCGGTTGTTGAGGACGAGGGATTCACCGCCGAGGACGAGGCTCTTGCCGCTCAGGCGGATGCGCTCGATCCCGGCGAGGGCGCACCGACGTTCCTGCCCGGCGAGGAGGACCTCCAGCGTCTGCTCGAGGACACCGCAGACGAGGCCGCTGGAACCGACGCGGATGGGGAGGACTCGGAGGACGTGTGATGCGTGATTTCTCATCGGCTGGCGTGTCCGGGGAGCCGGTCCCGGGCACTGGGTCGGTCTCGGGTGACATCGTGGTGCACGATGTACGGGCACGCCTCGATGGCCTCGAGGACCTGACACCGGACCTTCAGATCCGCACTCTGGAGGGGATCGACGCGGATCTGCGCGCGGTGCTCGAGGCAGCCAGGAACTGATGTGAAGCTGCGTCGCATCGACTCCGAGATCGTCCGGCGGAGACTCGCACGTTCGCGCACCCACGCGCGTGAGCTCATCGAATCGGGTCGAGTCCGCTTGGATGGCCAAGTGGTCCTCAAACCAGCCAGACAGATGGACCCTGCTCAGGCGCTCCTCGTTGAGGAGTCTGCTGATGAGAAGGACTATGTCTCGCGCGGTGCCCGCAAACTGGCAGGTGCGCTCGATGCTTTGGGTGACCGCGCGCCACTCGTCGACGGGCGCCGGTGTCTGGATGCGGGCGCCTCGACGGGGGGCTTCACAGATGTCCTGCTCCGACGTGGAGCGGCCTCGGTGGTCGCCGTTGATGTCGGATACGGACAGCTCGCGTGGAGGCTGCAGACGGATCCGCGCGTCGAGGTCCATGACCGGACGAACGTGCGGACGCTCGAAGCCTCCGACATCGCGCCGGCACCCGATCTGGTCGTCGCTGATCTGTCCTTCATCTCACTGACGCTCGTGTTGCCGGCGCTGGTGGGCTCGGCGAGCACAGAGGCAGACTTCCTGCTGATGGTCAAGCCTCAGTTCGAGATCGGGCGTGAGCGTCTCGGGCACGGCGGAGTGGTCCGGGACCCTGGCCAGCATGTCGAGACCGTTGAAACCGTGGCGGAGTGTGCGATGGGGCTGGGCCTGGGAATCCATGCCGTCGAGGCGTCACCTCTTCCCGGGCCCGCAGGCAACGTAGAGTATTTTCTGGCGATGCGTGCTGGGCATCCGGAGGCGATCGCCCGGGACGAGCTGCACGACCGGATCGTCGAGGCCGTGGAGCGGGGACCCATCGGATCTGGGAGAGGACACACGCGGTGAGCGAGCGAGTGATGCTGGTCCGTCACGTCAACCGTCCCGATGCGATTGCCGCGGCCGAAGTCGCGCGTCGTGAATTGGAGTCCTGGGGCATCGAGGTGGTGCCCGAGGATGAGCACGAGGATCGTCTCGATATGGTCTTGGCCATGGGTGGGGACGGAACGATCCTGGCGGCGGCCGATCACGCCCGTCACTATGACGTGCCACTGCTCGGGGTCAACATGGGGCACATGGGCTTTCTCGCGGAGGTCTCGGCGCGCGGTATTCCTTCGATCGTCGAGCGCCTGGCCCGCCATGACTTCGTCGTCGACACACGGATGACGCTTGACGTCTCGATGAGGTTCCCGGATGGCACCGAAGTGCGAGACTGGGCGCTCAACGAAGCAGTAGTCATGCACACCGATCTCGCGCATCCCGTGCATCTGGCTTTCGTCGTCGACGGTCAGGACGTCTCGACCTACGGGGCGGACGGCATCGTGTTGGCCACGCCGACGGGCTCGACAGCATATTCCTTCGCGGCCGGGGGGCCCGTCGTGTGGCCCGACACCGAGGCGATTGTCATGGCGCCCCTGGCAGCGCATGGCTTGTTCACGCGCCCCCTCGTCGTCGGTCCGTCCTCGGAGCTCGAGGTCATTGTGCTCGAGGAGCACTGGAGTGCACCCGAGCTGTGGTGCGACGGCAGACGGCGCACAACGGTCCCGCGGGGCACCTCGGTGGTCGTGACGGTCGGAAGCTGTCCCGTGCGGCTCGTACGCCTCGACAACACCCCGTTCTCGACGAGATTGGTCCGCAAGTTCGATCTGCCGGTGCGCGGATGGCGGTCGAAACCGTCCCAAGGACGCTGAGCCGGGCATGATCGCGGAGATTCACATCCGCTCGCTCGGTGTCATTGAGGCCGCTGACATCGAACTCGGGAGTGGTCTGACGGTGCTGACCGGTGAGACGGGTGCCGGCAAGACGATGGTACTGACCTCGCTCCAACTGCTGGCCGGTCAGCGGGCCGATGCAGGCGCCGTCCGGATGGGTGCCGAGCGGGCCGAGGTCGATGGGGTCTTCGATGTTGATGACGCCACGTCGGCCGCCGCCGACGAGTTGGGCGCCGAGGTGGAGGAGGGTAGCCTGATCGTCTCGCGCACGGTGTCCGCCCACGGTCGCTCCCGTGCACGTCTGGGAGGACGCCCCGTGCCGGCCTCCGCTCTGGCCGAGATTGGACAACGACTCGTCACAATCCATGGACAGTCCGATCAGATGCGCCTACGACAGAGTTCCGCCCAGCGTGAGACCCTCGATCTGTTCGGAGGCTCGGCCCACCGCGAACTCCTGGACGCCTACGGGCGGGCCTGGACGGTGGCTGTCGATGCCCGACGTGAGCGCGACAGGGGAAGGGACTTTGCAGAGGACCGTGAGGCAGAGATCCGGGTCCTCACCTCGGCGACCGAGGCAATCGAGGCTCTCGACCCCCATGCGGGGGAGGACGAGGAGCTTCGCCGAGAAACCGAACGGTTGACGAATGCCGAGGACCTGCGCGATTCGATGGGCACTGCCCACGGGCTCCTGTCTGGCGACGCGGACACATCCGGTGCGGTCGACCTCGTGCGCCGGGCGATCGAATCCGTGCGCCAGGCGGCCCGCTTCGACGCGTCCACGGAACCGATGGCCCAGCGCTTGGAAGCCTGTGCCCTCGACCTTGAGGAGCTCGGCGAGGAAACACGGGACTATGTCGAGAGCCTGGAGGCAGACCCGGGACGCCTGGCCTCCGTTCACGAGCGGCGTGCCGCCCTGCGAGAGCTCATGGTCGGACGAGCGGCCGATGTGACCGGACTGCTCCAGTGGCAGGAGCGCTCACGGTCGCGGCTCCGTGAGCTGACGGCGCCTGCTGCCGACCCTCGGGCACTCGAGGAAGCCCTGCGCGTTGCCCAGATCGAGGTCGTTTCCACAGGAGAGGCGCTGTCCCGTTCACGCGCGCGGCTGGCGCGGGACCTGTCCGACAAGGTCGATCGGGAGCTGAACGGACTCTCGATGCGGGGGGCGCACCTGGAGGTGCGTCTGATGACGCACAAACCCTCGTCGACGGGTCTCGAAGATGTCGAGTTCCTCCTGCGACCGCATCCTCAGGCTTCCGCTCGCCCGCTCGGCCAGGGGGCGTCGGGCGGCGAGCTTTCGCGCATCATGCTGGCCCTGGAAGTGGTGCTCGGCCAGGACGAGGACTCACGCACCTACGTTTTCGACGAGGTCGATGCCGGTATCGGAGGACGCACGGCGACCGAAGTCGGGGCCCGACTCGCCCGACTCGCCCGCACGCGACAGGTCCTGGTCGTCACTCACCTGGCACAGGTCGCCGCCTTCGCTGATGGACAGCTGGTGGTCGACAAAGAGGGCGGGACCACGACCGTTCGGCGTGTCGAGGGAGAGGCTCGGGTCGAGGAATTGGCTCGGATGCTGGGAGGGGATCCCGAGTCCGATGCGGCACGCCGTCATGCCTTGGAGCTGCTCCGGGGGGCCGGCGTGCCACAATCGGAGACGTGACTTCCACCGAGCCGTCTCCTCCGACGCCGTCCACCGTCCCTCCGCGCGAGGTGACCGGTCGTGTGAGGGTGGACGGGCGAGCGTCGAAGCTCGCGACGAGGCTGGAGCCGGGCGACATCGCCGTCATCGACCAACCCGACCTTGATCGGGCCACGGCCCAGGCGCTGCTGGCGGCTCGGCCCGGAGCCGTCCTCAACGCTGCGCGCTCGACGACGGGGCGTTATCCGAACCTGGGTCCCGGGCGGATCCTCGCCGCAGGCATTCCGCTGATCGACGATCTGGGCCCCGACGTCATGGCATTGCGCGAGGGCGACCGGGTGAGCATCTCCGGGGGGACAGTCACCCGCGGTGGACACGTGATCGCAGCCGGAGCCGAATTGAGCGTCGAGGACGACCAGCGGGCCATGGAGGAGGCGCGTCAGGGTGTGCGCGCCCAGGTCCAGTCATTCGCCGCCTCGACGGGGGAGTACCTGGACCGTGAGTCTGCCCTCCTGATCGAGGGCGAGGGGCTTCCTCCCCTGAGGACGAAGTTCGAGGGACGGCCCGTTGTCATCGTCGTTGCAGACACCGATGCCGCACAACGCGTGCACGAGCTGCGTAGGTGGATGCGGGACACGGATCCGCTGGTCATCGCCGTGGACTCCGCGACCGAGTTGCTGATAAGTGCGCACATCAAGCCGGATTTGATCATCGGCGACATGGACGCTGTTCCGGAGACGGCGCTGTCGAGCGGCGCCGAATTGGTGGTCCGGGCGAACTACGACGGAACTGCTCCGGGCAAGGCGCGTCTCGACAAGTTGGGCAAGTCCTACGAAACGCTCACGGCGACAGGTACGGCCGAGGACGCAGCGATCCTTCTGGCCGATCTGGCCGGCGCCTCGGCGATCGTCACGGTCGGTGCACACGCCTCGATCGAGGACTTCCTCGACCGTGGACGCGCGGGCATGGCCTCCACGTTCTTCACACGGCTGAGGGCGGGCGACCGGGTCATTCCCGCAGAGGCTGTCATCACAACCTATCGGCCCCGCATCTCGGGCTGGTGGATCGTCCTGTTGGCGCTGTCCGCCCTTGTCGCGGTGGGTGCCGCACTGTGGGCGACTCCGTGGGGCAATGATCTGTGGATCGCCGTGATCGATCACATTCGGGCTTTCGTCGATCCGGCCACCGGCTCCGGTTCGGCCGGCTGAGAGGAAACAATGGTCAACTTCCGCTATCACGTGGTCTCTCTGATCGCGATCTTCCTGGCTCTCTCCGTGGGGGTCGTCCTGGGTGCGGGACCGCTCCAGAGCCGTCTCAGTGATGTGTTCTCATCCTCCGACCAGAGTTCCACGACAGATCTGTCGGGTCAGCTCCAGGCGGCACGCTCCGAGGCCGACTCGCAGGGCAAGGCTTTCACCGAGCTTGCCGGGCGTGTCCTTCCGGGGACGCTTGACGGCATCTCTGTCGCAACAGTCGCATTGCCGGGAGCCACTGCGGACGATGTCACCTCGGTCGATCAGGATCTGAAGACGGCCGGAGCGACGGTCGTGGGAGCGGTCACGCTCAGTGACAACTGGGACTCGACAGGCATGGCGACCTACCGCGAGTCGCTGGCGAGCCCGGTCGCTTCCCACCTGGAGGGGACCGCGCCGACCGATGCGACGGGCGACGCGATCATCGGCTTCGCGATCGTGCGTGTGCTGACGGCGACCGGTGCGGAACCGGAACTCCTCAAGGGAATCCTCACCAGCCAATCGACGCCGATCCTCACCTTCGACCAGGATCCGAACGGCGCGGCTCAGGCGATCGTCGTCGTCGGTCCCCGCGCTGACGCGGCAGCGGTCTCTCCGTCCTCCGATGCCACGGCGACCTCGACCTCGTCCTCGGCATGGGCGGGACTGGGTCAGGCAATTGCGACCGCGCCGAAGAGCGGCGTGATCCTGGGTGATGCGAGCGGATCCAACTCCGTTGTCTCCCAGATCCGTTCCCAAGAGGTGGCGGTCACCACCGTCGATCCGGTAGGCAGCGAACTGGGATCGTTCTCGGCGGTCCTCGCTCTGTCGAGCGCCGGTCAAGAGGCTCGCGCCTTCGGTGTGGGCAATGCCGCAACGGCGGTTCTTCCCCCGATCAAGGGTGTCGGCGAGAACTGACGATCGGCCCGCGATGGCAACGGGCGGCGTGGACCGCGAAGGAGAACCCGTTCGTGATGGTGCCGTCGTGGCGGGGTCCGGGGACCTCGGGGGTCCTGATAGGGTGAAGTTCCATGGTGAACTTCTCCAGTCGCGCCACGGGTGCCGACCAGCCGATCCCCAAACACATCTTCGTCACTGGCGGCGTGGTCTCGTCGCTGGGCAAGGGACTCACCGCCTCCTCCTTGGGCATGCTCTTGAGGGCGCGTGGTCTCAAGGTCGTCATGCAGAAGCTCGATCCGTACATCAATGTCGATCCGGGCACGATGAATCCCTTCCAGCACGGTGAGGTCTTCGTCACGGAGGACGGGACGGAGACCGATCTCGACATCGGGCACTACGAGCGTTTTCTCGACGTTTTCCTCTCGGGTGCCGCCAACGCCACGACCGGCCAGGTCTACTCGACGGTTCTGGCCAAGGAGCGTCGTGGTGAGTACCTGGGCGACACCGTCCAGGTGATTCCTCACATCACCAACGAGATCATGCGGCGCATGCGTGCGCAGGCGTCGCCCACGGACGGTTCGACTCCGCCCGACGTCATCATCACGGAAATCGGCGGCACGGTCGGCGATATCGAGTCGACGCCCTTCCTGGAGGCTGCTCGTCAGGTCCGCCAACAGCTCGGCCGCGAGAATTGCTGCTTCGTCCACGTCTCGCTGCTGCCGTACTTGGCTGCGGCGGGTGAACTCAAGACAAAGCCGACACAGCACTCGGTGGCCTCTCTGCGGTCGATCGGCGTCCAGCCAGACGCATTGGTCCTGCGCAGCGAGCATGACGTGCCGGAGTCGATCAAGAAGAAGGTCGCCCTCATGTGCGACGTCGACCGTGAGGCGGTCGTCGTGTGCAAGGACGCCCCCTCGATCTATGAGATCCCACGGGTCCTACACTCCGAAGGCCTCGATGCCTATCTGGTTCGTCGTCTGTCCGTGCCCTTCCACGACGTCGATTGGACGCAGTGGGATGCCCTTCTGGAGCGTGTCCACGAACCTCACGCGGAGGTCGAGGTCGCTCTGGTCGGCAAGTACATCGATCTCCACGATGCCTACCTCTCCGTGTCAGAGGCACTCAAGGCAGGCGGGTTCGCCCATCGCACCCGTGTGAAGATCCGATGGGTGGTGGCGGACACCTGCGAGACGCTGGACGGGGCGGGCCGCGCGCTGGGTGGGGTCGATGCGATCCTCGTGCCAGGCGGCTTCGGCGTGCGAGGCATCGAGGGGAAGGTCGGTGCACTCCGATGGGCGCGTGAGAACCGAGTCCCAACGCTCGGGATCTGCCTGGGCCTGCAGTGCATGGTCATCGAGGCCTCCCGCGATCTGGTCGGTCTTCCGGACGCCTCCTCGACGGAGTTCAACCCGACGACATCGGATCCAGTGGTCGCGACGATGGATTCCCAGCGTCAGATCATCGCCGGTCAGGGTGATCTGGGCGGAACGATGCGGTTGGGCGCCTACCCTGCGGTTCTCACCGAGGGCTCCGTGGTGGCCGAGGCTTATGGAGCGACCGAGGTCTCCGAGCGTCATCGCCACCGTTTCGAGGTCAACGGCGCTTACATCGACCGGTTGGAGGACGTCGGGATGCACGTCTCGGGAACTTCTCCGGACGGGGGTCTCGTCGAATTCGTCGAATTGGACCGGTCGCAGCATCCGTACTACGTCGCGACCCAGGCTCATCCTGAGTTCAAGTCGCGGCCGACTCGTCCCCATCCGCTCTTCGCCGGGTTGATCGGTGCCGCCCTCGACCAGCAGGCCGAGCGGTACGCGGCGGGTCGCGTCTCGCGCCCGGAGGACGAGGACGTCGAGATTGAGGAGGTGGGTCTGCGGTGAGCCTTGAGCAGCTTCCCGAGGAGCTCGCGTCGTCGATCGAGGACGCTCATTCCGAACGCACGGTGAGCAGCCATCGTCGCGTGTGGACGGGCCGAGTCTTCGCGCTCGACGAGGACGAAGTCCGAGTCACGTCCGCGGGTGGACCGGTTCTGCGCCAGTATCTGGCCCACCCCGGTGCCGTCGGCATCGTCGCGGTGCGAGGCGCAGCCGGTGCCGAGCAGATTCTGCTCGAACGCCAATATCGCCACCCCGCCCGGGCCGAGCTGTGGGAGATCCCGGCCGGCCTGCTCGACGTGGAGGGGGAGGATCCTCTGGACGCCGCCAAGCGCGAGTTGCGTGAGGAAGCGGACCTCGAGGCCGCGCGGTGGGACGTCCTCGTCGACTATTTCACGTCACCGGGAGGATCGAGTGAGTCGATCCGGGTCTTTCTCGCGCGCGATCTGAGTGAGACCGAGACCCCGTTCGAGCGTCTCGACGAGGAGGCAGACTTCGTCCAGGCGTGGGTCGCCCTCGATGAGGCCGTCTCTGCCGTGTTGGCGGGGCGTTTGCACAACCCGTCGACGGTCTCCGGAGTGCTGGCGGCTGCCGCTGCTCGCGGACGGGATTGGGCCACGCTGCGAGCGACCGACTCGGCCTGGTTGAGGTGAGAAGGCCGTGCTCCTGACCGCTGCTTGTCCGTCGCGTTGAGGCCGGTTTCCGGCCTCGTTGCGTGAGAACGCGCGAGGCCGGAACCGTCTCTGCGGACGCCCTCTCATGAATGGACACTGCATCACCTCCCGATTTCAGAAAGCCTTCTGTTGCCATAAAGACGTACACTGGTCGGGCACGATATCGAGTGTTCAGAGGGGGAGGGCATGGCCGATCAGAGTGAAATCCGCACTCGGGAACATGTGCTTGACCTCATCGTCGAGAAGGGGCCCGTCACAGCCTCGACGATCGCCCACGTCCTCGGCCTGACCACGGCGGCCGTCCGACGCCACATCACCACGCTCGAGGAAGCCCGCGAGATCACGGAGCATGAACCGTGCCTCGTCGGAAAGCGGGGGCGGGGGCGACCCGCGCGACATTACGTCGCGACCGAGCATGGGCATGAGAGCCTTCCGGAAGGCTATTCGGAGCTTGCGACCAAGGCCCTGGGCTACCTCGGCCAAGTGGGCGGGGGATCGGCGATCGAGTCTTTCGCAGTCTCCCGTTCGCGTGAGATCGAGCGGCGATACGCCCCGGTCGTGCGCGAGGCCGGTTCGGATCCTCGGTTGCGGGCCCAGGCCTTGGCCGATGTCTTGACCCAGGACGGCTATGCGGCCACCGTGCGTGACATCGGTGGTGAGACGATCGCCATCCAGCTGTGCCAGGGGCATTGCCCGATTCAGCAGGTGGCTGAAGACTTCCCACAGTTGTGTGACGCGGAGACGCAGGCGTTCGCCCATCTTCTCGACGTCCACGTCCAACGACTTGCCACATTGGCGGGTGGTGAACACGTCTGCACGACCCACATACCGGTGGGTTTGCCCGTGATCCGTCCTGCCGCGCGGTCAGCGCTGCGCAAGTGACGCGGTGCACTACCCCATCTCGTGATGCAGGAAAGGAAACCATGACCCAGTCACCGCCGGTGGCCACTTCGGAAGAACGGCGCCATGCCGATGACGCGATCATCGAGTCGATCGGCGAGTATGAGTTCGGTTGGCACGACAACGACGACTACGCGAAAAGCGTTCCTCGGGGAATCAATGCGGACGTCGTCCGCTATATCTCGGCGGAGAAGGGTGAACCCGAGTGGATGCTCACCCGCCGTCTGAAGGCCCTCGATCTCTTCGAGCGCAAACCGATGCCGACGTGGGGTGCGGACTTGTCGGGGGTCGACTTCGACGCGTTCAAGTATTATGTGCGCCCCACCGATGGCCAGGTCAACGACTGGAATGACCTGCCTCCCGACATCCGGGAGACCTACGACCGCTTGGGGATCCCCGAGGCCGAGAAGAATCGTCTGGTCTCCGGTGTCGCCGCCCAGTACGAGTCCGAGGTGGTCTACCAGCAGATCCAGGCGGACCTGGAGAAGCAGGGCGTGATCTTCACGGACACGGACACCGGTCTGCGCGAGTATCCCGAGATCTTCAAGGAGTATTTCGGGCGCTCGATTCCCGCCGGAGACAACAAGTTCGCCGCGCTCAACACGGCGGCCTGGTCCGGTGGCTCCTTCGTTTATGTTCCCAAGGGCGTCCACGTCGACATTCCGTTGCAGGCCTACTTCCGCATCAACACGGAGGCGATGGGGCAATTCGAGCGGACCCTGATCGTGGCGGACGAGGGATCCTACGTCCACTACGTCGAGGGCTGCACGGCTCCGATCTACACCCAGAACTCCCTTCACGCGGCGGTCGTCGAGATTTTCGTGCGCAAGGACGCTCGTGTGCGCTACACGACCGTCCAGAATTGGTCGACCAACGTCCTCAACCTCGTCACCCAGCGAGCGATCGTCGACGAGGGCGGGACGATGGAGTGGACCGACGGGAACATGGGCTCGGCGATCACAATGAAGTATCCGGCGTGCTATCTCATGGGTGACCACGCCCGCGGGGAGACGCTGTCGATCGGTTTCGCAGGTCCCGGTCAGCATCAGGACACCGGCGCGAAAATGATCCATATGGCGCCCTACACATCGTCCTCGATCGTCTCGAAGTCGGTGTCGCGGGGCGGCGGGCGCACGGCCTACCGCGGTCTGGTGGAGATCCACCCCCGGGCTCACCACTCGAAGTCCTCCGTGACTTGCGATGCGTTGCTCGTCGATCGCATGTCACGCACGGACACGTATCCATATAACGACATCCGCACCGATGATGTCGAGATGACGCACGAGGCCACGATCTCGAAGGTCTCCGAGGACCAGCTGTTCTATCTGATGTCGCGCGGACTGACCGAGACGGAGGCGCGCTCGACGATCGTGCGTGGTTTCGTCGAGCCGATCGCCAAGAAGCTGCCAATGGAATACGCCCTCGAGCTCAACCGTCTCATCGAACTCCAGATGGAAGGATCCGTCGGCTGATATGAGCACTCTCGAAACGACGCCCGGCACCCGCTCCCACGGAGAGGAGGACGAGTTTCGCACCCGTTACTCATCGCGCGCCGATCGTCCGACCTCTTTTGACCTCGATGCGATCGCGGTGCCGACGGGACGCGAGGAGGACTGGCGCTTCACGCCGATGAAGCGAGTCCGTGATCTCTTCGATCCGGCCGGCTACTCCGAGATGGACGCGGTCGCCACTGTGCGCGCCCCCGAGGGCGTACGGGTGGAGACGGTCGGCCGTGAGGACGCTCGGATCGGATCTGTCCTTGAGCCGGGAGACCGGACCGCGGTCGTCTCGTGGAACACGTTCCACCATTCGACGATCGTGACGATCCCGCGCGGGACCGAGATCGAGGACCCCGTCTTCATCGATGTGACCGGATCAGGCGAGCTCCAGTCCCAGCACATCCTCATTCGGGCCGAGGAACTGTCGAAGGCCACGGTCCTCATCGACCACACCGGAGATGGAATCCTCAATCAGACGATCGAGGTCGACGCGGGCGACGGGGCACATCTGACGGTCGTTTCCCTCCAGGAGTGGGACGACACCGCCCGTCATGCTTCCAACCAACGGCTGAGGCTCGGAACGAACACAGTCCTGCGCCACGTGGTGGTCTCGCTCGGCGGTGATCTGGTGCGTCTGTGCGCCGACACCGACTTCGAGGGCGCCGGCGGGGAATTGACGATGCTCGGTCTCTACTTCGTCGATGCCGGGCAGCACCTCGAGCACCGGGTGTTCGTCGACCATGATCAGCCGAATTGCTATTCTCGCGTCACTTACAAGGGTGCGTTACAGGGCAAGGGTGCGCACTCCGTGTGGATTGGTGACTGCCTGATCGGCAAGCCGGCGGACAACACCGATACCTACGAACTCAATCGCAACCTCGTCCTCACGGAGGGCGCGAAGGCAGACTCCGTGCCCAACCTCGAGATCGAGAACGGTGAGATCAAGGGTGCCGGACATGCCTCGGCCACGGGTCGTTTCGACGACGAGCAACTCTTCTACCTGATGTCGCGCGGCATCTCGGAAGAGGACGCACGCGGCCTGGTGGTGCGCGGGTTCTTCGGAGAAGTCATCAACCAGATCGATGTGCCCGCTATCAGCGCCCACCTGACGAATGCCATTGAGGCCGAGCTTCAGGCCACGGCGAGCGCCGGAGGAACTCCGAGCGCACTCGCACCCGCGGGAGCGTGAAATGCGGGCTGAGCACCACATGTGCCGAGGACGTCGTCGGGCGTCCGTCACGATTAACCAGACGATTCACGGCGACGGACGCCGACCAGGAGAGAGAAGAACATGTCGACCCTGACCATCAAGGACCTGCACGCTTCGGTTGATACCCCGGAAGGTCAGAAGGAAATCCTCAAGGGCGTCAATCTGACGATCGAGTCCGGTGAGATCCACGCGATCATGGGCCCCAATGGATCCGGCAAGTCGACTATGGCCTATGCACTGGCTGGCCACCCGAGCTACCACATCACGAGTGGAGAGGCCGACCTCGACGGCCAGTCAATCGGAGGGATGACGGTCGATCAACGGGCGAAGGCAGGCCTGTTCCTCGCGATGCAGTATCCGGTCGCTGTGGCAGGCGTGTCGGTGTCGAACTTCTTGCGGACGGCCAAGACGGCGATCGACGGGAAGTCTCCCCAGATCCGCTCCTGGGTCAAGGAGATGAAGACGTCGATGGAGAACCTGCGCATGGAGAACTCCTTCGCCGAGCGTGATGTCAATGTCGGGTTCTCCGGTGGAGAGAAGAAGCGCCTCGAGATTCTCCAGATGGAACTGCTCAAACCTTCCTTCGCGATTCTCGACGAGACGGACTCCGGACTGGACGTTGACGCACTGCGAATCGTTTCGGAGGGTGTTAATCGGGTCCACGGCGCGACCGGCTGCGGCATCATGCTGATCACCCACTACACGCGGATCCTTCGCTACATCCATCCCAGTCACGTCCATGTCTTCGTCGATGGTCGCGTTGCCGATGAGGGCGGCCCGGAGCTTGCCGACAAGCTCGAGGACGAGGGCTACGACAAGTACTTGGGCCTGTGATGGACGGGGACACGCACCGAGAAACCGGTGACTTCACCGCTGTCGAACTCGCGCTGATCCGTCGCGATTTCCCGATCCTGGAGCGCAGGGGGCGCGGTGGGATGCCGATCGTTTATCTCGATTCCTCGGCGACCTCGCAGAAGCCCGTCAGCGTCATTGAGGGCGAGGCGGAGTTCTATCGCAGGCACAATGCGGGCGTCCACCGGGGCACTCATCTGCTGGCCGACGAATCGACGGAGGCCTATGAGGACGCGCGCACGACCTTGGCCGATTTCGTCGGGGGCAGCTCCGACGAGATCGTGTGGACGAAGAACGCGACCGAGGGAATCAACCTCGTCGCCTACGCGATGGGGAATGCCTCACTCGGACGCGGGGGCGAGGCGGCCAGCCGGTTTGCCGTCGGCCCGGGGGACCGGATCGTGGTCACACGGGCCGAGCACCATTCGAACCTTGTGCCGTGGCAGGAACTGTGTGCGCGCACAGGCGCCGAGCTTGCGTGGATCGACCTGACTCCGGAGGGCCGCCTCGACCTTGACACGCTCTCCGTGATCACTCCGGCTACGAAGATGGTCGCCTTCACTCACGTATCGAATGTGACGGGAGCGATTTCCCCGGTGTCCGAGATCGTGTCAGCGGCCCGCAACGTGGGTGCCCTCGTGCTGTTGGACACCTGCCAGTCGAGCGCTCACGTGCCAGTGAACGTGGCCGAGCTGGGTGTGGACTTCGCGGTCTTCTCCTCCCACAAGATGCTGGGGCCCACGGGTGCGGGCGCCTTGTGGGGTCGTCGCGAGCTGCTTGGGGCGATGCCCCCGGTCCTGACCGGAGGTTCGACGATCGCGGACGTCTCGATGGAGCGCACGGAATATCTGCCCGCTCCAGAGCGTTTTGAAGCGGGGTCACAACCGGTGGCCCAGATTGCCGGATGGGCGATCGCCCTCGACTACCTGCGTGAGCTGGGAATGGACCGCGTCGCGGCCCACGAAGAGATCATCACGACAGCGATGCTCGCGGGACTCCAGTCCGTGCCGGGTGTGAGGATCCTCGGACCTTCCACGCCCGCGGGGCGGGTTGGGGTCGTCGCGTTCACGGTGGAGGGAGTCCATCCCCATGACGTCGGTCAGGTCCTCGACGCGCAGGACGTCGCGGTCCGAGTCGGGCATCACTGTGCAATCCCGGTCCACCGCTTCTTCGGTGTGCGTTCCTCCGCCCGCGCATCCGCCGCTCCCACGACGACCCTGGAGGAGGTCGGCCGATTGGTCGAGACCCTGTCCACGGTCCGGTCCTACTTCGGAGGGAATTGATGTCGAGTCTCGAACAGCTCTACCAGCAGGTGATCCTCGATCATGCCCATGAGCGCCATGGCGCGGGGGTCGTCGACGCGGGCGTCGGCGCGTCGTCGCATCAGGTGAATCCCACGTGCGGCGACGAGGTCACGCTGGGTGTCTCAGTGGACGAGGGCGGCCGCATCGCGACCCTCGCCTGGGACGGGGACGGCTGCTCGATCTCGCAGGCCTCGCTGTCGATGCTCAACGACCTCGTGGGGGGAAAGGACGCTCCGGAGGTCTCCGTGCTCTATCGAGCGATGGATGAGATGATGCACTCACGCGGACATGGTGTGCCCGACGAGACGCTCGATCTCCTGGGGGACGCGGCGGCCCTGGAGGGGACCTCCCAGTTCCCCAACCGCATCAAGTGCGCGCTGCTGGGATGGTACGCGCTGCGTGACGCCCTGGCTAAGCTCGGCACCGACATCGCAGGAGGCACACGATGAACAATCCCATGGCCCAGTCAGGTTCTGTGGAGCAGCGCTTCGGCCCGACCGATCCGCCGTTACGATTCTCGGGCACGGACGTCGAGGAACTCGGGAGCCTGGCAAGCAGTGACGTTGAGGAAGCCCTCAAGGACGTCATCGATCCCGAACTTGGCATCAACATCGTCGATCTCGGACTGTTGTATGGCATTCGCATCGATCCGGAGGACAACGTCCAGCTCGACATGACGCTGACGTCGGCCGCGTGCCCACTGACGGACGTCATCGAGCGTCAGACGGACATGGTCCTGTCGGGGCTGGCGAGTTCGGTCGTCGTCAACTGGGTCTGGATGCCGGCGTGGGGCCCAGATCGCATCACGGAGGACGGACGCGAGCAGTTGCGCGCAATCGGTTTCAACGTCTGAGGTTCAGCGCCTCACGAGCACCGGGGGAGGCTGATCCGATGGGGTCGGCCCTCTCTGCGCGTCTGCCTGTGCTCGGTCCGTCGGACCGGCCGGTCAGACTCGGGAGGTGGAGAACGTGTCGCACTGCTCGATGGATCCCGAATCCAGGCCTGTGGTCAGCCATGATTGCCGCTGCTCGGCGGAGCCGTGGGTCCAGGAGTCCGAGTTCGTCATCCCCTGGTAGCGTTCCTGGATCCGATCGTCACCGATGGCCGCCGCAGTCCTCAACGCGTCGGCGATCTGGGCCTGGGTCGGCGTGACCAAGAAGGGTTCTCCGGAGTCGGGGTCGATGGTTGAGGATGCCCAGTGCATCCAGATCCCCGCGTAGCAGTCTGCCTGCAGTTCCATGCGTACCGAGTCTCCCTGGGCGGCCTGCTCCTGGGAGTTGTGGGCTTGGAAGGCTCCGAGCAGGTTCTGGATGTGGTGTCCGAATTCGTGGGCGACGACGTATTCCTGGGCGAGGGGTGCGTCGGAGGCCCCATAGTCGGATTCCATCTGCTGGAAGAAGGTGAGGTCCAGGTACACCGTCTGATCGCTCGGGCAGTAGAAGGGGCCGACGGCCGACGTGGCCTGACCACAGCCGGTGGAGATCGAGTCCTGGAAGATCTCGAACCCGGGCATCGCATAGACGACGTCGGCATTCTGGTCGCTCAGCTGTTGGGCCCACGTCCGGTCGAGAGAATCGGACGTCACCGTCATGCGACAGGTGACGTCTGCGTTCGCCTCGGCACCGGTGCAGGTTCCCGTCTGGGCCGATGAGGTCGTCGCGGGTGCCTGGTCGGCGGAATCGGAGCCGCCGAGCAGACCTGTGACATCGATGCCGGTGTAATGGCAACGAGGAAAGCCGCGAGGAGGACGAGGACCGATCCTCCGCCGACTCCGGCTGCGCGATGCCCGCCACCGCCCGACGTGCGCGTGTGGTCGTCCTCGCAGACAACGACGACGGGTCACGGACGTGTCGCCGCGGAGTAGTAGCGTCCCAGGACCTCATCACGAAAGGGTTCGTAACTTCCGTCCTCGATCGAGGTGCGGATCCCGTCGACCAGGTGCACGGTGAACCACTCGTTGTGAATGGTCGCCAGGGTTGAGGCGAGGATCTCCTTCGCCTTGAAGAGATGGCGGACGTAGGCGCGCGTGTAGTGCGTGCACGTATAGCATCCGCAATTCTCGACCAGAGGAGTGAAGTCGTGGGTGAAGCGAGCGTTCGTCACATTGAAACGACCGTCAGGGGTGTAGATCGCCGCATTGCGGGCGACCCGTGAGGGATTGACGCAGTCGAAGGTGTCGGCGCCGGCCTCGATCGCCCGGAAGAAGTCGTCGGGTTCGGAGATGCCGAGCAAGTGGCGCGGGCGGTCCTCCGGCAACTCCTGGCAGACCCACGACACGATGGTGCCGAGGTTCTCCTTCTCGAGGGCACCCCCGATGCCGAAACCGTCGAAGGACTGGCCATCGGTGTCCATGGCGGCGAGTGCGCGCGAGGTCGAGCGCCGGAGATCCTCGTACTGGGCGCCCTGGAGGACACCCCACAACTGCTGATAGGGCTTCCCGTTCCGCGCCAGTGTCAGACGTCGATGCTCGACGAGGCATCGTCGGGCCCACGCCTCGGTCCGGGCCAGGGACTCCACCTGGTACTCGCGAGGATGGAGCAGAGACGTCAACTCGTCGAAGGCGAACATGATGTCGGAGCCCAGGTGGTGTTGGATCCCCATCGACACCTCGGGTGTGAAGCGGTGGCGGGAGCCGTCCAGGTGGGACTGGAAGACGACCCCATCCTCGTCGACGACCGCACGGGAGGCCTTGATCGCCTGGCGCCCTCGAACGGGATCCTCGTCGGCGCGAGCACCGGAGAACTCCTCGGACAGAACTTTCTTGAAACCGGCACCGAGCGACAGGACCTGGAATCCACCGGAATCCGTGTAGGTCGGTCCGCCCCAATTCATGAAGCAACCGAGTCCACCGGCCTCGTCAATGAGCTCGGCTCCGGGCTGGAGGTAGAGGTGGTAGGCATTTGCGAGCACTGCTTGGGCGCCGAGGACCTCGACCATTTCGGGAGTCAGACCCTTGACGTTCGCTTTCGTTCCGACGGGGATGAAGGCCGGGGTCGCGATGTCGCCATGGGCCGTGTGGATCACCCCGGTGCGGCCCAGCCCGTGTCCCGCCTCCAGACGAGTGCCGACATCGAAGCCTCGATCCAGCTCACTGGCACGAGGACGCACTCCAGGCCGGCGCGCGGCAGCGCGATCCGTTGGAGTCTCGTCGTCGGCGATCCAGTCGGCCCTCACGCCGAGGCTCCGGCAGTCCGGCGGGTGGGCGCGAGTCCGGGGTTCGACTCGAGAAACCCCTCGGACGGATTCCCGTCGTGGGCAGCGGACGATTCGCGGCGCTTGACCCACGCGATGACGGGATATGTGACGGGTAACATGATGACCTCGACCAGCACCTTGTAGACATAACCGGTGACGACGTAGTTGACGAACTCACCGCCGGTGATGATGCCGAAGTAGGCGATCGTGCAGAAGATCACTGTGTCCGCGGCCTCTCCGACGACTGTCGAGCCGATCAGGCGGGCCCACAGGTACTTCTGTCCCCACCGTTTCTTGATCCGGACAAGGACGAGCGAGTTGAGAATCTGCCCGGCGAGGTAGCCACACATGGAAGCTGCGACGATCCGCGGGACGAAGCCGAGGACAGCCTCGTAGGCGCTCTGGTTCTCATAACCGGGCGCTGGCGGGGTCATCTGGACGAGCCAGAAGACACTGGAGGCAGTGATCGAGATCGCGAATCCGATGACGATCGTGCGGCGGGCACGTGTGAAGCCATAGACCTCAGAGAGAACATCGCCCAGGACGTACGTCAGTGGGAAGAGGATCGCGCCGCCATCGAAGACCAGGAAGGCGGGCCCCACGTGGATCCCGATGAGCTTGGTGGCGGTGATGTTCGAGATCAGCAGGAACGCGACGAACGCGACGGTGACGATGTCAGAAACCCCGTGAGTGGGATGTCGGAACCCGGATGCGGCAGGCTCGGCCTCGACGACTGCGCCGGGGGTGGGATCCAGGCTTTGACGGGGGGACGTCGGCTCGAGCGCCCCAGGGGTCGGTGTGGTCACGGGTTTGTCCTCCAGGAATGACTCCGCCCGGTGGGGGCGGACACTCCATTGTGCATGGCCGATGGCCCCCTCCGCCGTAGTGCGCAACGCCTCACAGGGGAGAGCGGCACCACGCGGGGGGATGAGGGGCTCGAGCGCGCGAGGACACTAGACTGCCACGAGTGATCAATGTCCAGGACCTCTCGGTGCGTATCGGCGCACGTGAACTCGTGCGAGATGTCTCTTTCCGCATCGACAAGGGGATGCGCATCGGTCTGGTCGGGCGCAACGGCGCCGGCAAGACGACAACGATGCGGCTGCTGGCCGGCGAAGCCGATCATGGCTCCGCGGAGCACACTGGGACGATCTCGCGTACCGGTGCGGTCGGCTACCTTGCCCAGGACACGCACGTCGGCGACCAGTTGCAATTGGCACGTGACCGCATCATCTCCGTGAGGGGCATCGATGCGCTCATGGCGAAGATCCGTCAGGCCGAGCATGACATGTCGACCTTCGACGGCGCTCGCCAGCAGAAGGCGATGCAACGCTACGTCAAGCTTGATCAGCAGTTCACGAACGCCGGTGGATGGGCCGCCAGTGCGGAGGCCGCCCAGATCGCCCACGCCCTGGGGCTGGATGACCGTGTCCTCGATCAGACTCTCGACACGCTCTCCGGCGGTCAACGCCGGCGTGTCGAGCTGGCACGCGTGTTGTTCTCCGATGCGGACGTGCTGCTGCTCGATGAGCCGACCAACCACCTCGACCACGACTCGATCATCTGGTTGCGTGACTGGCTGCGCTCCTTCTCCGGTGGCTTCCTCGTGATCTCCCACGACGTCAAGCTCCTGGACGAGACGGTCAATCAGGTCTTCTTACTCGACGCGAATCGCGCGCAGGTCGACATCTATCACCTCGGCTGGCAGGCCTACCTCACACAGCGCGAGGAGGACGAGCGCCGACGCCGTCGTGAGCGGGCCAACGCTGTCAAGAAGGCGGAGCAGTTGCGTTCCCAGGGAGAGAAGATGCGGGCCAAGGCGACCAAGGCCGTCGCGGCCCAGCAGATGCTCAAGCGAGCCGACGCGTTGCTCGCATCCGTGGGAGAGGAACAGCAGGACGACAAGGTTGCCCGTCTGCGTTTCCCGGATCCGGCGCCCTCGGGAAAAGTCCCGCTCTCGGCGGAGGGCCTCTCGAAGTCCTATGGGTCCTTGGAGGTCTTCACTGGGGTCGACCTCGCGATCGACCGTGGTGCAAAGGTTGTCATCCTCGGTCTCAACGGCGCAGGCAAGACGACGCTGCTTCGGTTGCTCGCTGGTATCGAGGATCCCGACACCGGTCGCGTCGTCGATGGGTACGGGCTCAAGCTCGGCTACTACGCCCAGGAGCACGAAACACTCGACACCTCGATGACGGTCTACGAGAACATGGCGCATGCCGCGCCCGGACTCGACACGACGCATGTGCGCAATGTCCTCGGGCAGTTCCTCTTCAGCGGCGAAGACGTCGACAAGCCGACCGCGGTGCTCTCCGGTGGTGAGATGACGCGTCTGGCGCTGGCAACATTGGTCGTCTCCGCGGCGAACGTCCTGCTGCTCGACGAGCCGACGAACAACCTCGATCCCGCCTCGCGCGAGGAGATCCTCAACGCGCTGCGCACCTACGAGGGCGCCGTCATCCTCGTCACGCACGATCCTGGTGCCGTCGAGGCGTTGGAGCCCGATCGTGTCCTGCTGATGCCGGATGCGGACGAGGACCTGTGGGATCCGTCCTACCTGGACCTCGTCACGCTGACCTGAGGACAGCTGGTGGCTGACCTGACACAGCGGCGCAATGAGTCCTGATCGGGGTGCGCACCGACCCCGTGTGGCGGGCCTGCAGGCAACTGACATACCAGCTGGGAGGGATCGTGCCAGCGGCCGCGTCGATCACCACAAGTGGGGACATCGCGATGGCCGAGCGAGGGTCGTCCGGGCGCAGGGGCCTCATCGTGACGCGGCGAATTCATCGTGATGAAGCGAAGTGTCCCTGCGTCTAAGCGGGGGACTTCCACTGGGTCTTTGCGCCTCGCTGACGCGGTGCCCTCAGTATATAGATCTCCGCAGCAACGTACGGCGAGGTCGGATGAAACGGAGCATCCAGCTGATCGAGGTCTTTGGTTTCACTCCAGATCAGCGTCGACGAGTCGGATGGAGCCGGTCTGACAGGCCTGTCACAGCACGGTCGAAAAGAAGAGACGGGTCCGTTCCTCGCGCGGGTGGTCTATCAGCTCACGCGGGTCGCCCTGTTCGACGATGACGCCACCGTCCATGAAAATCGCCTCATCGGCGACCTCGCGGGCGAATCCGATCTCGTGAGTGACGACGACCATCGTCATGCCCGAGGCCGCCAGGTCCTTCATCACGCCGAGAACCTCGCCGACCAGCTCGGGGTCGAGGGCGGAGGTCGGTTCGTCGAAGAGCATGATTTCTGGATCCATGGCCAGCGCACGCGCGATCGCGACGCGCTGTTGCTGTCCGCCGGACAGCTCGGAAGGATAGTGGGTGGCGCGGTCGGCCAGCCCGACGCGGTCCAACAACTCGAGTGCGCGGGTGCGGGCCTGCTTCTTCGGGACTCCGGCGACGTGGATCGGCGCTTCCATGACATTGCCCAGCGCGGTCATGTGGGGGAACAGGTTGAAGCGCTGGAAGACCATGCCGATCCGGCTGCGCTGGCGCGAGATGACCTTGTCCGGCAGCTCGTGGAGGACGATCGAGCCGTCGGACTTCGTGTCCTCCCGGTAGCCGAGGAGATCGCCGTCGACGCGGATCCGGCCCGCGCTGATCGTCTCGAGCTCATTGATGCAGCGCAGGAGCGTCGATTTGCCGGACCCCGAGGGCCCGAGGACGACACAGACCTCCCCGCGGCGCACGCTCAGGTCGATGCCACGCAGGACGTGGAGATCGCCGAAGAACTTGTGGACCCCACTGACCTCGACCATGGGGGACATCGACGAGGATGGGGCGGACGTGGGACTCATGGGGTCACCTCAAGGAAGGGGTCGGAGGGCGCTTCCGGGTTCGGCTCCGTCCGGGTCGATGTGCGCGTCTGGGGACGGGCGTCAAATCCCTTGCCGAAGTGACGCTCGACGTAATGCTGGGCGACCATGAGGACCGAGGTGATGACGAGATACCAGATCGCCGCCGAGATCAGCAGTGGAACCGGTGCGAAGAGCTGCTGGCCCTTTGTCTGTGCCGCGAAGGTCAGCTCCAGGGTGAAGGGGATAGCGGAGACCAACGAGGTCGTCTTGAGCATTGAGATCGTCTCGTTACCGATCGGTGGGACGATGACCCGCATCGCCTGGGGCAACACGATGCGCTGGAAGATCTTGCCCCTCGGCATGCCGAGCGCGGTCGCAGCCTCCCACTGTCCCTTGTCGACCGAGAGCAGACCGGCGCGGATGATTTCCGCGAGGTAGGCGCCCTCGTTCATGCCCAGGCCGATGAAGGACATGAGAAACGTCGTGAAGACTTTGTTCATGTCGAACGTCAGGAACTCGGGGCCGAAGGGAATCCCGAGGGACAACTGGGGGTACAACACCGGCAGGAGCGACCAGAAGATCAACTGGGTGTAGATCGGGGTCCCGCGGAAGAACCAGATGTAGAAGGTGGCGACCCACCGCAGGATCGGGTTAGGGGATTGGCGCATGACGGCCATCGTCACCGCCAGGACCGTGCCGAGGACCATCGCGAGCACGGTGAGGATCAGCGTGTAGGCGACGCCGGTCATGATGGTCGTCGAGAAGAGCCACTCCCAGACGATCGGCCACTTGTAATTCGGGTTCGTGATGAGGCCGTGGATCGCCATCGCCACAAGGACGAGGATGACGGCGGCCGAGATCCATCGACCGGGCCGGGGGACCGGCCGGGCGCGTATCAGCTCGACTCCGTCGAGGGTGTCTGCCATGTGCGTCACTCCGTCACATCGGGATTGATCTCGGACGTGGTCAGGGCGACGTCCTGGGCGCCGTAGGCGGAAAGGATCGCTTTCAGATCGCCCGTGTCCATCAGGTATTGGAGACCCGCTTGAACCGCCGTGGCGAGCTGTTCATCGTCCTTCGCCACGGCGATGCCCTGCGGTGTCGGGTCGAACTCGTCGCCGACGAACTCGAGGGCGCCGTTCGCCTGTTGGATCGTGTAGGCCAGCACCGTCGTGTCGGCGACGGTCGCGTCGTATTGTCCGCCGATGACCTTCGTCGACACATCGGTCTGGAGGTCGAGCGGCATGATTGTCAGTGTCGCTTTGCCCTGGTCCAAGCAGTCTTGGGCGAGGCGCTGGACGATGTCGTACTGTGTCGTGCCGTTCTGCACGCCGAGCGTCGCACCACACGGATCCGCCGGATCGAAGCCGGTCGGGTTTCCGGCGCGCACGGCGTACTTGGACCCCACGCTGACGTAGGAGACGAGGTTCGCCTGTTCCTCGCGCTCCGGGGTGATCGTGTACGAGGAGGCGCCGATGTCATACTTCGTGCCGAGCGCCGGAACGATCGCCGGAAGGTCCGAGGTCGTTGTCTCCGCTCCGGTCAGGCCCATCAAATGTGCGAGTGCGACGGAAAGATCGACGTCATAGCCAATGGGGGTGTGGCCGTCGGAGGCGAGGAACTCGCCGGGTGCATAGGAGGTGTCGGCGCCCACTCGCAGAATCCCGCGGTCCTTCACCGCATCGGGTACCAGAGCCTCGATCTCCGGGACCGCCGCGAGCGATGCCGGGTCGAAATCGGCGGCGGACGGTGAGCCCGTTGCCCCCGCCCCCGTGCTCGTCGGGGCGGCGGTGGATCCTGAATCCGGGTCCGAGCAGGCCACACAAAGGACCAGTATCGGGACCAGGGCCAGAGTTGCGGAACGGAACCGCGGTGTGCGCATGAGAAGAGCTTCCGGTTTGGATCGGTCAGTTGTCGATGGTGGGATTGATCTCCGCCGTGCTCAGGGCCGCGTCGCTGGCACCGTAGGAGCCGAGGATCTTCGTGAGGTCGCCCTGATCCATCAGGTGCTGAAGCGCGGCCTGGATGGCCTTCGTCAGCTGCTCGTCGTCCTTGGACACGGCGATGCCCTGCGGAGCCGACTCGATGACGTCGCCGACCTGCTCGAGCTGGCCGCTGGCCTTCTGGATCGTGTATCCGATGACGGTCGAGTCGGCCAGCGTGGCGTCGTACTGGCCGCCGATCACTTTGGTCGAGACGTCGGTCTGGAGGTCGAGTGGCATGACGGTCAGGGTGTCCTTGCCGTCGGCAACGCACTGCTGGGCGAGTTCCTGGGCGTAGTCGGCCTGGGACGTCCCGTTCTGGACGCCGATCGTCGCGCCGCAGGGATTGTTCGGATCGAAGTTCTTCGGGTTGCCCGAGGCGACCGCGTAGGAGGAGCCGACCTGGATGTAGGACACGAGGTTGACCTGCTGCTCACGCTCGGCGGTGATCGTGAATGAGGAGGCGCCGATGTCATACTTCGTGCCGAGGGCCGGGATGATCGTCGGGAACTCGGCGGTCGTCGTCGTGCCGTCCTCGAGGCCCATGACCAGAGCGAGCGCCTTGACGAGGTCGACCTCGTAGCCGGTCGGTGTCTGTCCATCGGAGGTGAGGAACTCGGCGGGGGCGTAATCGGTGGAGGCACCGTTGCGCAGCGTGCCACGATCCTTGATGTCCTGTGGGACAAGTGAGGCGATCTCGGGAACGGCGGACAGCGACGTCACATCGAAGGCGGAGGCGTCGCTGCTGGCCGAGGCGGAGGAACTGCTCGACGGGGCGTCGGAGGTTCCTGTCGAGGAACCGGCGGAGTCGGGATCGGAACAACCGGTCAGGACGAGAGCCGTCAGGGAGATGGCGGCGAGGGCGGTGGGAATCTTACGCATGAGGGCCTCTTCGTGCTCGGGACGTGATCCACAAAGTATGCACTCGTATGAATATTATGCGTTGAGGCGTCTCACCATACGTCGGAGCTGCACCGACTTAGCGACCCCGCATTGCGCGACGGTTCGGGCGGGCCTTCATCGGATCGACGCCCTTCGGGATCGGCGCGGCCGTCGAATGCAGGGCGATGAGTCGCTGCGAGACAGCGGGCACCTCCTCGCGGGTGAGAACCTTCTTCTGCTTGCGCAGCGTGCGCTCGAGCTTGGCCAGCGGCACTTGGCCGGCCTCGTGGCCGGCCTCGATGAGAATGACGGGTACATTCTGGACGACGCGGTTGACGCGGCGTCGTTCTTGCTTGAGGAGTGGATCGACGCGCGACGAGGGACCTTCGGAAACGAAGACGACGCCGGGACGTCCGACGAGACGCCAGACAATGTCCTGATCGCGTGTGGCGGTAACCGGCTCCTCGGAGATGATCCATCCGCGCTTGATCTGACTGATGACGGCATAGACCGATCCCACGGTACCGTCAATCTGCTTGTACATCGCCCGGCGCACGAGTGTGGAGAGCACGATCATGTCCGCGAGAAGCGCGGCCATGAGGCCAGTGACGATCCACAGAATCACAGTGGAGTGCGTGAGGACCGCAACAAGGACGCTCAGGGCCACGACGACGACGGCGATGCCAACGAGGAGCCACGGGGTCCATGGATAGGAGCGTGCCGTGATCCGGTACGCGTCCGCCACGTTGTTGTACCAGCGACGCTTCTTCTGCGGGGTCGATGAGTTCTCAGCCATAGGCTCACATCTTATCGTGTGCGGGAGACCGGGTGGGACCCCCTCGCCGACCGGTGATTCCCATCGAGAGGCCGACGAGGGCGACGAGGACTCCCGCGCCGATTGCCAGGCCGTAGGCACCCGCCGGTCCGAGGCCGGCGGCCAGTCCGCCGCCCAGGGCCGAACCGAGGGAGACTCCGACCGTGACGGAGGACTGCATCGACGTCATCGCCACGGAGATTCCGCCCCCAGGAGCGAGTCGTTCCGCGGTCGTGAAGGCGGTGACCATCGTCGGCCCGACGAACAATCCCGTGACCAGGAGAGCCAACGAGGTGCCGAGCAGGGAGGACTGGGCGGTGACGAGTCCCATGAGGAGCGCCATCCCGGTACCGCCGATCAGGACCCTGGTCGAGAGCCTGACCGAATCAGGCAGAGCAACGACCAGCAAGGACATGACGGCCGAGCCGAGCCCCATCAGCGCATAGACGAGTCCGGCACGTCCGGGCGCGCCCAGGAACACCGCGCGTTCTGTCGTGCCGGCCTGGACGGATCCGAAGAAGGTTCCGATGCAGACCATGACGATGATCGCCGGTACGACGGCGAGGAGGACGACGACGATCGTGGGTCGCGCAACGTCCGGGTCCATCGTGGTCGAATGGCCATCGGAGGCTCTCCGTCGAGTGTCGGGCGCGGTGAGGGCAAAGGGAATGCCAGCCACGATGACCAGAATGACGGCCAGTACGAGGGGTGCTGCAGGAGCGGCGGCCGAGGCCGCGATACCGACCAGAGCGGGACCGAGGACGAAGACGAGTTCGTCGGCCATCGACTCATAGGAGAAGGCCGCGGCGAGGTCGCGGGGATTCGTCGTCTGGACGGCCCACCGCGCGCGGGTGAAGGAGCCGACCGGCAACGAGGTGAGTCCGACGATGAGGCAGGCGACCCACAGGGCTGCTCCGTCGCACCCGCTCAGGGCGGCGACGAATAGGGCGAGAAGAGACAAGGCGTTGATCGGGGTGAGTGTCAGCAGGACGAGGCGTTGTCCGCGTCGGTCCGACCACCTGCCGATCAGCGGAGAGGCGATCGCGGTGGAGACGGAGACGACGCCGGTGGCGAGGCCACCGGTGGCCACCGATCCCGTCGAGGCGGTGACGGCTGTCATCGTGCCGAGCGGGATCATCGCGTAGGGCGCCCTGGCGGCCAGAGCGATCAAGAGAGCGGGGTATCCCGCCAGCCGTGGGAGGGTTCGATAGTGCGTGAGCGCACGAAAAGGAGAGGGCTGCACGAGGGTGCTCCAGGTTGAGGTGCCCGGCAAGGGTCCCGGGCAGTGGTGCGCTCCAGGAGCATGCGGGCGGCCAGCGGGCTGTGCCCATCCGACGGTGCGATGATAGACGATTGTTGTCAGTCCACAAGAACATGGTGACACGGTCGTCATCCACAGATCGAGACCCGAGTGGTTGCCGGGCTCGCGATCGGTTGGCAGCGTGGGGTCATGGAGATCGACGGATACGCCCTAGGCGCTCTCGTCCGTATGAGCGCGGCCGGGCCGCTGTGGGAGGGAAAAGGACCGACGGGGGACCCGGTACTGGTCTCGGTCCGTCCGGCCTCCTGGGGAGAGGCTTCGGAGGAACGGTGGCAGGCCTGGGCAGGACTCGACTCCGACCATGTCGTGGAACTGATCGATGTTGCCCGCCACCAGGACGGACGTTGGGCGTTGATCATGGAGTGGGTCCCCGGCGAGTCGCTGGAGGCGCTGCTGGCCAGGGGATTCCCGCGGACCCTTACCGAGCGTGAGCGCGTCCGGGAGGACGTGAGGCGAGGACTCGATGATCTTCACGCCGCCGGTCTGGTGCATGGCGATGTCGCACCCGCGAATGTCATCGTGCGTCCGGATGGGCATGCGGTGCTCATCGATGTTGCGGACGGGCCCGGGGGGATCCTCGGAACACCCGGATGGTCGATGGCGGACAGCGGCGTGGCGATGACCGACGACGAGGCCTTCGAGCGGCTGAGCCACGTCCTCGAAAATGCCGTTCTTCCCGATGAGGGCAGGTCCGGCTCTGGCGTGACAGAGGTGCTTCGTCGAGTTGCTCTTTCTGACGTCACTCGTTGTGCGGATTCTCCTGCACGGCACCGTGCCCGGTCCGCGCGCAGGGCCGGGCGCTGGGGATGGGCGGTGGGCGCGATCGTCGTGGTCTGCGTCGGTGTGGTGGCGTCGGTCGTCCGGGGAGGTGCGTCCGTCGCGGGTGGAGCCGAGGAGATCCCCGCCCCCGGCGATGCGACGGTGGTCTGCCCGGGAGAGGAGGCCGCGCGTGGAATGCTCGCCGACCTGGTCGATCGCCGGGACGGGGCGATCGAGGACCGCGACGACGCGTCGATCGCCAAGGTGATGTCCGGGGATGTCGGATCGGGCGACGTCGACCTCGTGCACCGCTTGGTCGAGGAGGACGTGCGCGTCGAGGGATTGCACACCGAGATCGGTGACATCGAGAACGTGACCTGCCGGGGAGGAATGGTCTCGCTGTCGACAACGGTGCGCCAGCTCGCCCATCGTCGCTGTGACGCGTCCAGGTGTGCGGAGATCGGAGACCAGGCCGTTCACCGGGTGCGCGTCACCCTCACGGGAGAACCCCGGCTCATCGGCGAGGTCGAGGAGAGTGAATGAGTGCGACAAGCGTGGGGCCCGACCGGATATCGGTCAGGCCCCACGGGGAGCACCGGTGATGTTCACCGGCAGCGCGCAGTGATCACAGGCCGAGGTCGGCCTCGAAATCGCCCGCTTCCAGACGCTGTTTGACGGTCATCAGGTACCGGGCCGCATCGCCGCCGTCCACCAGGCGGTGATCGTAGGACAATGCCAAGTAGACCATCGAACGAATACCGACCGTCTCGTTTCCATCGGTGTCCTTGACGACAACGGGCCGCTTGACAATCGTGCCGATGCCGAGGATCGCGGTCTCGGGCATGTTGAGCACCGGGGTGTCGAAGAGAGCTCCGCCGGATCCGGTGTTCGTGATCGTGAAGGTCGACCCGGTCAGTTCGTCGGGGCCGACCTTCGAATCACGTGTACGGGCTGCGAGATCGTTGATCGACCGGGCGATGTCCGCCAGCGAGAGACCACCGGCATTGCGGATGACGGGGACGAGGAGGCCGCGGGGAGTATCGACCGCGATCCCGATGTTCTCGTGATCAAAGTACGTCACCTGTTTGCCGTCGATCGTTGCGTTGATCTTCGGGTGAACCAGCAGAGCTTCGGTGGCGGCCTTGACGAAGAACGGTAGGAAGGTCAGCTTCGTCTGCTCACGTTCGAGGAAGGCGTTCTTCGCGCGGGCCCGCAGGCGGGCGACGCGCGTGACGTCGACCTCGATGACGGTCGTGAGCTGGGCGGTCGTCTGGAGGGACTCGACCATTCGCTTGGCGATCGTCTGGCGCAGGCGCGTCATCTTCTCGGTCGTCCCGCGCAGGGGCGAGGGCTCGAGGACCGGTGCCTGCGGCTTCGAGGCGGCTGCGGCGGGAGCAGCGGCAGCCTGGGCCTCTGCCGTCTCGCGCGACGTGACGGCGGACTCGATGTCCTCGCGCCGGATCCGCCCGCCGATCCCCGTCCCGGTCACAGTGGTCAGGTCGATACCGGCCTCGCGTGCGAACTTCCGGACGATGGGAGTGACGTAGCCGCTGGCGGTGGCGATGACGGTGGCGTCGGGGACCGCTGGAGCAGTAGCAGCCGCAGTGGCCAGCGATTCGGCAGTGGGAGCAGGAGGAAGGTGCGGTTCAGGTGCCGGTGCGAGGGGGGCGGGCGCAGTGGGAACGGCAGGTGCAGCCGGAACCGGTGGAGTGGGCGGGGCGGCCGGGGCCGGAGCCGCATGGACCGGGGCTGGCGGCGCGGCGTGCGCAGGTGCCGGGCTCGGAGCCGCGGGGGCGACCGGAGTGCTCGGCGTGGGTGCGGCGGCAGCCGGAGCAGGGCTCGCGGGAGCGGCAGCGGCCGGAGCCTCGGCGGTGTCGCCGATGACCGCGAGAACGGTGCCGACCTCGACGGTCTCGTCCTCGGGAACGCGAATCTCGACGAGGTAACCGGCGACCGGCGCGGGCACCTCGGAATCCACCTTGTCGGTGGAGACTTCGAGCAGGGGCTCATCAAGCTCGACCGCGTCGCCGACCTGTTTGAGCCAGGTCGTGACGGTTCCCTCTGTCACGGACTCGCCGAGGGCCGGCATTGTGACGTCGGTGCCGGTTGCGGGGCCGGCAGATGGAGCGGAAACGGGTGCCGGAGCGGCGGGAGCCGCCTCAGCAACCGGAGCGGGTGCCGGGACGGCCTCGGCTGTGGGGGCCGGTGTCGTCGGCGCGGGGAAGGCGGCCGTCTCCGAGGGGTCCCCGATCAGCGCGATCTGGGTGCCGACCTCGACGGTCTCGTCCTCGGGAACGAGGATCTCGAGCAGGACGCCTGCCACGGGCGAGGGGACCTCGGAATCCACCTTGTCGGTGGAGACCTCGACGATCGGCTCGTCGACGGCGACCGTGTCGCCGACCTGTTTGAGCCAGGTCGTGACGGTTCCCTCTGTCACCGACTCGCCCAGGGCGGGCATTGCTACTGGGGTGGCCATGTGTATTTCTCCTTGTCGGTGCCGGTCAGTTATGGGCGTGGAGCGGCTTGCCGGCCAGGGCCATTGCGGCCTCGCCGATCGCTTCGTTCTGGGTCGGGTGGGCGTGGATCAGGGACGCGAGATCGTCCGGGTACGCCTCCCAGTTGACCATGAGCTCGCCCTCGCCCACTTGCTCGCCCATGCGGGCGCCGATCGCATGGAACCCGACAATCGGCCCATCCTTGACGGCGACGAGCTTGACGAATCCCTGGGTGGCCAAGATGCTGGACTTGCCGTTGCCCGCGAGGTTGTACTCGGTGGTGACGACGGCGTCGCCGTACTGTTCATGGGCCTGCTTCTCGGTCAGCCCGACCGAAGCGATCTCCGGATCGCAGAAGGTCACGCGTGGAATGCCGGACTCAATGATCGGCTCGGGGGTGAGGCCGGCGATCTCCTCGGCGACGACGATGCCCTGGCGGAAGCCGCGGTGGGCGAGCTGCAGGCCGGGAACGATGTCGCCGACCGCATAGATGTTCGCCACGCCTGTGTGAAGGTGCTCGTCGGTAAGGACAAAGCCACGGTCCAGGTGGACTCCGGCCTCTTCGTAGCCGAGTCCTTCGGTGACGGGTCCGCGTCCGACCGCGACGAGCAGGACGTCGCCGTCCACGGTGGCGCCGTCCTCGGTCGTGACGTGCACGCCTCCGTCGTCCTGGGTGACTGAGGAGAAACGAGTGTTGGTCTTGAAGGCGATTCCGCGCTTGCGGAAGGAACGCTCCAGCTGCTTGGAGATCGCCTCGTCCTCGTTGTTGGCCAAGTGTGGCAGGCCTTCGATGATCGTGACGTCAGCGCCGAAGGACTTCCAGACGGAGGCAAACTCGAGGCCGATGACCCCGCCGCCCAGAACGACCGCGCGGGATGGCACCCAGTCCATCTGAAGGGCCTGTTCGGAGGTGATGACGCGGCCTTCGATCTCCAGGCCGGGGAGTGTGCGCGAATAGGAGCCGGTCGCCAGGACGACATGGCGGCCGGTGATCCGACGGCCGTCGACCTCGACGGTGTCGGGGGCGACCAGGCGTCCCCATCCCTGGATGACGTCGACCTTGCGGGAGGACAGGAGCCCCTGCAGGCCCTTGTAGAGCCTGGCGACGACGGAGTCGCGATAGGATCCGACCTTCGCCATGTCAATGCCACCGAACGTCGAGTTGACGCCGAACTGTTCGGAGTCCCGAACCGCGTCCGCCGTCTCTGCCGCGTGCAGGTATGCCTTGGTCGGAATGCATCCGCGGTGGAGGCAGGTGCCGCCCACCTTGTCCCCGTCGATCAGGGCAACGCTCAGCCCCAGCTGTGCTCCGCGCAGAGCGGCGGCATATCCGCCCGACCCCGCGCCCAAGATGACGATGTCGTAACCGGGCTCGCTCACGTGCTCCACTCCTCGTCTCGGGTGTTCGGACCATCGTGGTCCGGCTGGGCCCATTGTCCCACTCGACGTGTGATTTTTCGTCCTTTGATGCCTATTGGCCACGGTGGGGCCGACCACATCGGTCGGAGGGGAGGACCGGGATCCCGATGTCCACGAGGACCCACTCACGTCTGGGTGAGCGGGGCAGGATCTAGGATCAGTCACCGGAACCAAAGACAGGAGGGGACCATGCCCCGTGAAACGACGCCGGACACTCCCACGCCAGCGGGCGATCAGGTCACGGACGATCGTGGTCCCGCCTGGGGCGCGGGTCGTTTGGTGATGGTCCTGTACTGGGTCTTCGGCGTGTGGACAACCAGCGTGGCGATCTTCGATCTCTTCAAACTCGGCGATCGGGCGCTGGGGCCATCTCTTGTCGCCCTTGTGGCGGGGATCGTCTACCTGATTGCCGCCGTGGGGATCACCCACAACGGGCGGCGGATGCGGGCCGTGGGCTGGGCGGCCGTCATCATCGAGATGGCGGGCCCTGTGATCGTTGGTCTGTTGGGCTTGGGTCAGCCGGACATTTCCGAGGGGCGCTCCGCGTGGGCCGACTTCGGTGCCGACTGCTGGTACCTGCCGCTGGTGATTCCCGTCATCGGGTTGATCTGGCTGTGGCGGTCGAACCCCCGGCGCATCGTCGAACTGGCCGAGCAGATTGAGCGTCCGACCCACTTGCCGCGCCCCCGTGTCACACGCCTCCAGGGAAGCCAATCTGCCGCCAGGCCTCATACAGGCCGATCGAAGCCGAGTTCGCGAGGTTGAGGGAACGGATCTCCGGCAGCATCTGGATGCGCACCCGGGAAGCGACCCGCGGATGGGACATGGCCTCCTCGGGAAGTCCCGTGGGCTCGGGACCGAACATGAGTCCGTCGCCGTCCTCGTAGGAGATGTCGGAATAGAGCGTCGCGGTGTGTCCGGTGAACGCCCAGATCCTCCCCGGGACGGCGGCCAGCGCGTCGTCGAGGTCGGGGTGGACCAGGACGTGGGCGAGGTCGTGATAGTCGAGGCCGGCCCGCCTCAGCTTGGCGTCCTCCATGTCGAAGCCGAGGGGCTCGACCAGGTGGAGCATCGACCCGGTGCAGGCGGACAGGCGGATGGCCGCGCCGGTGTTGCCCGGGATGCGCGGTTCGAAGAAGATCACATGAAGCACGCAGACCATCCTCCCACGCCCTGGGGGATGGCTTCTCCGCAGCGCCTCAGCCGACGGCGGCAACGGCGTGGGTGACGGTCAGCCGCGCGCGAGCCAGGGTGTGGGTGAGGGCCTGGAGAGCACAGGCCGCCGGGGTGTCGTCATCGGTTAGCCCGAGGGTCTCGACGTCGAGGGCGTGGACGGCGAAGACATAGCGATGGGGGCGGTCTCCAGCCGGGGGAGCGGCGCCGAAGTAGTCGGCCTCCCCGTGATCGGCGCGCAGGTGGAAGGCCGCTCCCTCCAGCGTGAGGTCCGAGGCGCCCGCGCCACGTTCAAGCTCCGTCTGGTCGGCGGTCAGATCGACGACGACCCAGTGCCACCACCCCGAGGGAGTGGGTGCGTCGGGGTCAAAACACGTGAGGACGAATCCGCGCGTCTGAGGCGGGAAGGCGGACCAACGCAGATGGGGTGAAAGGTTGTCCCCGTCGGCGGTGTGGCGCGGCGGTATCGGAGTGCCGTCGACGAGATCGTCGGATTCCAGAGTGAAAGCCGAGACGTGTGGAAGAGCGCCGTAAGGGTCCGGGGCCACGGGGCGGTCGTCGAGGTTCATGATCTCCTCCAGTGGTGAGGCGTCGTCGGAACAGCTTCGTCAGGGTCCAGTCTCCTCCAGGGCGGTGTGGATCGGCGCGGCAGGATCCGGCGTGCCCGTCCTCGACGCAGATGCGGGTGATGGTCGATAGACTGAGCTAATCGAACAGGTGTTCGATTCTGGAGGAGAGTCATGGAACCGGATCCGCGCGTCGGCGAGGCGACTTCACGTCTGGGCAGGGCCCGCCTCGCTCTCGTGCAGGCGGAAGAGCGCACCGGCCTGCGCAGCGCCCGCGAGCGATCTCTCGATCGTGGGGAACTGGTGGAGGACCCGGTGAGGGCGGCGGAAAGTGTCAGGGTCGGGGCGCCGGAAGCGGAGGCCTCGGGCAAGGGCACCGCGGGTCGGATCCTCGAGATTCCCTCGGGTGGTGGCCCCCTCCTGCGGGCGGCGGCAGGGATCGTTCGCCAGCGTGAGGGTTCGTGGACGGGGCTCGTCGGCGTGGAAGACATCGGATGGGTCGCCCTGCGTGAGGCGGGACTCGATCTCGATCGGGTGGTCAGCGTTCCTCACCCCGGCCCGTTTGCCGCCGATGTCGTGGCGACCCTGCTTGAGGGAGTGGACATCCTGTGCGTGGGGGACATCGACCTCTCGAATGCCCAACGGCGCAGGCTGGGAGCACGGATCCGCCGTGACGGCTCCATCGTGCTGTCGACGCTGGCCTGGCCGGGGCTGTCGCGTCCCTATCGGCTCGCGCGCGGAGTGGAACGGCGAGAAGCGATATGAGCGGCTCCGATCCCACAGGTCTTCGCCGTGTCGTTCTGTGGGTACCCGATTGGCCCACGACATCGCTGGTCGTCGACACTCCACCCGATGCTCCTGCTGTTAGCGTTCATCGAGGCCGGGTCCTGGTGGCGACGGCTCCCGCGCGCCGGGCAGGCGTGCGGTCACGGATGCCGGTGTCCACGGCCCAGTATCTCTGCCCGGATCTCCTCCTGCTCCCGCATGATCCTCTGCGGGAGGCCGCGGCCTTCGAACCGGTCGCGCAGGCCTTCGACGCTGTGGCGGCGGGAGTCGTCTGCCTGCGACCCGGTCTTGCCTGGGCGCCCGCTGCGGGGCCTGCGCGCTGGATGGGCTCGGAGGAAGCCCTGGCCGGAGCCCTGGTCGAGGAAGTGGCCGCGGACACGGGTGCCGAGTGTCAGGTGGGGATCGCCACGGGGATGCTCGCCGCCCTGGAGTCTGCTCATCAAGGAGAGATCGTCGCTCCCGGGGATACTGCGGCCTTCCTCTCCTCGTTGTCCGTGGGGCGTGTCTCCCAGGTTCTGCCACCTGCCGTGCGCGAGGAGGTTGCCCATGCCCTGGACGTTCTCTTTCGCCTCGGGGTACACACCTGTGCGGATCTTCTCGGCATAGGCCGCGGACCCCTTGTTACCCGCTTCGGCCGGGCGGGCGAGACCCTGCGGATCCTGTGCGCAGGCGGGGACCTGGGGGCTCGGGGGATGCGGCGCAGGAGGTCCACGTGCGAGGTCTCCACCGAGTTCGATCCTCCGGCGTCCGACATCGATGCAATCGTCATGGGGCTGCGGCGTCTGGCGGAGGATCTCGCACAGCAGCTGTGGCGCTCGGGGGTCTCTTCGCAGACCCTCACGGTGTGGATGGAGACGGCAGCGGGGCAGCGTCGCGAACGGACCTGGACCGGGCTCGACTGTGCGAGCACTGCCGACGTCGTCGATCGCGTGCGATGGCAGTTGCGGGGATGGACCCAGACTGTCGACCCCTCGGCCCAGACCCCTGATTCTGCTCTGGCGAGTGTCGGTCTCCTGGCGCGTGAGCTGATGGATGCACCGCCTGGGGCTCGGCTGTGGGGACGCGCCGACGCGGATGACCGGGCCACCCGCTCTGTCCTGCGCCTGCAGTCACTGCTCGGTGACGAGGCCGTCGTCGCCCCGCATCTGCAGGGTGGGCACGATCCTCGTTCCCGGATCCTCACCGCGCCGTGGGGGAGCCCCGTCGAGGGTCTCACACCGGTGGACGGCGAATGGGAGGGCGGAGTCGAGTCACCGCCAGCCACTCTCTTCGACGTCGCCCGACCGATCCTCTTGTGGGGGACTGACGAGGACACCGCCCCCACGGGCGGAGAGCGGGGGATCACGTTGGTGACCTCCGAGGGACACCGCGTTGAGGCGTCCGATGCGCGGATGGACATCGGTGAGGTTCGAGGAGTGTCAGACGATCGGTCCGTGCGCCGTTCTGTCCTCGTCGAGGGACGGGGCGCGCTGTCCGTGGTGCCGACGCACCTCCTGGTCCTTCCGACGTCCGAGGGGAATGCCATCACGGGCCTGGAGATCGGGCAACCGCTCGCGATCCGTGTCAGCGGGGGCCCCTGGGCGGTCCTCGGCCGCTGGTGGGAGGGCTCGCAGGGGGACCGATCATCGCGCGCCTACCTGCGTGTCGTCCGGGATGAGGGAGCCGATCTGTTGCTCGTCCAACGCCAGGGCCGCTGGCTGATCGAGGGGATCTATGACTAGCGGGTTCTCACGCACGAAGCGCGTCCCCAGTAGGTGAGTTGCGCTCAGCTGGGCACAACCGAATCTCGAGGTGAATTTGGGGGCGTGCCTCGGCGGAGATCAGGGAGCTCCGTCTGACCTCCCGCACGGCGATAGGATCTCGCGGGATCGGACACGGACGGGAAGGATCCAACATGGCCAAGCTCTACTTCCGCTACGGAGCGATGAACTCGGGGAAGTCGACAGCCCTACTCCAGGTTGCCTTCAACTATGAGGAGCGCGGCCAGCGCGTGGTCCTTGTTAAGCCCGACATCGACGTCAAGGGTGACTCCGAGATCGTGTCCCGTCTGGGCATGACCCGTCCGGTTGATGTTCTGGTCGACGCGCAGGATGACATCCGTGAGCTTCTCGCCCGCGAGGCGCGTAGGCCCGGCGGTCCCACCCATGACGGAAGCATTCAGTCGGTTGCTGCGGTCCTTGTCGATGAAGCGCAATTTCTCACACCTGACCAAGTTGACGACCTCCTGCGGGTGGCCGTTCTCGACGGGATCCCGGTCCTCGCCTACGGCATCCGGACGGACTTCCGGACGGTCGCTTTCCCCGGTGCGCGCAGGCTGCTGGAGATTGCCCATTCCCTCGAGGAACTCAAGACGATCTGCCGATGTGGGCGCAAGGCGATCTTCAACGGTCGGCGCGTCGGAGATCGCTACGTCTTCGACGGCGAACAGGTCTCCATCGATGGGGTGGACTCGACCTACGAGTCGCTGTGTGCGTCGTGTTATCTCGAGGAATCGGGAGGGGCGCTCGGCCCGAAACGCCCCTAGACTGGGGGGATGGCCACCTTCCGAACGCTCACTGACCTTGTCTCGCGTCTCGGCGACGAGGACATCATGGCGATCGTCGGGCCCGCGACGTGGGCGAAGGGCCTGACCTACTTCCGCGCGGGCCGTGTGCTCGACGTTGATGAGGAGTCGGAGACCCGCGCTATCGGACGCGTCAAGGGCTCCGGCGTCACCTACCGCACGTGGATCGAAGCCGTCGAAGGTCGGCTGGACCTGACCTGCGCCTGCACGGTGGGACGCGACTGCCGCCACTGCGTGGCCACAGTCCTTGAACTGCGTGAACGGATTCGTCGTGCGACACCTGTCGAGCAGACGTGGCGCACCGCACTTGAGGAGCTCGTCGGTGGGACCGGTGTCCAGGGCGAACCGATGGCGTTGCTGGTCGACACCCACGATCCGTCCCAACCGATTTGGTTGACGCCCCTGCGCACCGGTCCCCATGCCCAGTGGGTCACGCGCCGGGCTGCGTGGCCGGACATCACGAATGCCCAATGGACCTCTGTCACGGAGGGTCTCAATCAGACGCACGTCGCCCTATTGCGTGAGGGATACCGTCTGTCGAGGACGGGGATCGCGTGGCGTTCCCCCCACGAGGTGACCCTCGAGTCACTGGGCGATCAGGCTGGCCCCTGGCTGCGTCGGCTGGACCGGGCCGGACTTGCACTGTTTGCCGATGTCGATCCCGAGGTCCCCCTGGAACTGGACTCGCACCCGTGGCACCTGGGAGTCGACGCGCGATCAATTTCCGGCGGTCTTTCCCTGTCGGTGGTCGCCAGCGACGGGGAACACGCCCAGCCTCGGCCTCGCATCGATACAGACACCAACCTGCTGTTGCTCGACGGGGGAACCCGAATCGCGGAGATCCGGGGAGGCGAGGATCTGCGCGACGGTCTGCCTGAGGGCGGGCTGATCGTCCCCGAATCGGACGTCGCCGAGTTCCAGGCGCGGTGGATTCCCCGGCTCACGCGAACGGTCGGTGTCGTTTCCACCGATGGATCGCTTGCTGTCGACGACGCTGTGCACCCCTCCTTGGTCGCGACGGTTCGCCTTGAGGGTTCGGACGCGGTGAGCGTGCACTGGTGGGCGGAATACGCTGTGGGCTCGTCGCGTTCTCGCACACCGGTCGAGCAAGCGCGTGACGACCTCGAGGTCCTCGAGTTGGTCAAGCGGGTCGACCATGATGCCCGTGGCCTTCACCTTGATCCCGGATTGTGGCGCTCGAAGCTGGCAACCGTGAGATTCCCGGCCTGGCGCGCTCCCGAATTCCTTCACGACGTCGTCGCCCGCGTTCATCCGGAGGGACTCGAGTGGGACATCGCCGAGGACGTCCTGGGCGTCCAAGTCGATGAGTCCGGTTTCGAGATCGACACGTCGCTCGAGGACGGCGACACCTCCGACTGGTTCGGCCTGCGGGTTCGCGTCCTCGTCGGCGGGCACGAGGTCGAGATGTCGGAATTGCTCTCAGCGCTGGCCTCTGGACAAGATCACCTGCTCGTCGACGGGGTGTGGATCGGCCTCGATGGGGAGCGCCTCGACCGGTTGCGCGTCCTCCTCGAGGAAGCGGAGCTCCTCGGGGACACGACCGGAGAAGGAACCCGTCTGTCTGTCCTCCAAGCCGGCCTGTGGAACGACCTCGAGGAACTGTCCGACCATGCCGAGGCTTCCGAGGAATGGACACGACGGGTCGGCGCGGTCTCCGGCCACGGTGAGTTGGTGGGCTTGCCCGTCTCGGGCTCGACGTTGGCACAACTGCGGCCCTACCAGGAACAGGGTCATCGGTGGCTGACAACGCTGGCTGAACTCGGGTTGGGCGGCATCCTCGCCGATGACATGGGTCTGGGAAAGACCCTTCAGATCCTGTCGGCGATTCAAGCGTTGAAGGACCGTGCTCTGTCCGGACGCGAGGGCAAGCGTCCAGACCCGGTGCTGGTCGTGGCCCCCACCAGCGTGCTGGGCACGTGGCAGCATGAGGCCCATCGTTTCTTCCCCGAGCTGGATGTCGAGGTCGTCTCCTCGACCTCGCGTCGACGCGGGGAGACCGTCGCGCAGATGAGCGACTTCGTCGACGTTCTCGTGACGTCGTACACAATCGTGCGGATGGAGCCCGACGAATGGGCTGCGCTGCCCCTGTCGGGCTTGGTCATCGACGAGGCGCAGGCGATCAAGAATCCGCAGACTGCAATCCACGCGGCGCTGATGAGCCTCGACGCACAGTGGAAGGTCGCGGTCACGGGTACACCGGTCGAGAACTCGGTGGCGGACCTGTGGTCGATCCTCCAGCTGACGGACCCGGGCCTGCTCCCGAAGTGGCGAGTTTTCAACGATCGGTTCCGTCGGCCCATCGAGTCGGGGGAGGACCCGTCGGCATTGGTCAGGCTGAGGCGACTGACCGGCCCGTTCCTCCTGCGGCGCACGAAGGAGCAAGTTGCTCCCGATCTGCCCGACAAGACGGAATCCGTCATCGAGGTCGACCTCGGTGAGGAACATCGCCGGATCTACGACCAGTACTTGACTCGCGAGAGAGGCAAGATCCTCGGCCTGCTCGACGACTTCCAGTCGCACCGCATGGACGTCCTCGCTTCGATCACGCGTCTGCGACAGCTCGCCCTTGACCCCGCGTTGATCGACGAGCGTTATTCCTCCGTCGGGTCGGCGAAGGTCGAACTTCTGGCTGACCAACTCGACCAGATCGTCCCGGGCGGACACCAGGTCCTGGTCTTCAGCTCCTTCACGTCCTTCCTCCAACGGATTCGAGCGGTGCTGGAACGCCGGGGGATCGAGGTCGCCTACCTTGACGGGGCGACGCGCCACCGTGAGGACGTCATCGAGACGTTCCGGTCCGGGAAGCGCCGGGTCTTCCTCATTTCCTTGAAGGCGGGCGGAACAGGCTTGACCCTGACCGAGGCCGACTATGTCTACGTCATGGACCCCTGGTGGAACCCCGCCGCGGAGGCCCAGGCCGTCGACCGAGCTCACCGCATCGGCCAGTCCAAGAAGGTCAACGTCTACCGTCTGGTTGCCGCCGACACGATCGAGGAGAAGGTCCTCGAGTTGCAGGACCGCAAGCGCCACCTGGTCAGCGCGGTCATCGATGGCGGCGGCACCGGTGGCGGCCGGATCAGTGCGGAGGATCTGAGGTCCTTGCTGGAGGACTGACGAGACGATCGAACAGGTGTTCGATATGATCGTGGGGTGTCCACCGATCCGGTTGCCTATGCCGAACTGCACGCCCACTCCGCCTTCACTTTCCTCGATGGCGCCGACCAGCCGTCCGCCCTGGTTCGCGAAGCACACGAACTCAGGTTGGAAGCGCTGGCCGTCCTTGATGTCGACGGGATGTATTCGTCCATCCAAACGACCACCGCAGCGCGTGACACGGGGATGTCGACCGTCTTCGGTGCGGAGCTGACCCTGGATCGCGGTCAGTTCACCGGGATCGCGGGCGCCGGAGAGCCCACCGTCTGTGAGCCGGGATGGGGCCTCGTCCCCGGTGCCGAGGACCCGGGCATCCGCCTGCCGGTGCTCGCGACCTCGCCGGGCGGTTACCACGCGCTGTGTCGAGCGATGAGCGACCATGCGCTGGCCCACCCCGGTCGTCGCGAGGCCGCCCACACGCTCAGTGACCTCGCGAGTGAGGACGGTGCCGACTGGCTGGTCCTGACCGGAACCACCCGGGGACCCCTGCGTCGAGCACTGCGGTCGGGAGGCCGCGAGGCCGCCCGCCGACTGCTCGACCACCTGATCGCCCTTTTCGGACGCGAGCAGGTCGCCGTCGAGTCCTGCCTGACGCCCACGACGGCGGATGGGGTGGCCGACGAGCTTGCCGATATGGCCTCTGCTGCCCACGTCCCGCTGGTTGCCACGACCGCCGCGCGCTGCTCCGCTCCCGCCTCACAGCCCCTGTCCGACGTGCTCGCGGCGACCCGGTTGAATGCCTCACTGACTGAAGCCGAGCCCCACCTGCCCGCCTTGCGCGCCTTCTTGCGCAGTCCAGGCGAGATGCTCGCCCTGCATCACCGTCACCCTGAAGCGGTGTCCACTGCCGCGGCACTCGCCCGCGAGGCAGCCTTCGATCTGCGCATGGTCGCCCCCGATCTGCCCGGCACCGACGTTCCCGACGGTTACACAGAGACGACATGGCTGCGCGAGCTGACCCGGCGCGGTGCCCTCGACCGCTATGGGACACGTGAGGAGAGCCCCAGCGCGTGGACGACGATCGACCACGAACTCGAGATCATCGAGAGCCGTCGTTTCCCGGGCTACTTCCTCATCGTCAAGGAGATCGTCGACTTCTGCTCCTCCCGGCACATCCTGTGCCAGGGGAGAGGCTCGGCCGCGAACTCCGCTGTCTGCTTCTCATTGGGCATCACCGCCGTCGATGCGGTGAAACACCAGCTGATGTTCGAACGCTTTCTCTCCGAAGGGCGCGCCGGGTATCCCGACATCGACCTCGACATCGAGGCCGTGCGTCGCGAGGAGGTCATCCAGCACGTCTACGAACACTACGGGCGCGACCGCGCGGCCCAGGTCGCCAACGTCATCAGCTACCGGCCCCGCTCCGCGATCCGCGACGCCGCACGTGCCCTGGGGTATGCTCCCGGCGTCGCCCTGTCCTGGTCGCGGGGGACGTCACGCGGCGGGGACACGGATGCCTCCGGGATGCCCGAGGACGTGCGAGCGGTGGCCGGGGCCCTTCAGCGCCTGCCCCGCCACATGGGGATCCACCCGGGTGGCATGGTGCTCACCGACACCCCCGTCTCCGAGGTCTGCCCCGTGGTGTGGGCGGCGAAGGACGGGCGCACCGTCCTCCAGTGGGACAAGGACGACTGCGCCGATGCCGGGCTGGTCAAATTCGACCTGCTAGGGCTGGGAATGCTGACGGCGTTGCGTCACGCCTTCGACTGGCTGGAGGCCCGCGGCGTGCGCACCGAGCAGGGACGTGTCCTCGGCCTGCACAGCGTGCCCGAGGAAGACTCACGCGTCTACGACCTGCTGTGCGCGGCCGACACCATTGGGGTCTTCCAAGTCGAGTCGCGCGCCCAGATGAACACGCTGCCGCGGCTTCGGCCCCGGGAGTTCTACGACATCGTCGTCGAGGTCGCGCTCATCCGGCCCGGGCCGATCCAGGGACACGCGGTCAACCCCTATCTGCGGCGACGTCGGGGGCGCGAGGCACAGACCCCCTTGCACCACTCGATGGAGAAGGCCCTGAAGCGGACCCTCGGCGTGCCGCTCTTCCAGGAGCAACTCATGCAGATCGCCATCGACGCGGCCGGGTTCTCAGCGAGCCAGGCCGACGAACTTCGCCGGGCGATGGGCTCGAAGCGTTCCCCGGAGCGGATGGAGGCGCTGCGCCCTCGGCTCTACCAGGGGCTGGCCGGCAATGGCATTCCCGAGGACGTCGCCGATCAGATCTTTGCCCAGCTCAAGGGCTTCGCGGACTTCGGGTTCCCGGAGTCCCACGCCTTCTCCTTCGCGAACATCGTTTATGCCTCCGCCTGGCTCAAGGTCCACCATCCCGAGGAGTTCTTCGCGGGGTTGCTCGCTTCCCAGCCGATGGGGTTCTACTCACCGGCGACCCTGGTCCAGGATGCGTTGCGCCACGGGGTCACGGTCGGCGGCCCGGACATCCAGGATTCCGAGGTCGGGGCGTGCGTGCGCCCGACGGGCCGGGAAGCGGGC
>JAATFD010000034.1 GCA_015655375.1 Actinomycetales bacterium
CACGAAGGACCGCGCGACTCTGCGGCGGACCTCGGAGCGCATCACCGCGGCTGTCCATGGGACGCCCTTCTGCAAGTCGCAGATGGCGGAGGAAGTCGCGGTCGACTGACCCTGTCGCCTCTGGCACGGGCGACCCGAGCACGGCGTCGGCGCAGACCTGTGCCAGAATCCCGATCATGTGGTCCTATGTCGTGGCGATGGTCGGTCTGGGGGTGCTGGGCTTCGATCCGGCTCCCGGTCTCATCGCTCTGGCTGCACTCGCCCTGGGTGCTCGTCGGCGGGACATCGTCCTGTTCGGCGTCCTTCTTATCGGTGGCACTGCCGCCTGGGGGGTGGCGCTGACGGCGGTAGCCGGGCGCGCGATCCGGCGTATCCACTGGTTCGATTTGGCCGTGTCTCCACTCGGTCTTCTGTTCGAGACCGTCGTCGCCGTGGCGATCGCGACGTGGTCGGTCGTCGTCCTCGTCCGGCGTTCCCGCGCCTCGTCCGGGAGCGAAGTGGCGTCGACGCAGGCGGATCCGGACGGGTCCGATGCGCGGGCGGCGTCGAGGATCGCTTCGGGGGTCGTTTCGCTCAGCCTGGTTGCCCTTGTCTTCGTGGCCGTTGTCATCGGGGACCCGCCCTTTCCTGCGGCTGTCGTCGCTTCGGCGGGTCGTACCGGGGGCGAGGTCGTCCTCGGGTTCCTCCTGTGGGCGCTGGTCTCCCAATGGCCCCTGGCCGTCGTGGCACTTGCGGTGGGACTCGGGCGCGTCGGCGCCGTGACCGCGCTTGGTCGTCGCTGGAGGCCTCGCATCGCGAAGGTGACGCGGGCCGTCGGCCCGGTCCTCGGGCTGGTGGTGGCCACGGCCATTCTGGTCTGGGTCGGGACCCGTCTGGCCGCAGGGGCCTGAGACCCGAAGCTGTCAGTCGGTGACCGCGTACCGGTAGACGTTGGTCTCGCGGAGCGTGAAGCCGCATCGTTGATACAGCCGATTGGCGGCCTCCCGGGAGGGCCTCGACGTGAGATCGACGGTGCGAGCGCCGAGAGACTGCGCGTGTGCGACGGCCGCGGCGACCAGGGACTGCCCGGCGCCCTGTCCACGGGCGGCATCGTCGACGACGACGTCCTCAATCCATGCGCGCAGTCCGGTGGGGATGATGAACGTCGCGAGTGAGAGCATGCCGAGGATCTCACGTCCCGGCGAGGTCTCCGAGCGGAAGACGAAGAAGTGGACGGAGGGCTGGTTGACGAAACGGGCGACGGCCTCAGCGTCTGGTGGGAGAGTGGATCGCGAGAGTTGGGGGACCAGACGTCCCATGGCCTCGACGATTTCGGGTGAGGACTCGGTGACGAGGTCGACGCTCATGCACGCTCCTTGGATTCGGCAACGCCGCCGATTCTACCGGGGCCCTTCCCCCGCCGTGGTCAGGTCGTCGCGACGCATGCCATCCAGGATGACGTCGGAGCGCGTACACGCGAGCTCCACACTGCGCCAGGTCCGCCCGTCGGTCTCCTGGTCGAAGACGATGCCGGTCTCCCGGAATCCGAGATGCTCATAGAGATGAGTCGCGGCCCGATCATGCTCGGCCAACGCCAGGGTCAACAGATCGATGTCGGTCTCGGTGAAGGCCGCTGCCACGCTCGCGTACACGAGCCGGTGTCCCTGGCCACCCCCGCGTTTGAGTGGATTGATGAGCATCCGCTCAAGCCGCCCGGTTGCTCCATCCGCGCTGACAATGACCGAGGCGCATCCTAGGGCGGTCCCCTCCTCGCGCATCGCGGTCCACAGCGCGCGACCGATGCCCGGGGCGGCCTCGAGATCTGCCCGCAGCTGATCGAGGTCGAGGGGCCACGAGAAGACCGAACCGGACCATAGGACCATGTCGGACCGGGTGGGGATCCATCCGAGGATCAGAGGAAGATCCTCGGGAACGGTGGGGCGCATCCGGATGGTCACCAGTCGATTATCGGCGCAGGCGGGGGGTCCTCGCGCGTTCAGTCGTCCAGTGAACGGTGTCCTCACGTTCGAGGAGCACGGCGACCTCGGCATGAGCCGTGTGGGGGAACATGTCGAAGAGTCGCGCCTCGACGGGATGCAGGCGAGGCATCGCGGCGAGGTCGCGTGCCAGAGAATCGGGGTAGCACGAGCTGTAGACGACACGCCCCACCGTGGAATCATCGAGCCAGGCAGCGAGCTCGGGTCCGATCCCGCGACGTGGCGGATTGACGACGACGGCTTCGGGCGCGTGGGGCTGGTGGCGGGCCCAGTCGGTCGCATCGGCGGCGATGAAACGGGTCGACCCAGCCTCGGGGGGCAGATCGAGGGCACTTCGACGAGCGGAGGCGATGGCCTGCTCGGAGATCTCGACCCCGGTGACCTCCGGGATCCCCCGTGCCGCGGCGTGCAGGGCGAATCCGCCGATGCCGCAGTAGAGATCCCACGCGCTGGCGGGCAGGGGATCGCGGGCGAGCCAGGTGGCGACCTGCCGGTACAAAGAGGAGGCGACGGTGGTGTTCGTCTGCGAGAAGCTTCGCGCTCCGAGGTGGAGCACCACGTCCCCGACCCGCATCGGCAGGGTCTGCTCCTCGGTGAGAACGACTTCCTCGGGTCCCTCGATGATTGCCTCATGGGTGGGGTGGAAGTTCGCGGTGACGACGCGGGCGGTAGGTACGAGGGCGTCCAGGCGCGGCAACGAGCGGGTGAGCGCGCCGAGTTGGCGGCGTGAGCGCAGGACGAAGCGGATCAGGAGTTCCCCGTCGTCGGCACACGTCATGAGGACGTATTTGAGTTCGCCACTGCGGCGTGCCACGTCGTAGGGAACGAGGCCGACCTCGGAGATCAGCCTGGCGATCCCCGGCATCGCGGCGCGCAGGGCGGGATCGAGGATCGAGCACTCCCGCAGGTCGACGCCGCGGCGGTCGCTGTCGAGAATGCCGAGCGTGGGGGCCTGGACGGTCCCGCCAACGACCATCTTCGCCTTGGTGCGAAAGCCAGCCTCGGGCGAGGTCGCGGGGGGAAGCCACCGGGTCGCTGATAGTTCGGGGCGCGCGCGGGCGACTGCGTCCTGAACGGCCTCTTGGCGAGCGATCACCTGCGCCGCGTAGGGCAGGGGAAGCCAGGCGCAGGACCGGCAGACCCGGCGATCAAAGTAGGCGCACTCCACTCGGGGATTCTCCCACGGGTCGGGTCGAGGTGCCGTCAGGGGTGCAAGGATCTGCGCGGGGGCGCTTCTGCCATGGGTTCGCCGAGCATGACCAGCATCGTCGCGCTCCACATCAGAAGGAAGACTGGTTCGACGATCAGAGAGCCATGGTCACTTAGATAGGCGACCGCGATGGCGACGTAGGCCGGAAGCAGCAGAACGACAAGGGTGCGGATGGTGCACCTGCGCAGCATCGAGGGATCGTCTGGGGCTGTCGCGCGAAGGAGGAGCACTGTTGCTGTCGCACAGCCGAACTCGACGATTCCGCTGATCACGTGGACATAGTGGGGCACGGGGAGCTGGAGGGTCCACTCGGCATGGCGGCATGCGGATGAGAGGCCTTCGGGGCATTGGTAGGGGAAGAGCCCCTCGACGAGGACGGCGACTCCCATGAGGACCATCCATGTCGTCGCCTGCTGCATTCTCCCGCTCCGGTGACGACGTTGGAGGAGAAAGGCGAGTGTCAGCAGGATGCCGGCTGCGATGTCGAACACCCGGAGGTCGAGGGAGTGGGGAACAGTGCGTGCCTGGAGGTCGGAGAACATCGCGTTCGGGCCGAGGGGGAAGGCACCAGGGTGCGCGAGGACGTGGATCCACCAGTTGTAGGCGATCACGCCGATCGCTCCGAGAACACGGGACACGAGGGCGACCGGGCTCGGCCTGCTGGTTGGCGCGGCGCCCGACGAGCGAGTGTTGCCCGGGTGGCGACTGAGTCTCACGGCACCTCCTGTGGATGGACGATCCGACGCTACACCGGCTGTGTTGCCACAGCTGATGAGTGGCTGGGAGAGGATCTGCTCGTACTGGTGAGCGTGCCATGCCGCAGGCCGGGGCTGCGGACGCAGGGCTCCGAACGGAACTGTGAAGAGGCGGGAACAAAACCGGCGCGCCTAAGGTTGAGCACGACAGACTCAGGTTTGGAGGCAGGGAGTTGCCAGAACGGATCCCAGCCCGTAAACTTGAGTGCATCAGACTCAAGAACGAGTCCTGAAGGGCTCGGCAATGGTCGGCCCGACGGACTCCGACAGACGATCGGTTCCAGGACCGCGGGCCATGATTCTGCGGCAAGCCCCGGTGACCGACGAAAGGACAGACACGCACATGGCACGAGCAATCGGTATCGACCTCGGCACGACGAACTCCGCGATCGCGGTCCTCGAGGGTGGCGAGCCCACGATCATCGCGAATGCGGAGGGCACACGCACGACTCCCTCGGTTGTTGCATTCTCGAAGACGGGAGAGGTCCTGGTCGGTGAGATCGCCAAGCGCCAGGCCGTCACGAACGTCAGCCGCACGATCTCCTCGGTCAAGCGCCACATGGGCACTGACTGGACAGTGGAGATCGACGGCAAGAAGTACACCGCGCAGGAGATCTCCGCTCGGATCCTCGCCAAGCTGAAGAGGGACGCGGAGGCCTACCTCGGCGAGCCCGTCACGGACGCGGTCATCACCGTTCCCGCCTACTTCAATGACGCTCAGCGTCAGGAGACTAAGGACGCCGGCCAGATCGCCGGACTCAATGTCCAGCGCATCGTCAACGAGCCGACCGCTGCGGCGCTCGCCTATGGCCTCGAGAAGGGCAAGGAGGACGAACTCATCCTCGTCTTCGACCTCGGTGGAGGCACCTTCGACGTGTCCCTGCTGGAGATCGGCAAGGACGATGACGGGTTCTCCACGATCCAGGTCCGTGCGACCGCTGGCGACAACCGCCTCGGTGGCGATGACTGGGACCAGAGGGTCGTCGACTGGCTGATCCAGCAGGTCAAGTCCAAGACCGGCGCCGACCTCTCGAAGGATCCGGTGGCCCTGCAGCGTCTGAAGGACGCCGCTGAGCAGGCGAAGAAGGAGCTGTCCTCGGCGACCAGCACCAACGTCTCCCTGCAGTACCTCTCGATGACCTCTGACGGTCCGATCCACCTGGACGAGACCCTGTCCCGCGCCAAGTTCGAGGAGCTGACGTCTGATCTGCTCGAACGCACGAAGAAGCCGTTCCACGACGTCATCCGCGACGCTGGCATCAAGCTTGCCGACATCGACCACGTGGTCCTCGTCGGTGGGTCCACCCGCATGCCTGCCGTCACCGAGGTGGTCAAGGAACTGACCGGCGGCAAGGAGCCGAACAAGGGCGTCAACCCCGATGAGGTCGTTGCGATCGGTGCGGCTCTGCAGGCCGGTGTCATCCAGGGCGACCGCAAGGACGTCCTGCTGATCGACGTCACGCCGCTTTCTCTCGGTATCGAGACCAAGGGCGGGGTCATGACCAAGCTCATCGAGCGCAACACGGCGATCCCGACGAAGTCCTCCGAGGTGTTCTCCACCGCTGAGGACGGCCAGCCGAGCGTGTTGATCCAGGTCTACCAGGGCGAGCGTGAGTTCGCTCGTGACAACAAGCTGCTCGGTACCTTCGAGCTCGGCGGTATCGCGCCGGCTCCCCGTGGCGTCCCGCAGATCGAGGTCACGTTCGACATCGACGCGAACGGCATCGTCCATGTCTCTGCGAAGGATCGTGGGACTGGCAAGGAGCAGTCGGTGACGATCACCGGTGGCTCGGCCCTGCCCAAAGAGGACATCGACCGGATGGTCAAGGAGGCCGAGGAGCACGCGGCTGAGGACAAGCAGCGTCGTGAGGACGCCGACACCCGCAACATGGCAGAGCAGTCGGTCTACTCGATGGAAAAGCTCCTCAAGGAGAACGAGGACAAGGTCTCCGAGGGCACGCGTAGCGAGGTCCAGGCGGATGTCGATGCTGTCAAGGAGGCTCTGAAGGGCGAGGACACCGACGCAGTGAAGTCCGCTCTGGAGAAGCTTAACGAGTCGGGCATGAAGATCGGCCAGGAGATCTACTCCGCTCAGCAGGCCTCCGAGGCCGCTGGTGAAGCCGCGGGTTCCGCGGACAGTGCCTCCACCTCGACCTCCGACGATGACGACGTCATCGACGCGGAGATCGTGGACGACGACGACAAGGGCAAGAAGTGAGTGACGAATCAGTGACCGGCGGTCCCGGACAGGAGCCCGAGCGCTCCGCCGAGACGCCGGTGCCCGATGACCAAGGGGAGACCCCGGGGTCGGAGCCGCCTGCAGCGGGCGGTTCCGACCCCGGTGGGGTCCCGGACTCGTTGCCGGCCCAGGAGGGCGACATGTCCTCCTTTGAGGCTGATGTCGAGGATACGGATCTCTCAGTGGCGCTCGCACAGGTCGACAAGCTGGGCGATGACCTCGCCCGGGCGAAGGCCGACCTGTACAACCTCAACCAGGAATACGGTAACTACGTGCGACGCACGAAGGAAGCCGCCGCCCAGCACCGCGATTCGGGTCACGAAGAGGTCGTGCTCGCCCTGATCGGCGTCCTCGACGACATCGACGCGGCGCGCGCTCACGGCGAGCTGGGGGAGGGGCCCTTCGCCTCGATCGCCCAGAAGCTCGAGGACACCCTGTCCACGCGCTTCAATCTGGAACGCTTCGGACAGGCCGGGGATGATTTCGATCCTCAGCTCCACGAGGCCCTCCTGGCCCAGAGCAGTGCCGAGGTCGACCACCCCGTCGTCAAACAGGTCCTCCAGCCGGGATACCGGATGGGTGAGAAGGTCCTGCGGCCGACGAAGGTCATGGTCGAGAACCCGGAGTGAGTCGACACCACATGTGTTTCACGACAGTCAGGAGGTGAGTTGCGGTGAGTGGTCAGGATTGGCTGGAGAAGGACTTCTACCAGACGCTCGGAGTCTCCAAGGACGCCGACGCGGACGAGATCAAGAAGGCCTACCGTAAACTCGCCCGGAGGTGGCATCCGGATCAGAACCCCGGAGATGCCAAGGCCGAGGAGAAGTTCAAGGAGATCGGCGAGGCCTACGCAGTTCTCTCCGATACCGAGCAGCGCAAGCAGTACGACGCGCTGCGTGCCATGGCCGGTGGCGGTGCACGGTTCTCCGCAGGACCTGGTGGTGCCGGGGCCGGACAGGGTGCCGGGTTCGAGGATGTCTTCTCCTCGATGTTCGGCGGTGGTGGCTCGGGCGGGACGCGTGTCCGCTATTCCACGAACGGCGGTGGCGCGGGATTCGACGATATCCTGTCGAACCTTTTCGGGGGCGGAGCTCCCGGTGCCGCTTCCTTCGGTGGGGGGACGGGAGCCGGATTCGGCGCGTCGGGCGGTGGATCGCGTTTCGGTGGAGCGCAGCAGCAGGGCTCCGACCTCCGCGCCTCGACCTCGTTGTCCTTCCGTCAGGCACTGGAGGGCACGACGGTGCGGATGAGCGTCGACGGGCATTCGATGACGGTCCGCATTCCTGCGGGGGTGCGCGACGGCCAGAAGATCCGCCTACGCGGCAAGGGGGGTCCCGGAACCGGCGGGGCGCCCAATGGCGACCTCGTCGTGATGATCACGGTCGAGGCGCACCCCATCTACTCGCGCGACGGCGATGACTTGCGCATGCATCTGCCGATCTCCTACCCGGAGGCGGCACTGGGTGCAAAGGTTGTCGTGCCGTTGCCCGACGGGACGACGGTCTCGCTGAAGATCCCGGCCGGTACGGCCTCGGGGTCCGTCTTGCGAGTGCGCAAGCATGGAGTCAAGCACGGCCGCAAGACCGGAGACCTCCTCGTCGAGGTCGAGGTCGCTGTGCCCGAGTCGATGACCGGCGAGCAGAAGAAGGCCGTCGAGGAGCTTGCGCACAGTCTCGAGGGATGGGACCCGCGTGCGGGGTTGGCCGACCGGGCGAGGGTCTGAGTGAGTCGGACCGGCGAATCCGCCGGACCGCTGGAAGGGGATGGACATGGAGAGTGGACGGCAGCGCCGCCAGAGCGCACAGGCAACCTTCGTGATCTCCGTCGCGGCCGAATTGGCCGGGATGCATCCCCAGACCCTGCGTCAGTACGACCGCCTCGGGCTGGTGTCGCCGGCTCGCACCAAAGGCCGGGGGCGTCGGTACACGAGCCGCGACATCCAACGGCTGCGCGACGTCCAGCGCATGTCGAAGGAGGAGGGCATCAACCTCGCGGGGATCCACCGGATCCTGGAACTCGAGCGTCGTGTCGAGCATCTCGAGTCGGAGCGAGATCGGATGCGTCTGCGTCTGGACGAGGTCACCATGCGGGAGAACCGCGTGTTCGCAGCCTCCCCGACCGGCGAAGTCTCTCCGGTTCGACGCGGCGAGCGGCCATGGGCACCCGCCGCAGTGCGTGACGGGGAGAGCCTCGTCCCGGTCGACCGCTGGCGCGGTCCCGGCCTCGGTGCGATGGTCGCGTTGGCCGAGGCCCTCGGGCTGACCGGCGCCAGCAGGCATCGTCCGGCCATCGAGAGCGGATCCGCGGCTTCGGTGATCCGCGTCGTCGAGGGGAAATCCCTCTCCGAGGACGTCCTTCGGAGAAGCTAAACACGTGGGCGTCGATCTGCGACCCCGCGTGAGCGTGTCCTGGTCCGCGGGGTCGTCCCATCTTCGGGAGCGCGCCATGCGTGGCCCTCCGTTCGGGTCGGGTGGCCACCGGCGCTAGTGTGTGCCCATGAGCCGCGCCGACTCCCCCCTTCGCCCCACACGGTCCCCCTCGTTGCGTTCTCGTCTGGCCACTGACGCCGGGCGCCTGGCGAGGACGGCCTCGCGCGCACTCGGTCGCGGGTCGGGCGGGATGATCGGTGGTGAGGTCGCCCTGGCGCTCGATCCCCACGTGCTGACCGAACTCGCCCGCGGGCGCAGATCGGTGACCGTGACCGGCACCAACGGCAAGTCCACGACGACCCGCATGGTCCGTTCGGCCCTGTCCACGCGTGGGACGGTTGCCTCCAACGTCAACGGGGACAACATGCCCCCCGGGATCGTCACGGCCTTCATGTCCTCGCCCACGGCCTGCGTCGCGGCCCTCGAGGTCGATGAGATGCACCTGCCGATCGTCGCCGAGGCCGTGGACCCCTCCGTGATCATCCTGCTCAATCTGTCGCGCGACCAGCTCGATCGTGTCGGAGAGATCGGGACCGTCGAGCGGCGCCTACGGGCAGCCGTCGATGCCCGTCCGGGGGCGGTCGTCGTGGCCAATTGCGACGACCCTCTGGTTGTGTCGGCCGCTTGGGGCTCGCCCCACGTCGTCTGGGTGGCGGCCGGTTCGGGATGGGGAGCCGACTCTGTCGGATTCCCGCGCGGCGGAAGGGTCGTGCGCACCGGTGACTCCTGGCAGGTCGTGGACGGGCCGGAGGAATTCAGGCGACCCGATCCTCACTGGTGGCTCGAGGACGCCGCCAGCGGCACCCTGCGCGACGAGTCCGGAGAGTCGGGAGCACGAGCACGACTGCACGGCCCGGGTGGGGTGCGCGAGGACCTCCACCTGCGTCTGCCCGGCCTGGCGAACCTCGGCAATGCTGCGCAGGCGGTGGCAGCCGCCGTTGCGATGGGTGTTCCGGTCTCGGATGCGGCGCGTGCCGTTGAGGCCGTCACTGAGGTCGCGGGGCGCTATTCGCTCCACGACGTCCGCGGGCGTCAGGTGCGGATGATGCTCGCAAAGAACCCGGCCGGGTGGCAGGAAGCGATGACAATGGTCGATGGCGACGTCGACCAAGTCGTCGTCGCGGTCAACGGGCAGATCGCCGACGGCCAGGACCTGTCATGGCTGTGGGACGTCGATTTCTCGGTCCTCAGGTCCGACCGCAAGCGGACGTTCATCGCCTGCGGTGAACGCGGAGCGGACCTCGCCGTGCGTATGGAGTACGCGGGTCTTCCCGTCACCCGGGTCTTGACCCCGCAAGAGGCGATCTCGCGCTGTCATCGCGGCCGCGTGGAGCTTCTGGCGAACTACACGGCGTTCCGGGATCTCAAACGGATCCTCGATTCTCACGGCTCTGCCGCCGGGGAGGCATGATGACAGGCGAATCCGTCCTGACGATCGGGGTCCTACTGCCGGAGGTCCTCGGGACCTATGGGGACACCGGTAATGCGTGGATCCTGCGAGAGCGTGCCCTCCGGCGCGGGATCAAGGCCGAGGTCGTGGTCATCGATCTCGACACGCCGATTCCCGAGGGGCTCGATCTCTACACGATGGGTGGCGGCGAGGACACGGCCCAGGCGTTGGCGGCGGAGAAGTTTTCCGTGGAGCCCGGGCTGAAGCGGGCGCTTGCCGCTGATCGTCCGCTCCTGGCGATCTGTGCGTCGTTGCAGGTTCTTGGCCACTGGTATCGCGATGCCCGCGACCAGAGAGTGGCTGGCCTCGGAGTCCTCGACGTGACGACGGACCCCCAGGGACATCGCACGATCGGTGAACTCGTGACCGCGCCCGTGCTCGAGGGGCTGACGCATCCGCTCACCGGCTTCGAGAACCACGGCGGGGGAACCGTCCTCGGCCCCGATGCTGCTCCGCTCGGACGGGTTCTGGTGGGGACCGGCAACGGCGTGCCCGAGGGAGCTCCAGCTCCGAAGGTCGCCACTGACGGAGTCGTGCAGGGCTCGATCATCGCGACGTACATGCATGGTCCCGCCCTCGCGCGCAATCCGGAGCTGGCGGACCTGTTGTTGTCCCGGGCAGTCGGTTCCTCCCTGTCCGATCTCGAGGTTGCGGGGGTTGAGGATCTGCGTCGCGAACGTTTGGCGGCCTCGGGCCTGATGGGTGAGTGAGCGGGAACGGGACGTCCTCCGGCCCCGATGGGCTGGTCCCGGTAGACTGATGCGAAGATCTGCACGACCACAGTGAGGCCGAGATGTCCACTCCCCATGAATCGCCCTCCGACGAGCCGAGGTTCGGCCAGCGTTCGGAGCACTGGTCGGACGATTCTCAGCCCTCCACACCCCAGAGCCCGTGGCCTCGCTATGGCGAGACGTCCGCAGGTCCGGGGCATGGTCCCTCCCAGCCCGGCTCCTCTCAAGCGGGTCCTACGGGTGCGGATCCCGCCTCCTCCCAGTGGGGAGCCTCGGGACCGTACTCGGGTGCGCCCGGCGCGGCACCACCGGGAGGTTCGGGGTATCAGGGATATCCGATGGGGCAGCCACTCTCGGGGCCGGAGTTGCCTTCCCGGGGTCCGGCCGTGGCGGTCATTGTCATCGGAATCATCATCGCGACAGTGCTCGCAGCGGTGTCTTTCTTGATCGCCATGTTCAGTGGGTCGGGCCTGGAACAGCTCCTGGACGCGGGATCTCCCGTCTCCAGTGGTTCGTCGGTGTCGGTGGACGACTCGGGCACCTACATCGTCAAGTCGACGGACGGATCCGATCTCTCATGCCGGCTCGAGGCCGCCGATGGCTCCGCCCTGGAACTGCAGGCCGTCGCTGGTGACTCGACGATCGTCATGGGGTCGGGCATCACTCCCGGTGACTACACCCTTCAGTGCACCGGAGGAGGCACGACCCTCGTCGGGATGACAGGTGCGACGATGGATGCGATCGGCACCAGCGTCTTCAAGGCTCTCGCGTGGGCGACCGCAGTCGGGGTGGCTGGCATTGTCATCACGGTCGTCGGCATCGTCATGCTCGTGCGTGTCAACGGCAAGCGGCGCGAGGTCCAGCGCAATCGGTGGCGTGGAGGGCCCACTCAGCGCGTGTGAGCGCGCTTCCTGGGCCGGTCCCTCAGCCAAGCTGGCGCCAGAAGAACTCCCATACGAGCGCTTGCATGTGTGCGCGTTGTTTGGTGTCCGCCGCCCCGGAGTGACCGCCCTCCGTGTTCTCGACATATGTGACGGCGCAGCCGGCCTCAAACATCCGCCAGGCGAGCGTGCGGGCGTGGGCCGGGTGGACTCGGTCGTCACGGGTCGAGGTCGTGATCAGCACGGGCGGATACGCCCGATCGGGATCGAAGAGGTGGAACGGGCTGAAGGTCCGGATGAACTCCCATTGCTGCGGGTCGTCCGGGTCGCCGTACTCGGCCATCCACGAGGCCCCCGCGGACAGCGTGTGGTAGCGGCGCATGTCCAGCAGTGGTGCCTGGATGACGACGGCGCCGAAGAGCTGGGGTGTGCGCATCAGCATGTTCCCGGTCAGCAGGCCGCCGTTCGATCCGCCCTGGATGCCCAGCCGAGAGGGTGTCGTGACGCCACGGGCGATGAGGTCGCGGGCGACGGCCTCGAAGTCCTCGTAGGCTCGAGGACGATCCCGGGTCAGAGCGGCCTGGTGCCAGGACGGTCCGTATTCCCCGCCACCGCGGATGTTGGCGATGACATACGTGCCGCCGCGTTCCAGCAACGCAGCACCGAGCACCGGTGAGTAGCCGGGCAGCAGAGAGACTTCGAAGCCGCCGTAGCCATATAGAACGGTCGGCGCACCGGGATCGCCCTCGCCCCCGTCGGTGCGGGCGTCGGCGCGTCCGAGCTGGAAATAGGGAACCCGAGTGCCGTCTCTCGAGGTCGCGAAGTGTTGGGAGACCGCCACTCCTGTCGCATCGAACAGCGCCGGAGCGCGACGCGCGACGCGTGCCGAGGCGACATCGCCCGAGTCCCCGGTGAGATCGAGCAGCAGCAGAGTCGTCGGCGTCGTGAACCCCGAGACGGAGAGCCAGACACGGTCATCGTCCAATGGGGTGACGGGTCGTGCAGAGATCGAGGACAGCGGGGGAATCTCCAGTGACGTCGTGTCGAGGTCGTGTGAACGCCAGAGCCCAGGGGTGTCCGGGGGCGTCAGGACGAGGATCCGGGGAACGACGTCGGCCGAGGCCGTGAGCACCAAATGATGACGTGTGACGGTCCAGCCCTGCAGGACGGTGTGCTCATCGGGTGTGAACAGTGCCTGCGCGGCGCGATTCCCCGTGAGGAACGTCTCGAGGTCGAAGGCCAGAAGCGTGCCGGTCGCCCACGTCCGGTCGTCGAGCTGCCAGTCGCTGTGGAGGAGCACCAGCAGCCAATTCCTCCATCCGGCTGCGTCGGAGTCGGCCGGGACATCGACACGGATGGGGACTGGCACGAGGTCGGTCGTCGGCGAGCCTTCGGGAAGTAGGTAGGTCGTCGAGTGGTAGAAGTCGTGGGAGACGCTGATCCACGACCGTTCAAACCCATCGGTCGGATCGTGGACGGCGCCGACGGCCATGTCGGAGGGCGCACCGACGACAACCGGCTGCGCATCCTCGGAGTCCTGTCCGCGACGCACGATGCGGACCTGGAGCGGGTACCCGGACGAGGACACTGTCCCGGGGCCGAGGTCCGTCGAGAGCCAGACGGTGTTGCGGTCGATCCAGTCCATCGAACCCTTCGCCGTGGCCCGGGAGAATCCGTCGTCCACCCAGGTGCGCGAGGGGATGTCGAACTCGCGGGTGAGATCCGCGTCCGACCCGGCCTCGGAGAGGTCAATGAGAGCCCGGTCGTGATCGGGGTGGAGGACGCGTGCGCCATGCCAGACCCAGGAATGCCCCTCCTCCGCCGACAGCGCATCGATGTCGAGAAGTATCTCCCACTCGCCATCGCCCGCGAGGTAGCTGTCGAGGTGCTGGAGGCGCCACAGGCCACGGGGATGGTCCGTGTCCGTCCAGAAGTTGAACGCCCACTCGTCGCGCACGGTGACCAGAGGGATGCGGTCCGGGGAATCCAGGATGGAGCGGATTCGCGTTTCCAGAGTGGCGAGGTCGGGACCGCCCAGGCGGGATTCGGCCTCCGCGGTGCGGGAGCGCGCCCAGGTGAGCGCCTCCTCCCCGGTGACGTCGTCGAGCCAGGAAGGTGGGGTCCGCAATGAGTCTGAGGGCGTCATGTTGCCCATTGTGCTCGCCTTCGTGGGCAGTCGAACAGGTGGCCCATGAAGGCGGTCGACCGGCGTCCTGCCGGCTCCTGCTGACCAAATCAAGTTGAGTGGAATAGACTCAATTCTGGAACCGTTGGGAATGGTGGACGCGGACTCCGCAAGGGAGCTCGCACAGCGTTCTCGACGCGGCATCGTCAGCCGCCAAGCGGCGGCGGACGACCATCCGCGCACCATCAGGAGGAAATACCGTGAAACAGGAGTTCACGACGCGGGCGCAGGAGGCCATCGGGTCGGCCGTGCGCGCCGCGTCGGCCGCGGGCAACCCGCAGGTCGAGGCGATGCATCTGCTGGAGGCACTCCTCGAGCAGGAGGACGGCATCGCGCTGTCGCTATTGGAGGCCGTCGGCGCGAATCGGTCGGCGGTCGGCGCTCAGGTGCGCAACACCCTGGTCGCATTGCCGTCGAGCGCGGGCTCATCCGTCGCTCAGCCGCAGACCTCGCGCTCTCTCATGAATATCATCACCGACGCCGGTGAGCGGGCGGAGAAGGGTGGGGACCAGTACGTCTCCACCGAGCATCTGCTGATCGCTCTGGCGGCCTCGGAGTCCGAGACCGGGCGGGTTCTCACCCAGGCAGGAGCGACCCCCGACGCGCTGGAGGCAGCTCTCAAGGAGCTACGCCCCGAGCCGATCACCTCGCCGAACCCGGAAGGGTCCTTCGAGGCGCTCAAGAAGTATGGTCGTGATCTCACCGAGGTCGCCGCCGAAGGGAAGATGGACCCGGTGATCGGGCGCGACCAGGAGATTCGGCGGGTCATTCAGGTCCTGTCCCGGCGCACGAAGAACAACCCCGTGCTGATCGGCGAGCCCGGCGTCGGCAAGACGGCCGTCGTCGAGGGTCTCGCCCAGCGGATCGTTGCTGGCGATGTGCCAGACTCTCTGCGCGACAAGAAACTGATCGCCCTCGACCTGACGTCGATGGTGGCCGGTGCCAAGTACCGCGGCGACTTCGAGGAACGCCTCAAGGGCGTGCTGAATGAGATCAAGCAGTCCGACGGGCAGATCATCACCTTCATCGATGAGTTGCACACGGTCGTCGGAGCAGGGGCGGCCGAGGGCTCGATGGACGCAGGCAACATGCTCAAGCCAATGCTCGCGCGGGGTGAACTGCGTTTGGTCGGCGCCACGACGCTCGACGAGTACCGCGAGCACATCGAGAAGGACCCGGCCCTCGAGCGTCGGTTCCAGCAGGTCTTCGTCGGTGAGCCCTCCGTGGAGGACACCGTCGCGATCCTGCGCGGCATCGCGCCCAAGTACGAGGCCCACCACAAGGTGACGATC
>JAATFD010000030.1 GCA_015655375.1 Actinomycetales bacterium
CTCGATCGATTCGGGCAGCGTGGCGCTGACCGGTAAGGGCGGGTTTGTTCCCGCCCTGATCAAGGCGGTCCTGGAGTGAGGCTTGCAGGCTGAGCTCACGGACCACTTGGGATACGAGAAGGGAGACCCTGAGGCGTCCGCATACATGAACTCGAGGAACGGGACCACACCCAAGACAGTGGCCAGCGAGGCCGGGGACATGGGAATGCTGAAGGTTTGGTTGACTCGTTTCCTTATCCCGCCAGGGTGGCGGGGTCTTTCATGATTGTCTCGAACTCGATGGGCGTCAACCTTCCGAGTCGTCGTTGACGTCGGCGTCGGTGGTAGCGGGCTTCGATCCAATACACGATCGCGAGTCGAAGATCCTCCCTGCTGTCCCAAGCGTGCTGGTTGAGGACGTTCTTCTGCAGCAGGCTGAACCAGTTCTCCATCGCAGCATTGTCCGCGCATGCGCCCACTCTTCCCATCGAGCCGCGGAGGTTGTGGCGGCGCAGCGTCCGCCGGAATCGTCGGCTTCGAAATTGACTGCCTCGGTCCGAATGCACGATCACACCGGCCGGGTTGCCGCGGCGTCCGACGGCGTCCTCGAGCGCGTCAACGGCCAGTCGGGCCTTCATCCGGTCGCTGATCGAGTAGCCCACGATCCGGTTGCTGAACACGTCCTTGACCGCACACAGATACACCTTCCCCTCACTGGTGGGGTGCTCGGTGATATCGGTCAGCCACAACCGGTTCGGAGCGTCGGCGGTGAACTCCCTCTGCACGAGATCATCGTGCACGGCAGGTCCCGGTCGGCGATGCTTCCGACGCCCTTTGCGGCGATGCGCGGTCGAGAACATGCCCTCTTGCGAGCACACCCGCCACACCCGCCGCTCCGACACCGCCCAGCCGTCGTCGACGAGCTCATCGCAGATGAGCCGATATCCCTGGCAGCGGTCCTCGTCCCACACATCCCGAGCCGCGTTGATCAGATGCGCCTCCTCCCACTCGCGATCACTGAACGGCTTCGCCAGCCACTGGTAGTACGCCTGCTTGGAAAAGCCCAGGACCCTGCACGCCACCGCGACCGACACCCCGGAACGGGTGCCGGCCGCGGCCAGTTCGCGGACGAGCGGGAACACTATTTTGGGCTGGCGGAACCGATCCGAAGGTTCGCCTGCGACAGATACGCCGCCGCCCGACGGAGGATCTCGTTCTCCATCTCCAACTCGCGGATCCGCTTCAGCATCTTCGCCTGCTCACGCTGCGTCTCCCCGTCGCCAGACGACGCGGGGACTATCCCGCGCCCGGCCAGCTCCGCGCGACGCACCCACGCCTGCAATGCCGACTTTGAGATCCCCATATCGGCGCAGACCTGCTTCTGCGACATTCCCTGCGTGAGCACCAACGCGACCGCGTCGCGCTTGAACTCCTCTGAAAACTTCACCGGCATGACTTCATCCTTCCCGCCCTGATCGATCAGATCAAAGCAGTCCCGGAGTCAACCAAAGCATCAGCATTCCCGACGACCTCAGCGCGTCACGTGGTGTTCACGCCGGGACCGCAATCCGGGTACGCCTACAGGATCGGAGACTCGGGTCAGGACTGGATGGACTTCCAGAGCAGCTACGTGCTCTCGTCGAGCACGCTGACCGCTCTGCGCGGGACCGGATCAACGGCGATCAAGGCCTGCTTGACGGCCAACTGATCCAATCGACTGCTAGGGGTACCGGACGTCGCTGCGCTGTGATCACGGCCGCGTGTCCCGTGAACGTCTTCATTGTCAGGTTGTGACCAGCCATCCCTCTTTCTGTGCGTCCTGGCCTCACGCGGTTCATGCCCTAGCATGGGTGGGACGCGTCGGGCCTCGGTCGTGAATCCCTGAGGGGACGACGGTCCGGACCGACGAGACCACCCCACGCGATCAGAGACGGAGAATCGTGGCCGAGTACATCTATCAAATGATCCACACCCGCAAGGCACATGGCGACAAGGTCATCCTCGACGACGTCACCATGGCTTTTCTCCCGGGAGCGAAGATCGGCATGGTCGGCCCCAACGGGGCGGGCAAGTCGTCGATCCTCAAGATCATGGCCGGCATCGACGAGCCTTCCAATGGAGAGGCGCGGCTGAGCCCCGGCTACACCGTCGGCATCCTCGAGCAGGAGCCGCGGCTCGACGATTCGAAGACCGTCCTGGAGAACGTCCGGATGGGCGCGGCCTCGACGTTCGAGAAGCTTGGACGCTTCAACGAGATCTCGGAGAAGATGGCCGATCCCGACGCGGACTTCGACGCCCTGATGGAGGAAATGGGTTCCCTCCAGACCGAGATCGATGCCCTGGCTGCCTGGGACATCGACTCCCAGCTTGAACAGGCGATGGACGCCCTGCGATGCCCGCCGCCGGACCAGCCCGTCTCGGTCCTCTCCGGTGGTGAGCGTCGCCGGGTTGCGTTGTGTCGTCTGCTCATCGAAGCGCCGGACCTGCTGTTGCTCGACGAACCGACCAACCATCTCGACGCCGAGTCGGTCGAGTGGCTGGAGAAACACCTGCACACCTATCCCGGTGCCGTCATCGCTGTCACTCACGATCGCTACTTCCTCGATCACGTCGCGGAGTGGATCGCCGAGGTGGACCGTGGCCACCTTTACCCCTATCAGGGCAACTACTCGACCTACCTGGAGACCAAAGAGAAGCGTCTGCAGGTCCAGGGTCAGAAGGACGCGAAGCTTGCCAAGCGCCTCAAGGAGGAGCTCGAGTGGGTCAGGTCGAACCCGAAGGGCCGTCAGGCAAAGTCACATGCCCGACTGGAACGCTATGAGGAGATGGCCGCCGAGGCCGAGCGGACCCGCAAACTCGATTTCGACGAGATCCAGATCCCGCCGGGGCCGCGCCTGGGCTCCGTCGTCATTGAGGCGGTGGACCTCACCAAGGGCTTCGGGGATCGCACCTTGATCGATGGTCTGAGCTTCTCGCTGCCTCGCAATGGGATCGTCGGTGTCATCGGCCCCAACGGCGTCGGCAAGACGACGCTGTTCAAGACGATTGTCGGCCTTGAGCCGCTCGACGGTGGGCAGCTGACGATCGGGGAGACCGTCAAGATCTCCTATGTCGACCAGAACCGGGAGGGCATTGATCCCGACAAGTCCTTGTGGGAGGTCGTCTCGGACGGGCTCGACTTCATCCAGGTCGGCAACGTCGAGATGCCGTCTCGCGCCTATGTCTCGGCGTTCGGCTTCAAGGGTCCCGACCAGCAGAAGCCCGCAGGTGTGCTCTCCGGCGGTGAACGCAACCGGTTGAACCTGGCGCTCACTCTGAAACAGGGTGGGAACCTGCTGCTGCTCGATGAGCCGACCAATGACCTCGACGTCGAGACTCTCGGGTCGTTGGAGAACGCCTTGCTCCAATTCCCGGGCTGCGCCGTTGTCGTCACTCACGATCGGTGGTTCCTCGACCGCGTCGCGACCCACATCCTCGCGTGGGAGGGCACCAACGAGGATCCCGCGCAGTGGTACTGGTTCGAGGGCAACTTCGAGTCCTACGAGAAGAACAAGGTCGAGCGGCTCGGCCTCGATGCTGCCGCGCCGCATCGGGTCACCCACCGCAAGCTGTCGCGGGGCTGAGTTCCAGCACCGTCAACGGGCGGGTCGGATTCCTTCGGGAACCGACCCGCCCGTCTCTGATGGGGGGGGAAAGAGGAGGGGGACGATCAGGCCAAGCCGACGGCCGGAACCGCTCCGTCGCCGAAGCCTTCGACTTCGAAGCCCCACCGACCGGAGGCGCGATGTGCCCCCATCGGGACTCGCATCATGCCTTGCTGCGTTGCTTCTGCCACGAGGGATCCGCTCGAATCGAATACGCGCGTGGTCGAGAGAACCCGACCGCTGTTGACGTCGGAGCACGTGCCGTCGAAGAGAAGCCACTCATTGATGTCGAGGTCGCGATGGAACCACATTGCGTGGTCGAGTGAGGCTGCCGACATTCCCGGAGTCAGCCAGCATAGGCCGGTCATCCGCATCGCTGGCTCGAACATCACCTGGTCGATGACATAGGCGAGGAGCGCCCGGTGGAGCGCTTGCGGCGTGGACGCAGGGATCGCATGGCGTGGGCGCATCCACAGCTGTTGACGGGGGGACTGGACCGGATCCGCCTGTGTGTAGAGATCCTTCTGGACATGCCGGACATCGAAGGCTGTGGTCTTGCCGAGGAACTTGCCCGCCGGATGATCCATCGTGCGGAAGATCTCGAAGACCGAGGGGAGTTCGTCGGGTGTGGGGACCTCGGGTGCATCGTCCTGGAACTCGATCCCCTGCTCGGCGCCCTGGAAGGAACAGACCATGGCGAGGATCTCTCGAGCATTCTGGCGGCAGGTGATGCGGCGCTGGGAAAAGGAGCGACCGTCGCGCAGTCGTTCGACCTCGAGGCTGAACGGTTGGGAGGGGTCGCCCCCGCGCAGGAAATAGGCATGCAATGAATGAGGCAGACGGGAATCGTCCTCGAGAGTCGCACTGCCGGCGAGCAGCGCCTGGGCAATAACCTGACCGCCATAGACCCGTCTGACCTGGGGCAGCGAATTCGCGGAGAAAACGTCATCACCCGTTTCGGTGAGTTGGAGGATCCGGAGGACGGAGGCAACTGGCTCCTCAGACATCAGGGGAATGGTGACAGGCTGGGTCATGGCTTCATTGTCCGTGTTCGGGACTTCGGATGCGACCCTCACTCGGATCGGTGTGGCGCACCGGACCGACAGGGACGGCGAGGATTTCCGCGTTGCTCAGTGGTCCAGGTCTCCCTACGATGTGAGGCGGCTCGCACTACGCGGGCGGGAAGGGGACCGGCGAGTGGACGGTGCGGCTCGTTTGATCGAGGGCCTCGGTGGTCCGGACAACGTGGTTGGCCTGGAATCGTGCGTGCTGCGTGTCCGCGTCGAGGTCCACGATCCGGCTCGGGTTGATTCGCTCGTTCTGCGTATTCCCGAAGTCCTCGCCGTGGTGCGCTCCGACACAATCGTCCAGATTGTCGTGGGTCCTGGTGCCGATGTTCTGGCGGCTGCCATGGAGGAGCTGTTGGGCTCCGCTGAGTGAACCGTGTCCGGTGACACGAGTGGCGCCCCAGTGCGCGAAGCTAGCACGCCATAGGATGACCCGCAGGAAGTCCGAGGTTCCTGGTGAGGGAGACAACGTGGAGGGTGCGGCGCCGAAGGTGATCGACATCGAGGCGGTGCGTCGGCTGGCCGACGCCAACGGTGTGTCGACGCAATTCTGGGACTGGTACGGCGCCAGGCGCGACGTATCGGCCCGTTCGCTGCTGAGGGTGCTCGAAGCTCTCGGCGTCCCCGTTGATGAGGAATCGACTGAGGCGCAGATCGAAGCCGCTCTGATCGACACGGAGGACGAGCATTGGAGGGGCACTCTGCCGGACTGCCTCGTTGTGCGCGAGGGCGATCCCCAAGAGTTTCCGGTTCACGTGCCCCATGGCGACTGGGTGAAGGTCGAGGTCGAGCTCGAGGACGGAGCGAGCGTCGCTCTGGACCAGGTGGATCGATGGGTCCCTCCACGCGTCGTGGACGGTGCGAAGGTTGGGCGCGCGACATTCCGCGTTCCGGGGTGGTTGCCCCTCGGGTGGCATGCCCTGCGCGCGACGTGCCAGGGCGATCGGATTGTGCGAGCGCCCCTCGCTGTGGTTCCGCGCCGCCTCGATCCTCCGGTGCTGCGCGAGGACAGACGCCGATGGGGTGTGGCGGCGCAGGTCTACTCGGTGCGCTCATCGGGGTCTTGGGGGATCGGCGATGCCATGGACTTGTCGGATCTGGCGGCGGTGTGTGCCGAGCAGGGTGCCGACTTCCTGTTGATCAATCCGATGCATGCCGCCTCACCGGTGCCGCCGATGGAGAACTCCCCCTATCTTCCGGTGACGCGACGATGGACTGACCCGATCTACATCCGTCCCGAGGCGATCGACGAGTACGCGGGTCTGGGTGAGGCCGAGCGTGGACGGATCGCGGCTCTGCGTGAGCGGTCGCGACTCGACGCCGGGGGTTCGGGGTTCATCGATCGGGGGCGCGCCTGGGGTGCCAAGCGCGAGGCCCTGGAACTGCTCTTCGCTGCGCGGCGTTCCGTGCATCGCGAGGCCGAGCTCCGCGCCTTCGTGCGCGCGGGTGGACAGGAGCTGACGGACTTCGCGCGGTGGTGCGCCCTCGTGGAACGGACGGGGGCGATCGAGGCCGTGGCTCCGAGAGAGGATGCGGGCGGGCAGGGAGTCGCGGACTGTGACCTGTGCCCTCGGGCGGCGTTCTGGGCGTGGTGTCAATGGATCGTGGGCCTTCAGATCGGATCCGTCCAGGAGACTGCGCGGCGGACCGGCATGGAGATCGGGCTGATGGCGGATCTGGCCGTCGGCGTCCACCGGTCGGGCTCGGAGACCTGGGCGGAGCCGATGATGTTCGCTCTGGGGATGACGGTCGGCGCGCCCCCCGACATGTACTCCCAGCAGGGGCAGAACTGGTCGCAGCCGCCGTGGTCGCCGCGGGCATTGGCCAGGTCCGGGTACCGGCCGTTGCGCGAGATGATCCGGGCGACCCTGGCTCACGCCGGTGCGGTGAGGATCGACCACATCATGGGGCTCTTCCGATTGTGGTGGATCCCCGAGGGAGAGCCGGCCTCGCACGGCACCTACGTCCGTTTCGATCACGAGGCGATGGTCGGGGTATTACTGCTGGAGGCCCAGCGCGCGGGCGCTCTCGTCGTGGGAGAAGATCTGGGGACGGTCGAGCCCTGGGTACGCGATTACTTGGCCGATCGCGGGATCCTCGGCACGTCGATCCTCTGGTTCGAGAAGGACAGCGCGGGATGGCCGCTGCGCCCGCAGGGCTATCGGCGCAGTGCCCTTGCCACGGTGACGACCCACGATCTTCCACCGACGGCGGGCTATCTCGAGGGCGTCCAGACCAAGCTGCGCGACGAGCTCGGTCTGCTTGTCGATGATGTGGACACGGTGCGCGAGGCAGATCGTGTCGAGCGTGACCGGATGCTGGCCCTGCTCCGCGACGAGGGATTGCTCGAAGGCGATCGCGACGAGGCCGAGGAAGCCGTCACGGACTCGGATGAGCGAGCGATCGTTGAGGCGCTGCACCGCCACATCGCGGCCACGTCGTCGCAGTTGGTGGGTGCAGCACTCGTCGACGCCGTGGGTGACAAGCGTCCACAGAACCTGCCCGGGACCGATCGGGAGTATCCGAACTGGTGCGTTCCCCTCTGCGACGGAGACGGGAATGAGGTCGGGGTGGAGGGAGTCGCTTCGTCGGAGCGCGCCGCGGCCCTGTTCGAGATCCTGCGCGAGACAGTGCGCTGAGGTCTCCGCTGGGGCGACTGCTCTTGGTCCCGTCTATCAGGCGACGTCGAGCAGGGGGGCGCCCTCGATGATCGTGGAGCCGGGCTCTGCGAGGGGGGCCAGGGTGCGACCGGTGGCCTCCATGATGACGATGGGGACGATCGGGTCCAAGCCCCGTTCGCGAATCGCTGTCGGGTTCCAGGTGATCAAGGGTTCCTCGGCCTCAACCTTGTCGCCCTCGGCGCGGTGGAGCGTGAAGCCCTCACCGTTGAGCGCGACGGTGTCGATCCCGAGATGGACGAGGACGCCGGGACCGTCGCTTGTCACCAGGACGAAGGCGTGCGGGTGCAGCTTGACGATGCGCCCAGCAACCGGGGACACGACGGTGACGTTTCCCTCTCCGGAGGGTGCTATCGCAATTCCCGGACCAACGATCTCCTGGGCGAAGACCGGATCGGAGACATCGGACATCGCGACCACGCTTCCGGAAAGGGGAGCGAGGACGCGCAGGGTCACCTGAGGTCCTCGATGTCGGAGACGATGGTGTCCGCCTGTGGTCCCATGACGACCTGGATCGAATTTCCGACCTTGACGACACCGAAAGCGCCGGCTTCCTTGAGAGCGGGCTCATCGACCAAATTGTTGTCCTCGACCTCGACGCGGATGCGCGTGATACACGCTTCGATGTCCTCGATGTTGTCCCAGCCGCCGAGTGCGGTGAGGATGGTTTCGGCCTGGCTCATCAGTGCTCCTCAAGAGTCCCGTGGCGGTGCCCGGAGACGGGCGTGCCAACAGGGCGAGACTAACATGCGCGCGCTCGCAGCCTTCCCAGATTTCATGAATGGTAATGAGCAATCTTAGGAACTATTGATCACAATTCGTCATCTATGGCAGAATCGTCTCGCTTCCATCCATACAGAACCGATGGCGCCGGGCGGCACATCGTCGTGTCGCCGCCTTCTTGGGTCCGTGTGAACGGGAGGATTAAGAGGAGGCTTCCTGAGCCTCTCATCCCATCCAGTGATTCACAGTCAGAGGAGGCCCTCGTGGCCACACATCATTCTGCTGCGTTCGCGTTCGCGCAACGTTTGGGACGCTCGTTGATGCTTCCCATTGCCACGCTGCCCGCTGCTGGCATTCTTGTTCGACTGGGGCAGGACGACATGCTCGGACGGGTGGTGACCAAGGACGGTGTGACAACCGCAAGTGGTCTCGCCCAGTTCCTCCCGTGGCTCGATCCCGTCTCACAGGTCCTTGCGGCAGCGGGTGGCGCCGTCATCGACAACTTGCCGATTATCTTCGCAGTCGGCGTCGCGATCGGTATGGCGAGGAAGTCGGACGGTTCAACCGGCCTCGCAGGACTTTTCGGTTACCTCGTCTTCTCGGGTGTTCTCAAGGTCATGGCCCAGTGGATGGGCACCGTTCCGGCCACCAGCGTGGACGGCTCGAAGACCATCAACTACGGCGTCCTCGGTGGCATCCTCGTGGGCTTCATCGCAGCGAAGCTCTGGGAGCGGTTCTACCGGATCAAGCTTCCCGACGTCCTGGCGTTCTTCGGCGGGCGTCGCTTTGTTCCGATGGTGACTTCACTGGCGACCACCGCCCTGGCCATCGTCATGGGCTTCATCTACCCGATCTTCAATTGGCTGATCAATGACAAGCTCGGCGGCTTCCTGATGAATGAGCACTCCTCGGTGCTCGGCGGCTTCATCTTCGGCATCGTCAACCGCCTGCTCGTTCCCTTCGGCCTGCACCACCTGATCAACTCGATCCCATGGTTCCAACTCGGCTCGTGCACCTCGGCGGTGGACGGAACCACGAAGAACGGAGACCTTACCTGCTTCCTCAATGGCACGCCGGAGACTGCGGCATGGACCGGCTCCTACATGACTGGCTTCTTTCCGATCATGATGTTCGGCTTGGTCGGCGCCGCTCTGGCGATCGCTCACACGGCTTTTCCGGAGCGCAAGAAGGCCACGACCGCGCTGATGATTTCGGTTGCCGCCACCGCGTTCCTCACCGGCATCACTGAGCCCCTCGAGTACTCGTTCGCCTACGTCGCTTTCCCCCTCTACGCCGTGCACGCCGTGCTGACGGGGACGTCACTGGCAATCATCAACTTCCTGGGCGCGAAGATGGGCTTCAGCTTCTCCGCAGGGTTCACGGATTTCGCACTCAATGCGACGAAGTCGGCAGACTATTCAGGAGGTTGGCTCAAGGGTCCGATCACGATCATCGTCGTCGGCCTGATCTACTTCGTGATCTACTACTTCCTTTTCCGTTTTCTCATTGTCAAGTTCAATTTCGCGACCCCGGGGCGCGAGGTTGAAGAGGGAACGGACTCCTTCGCTGATGCGCAGGCGGTTGCCGCCGAGCGAACCGGCAAGAGAGATCTTTCCGCAGCCGCCGGTGCAGGTTCCAGTTCCAGTTCCACTCCCACGAGATAGCTGTGAAGTGCGTCCCGGTTTCGGCGTGAAGCACCTCCTTTTCGGAGCGCGAGACACGCCCATAGGCTGGGGCGATGTCGGGGGTCCGGATGATTCGATTCGGGCCCCCGACCATGTTCCTGAGGTGGCATGAGGGACGCTGCGAGGACGTGACCGCGGGCGCGCCTGGTTGCCAGATGGCTCACCGTGTGGCCGGGATATGTTCGGGTGTCGAGAGTTCCAATAGGCTCAGCGCATGCCCGAAGCGTTGAAGATCCCCGTCCTATCCAATGCGATCGTCCGTCTGGAACCGCTGACACGCGATCACGTCGCCGGCCTCAGTGATGCGGCGAGAGGCGTGCGTGGACCCCGTCCCTTCACGACGATTCCCACACCGGAGTCTGCGGGTGAGTACGTCGAACGCAGTCTCGACCGGGCCGCAACGGGCATGTACGCGCCGTTTGCGCAGATCGACCAGGACAGTGACATCGTCGTCGGCCACACCGCCTACCTCACACCGCGGTGGTTCCCGGGCGAAGACGGACGGCTTCTGGCTCTCGAGATCGGAAGCTCCTGGCTCGCGCTATCGGCCCGCGGGACTGCAATCAACTCGGCCTCGAAACTGCTTCTCCTCGCTCACGCGTTTGAGACATGCCAGGTCGAGCGCGTCGACATCAAGACTGATACTCGCAATGAGGGCGCTCGTGCCGCGATCCTCGCCATCGGCGCTCACTTCGAGGGGGTCCTTCGATCTTGGCAACCGTCGATGGTCGAGGGCGAGACGGGCCGCCCTCGTGACACGGCGATGTACTCGATCGTCGCATCGGAATGGCCGGACGTTTGCGCCGCGCTGATGGCGAGGATCGAACGCAAAGTCGCTCACCCAGGCGATCGGTGAGACAGGTTCCCCGCGAGCGGCGGACTGAATCCAGTCGGTGCCTCGCGGGGAACCTGTCTCACGGCGCGAGGAAGAGGTCAGTAGGCCTCGTCGGCGGCCTGGACGGCAAGCATGCGCTCGACGACGCTGATGCGCTCTTGGAGGATGCGGACCAGGGCGGCCGAGGCCTCGGGGTGCTGCTGAATCCACTCGCGGCCGTCTGCGGAGATGTCAACGCTGTCGGTGTAGCCCGCGATCGCGGAGGGGAACATCAGCGTGACCAAGTCCTCGGCGGTGTGGAACGTGTTGTCGGCCCACAGTGACTCGAGCGAGGAGAAGTAGTCCTCGACGAAGGGCACGTACAGCTGTGGTGTCGTACGGGCCTGGACCCAGAACCCGGAGACCATGGCCCACCGAGTGTCGTTCGGGATCGACTGGTCGCGCAGAATCGCGTCCCACGTCTGCGTCTTGACCACCGCGTCGGGTTGGGCCGCCCGGGCTGCCGCGGCGTTCTGGTGCCCGGTCATCGTCGGGTCCGCGGCCTCACGTTCAGCGATCTCCGGTTCTCCGGCGACGCCTCCGCGAACGAGGGCGATCAACAGATCCCACAGCAGATCGACGTCGAGGTCGAGGCCGGACAGGGTGTCCGTGCCGTCGTACAGCGCCTTGATCGCCGCGAACTGCTCGGCAGTGGCAGCAGCGGAGGCCGCGGCCCGTATGAGCATCTGTTGTTGATCGGATCCTGCAGTTGCGGCTCGGGCTTGAAGGAGCAGGCGATCCCCGAGGGAGGCCTGGACCGCCGGACGTGCCTGGGGAGAGACATAGGTGCGGGCCGTCTCATCGATGTGGCGCAGCGTGAGCTGGAGCATCGACATGTTCTGCTCGACCGGCAGCGCGGCAATCGCCAGGTCCAGGTAGGCGCTCGGGGCCATCTCGGCATCCCGCGTCATGTCCCAGGCCGAGGCAAGGATGACATTGCGCGTCAAGGAGTCCGTGAACCTCGTGATGTTGGCGATGGCGAACGCGAGCGAATCCTCGTCCAGGCGGACTTTCGCGTAGGCGAGGTCTCCGTCGTTGACGAGGACGAGGTCGGGGCGTGCCAGTCCCTTGGCGGTGTCCACCTCGGTGCTGGCACCGTCGACGTCGAGCTCTTCGCGGAACGTCTGTTCGATCGTGCCCTCGTCGGTCAGCGAGTACCCGGCGACGGCCAGGCGCTGTGGACGCAGGGACGACCCAGGAGTGAAGGACTCCTGCTCGACAGTCAGTCGAGTGATCGTTGCGTCCTCGGCGACCTCGATGGCCGGGCGCAGCAATGTCACACCGGCCTCCTCGAGCCAAACCCTCGACCACGTGCCAAGGTCACGACCCGACGCCTTCTCGAGTTCGCCGAGGAGGTCGTCGAGCGTGGCATTCGCGTTGGCATGGGCCGTCAGGTATTCGTGCAATCCGATGAAGAAGGGCTCGCGACCGACGTAAGTGACGAGCTGGCGCAGGACGGAAGCGCCCTTGGCGTAGGTGATGCCGTCGAAGTTGACCTCGACATCGGCCAGGTCGCGGATCTCGGCCTTGATCGGGTGGGTCGTCGGCATCTGGTCCTGACGCAGCCCCCAGTCCTTGCGGGGCATGAAGGCGGTCCACGCATCGCTCCACTGCGTGCCTTCGGCCAGTGCGAGGTGGGACATGAACTCGGCGAAGGACTCATTGAGCCACAGGTCGTTCCACCACTTCATCGTCACGAGGTCGCCGAACCACATGTGAGCGAGCTCATGGAGGATCGTGTTGGCAAGGTTCTCGAGCTGGTTCGACGTCGGGCGGGACCGGTAGATGTACTGATCGCGCAGCGTCACGCAGCCGGCGTTCTCCATCGCTCCTGCGTTGTACTCGGGGACGAAGACCTGGTCGTACTTCGAGAAGGGGTAGGGGATCCCGTATTCCGCCTCGTAGAAGGCGAAGCCCTTGCGGGTGACGTCGAGGATCCAGTCGGAGTCGAGGTAATCGAGGAGTGAGGCTCGGCACCACACTCCCAGCGGGATCGTGCGGCCGTCAGAGGACGTCAACGAATCGGTGTGCCCCTGGTAGGGGCCGGCGATGATCGCGGTGATGTAGGTCGAGATCCGCTCGGTCTCCGCAAAACGGTAGGTCCAGAAGGATTCGCCCTTTTCCGGATCTGGGGTCGAGGAGTTGGAGAACACGGCCCATCCCGCGGGGACGGTCACGGTGAAGGTAAAGGATGCTTTGAGGTCGGGCTGCTCAAAGGTCGCGTAGACGCGGCGGGCATCGGGCACCTCGAACTGGGAGTAGCAGTAGGCCTGCCCATCCGCGGGATCGACGAAGCGGTGCAGTCCTTCACCCGTGTGCATGTACTGGCACTCGGCGTCCACGACCACGGTGTTGTGCTCGGCCAAGCCGTCTAGGGCGATCCGACTGTTCTGATGGGCGGAGGCGTCCACGGGTGCGTCATTGAGGGTGATCGAATGGACGTTGGTCGAGACGAGGTCGAGGAAGGTGGAGGAACCCTCGGGCGCGTCGAAGATGACCGTCGTGCGTGAGCGGAAATCCCGATCGCCCTCGGTGAGATCGAGGCCCACGTCATAGTGGGACACAGAGACAATCTGGGCACGCTGTGCGGCCTCGTCGCGGGTGAGGTTCAGACCCGGCATCGGTAAGCCTTCCTGGGATGATGGGATGCGTTTCGGACACGCCCAAGGGCGTGGACCTCCCCCCAGTCTTCCACGGGAGTGTGTCCCTTGCATCTGCCAGCGTGGTGGAGGAAGGGGGCCTCGCGCGAGGCGTGCACCACACTCCACGCCACTCGAGGCCGCTGCGAAGGAGCAGATTAGCGATCCCGGAGTCGGCGCGCAGGCATCACCAGATGCGGACGCGGGCTTCCGGATCGAGCCACAATCCGTCGCCAGGATGGACGTCGAAGGTGGCCGCGAAGGCATCGAGATTGCGCACCACGCCGTTGCACCGGAACTCAGCGGGCGAGTGCGGATCGATGGCGAGATATTGGATCGCGATCTGGTCGCGCCTCTTCTCCCGCCACACCGTCGCCCAGGAGTAGAAGAATCGTTGTGGTCCGGTCAATCCGTCGATGACCGGGGCATCCTCGGGAGAGGCGATTCCCTGGTCCGCCAAGGCCGCTGCCCAGGCCTTCCATGCGATCGCCAGACCACCGAGGTCGCCGATGTTCTCCCCGATCGTCAGGGCACCGTTGACATGGTGCTCACCGGGGAGTTTGGCAAGCTGGGTGGGGGTGAAGGAGTCGTACTGGGCGATGAGTGCCTTCGTCCGCTTCTCGAACTCGGCACGGTCCTCATCGGTCCACCAATTATGGAGGTTCCCGGCCTCGTCGTACTGGCTGCCCTGGTCGTCGAAACCGTGGCCGATTTCATGGCCGATGACCGCGCCGATGCCTCCGAAATTCACCGCGTCGTCGGCCTTGGGGTCGAAGAAGGGGGGCTGGAGGATGGCCGCCGGGAAGACGATCTCGTTCATCGCAGGGTTGTAGTAGGCGTTGACCGTCTGAGGCGTCATCAGCCACTCGTCGCGGTCGATCGGCTTGTCGAGCTTGTCCCATTCGATATCGGTCAGGAAGCCTTCCGCCGCGCGGACATTGTCGACGAGCGTGGCTTCCGGGGAGATCGTCAGGGCGCGGTAATCGCGCCACTTCGGCGGGTAGGCGATCTTCGGGTTGAAGGTCGAGAGCTTGAGAAGGGCCTTCTGCTTGGTTTCCTCACCCATCCAATCGAGGTGGGTGATCGAGGCCTTGTAGGCATCGAGCAGGCGCTGGACGAGATCCTCCATTTGGGCCTTGTGCTCCGGGGGGAAGTGGCGGGCGACGTAGAGGCGTCCGAGTGCCTCGCCGAGTGTCGCCTCGACGAGACCGAGTCCGCGCTTCCATCGGGGGCGCAGTTCCTGGGTGCCCGCGAGGGTGCGCGAGAAGAAGTCGAATTGCTCCTCGACGAAGGCGGAGGACAGAAGAGGGGAACGCGAGTCGATGAGGTCGCGCTGCATCCATAGCTTGAGGGTCGCCAAGTCGGTGGACGCCCACAGGGCGGCTGCCGCGGTGAGGTAGTCGGGCTGAAAGACGTTGAGGGTGTCGATGATTGTCGGGTCGTAGCCGACGCCGCGCGCCCAGCCATCCCAGTCGAACCCAGGGTTCTCGGCCACGAGGGCGGTCCAGGAGCGCGAGTTGTTCGTCTTCTGAGAGTCTCGGTTGCTCACCTGGTCCCACTGGTGGGACGCGAGTTCGGTCTCGAAGGCCATCAGTCGGGCGGCGGCATCCTCGGACTCTGTCTCGGTGATGACTCCGGCCAGAGCGAGGCTGCGAGCGACGTGGGCGACGTAGGCGGTGCGGATGTCGGCGTACTGCTCGTCCCGGTAGTAGGACTCGTCGGGAAGGCCGAGGCCTGCCTGGTAGAGCTGCACGATGTTGCGCGTCGTGTCGTTGACGTCGTTGCTGACGAAGGGCACAAAGAACAGGGAACCGGCCCCACGCGCAAGGCGACCAGCCGCTTCGGCGAGCTCGGCGTGGGTCGTGGCCCGGGTGATCGTGTCCAGCTCGGGGGCGAGCGGAGAGGCTCCGGCGGCCTCGACCGCGTCCTCGTCCAGGAACTGGCCGTAGATCGTGGCGATGCGCTGCGCGTCGGGGTCATCGATTGTCCCGGCGACGGCATCTTCGGCGATGGCGTGGCCACGGTCCTCGGAGAGGTCACGCAGGGCGTGGAAGGCGCCGTCGGATGCGCGGTCGGCCGGGATCACATGGGTGTCGAGCCAGAGGCCGTTGACGTTGCGGAAGAAGTCGTCCTGGGGACGTACGGCCGGATCCATCAGGGACCTGTCGAGGACGTGCGCAGTCAGCTCTGTCGTCATGGGCACAGCCTAAGCGCTGGATGCGAGGTGCAGAGCGGGGGACCGGGGTGAGGACGAAATGACGTCGGGGGCTCGGGCTTGGCTCGTGAGCCCCCTTCGGTTTTGTCCGACGGTCTCGCCGCCGGAGCCGAAGCACGGTGCCGTGGGCCGCTGATGTGCCGTCTCACACCGATCTTGCACCGAGCTCACGCTGGGCCCATATCGATCTCGCACCGTCTCGCAGACTCCGAGAGACGTCGTGCACATATGCGCGTGATGTGTGAACGGATTTGTTTCTGACCGGGTGTCGGCACACCATGGAGACGCCGTGCAGCTTCCGGGCGCATCGGGCCGATCGATCGAATCGATCCACCCGCCGTCGCGCGCAGCTGACACCGGCTCCGACGGCAGGGCAGCCGCCGGGCTCGACGGGAAGGACACGGGGCAGTGCGAACGATCGAGACCGATGTCGTCGTTATTGGCGGAGGATCCACGGGAGTCGGCGTAGCCCGCGACGCCGCGATGAGAGGATTCCGCACCGTCCTGGTCGACCGGGGAGACCTGGCCCAGGGAACGTCCGGGCGCTATCACGGCCTGCTTCATTCGGGCGGGCGCTACGTTGTCTCCGACCCGGAGTCCGCGACCGAATGTGCCCAGGAGAACGCGATCCTCAAGAGGATCCAGCCCGGAGCGGTCGAGGCGACCGGTGGGCTGTTCGTCGTCACTCCCGGCGACTCCGAGGACTATGCCGACGGATTCCTCGACGCCTGCGCCGCCGCCCACGTTCCCGCCCGGGAGATCACGATCCCTCAGGCCCTGGAACGCGAGCCGCGGCTCAATCATGGGCTCAAGCGGGCGTTCGAGGTCGAGGATGGCACGGTCGACGGCTGGCAGCTCGTGTGGGGCGCCGTCCGCTCGGCCGAGGCGTACGGCGCCCGCATTCTTACCTACCACCGCGTCACCCGCATTGATCACGAGGACGGTCAGCTCCAAGCGGTCGTCTGCCACGACGAGCGCGGTGGCGACGACCTGCGCGTCGGATGCCGGTTCGTCCTCAATTGCGCGGGGCCGTGGGCGGGACGGATTGCGGCCATGGCGCAGTGCCATGGCGTTGATGTCGTGCCGGGCGCCGGGATCATGATCGCGATGAACCACCGGCTGTCCCAGACCGTCATCAACCGCTGCATCTACCCGGCCGACGGCGACATCCTCGTTCCCGTCCACCCGGTGTGCATCATCGGGACAACCGACGAGAAGGCCGAAGACCCCGATCGATTGCCGATCCCGGCTTACCAGGTTCAGCAGATGCTCTCGGCCGGTGAAGAGATGATTCCCGGATTCCGCCATTCTCGCGCCCTCCACGCCTGGGCGGGTGCACGGCCCCTCGTCCGCGACTCGCGGGTCTCCGCCTCCGACACCCGCCACATGGCGCGCGGGATGCACGTCGTCGACCACTTGGAGCGCGACGGGCTCCACGGACTGCTGACGATCGCGGGCGGCAAACTGACGACCTACCGCTTGATGGCCGAGCGCATCGTCGACCGGATGTGCGAACAGATGGGGGAGCAGCGCGCCTGCCGCACGGCCGAGGAAGCGGTGCCCGGCTCCGAAAACGGCCACCTGTACACCATCGGCCACCGACTCCACGATGTCGAGACCCAGACGACAGCGCCCTCGGGACAACAGATCATCTGCGAGTGCGAGCTCGTGACTCGCCGGATGCTCGAGGGCGTCCTCGACGCCGTCCCGGGCGGGAACCTCGACGACGTGCGACGCCAGGTCCGCTTGGGAATGGGCCCCTGTCAGGGTGGATTCTGCGCCTCGCGTGCGACGGGCATCGCCCATGAGCGCGGCGACGTCGACGTCGAACGGGCAACGGGTCTGCTGCGACTGTTCATGCAGAACCGGTGGATCGGGCTGTGGCCCATTCTTTTCGGTGAACAGGTTCGCCAATGCGCCCTCGACAACTGGATCTATGAGGGCACGCTTGACCTCGAGCACCTGCCCGAGCCCGTCGAGGAGGTCGTGCGATGAGGGATGCAGTCGTGATCGGAGCGGGACTTGCGGGGCTGTCCGCGACGCTTCGCCTGGCGTTGGCGGGACGCTCCGTCACGCTCGTCACCAAGGGAATCGGGGGCCTGCAGCTCGGGCAGGGAACAATCGATGCACTTGGATACGCCCCTGAGCGCGTCGACAATCCGGTGCGGGCGATCGGCGCGTACGTCCGGGAGCACCCGACTCATCCTTACGCCCATTTCACCGGCGACGAGGTCGGGGCCTCGGTGTTGTGGCTCGCGGACCTGCTGGGTTCCGAGCTCCTGGTCGGGAGTCCTTCCCACAATCTGGTCCTTCCCACGGCGATCGGGGCGCTGCGCCCCACGGTGTTGGCGCAGCCGTCGATGATGGCGGGTCAACCCGGTGCCGGACGTTCCTTCGTCCTCGTCGGTCTGAAACGGCTCAAGGATTTCTATCCGAAGCTGGCAGCGGAGAACCTCGACCGGCAGACTGCGCCGGACGGGACGCCGATCCGGGCACGCGCTGTCGAGGTCGATGTCGAGATGCGCCCGGGCGAGATCGACACCTCCGGACTCAACCACGCGCGCGCGCTGGACGA
>JAATFD010000044.1 GCA_015655375.1 Actinomycetales bacterium
GCATCCACGGCGAGCGAGAACCGATCCCCCCGTACGTGTCCGAGCATCGGGCGATCCAGCTGCGGCTGGTGCTCGAAGCACGAGACCCGATCCGTCAGTCGTACCAGTGCCATGGCGACCTCACGCCACCCGAGCCCATACGGGGGTGACGACGATCTCCTCCGCCGCCACCGCCAACCGTTTCGAGGCGCCCAGGGCCTGCGCCGCGCGGGCGACCTCGGCCCGGACGCGCGCCGCTCCTTCACCCTGTCTCTGGTCGGCATCTACGACGAGTTCCACCCGCACACCGATCCCGCCGTCGAAGGCGACACGGACGTCGATGATCGAGGAGGCAGTGGCCTCGCTCGACCCGTCGGTCTCCGTCCGAGTCGCGCTCCTCGCACCGCTCAGCACTCTCAGCTCGTCGCGCAGCTGCTCGTCCTTCCAGGCGGGCAGCCAGGAGTCACCCTGGGCGAGCGCAGCGACAGCGGGCCGCGGCAGCACGACGGCCGCGCTTCCCGGGTCGACGACCACATGGCCCGAGGTCTCCACCAAAGCGGTCAGGGCGACCTTCTGGATCTCGAAGGGCATCGGGCGTGCCTCTGGCCGATCGCTCGCCAACGCACCCGCTGAGGAATACACGGCCAACGCTGGACCGAATCCCGTCCCCGTCGACACGAAGTCAGCCGCATGCTCGCCACCGGGGTGAACGCCCGTCGCCCGAGGATCGGATTCGACCTCGACGGGGACGATGACGCGTTCGGAGCCGAGAGTCTCAACCAACGCCTCGAGCCGAGCCGCACCGGAGTCGCTCCCCTCCCCCACGGCGAGGGCGGCGGCAGTCAGCGGCAGCGTGCCCCCGGTGTCGGCTCCGGCCGCCGGGCGGGCGAGCCTCTGGGCGAGCATCGCGCGCTGTTGGGCCGTCAGGGCCGGAATTGTGTGTCGATGTCCCGTCCGGTGAGGCAGCGCCGGCTGGACCTCGCTTTCGGGTGTCCCGTCCTCGCTCATACGACCTCCCCGCGCGCCACGGCCAGCGCTTTCTCCAGGGTGAAGGCCCCCGCGTACAAGGCCTTCCCGACGATCGCGGCCTCGACCCCGACCTCGGTCAGCCCCCGCAGAGCCTCGATGTCCGCCAGCGAGGACACTCCGCCTGACGCGACGACGGCGGCATCAGTCGCCGCGCAGACCCGTGCCAGCAACTCGAGGTTCGGCCCTGACAACATCCCGTCGCGCGCGACGTCCGTGACGACGTAACGCCGGCATCCGACGGCGTTGAGCCTCTCGATCGTCTCCCACAGGTTCCCACCGTCGCGGGTCCATCCCCGCGCCGACAAGGTCTCACCCCGCACGTCCAGACCAATGGCAACCCGGTCCCCGAACTCACCGATGACGCGCTTCGTCCACTCTGGGTCCTCGAGGGCGGCCGTGCCCAGATTGACCCGACGGGCTCCCCCGTCCAACGCCCGACGCAACGAGGCGTCATCACGGATCCCGCCGGAGAGCTCGACATTGATCGGCAGCTCGGCGACGATCCCGGCCAGCAGTTCCGCATTCGAGCCGCGCCCGAAGGCCGCATCGAGGTCGACCAGATGCAACCAGCTCGCGCCCGCTTCCACAAAGGTCCGCGCTGCCTCCAGTGGCGACCCATATGAGGTCTCGGTCCCGGCCTCACCCTGGGTCAGGCGCACAGCCTGCCCGTCCACGACATCGACGGCGGGCAGCAGGATCAGTGGTGCGTTCATGGTCTCCCTCACAATGTTCCCAGCCAGTTCTTCAACAGCTGGGCGCCCGCATCCCCGGACTTCTCGGGGTGGAACTGGGTGGCGTTCAGGGCTCCGTTCTCAACCGCGGCGACGAAACGCGACCCGTGCTCGGCCCACGTTGTGCGCGGTGGCATCAGCGGCCCGGCCGCCGTCATTGCCTGAGCGGGATCGGTCAGGACCCCGTAGGAATGCACAAAGTAGAAGCGCTGGTCCTCGACACCCCGAAAGAGCACAGTGTCCTCGGGCGGAGATACGAGCGACCACCCCATATGGGGCACGACCGGCGCGTCCAGACGCTCAACGGTCCCCTGCCACTGGCCGAGGCCCTCGTGCGTCCCTTTCTCGGTCGAGGACTCGAACATCACTTGGAGTCCGACGCAGATGGCGAGCACTCCACGCCCACCCGCCAGCAGCCTCTCGATCTTCCGGGGAGCGTCCACCGCCCGCAGCTGGTCCATGACCGCCGCAAACGCCCCGACGCCCGGCACCACCAGCCCATCTGCCCCTGCGACGAGGTCGGGGTCCGCACTCAGCTCGACGTTCGCGCCGACCCGTTCCAAAGCGCGGCAGGCCGACCGGACGTTGCCCGACCCATAGTCGAGCACGACGACGCGTGGAGCAGCCATCGTTCTCACTTCCTCTTGAACCAGCCCCGGGGACCGGGCTTGCGGCGCACAGTTCCGTCGGGAGCGACCGAGTCGTCGTAGCAGGTGGGCACCGAGCGCCCGAGCAGCAAATCCTCCGTCGCCGCCGGCATCGATCCGAGCAAGACTCCCGCCGGGATGTCCTCCTCGGGATTGCCCGCGACATAGCGCCGCGCGGTGATCTGGCCGGACACCCCCGGCTCCACGCCCTCGCCCTCAACGAGCCACGACATCACCGCCACCGACCCGTACTTCGACAACCGAGACACGACGCGGGCGACCCGGTCGACGGCGTCGGGCATCGGGCGCTCGTCGGACAGGAGTGCTTCCAGTTCGTCCTCGGGAGTGGGCACGGTCTCGACCCGCAGCCAGACCGCGGTCCACGGCTTGAGTCGGACAACGGCCTCGCGGATCCCAGCCAGGGTCAACAACGAGTGAAGGGCCTCTGGTGAGGAGACCGGCGCCAGGACGAGTCCGACCGACAGGCGCCCGCCCTCCAGGTGAAGCGACTCGTCGACGGGAGTGTCGAGATCCTCGCCGTCGCTCGGCAGACGCCCGAGGTCCGCAAGATCGTCAGAGGATCGGTCGATCGAAGACCCGTCGAGGTGGGAGACGATGTCCGCGAATTCAGCGTCGATGTCGTCGTCCCCATCGGCCATGGTCGTTCCTTCCGTCGCCCTGTGTCCACTCACTCCCGGCCTGGCGCGTCACCCCACGTCCGCAGCCATTCCGGCGCCCGGCCCGCAGGCGTGCGCACGTCGGTCCATGCTACAGCGAGCCTTTCGTGGAGGGGATTCCACTGACCCGGGGATCCGGCTCGACCGCTGTGCGCAGAGCACGGGCCAGCGCCTTGAACTGGGCCTCGACGATGTGATGGGGATCGCGGCCGTGCAACAGAGTGATGTGTAGGCACAGTCCCGCGTTGAAGGCTAGCGACTCGAAGACATGGCGCGTCATTGCCCCGGTGAAATGCCCGCCAATCAGGTGATACACCTGTGCTTCCGGCTCGCCCTCGTGAACGACGTAGGGTCGTCCAGCAACGTCCACGACCGCCCGTGCCAGCGCCTCGTCCAGGGGGACGGTCGCGTCCCCGAACCGGCGGATCCCCCGCTTGTCCCCCAGCGCTTGCTTGAGGCCCACCCCCAAGCAGATCGCCGTGTCCTCAACAGTGTGGTGGACGTCGACATCGGTATCTCCCTCGGCGTGCACCGTCAGGTCGATGAGCGAATGGCGTCCGAGGGCGGTGAGCATGTGATCGTAGAACGGCACGGTCGTCGAGATGTCGGTCGTCCCCGTCCCGTCCAGGTCGAGCTCAACGTGGATCCTCGACTCCGATGTCTCTCGATCGATGACCGCCACACGTGTTCCGCTCATGCCGTGACCTCCTTGAGTGCGGCCGTGAAGGCCTCGATTTCGGCCGGCGTTCCCACCGACACTCGTAACCAGCCCTCGGGCCCGACGACACGGATGAGGACTCCGCGCTCCAGCAAACCACGGAAGACGGCCTCGCGATCGGGGAAGGTCCCGAAAAGGATGAAGTTCGCATCCGAGTCCGCGACCTGCCATCCATGTCCCCTCAACCACACGGCCAGCGCATCCCGGTCACCGCGCAGGGAGGCGACCTGGGCCATCAGTTCCTCCCGGTGTCGCAGCGCCGCAAGCGCAGCCGCCTGAGTGATCGCCGAGAGGTGATAGGGCAGACGCACGAGCATGATCGCATCGACGATCTCGCGGGCGGCTGCCAGGTAGCCCACCCGCAGCCCCGCCATACCGAAAGCCTTCGACATCGTCCGGGAGACGACCAGATGCGGGTGGTTTGCCAACTGCTCGAGAGCCGAGGGCACGCCCTCGCGGCGGAACTCGCCATAGGCCTCGTCGATGACGACCAGCGTCGCACCGGACACCCCGTGGACCTCCGGCCCCGACGTCGCCGCCAGGTCGAGCACGCGCCGCACGTCCTCGGCGCCCAGTGCCGTTCCCGTCGGATTGTTTGGGCTCGCCAGCAGGAGAACCGAAGGGCGCTCGGCCTCCAAAGTGTGGGCGACCTCGTCGAGATCGAGCACGAACCCGTCGCCGCGCTCCCCCTGCACCCAGCGGGTGTTCGTGTCGCGCGCGTACTCGTGGTACATCGAGTACGTCGGTGCAAAAGAAACGACGGTGCGGCCCGGGCCGCCGAAGGCCTGGAGGATTTGGACCATCACCTCATTGGAGCCGTTGGCGGCCCAGATCAGTGACGAGTCGAGACGGACGTGGGACTCGACGGCCAAATAGTCCGCCAGAGCCTCACGCAACGCCGGGAAATCCCGGTCCGGGTAGCGATTGAGACCACCGGCTGCCTGCCGCACTGCGGCAGCGATGTCGTCGACGACCGCCCGGGAGGGCGCGTACGGGTTCTCGTTGACGTTGAGTCGCACCGGGACATCCAGCTGGGGAGCCCCGTAGGGATCGAGCCCCTCAAGATCCACACGCAGCGGCAGAGGTCCGGGTCGGCCGGTCATGACGAGGCCTCCGCCGTATCGACGGCACTGCCCCGACCCTCGCGCAGCAGGACGGCCGCGCCGTGGGCAGGCAGGTCCTCCGCCCGAGCGAGCGCATCGAGTGGACCCGACACCGAGGCCAACGCCTCCCGGGAATACTCGACGATCTGTTGGGAGCGCAGAAACTGTGTGACGTTGAGACCACTGGAGAAGCGAGCGGTCCCTCCGGTGGGCAGGACGTGGTTCGAGCCCGCCAGATAGTCGCCGAGCGGCACCGGTGTGAACGGTCCGACGAAGATCGCACCTGCATTGTGCACGTGGGCCGCGACCTGGGAGGCATCCCGGGTCTGGACCTCAAGGTGCTCCGGCGCATAGGCATCGACGACCCTCAGCCCGTCCTCATTGTCATCCACGAGGACAATGCCCGACTGCGGACCGGACAGCGCCTGCAGAATCCGCTCGGTGTGCTCGGTCCGCTCGGCCTGACCGGGCAGAAGCGCCTCGACGGCATCGGCCAGGACGACGTCGTCGGTGATGAGCACGCTAGCCGCTGCGGGATCGTGCTCGGCCTGGCTGAGCAGGTCAGCAGCGACGAGCGTCGGGTCGGCGGAGGAATCGGCGAGCACCGCGATCTCTGTGGTCCCGGCCTCCGCGTCAATGCCGACCGTGCCGCGCACCAAACGTTTGGCGGCCGCGACATAGATGTTACCGGGTCCGGTGATGACGTCGACGGGCTGGCAAAGGTCCTCCCCGTCCGCAAAACCATACGTGAGCCCGGCGATCGCCTGGGATCCACCCATCGACCAGACCTCATCGACGCCGAGGAGGGCGCACGCCGCAAGGATCGTCGGGTGCGGCAGACCGCCGAACTCCGCTTGCGGGGGCGAGGCCAGCGCGATCGAAGCGACGCCGGCCACCTGCGCCGGAACGACGTTCATGACGACCGAGGACGGGTAGACGGCAAGCCCGCCTGGCACGTACAAACCGACCCGGCCGACCGGCACCCACCGTTGGGAGACACTCCCACCGGGCACGACCTCGACGCGCGCCGGGGACGGCAGCTGCCGGGCATGACCGATCCGGTTGTGCTCGATGGACAGCTCAAGGGCATGGCGGACGTCCGGGTCGAGGTCGTCCAGCGCGGTGGCAATCGCCTCGGCAGGGACGCGCAGCCGGTCGGGGCGCACATGGTCGAACCGTTCGGCGAGGTCGTAGAGGGCCTCGGCCCCCCGTTTGCGAACGTCCTCAATGAGAGGTCGGACTGCCTCGGCGGCCGCATCCGCGCCAAGGGCGGCACGGGGAAGCATCCCCCGCAGCTCCGGCGTGGTCGGTCGCACGCCCCGAAGGTCGATGCGTCTCATGCCTCCAGCCTAGGGTTGTGCGCCTCCCAGGCGACGGCTCGCCCGAGGCCCGGACATCGCCGAGTTCCTCCGCCGTCGAGCACCGGACCTCCTAGACTTACGATGTCGACCGGTGCAACGCCGTTGACGAAGGGAGAGGCCCATGAACGACGAACAAGTCAAGCGCATGGGGCACGACGTTGGTTTCATCGCGGCACTCGATCAATCGGGTGGCTCAACGCCACGGGCCCTGGAGGCCTACGGGATCCCAGCCGGATCCTGGGCGGACGATGCGGAGATGTTCGACCTCGTTCACGCCATGCGGAGCAGAGTCATCGAGGATGCGGCCTTCACCTCGGAGCACATTCTCGCCGCGATCCTTTTCCAGAAGACCATGGAGCGCGAGATCGACGGACTTCCCTCGGCGACCTATCTGTGGGAGCGCAAGCGCATCGTTCCCTTCCTCAAGATTGACAGGGGCCTAGAGGACGCCGCAGGCGGGGTCCGGCTCATGAAGCCGATCCCGGACCTCGACGAGCTTCTCGAAGCGGCATCGGCCGCCGGGGTTCTCGGGACAAAGGAACGCTCCGTCATCCTGGAGCCGCACGCCGTCGGGGTCAAGGAGATCGTCGAGCAGCAGTTCGAGCTCGGCCGCGAGGTTCTCTCCCACGACCTCGTGCCGATCTTCGAGCCCGAGGTCGACATCCACGCCCCCGACCGTTCCGTCGCCGAGACGCTCCTGCTCACCGAGATCAACGCCCATCTGGACCAACTCGAGGACGGCCAGAAGGTCATCTTCAAACTGACGATCCCCGAGCGCCCGGATCTCTATGCCAGTCTCATCGCCGATCCGCGGGTGCTGCGCGTTGTGGCTCTGTCGGGCGGATATTCGCGCGACGAAGCCTGCCAACGCCTGGCCCGCAACCACGGGCTCATCGCATCCTTCTCGCGCGCGCTGCTCGCGGGGCTCTCCGCCCAGCAGTCGGATGCGGAATTCTCTGCGACGCTGAAGGCCTCCATCGAGCAGATCTCAGCGGCCTCGGCCTCGTGACTACCACGCGCTCGGGATCGGATGCCCCCGTCCCCACGTTCACCGTCACCGGCGAGATCCGCCTAGGCCAGTTCCTCAAGCTCGCGGGATTGGTCGAGGACGGGGCCACCGCGCGCATCGCTGTCCAGTCCGGGGATGTCCTGGTCAACGGCGAGATCGAACAACGTCGTGGTCATCATCTGTCTGACGGCGACCTGGTCGAGGTCGACGCCCCCTTTGGGGTGCTTGCCGCCCGGGTGCGCGCCGTGACGCGGAGCTGATGCACTCCGGCCATTGCCGCCAGGCCGATTCCCGGAGCACGACGCGGCACTCACACGCCGCCTACTGGCGGACGCCCCCGACCCCAACGACGGCCTTGACCTGGCTGAAGAATGCGCTCGACTGGGACACCCGCAGCCGAGGGTCGATCTCGACGACCGTCGTGCGCCCGGGCTGACGCAAGTGGAGGCGCACCGGGGACTCCCCTGGGAAGGCCTGGAGAACGTCGCGCAACTCGGTGAGCAGGCTGGGCGTACACCGCCCGACGGGAAGCATGAGGTCCAGCGGAGCATCCCCGTCCTCGCGCAGATCGAGGATTGTCATGGACTGCCCATAAACGGCGATCCCGTCGTCGCGGACATTCACCTTGCCCTCGATCTGGACGATGATGTCCGGGGCCAGGAAGGACTGGATCGTCTCGTAGGAACGCGGGAAGAAGAGAACCTCGACCGATCCGGAGAGATCCTCGATCGTCGCGATCGCCCACGGGTTGCCCTGCTTGGTGACCTTCGTCTGGACTCCGGAGACGAGGCCAGCAATGCGCACGATGCGATCGGCCATCGTCGATTCCCCGCCCACGATCTGAGCGATCTCGGCATCCTGGTAGCGGGTCAACGCGTTCTCGACCCCGCGCAAGGGATGATCCGAGACGTAGAGGCCGAGCATGTCGCGTTCCTCAGCGAGTTTGTGTCGACGGTCGAATTCCGGCAGGTCCGGGATCTCGATGGCGAGCGAGGCGGCGCCTCCTCCCTCGTCACCAAGACCCCCGAAGAGGTCGAACTGACCGATCGCCTCGTTGCGTTTGACGTCGATGACCGCGTCGACTGCGTCATCGCTGTGAGCGAGGAGGGCTCGGCGCGTCTTGCCGAGCGAGTCGAAGGCGCCGGCCTTGATCAGCGACTGGATCGTCCGCTTGTTGCACACGACCGCCGGCACCTTGTCCAGGAATTCCTGGAACGAGGTCGCCGTACCCTTGTCCTGGCGGGCGGAGACGATCGCATCAACGACGTTGCCACCGACGTTTTGGATCGCCGAGAGCCCGAAACGGATGTCCGTCCCGTCAGGGGCGAAGGTTCCCATCGAGGAGTTGACATCGGGTTGCAGGACGGTGATGCCCATATGGCGGCACTCCGCCAAGTAAAGGGCGCGGCGGTCCTTGTTGTCCTTCGTCGAGGTCAGCAGGGCCGCCATGTATTCGGTCGGGTAGTTCGCTTTGAGGTAGCCGGTCCAGTAGGAGACGAGGCCGTAACCCGCGGCATGGGACTTGTTGAAGGCGTAACCGGAGAACGGCACCAGGATGTCCCACAGCATCTTGATGCACTCCGCGGAGTATCCGTGATCCTTCATGCCCTGGGAGAAGGGTTCGAACTCGGCGTCCAGGATGTATTTCTTCTTCTTGCCCATCGCACGACGCAGGATGTCTGCACGTCCCAGCGAGTACCCAGCCACCTTCTGGGCGATCTGCATGACCTGCTCCTGATAGATGATCAGTCCGTAGGTGCCGTCGAGGATCTCCTTGAGGGGTTCAGCGAGCTGCGGGTGGATCGGGGTGATCTCCTGGCGCCCGTTCTTGCGCAACGCGTAGTTCGTGTGCGAGTTTGCGCCCATCGGGCCCGGACGGTACAGGGCGATGAGAGCCGTGATGTCCTCGAAGTTGTCGGGCTTCATCAGCTTCAGCAGGTCGCGCATCCCGCCGCCGTCGAGCTGGAAGACGCCAAGCGTCTCTCCCGAGGACAGGAGCTCGTAGGTCGCCCTGTCGTCGAGCGCCACGTGCTCAAGGTCGGGAACATCCTTGCCATTGAGCCGAATGTTGTCGAGGGTGTCGGAGATGACTGTCAGGTTGCGCAAGCCCAGGAAGTCCATCTTCAGCAGTCCGAGACCCTCGCAGGTCGGATAGTCGAACTGGGTGATGACCGCCCCGTCCTGGGGACGCTTCATGATGGGGATGACGTCGGTCAGCGTCTGGGAGGACATGATCACCGCACACGCGTGGACGCCCCATTGACGAGTCAGACCTTCCAGGCCACGGGCGAGGTCGACGACCTCGTGGGTGTCCGGGTTCTCCTCGTAGTACTTGCGGAACTCCGTGGCCTCCGCGTAACGGCCGTCCTTCTCGTCGAAGATGCCGGTGACCGTGATGTCCTTGCCCATCACTGAGGGAGGGAGGGCCTTGGTCAGCTGCTCGCCAACCTTGAAGTCTTTGCCGAGGATGCGCGCGGAGTCCTTGAGCGCCTGCTTTGTCTTGATCCGCCCGAAGGTGACGACCTGGCTGATGCGATCCTCGCCGTACTTGCGCTTGACGTAGTCGATGACTTCCTCACGCCGACGCTCATCGAAGTCGACGTCGATATCGGGCATGGACACGCGCTCCGGGTTGAGGAATCGCTCGAAGATCAGTCCGTGCTCCAGAGGATTGAGTTCGGTGATGCGCATCGCGTAGGCGACCATCGAGCCGACGCCCGACCCACGGCCCGGTCCCACGCGGATGCCGTTCTCCTTAGCCCAGTTGATGTAGTCGGCCACAGTGAGGAAGTATCCGGGGAAACCCATCTGGACGATGACGTCTTCCTCGTACTGTGCCTGCTTGCGGACCTTGTCGGGGACGCCGTCGGGGAAACGGTGGACCAGCCCCCGCTCGACCTCCTTGATGAACCAGGAAGTCTTGTCCTCGCCCTCCGGGACGGGGAAGTCGGGCATGTAGTTGGCGCCCTCGTCGGTCGTCGTGAAGTGGACCTCGCAACGCTCGGCGATGTCGAGGGTCGTGTCGCAAACCTCGGGCAGCTCTGACCAGATCTGGCGCATCTCTTCGGAGGAGCGGATGTAGTAGTCGTCGCCGTCGAACTTGAAACGGTCCTGATCGGCCAAGCGGGATCCAGAGTTGATGCACAGCAGAGCATCCTGAATGTCGCGATCGCCCTTCTTGACGTAGTGGGCGTCATTGGTGGCCACAAGCGACGCGTCCATCAGCTTGGCGAGCTTGAGCAGGTCCTTCTGCGTTCGTCGCTCGAAGTCAATGCCGTGGTCCATGATCTCGACGTAGAAGTTTTCCGCCCCGAAGATGTCTCGCAGGTCCGAGGCCTCCTGGACGGCCTCATCCCACTGTCCCAGGCGCATGTGGGTCTGGACGGCGCCCGACGGGCACCCCGTGAAGACCATTAGCCCCTCGTGATAGCGCTCGAGCAGTTCCTTGTCGGCGCGCGGCCACTTGCCGAACTGGCCTTCCGTCGAGGCGAAGGAGCCGAGGCGGAACAGATTGAGCGCGCCCTGCGTCGAATGTGCGATGAGGGTCAAGTGGTTGTATGCACCGCCACCGGAGACGTCGTCGGACTTCTGCCAGGCCTCACCCCAATGGACCTTGTGGCGATCGAAGCGGGAGGTCCCCGGAGTCACATAAGCCTCGAGACCGATGATCGGCTTGATCCCGGCCTTCTGGGCTGCGGTGTAGAACTCGTAGGCACCGAAAAGATAGCCATGGTCAGTGATTGCAATGGCCGGTTGGCCGAGCCGGGCGGCCTCTTCCACCATCGGCGTGACCTTTGCCGCGCCGTCGAGCATCGAGTACTCGGTGTGGTTGTGGAGATGGACGAATCCCTCGCGGTTGGCCATGGTCCGATTCTAGTGCGGGACCTCCGCAACGCTCCGTCGCGCTCAACGCCGGATGCCCCACATCCACGACGGAAACATCACCCGGAACAACCGGTAATCAGCAGATCCGTGAGAAATGGGCGGCGACTACGCACCGCGGCCACTGCCCCACAGCACCTGGGACATCTCGCGGTGGACAATCCCCGCGTCGAGGTATTCGGACTTGCCCGTGTCGACGTAACCAAGCCGCTCATAGAAGCCCAGCGCGTGGACCTGCGCATCGAGGACGACGCGGACCCGCGTGCCCACAGGCGTCGAGGCACGAAGGAACTCATGGACCGCGCGTACCAGCGCCGCACCGACCTTCCGTCCACGCGCCTCTCGGCGCACCGCCAGGCGCCCGAGATGGACGGACGCCAGCCGATCGCTATCCAGTTCCTCGGGCTGACCATGCGGCACGAGCTCCCCCGTGCCATCGGGGATGATCCGCGCGGTCCCGAGGGCGACGTCCTGCGGATCGACGGCCAGGAAATGGTGGACGTCATCACGGAAGTCTCGCTGATCGATCTCAAGGACCGGGGCGACTCCTTGTTCGACGACAAAGACGTCCCAGCGGATCGAGATCTCCTCCAGACGCTCCTCGCGCGAACACGCCTCGATGACGCGCACACCCCGCTCGTCGTGGCCGGAGACGATGGCCCCGGTCATCCCTTGCCCTCTCTCAGCAGCTCGAGGGCTCGAGCCAGATCCGGCGGGTACGGAGACCGCACCGTCACGGCCATCCCGGTGCGCGGATGGGCGAAGGTCAGCTCCACCGCGTGGAGCCACTGTCGCTCCAGACCGAGCCGAACAGCCTGCGTCGGATCAGCCCCGTAGAAGACATCACCGACACAGGGATGATGGATCGCCGCCATGTGGACGCGGATCTGGTGGGTGCGACCCGTCTCCAGATGGACCCGCAGCAGGGCCGCTCCCCCGACGAGTTCGAGCGTGTCGTAGTGGGTGATCGCCCGTTTGCCGCCCTCAATGACCGCCATGCGCCACTCACGCGATGGGTGACGTCCGATCGGCGCATCGATCGTTCCCGAATCCGGATCCGGGTGTCCGGCGACCACCGCGTGGTAGATCTTCGTCACTGTGCGTTCCTTGAAGGCCCGCTTCAGGACGGAGTAGGCCAGGTCGGACTTCGCGACCATCATCGCCCCGGACGTCCCCACGTCGAGACGGTGGACGATCCCCTGACGCTCCAGCGGCCCCGAGGTCGACACGCGGTATCCCGCAGCCTCCAGATTGCCGAGGACCGTCGGTCCGCTCCATCCCGGTCCGGTGTGTGCGGCGACTCCGACGGGTTTGTCGACGACGACTATGTCCTCGTCGTCGTAGAGAATCTCCATTGATGTCACCGGAAGAGGGACGACCTCGACCTCGGGCAACTCAACCTCAATGAGGACATCGGCGGGCAGACGCTCGGACTTCGACGCAGGCCGACCGTCGACCACGACGTGGCCGTCCGAGATCAGCTCACCACAACGCGTCCGGGACAGACCAAGCAGCCGTGACAGAGCGACGTCGACCCGTTCGCCGACGAGCCCGTCTGGCACGGGCAACAGGCGACGATCACTCATCGACAGACCCTGACTCACCCGAGAGCGAGGTGTCGTCCGTCCTCTGACGTCCCGTGTCGGACAGCACGTAGATTCCCACCAACCAGATGGCGCCGACGACGATCCAGACATCGGCGACGTTACCGATGAACAGTCCGTGATAGTTGATGAAATCGACGACATGACCCTGCCCAATCGAGGGCGGCTGGACCAAACGATCAATCAGGTTGCCGATCGCCCCACCGCCGAGCAGCCCGACCGCGCAGGCCGTCGGCAGATCCGGGATGCGCGGCAGACAGAGACCGATCCCGATGATGACGACGACCGCGACCAGCGTGAAGATCCAGGTCATCTTCGATCCCAGGGAGAGGGCCGCGCCGGAGTTCCGAATCAGCTGAAGAGTGATGAGGTCGCCGATCAACGGACGCCGGCCGTCCACGCTCAGGGAGCGCACGGCCCAGGTCTTGCTGACCTGGTCGAGGATCAACGCCACCACGGCAACGACGAGCGCCGTGGCGACGATGCGACGACGGGGACGGCTTGCTTCGCCGCTCACGCACACCTCCGCAGATGGATGGAATCGGAGTCATCCGGAGACGACACCTGACAACGAGGCGCGGTGGTCCCGGCGCTCAACCGCGCCGTGACCACCGCGTTCCACCCGTCGGGGTGTCTCCCTGGCTCAGTTCTCGGGACCCTGGTTGACCTCAGACAGAAGGCTCTCCAGGTGAGTGCGGATCGAGGCCCGGTAATCGGCCTCGAAGCCACGCAGCTCATTGATCTTGGCCTCCAGCAGGCCACGCTCCTGGTCGAGCTGGGCCAGGATCGTCTCGTGCTGCTTTTGCGCATCGGCGACGATCTCGTCGCCCTTCGTCCGGGCCTCGGCCACGATGTGCTCGGACTCCTCGCGCCCGTCACGCACGTACTCGTCATGGACACGCTGAGCGAGGGCAAGCATCGCCGCAGCCGACTCCGTGTCGCCCTCGACCGGAGCAGTTGGAGCCTCGACCACGGCCTCCACAACGGGCTCAGGCTCCGGAGCGGGAGTTGGGGCCTCCTCGATCACCGCGGTCTGGACGACAGCGGCGGTCTCCGCGGGAGCGGGGGCCTCGCCGGAGGACAGCTCGGCGATGCGACGCTCGGCCGCCTCGAGCTTCTCCTTCAGCTCCTGGTTCTCAACCTGGAGGGCGTAGATCGTCGCAACGACCTCGTCAAGGAATTCGTCGACCTCGACCTGGTCATATCCCTCGCGGAACTTGACGTACTGGAACTTCTTGTTGAGCACGTCCTCGCTCGTGAGCAGCGCCATTTCTTCACCTCTCGGTATCTGGCTGTTGTACGGCGGACGGGAAGGACCCTCCACCATCACCGGACCACCGGGAAGACCAGGCGATCTGGATTCAGACTCTTTGAATGATAACGGACAGAGACGCCACTTGAACAACGCCCGTCACAGTGTGCCCGAGACTTCTCATTTCTGCACGGCCTCCGAAGACCCACCGATACCGTTCTATTGGAGGAGCAAGCCCAGCCTTTGAATGAGGATGACGGCGATGAACAGGACCATGTATCCAACATCCAGAGCGAATCCCTGCCCCAGGCGCAACGGCGGGATAAAGCGCCGCAGGAAGCGGAGCGGCGGATCCGTCAGAGCATAGATGACATTGGCCACGAACAGGATGACGCCGGAGGGACGCCACTGCGGGGAGAAGAACCGGACCCAGTCGATGACCATCCGCACGAGCATGACGAGCAGATAAAGACCGGCCACCAAGGAGATGACCGCTCCGACCACATGAAGCATCACTGGCATCAGCCCTGATTGAACAGTGCGTCGCGGCGCGACCCGGTGATGTCGCCACTGACCTCGATGGTATGGGGCGACAACAGAAAGACCCGGTTGGTCACGCGCTCGATGACACCATGCAGACCGAAGGTCAGGCCGGCCGCGAAGTCGATGACGCGACGAGCCTCCATCTCCGACATGTCGGTGAGGTTGATGATGACCGGCACGCCTTTGCGGAAAGCCTCACCGATCGGAAGGGCATCGTTGTAGGACGCCGGGTGGATCGTCACAATCCGGCTGAGATCGGTGTGGGTCTCGTGGCGGGTCTCTGGGTCGCGCCGCAGCGGGCTGACGACCTGCCTGCTCAGGGGTGCGACTTCGGCGACTTCACCCGCATCGGGGGTGTCGTCGATCATGTCGAAGTCCTCATAATCGGACTCGGTGTCCTCAGGCGTGTACCAACCCATGAACTTTCTGGCCCTACTGCCGAACGAATCAGCCATCCTCGTCTCCTCACCTGGGGTCCGCGATCCATACGCTAATGCAGGGCCGCCACGCCTCCCGCCAGGGCGCGCGGCATGTCGCGAGACCGATGTCGAACGCCTCGATGAGTTCCAGAGACGGCACTCAGTTTCGGCGCGGGACGATGACTCCCACTTGACGCCCGCATGTGCCCTCACGGCGGTAGGAATGCAACGTGGGAGTCTCTCGCGTGCACTCCGGACTTCGCCAGACGTCAACGACGCCGAGCCCGCGTAGTTCTTCCTCGGCTCCTGCCGCCAAGTCGAGGGAGGGGGTGCCCCAGGTCGTCGTCGCCCATGTCGCAGGGTGGCTCCGCGCGACATTCTCGCGCAGGCCGGCAGGCACTTCATAGCATCCACCGCAGATCGCCGGACCGATCGCCGCCCGGAGCGCCACCGCGGGCCCGAGCAGGGCGTACATCGCGGTGACGGCGGCCGTGAGAATTCCCCCGGCCAGCCCGGCTCGCCCGGCATGGACTGCGGCGATGACCTCGCCCGCTTCGTCGGAGAGCAGGACGGGCAGACAGTCCGCCACCATCACGGCGGGCGCTGGCGCATCGGGCCATCCACGGGCATCGACGATCAGGCCGTCCCCATTCGTCGGACCCTGCCCGACCTCGTCGCCCGGCCCGAGGACGACGACGCGGATGGAATGGGTCTGATCCATCCAGGCGACCGGGCGAGCGATCTCATCGGCCAGCAGAGCACGGCGACGCCCCACGTCACCAGGATCGTCGCCGACGTGCAGACCGAAATTGCCCCGGTAACGCTCTTTCCCCGCCCCCGCACGCGTGAAAGCGACGGAGGCGCCTCCCAGACGCATCGTGCTCAGCGCAGGAAATCCGGAATGTCGAGGTCGTCGGTGTGCTCGTCCTCCTCATCGAAGATCCGCGGGACCTCCAGCGAGTTGTCGGCGGCCCGGCCCTCGCCCTGATGCTGTTCCTGGGCGGCGCGGACGCGGGCCTCCTCCATCGGGATCGCACCAGTGCGTGTGGGGACCTCGGGCGCCGCGCGATGCGCGGCGCGAGCAGCTTCCGAAGCCTGCGGAACCGTCCCCAGCGGGCGGGTCCGCGCATCGGGCGCCGACGGCGCCGGACGGGCAGAGGGAGCGTGCGAGGACGAGACCGCAGAGGTCTCCAGGGGGATCGACGGGACCGCGCCCGCCAACTCCGAGGACTCCGACTGCTCACCCGTCTCGTCGAACCCGGCGGCGATGATCGTCACACGGATCTCATCGCCCAGGGAGTCGTCCACGACGTTGCCGAAGATGATGTTCGCTTCAGGGTGTGCGGCCTCGCGCACGAGCAACGCGGACTGATAGATCTCCTGCAGACCGAGATCGGATCCGCCCTGGAAAAAGATGAGGACGCCGTGAGCGCCGTCGATGGAGGCCTCAAGCAACGGGGAGGAGATCGCGGTCTCCACAGCGCGCAGCGCACGGTCCTCTCCGGTGGCGGCACCGATTCCCATGAGAGCAGAGCCCGCGTCCTTCATGACGGACTTGACGTCATTGAAGTCGACATTGATCAGACCGGGAGTAGTGATCAACTCGGTGATGCCCTGGACTCCGGAGAGCAACACCTGGTCGGCCGCCCGGAACGCATCGAGGACCGAGATGTTCGAATCCGAGATCTCCAGGAGTCGATCGTTGGGGATGACAATGAGCGTGTCGACCTCGTCACGCAACGCCTCTACCCCGGTGTCTGCCTGGGATGCACGACGGTTCCCCTCGAAGGAGAAGGGCCGGGTCACGACGCCGACAGTCAGCGCCCCGGCTGTACGAGCGATCTTGGCAACCACCGGCGCGCCGCCCGTGCCGGTTCCGCCTCCCTCCCCGGCGGTGACGAACACCATGTCCGCGCCCTCGAGGGAATCGGCGATCTCGTCCGCGTGGTCCTCTGCGGCCTGACGACCCACCGCGGGATCTGCTCCAGCACCAAGGCCGTGCGTCAGATCACGTCCGATGTCGAGCTTCGTCTCCGCGTCGGACATCAGGAGCGCCTGGGCGTCCGTGTTGACCGCGATGAACTCAACCCCCTTGAGACCGACATCAATCATGCGGTTGACGGCATTGACCCCTCCGCCACCCACGCCGACGACCTTGATCACTGCCAGATGGTTCTGCGGTGTCGCCACGTCATCCCCCCTAGTCACCGTAACCCTCAAGCTCTCGTTCAAGGTTGGTGTTGTACCTGCTGTCTGCCGGGAAGAAGGTAGGGAAAGGCAGGCGGACCTTCAAGGAACGAGCGGGGCGTGTCGCACCACGACCCCCACAAATCCTTCAGAGCACCATCAGGATGTCACCGGTCGGGATGGCACCGAGACGTCATAGACCTGGGCGGGGCGCTGGGCGAGGAGAACTCCGAGGACCTGAGCCTTCAGATCCGAGTCTTCCTCAGAACCCCATTTCACGGTGCGGTTGTCCTTGAGCGTCAGCGTCATCTGGTCGCCGTCACCGGCCATCGAGACGACCTGTCCGCGCAGTTCCTCGCTCAGCGAGGCCCAGACAGTGGCGGCCTGTCCAGCCGCACGGGTCCGTGCGGCGCTGTCCTGGGGAAGCGAGACCAAGGGCAGCCCGTCCGGAACGGTTCCGTCAGTGGGAAGCACAGCGCCCTGGTCGTCAACGACCTGCTCTCCCGATCCTGTGGATTCACGCAGGGCCGGAGTACGGACGGACATCTGCACCGTGAGGCCATCAGGCCAGTCGAAATGCACCGACACGTCCTTCGCCAGTGGCAGGGCGGCGACGGCGGACTCCACCGTGCCCGTGTTCAGGCGAGTCAGGGGCGTGCCGACGTAGGGAGCGATAACGGCCTTGACTTGATCGGCGGACAGAGACTCGGTCGCGCCCTCGACAGCGATCTGGTCGGACTTCAGAGCCAGCAACGGCGAGAAGAGAACGATCCAGGCAACCAGGATGACAGCGAGGAGTCCTCCGGCGAGCACCGCCAAGCGGGTTCCCCTCAACCGACGGCGTGCGCGACGCCGTTCATCGAGACGCTCGACAAAGCCGGTGGAGACATCGTTCTCATGTGATCCCAAAAGATCAGCGGCGTCCGCGGCGCCGACCGGTCCATCGAGGGCACGGGAGACCGCAGGACGTGAAACCTCACGTCCTCGTGATGAGGGTGCATCGGGCGTGGCGCCCGTCGACTCCCTCGACGTCGTGCGCTGGAGGGAGAATTTCTTCTTCGCCGGCCTGGGTGTCGCTGTCCGCGCGGGTGTGGGAGGCTTCGAGCCGTCCCCGTGCCCATCCGCTTCCAGCTCCTCCGGCGGGGTCGCTGGTTTCTGCACCCCTGCTGCGGCCGTTCGGTGGCTGCGGGGCGAGGATGCCGAGGAGGAGCGCTTCGGGCGTGGAGGCTGTCTCACTCGCTCGTCTCCTGAGCCCATTCGTCGAGGGCGTCGGCACCCGTGGTCGTGATGTCGCCGGCGCCCATCGTCACGAGGATTCCGCCCTCGGGCGTCAATCGGGCCGCGACGCGGGTGGCCTCATGCAGGTCGTGGACGAGGTGGGATCCGGGCAGCCGATCCGTGATCAGCGAGGAGTCGACCCCCTCGATGGGGTCCTCGCGCGAGGCATAGATGTCGGTGACGACGACCTCGTCGGCGCGCGACAGAGCACGCGCGATCCGGTCGGCGAAATTGCGCGTCCGGGAGAAGAGGTGGGGCTGGAAGACGACGGCGACGTCTCCCCCGTCGGCGACGGTACGCGCTTCCGCTAGGGCGGCCTCGATCTCCGTGGGGTGATGGGCGTAGTCGTCGAAGAGTCGACGCGTCCCGACCTGGCCTCGGGCCTCGAACCGGCGCGCCGTGCCCGTGAAGACCGCGAGCGACCGGGCCATGGCCACCGGATCCACACCGAGTTCGACGCCGACGCACCAAGCACCCGCGGCGTTGACGACATTGTGTGCCCCGGGGATCGAGACATGCAGGGGTACACGCGTCCCGCCATCGATGAGGACGGCATCCGACCCGGTGGCCCCGGCCTTCACGTCCTCGATGAGGACATCGGGCCGCTCGGCACAGGATTCGGGGCGTCCATAGGTCCGCACCCGATGGGTCACGCGGGCCTGGGCGGCCAGGCGTGCGGCCCCCTCGTCCTCCTGGCAGCACACGAGGAGGCCGCCCTCGGCCAACCGGTCGGAGAAATCGACGAAGGCCTGCTCGAAGGCCTCACGGGTGCCGTAGTGATCGAGGTGATCCGGCTCGACGTTTGTGACGAGTTCAATCGTCGGAGCGTAGTTGAGGAAGGAGCCATCCGATTCGTCGGCCTCGGCGACGAAAACGTCCCCCTCCCCCAGATGTGCGCCGGTCCCGAGCTGGGCGATGACGCCGCCCACCGCTGCCGAGGGGTCCAGTCCCGCCTGCGCGAGGGCGACCGCCAGCATCCCGGAGGTCGTCGTCTTGCCATGGGCGCCGGCGACCGCGACGAAACGCATGCCCGCGGCCGCCAGCGTCAAGGCCTGCGAGCGGTGGATGACGGTCAGACCCCGCGAGCGCGCGGCAGCCAGCTCGACATTCGAGTCGCGCACTGCGGAGGAGATCACGACGACGGCGTCTTCGGGGACCTGAGCGGGGTCGTGGCCGACGTGTGCCTCGATCCCGGCCGCACGCAGACGGTCGAGGACCGGCGACTCAGCGCGGTCCGATCCACTGATCGACAGACCTCGCTGGGCGAGAAGCTCAGCGACGACCGACATGCCAGCGCCGCCGATGCCGATGAAATGGAACCGCGCGGGGGAACTGCCCCCGGTCGTCGTTGTCATTGCCGTCCTCCTCCTCGCGGTGCCCTCAGGCACCGACCTGCGCCAGCACGAGGTCCGCGAGGGCCTCTGCGGCATCCGTCCGTCCCAACGACGCACTCGCCCCAGCCATTGTCACCAGTTGGTCGGAGCCCAACAGCGGAAACACGCTGGAGGTGACGACCTCGGGAGTGAATCGGTCGTCGGCCACCATCCGGGCACCGCCCGAGGCCACATGATCCTGGGCGTTCAACCGTTGCTCCCCATTGCCGATCGGCAGGGGGACGTAGAAGGCAGGCAATCCCAGGGCACTGAGTTCGGCGACCGTTCCCGCCCCGGAACGGCACACGACGAGGTCGGCGATGGCCCACGCGTCCTCCATCCGCGTCAGGTAGTCCAGAACCACCCACCGCTCCGACAGCCCGGCAGCCTCGACAGCCTCACGTACCGGGGAGTCCTTGTCCCGACCCGTCAGATGAAGGACCTGTGCGTGCGCGGGCAGGGAGCGGGCGGCCGCCGTCATGGCTTCATTGAGGTGCTGGGCGCCCAGCGATCCACCAGTGACGACCAGGGTCGGCGCGGTCGGATCCAGACCGAGGCGCGTGGCCGCTGCCTGACGGGACTGCCGCCGTCCACCCTGTGTCGATCGCAGGACGACGAGGTCGGAGATTGCCGGTCTCAAGGGCAGCCCAACGACCGCTGTGCGCCCGTGACGGGCCCGAAGCGGCGTGGAGGAAAACGTCAGAGCGACCACGGACGCCGACCGGGCGCCGACCCTGTTGGCCAGACCCGGACGCGCATTCTGTTCGTGGACGACCACCGGGATCCCGGCGAGCTGGGCCGCCCGGTAGACCGGAGTGGACACGTAACCGCCGAAGCCCACGACCACGTCGACGCCGCGCAGCGCGACACCGGCTTGACGCACGGCGTCGTGCATGCGGCGTGGAAGAGTAAGCAGGGCCGGGGTCGGACGCCGTGGCAGAGGAACGCGCGGGATCGTCACGAGTCGGTATCCGGCCGCGGGGACAAGGTCAGTCTCCAGTCCCTGAGAGGTTCCGAGGACAACGATCCCGCTGCCCCGAGCCTTCAGCGCATCTGCGGTCGCAAGCAGTGGGTTGACGTGACCGGCAGTACCCCCGCCGGCCAAGGCGATCGTGGGACTCATGAACGTGCCTCCGGGAAAGGATGGGGCCGACGGGCGGTGAGCCCAGTTTCGACGGGCGAGAAGCGCCGCAGACGTGCTGTGGTCCGAGTCGCACTGCCTCGGACCCCTCGGGTGCCATCAGCGCGTCGGCGTCGAGGAGCCCGACGCGGATCGCGGCCAGCGGAGGCCTCGTCCGGCTTGCCAATCATCCGCATCCCCGCTTCCTCACGGGCGAACGCTGCGACGACGGCGACGGCACAGGCCGTGAACAGGAACGAGGACCCACCATAGGAGACCAGAGGAAGAGGCACGCCGATGACGGGGCCGAGACCGATGACCGACATCGTGTTGAGAAGCGATTGCACCGCCACCCAGGTTGCCACGCCGCCGGCCACGACCTGGACGAAACGGGAGACCGAGTGCTGACAGACACGGATCATTCCCCACACCATGAGCCCGAGACAGATCAGAACCGTGATCGCTCCGAGCAGACCGAACTCCTCGCCGATGATGGCCAGGATGAAGTCCGTGTGCGCGGCCTGGAGGTACTGCCATTTCTCCCGCGATGCTCCCGGTCCGAGGCCCCAGAGCCCGCCGGAGCCGAGTGCCCACAGTGCGTGGTCGGACTGGGTGGGTGCCGTGATCGACGGCGTGGAATGACCCGGCAGGATGTCGAGGATCCGTTTGAGGCGGGTCGGGTTCTGAACGACGAAGAAGACGAGGACGGGGACCATGGCGATTCCGAGGCCCGCGAACCAGCGACCGGACAGACCCGCGACCCACAGCGCTCCGATGGCGCAGGCCGCGACGACCAACGCCGTACCGAGATCCCGTCCGAGCATGACGGCGCCAAGAGCTGCCAGGATTGGAATGCCGACAGTGACCGCCATTTGTTTCCAGTCACGGAGCCGAGCACCGGGGCGTGTCAGGGCATGGCCGAGGAACAGAGCGAGGGCGAGCTTGAGCAATTCGGAGGGCTGGAGCAACAATCCAGCAAGCCCGGGCATGTGGATCCAGTTCCTGTTGCCGCCCGAGGTCGATCCCAGCGGGGTGATGACCAAGGCCTGCACGACGAGGGCCACCGGCAGGATCCACAACGCCACCCGCTGCCACCGTCGTTCGGGCACGAACTGCACGAGGGAGGCGATCAGGAGCGAGAAGACGATGATCGCCAGCGGCCGCAAGAAGGCCACATATGGATTTGCGCCCGAGGCGATGTTCGTCACCGTTGAGGCGGAGAATCCCATGAGCAGGCCGAAGACTGACAGCACGAGAGCAGGAACGACGATGAGGTAATAGGTGAGGACCGGCGAGGACACCGATTCCCGTCTCTCGCCAGTCCCGAACTGGACGCGCGGCAAGCGCGCCAGGAGCTCCCGGGGTGACCTCACGCCCGCTTCCCCCATTCCTTGTCCAGACGGCGCACCGCGTCGACGAACACGTCACCACGTTGACCATAGTCGTGGAACTGGTCCCACGAGGCGGTCGCCGGAGCGAGAACCACCGTGTCTCCTGGGTGGGAGAGTCCGACAGCCTCGTTGACGACGGAGAACATCCAGTCCTCATGTCCGTCGACCTCGACGACGGGCACGTCCGGCGCCTTTCGCCGGAGGGATCCGCGCAGCGGGGCACGATCCGCCCCGATGAGGACGACTCCGCGCAACAACGGCGCCACCTGGGCGACGAGGTCGTCGAAATCCTGTCCCTTTGCGTCTCCACCCGCGATCCAGATGACGGTTCCGGGCTCCAACCCGGCCACGGAAGCGGCAGCAGCATGGGCGTTCGTCGCCTTCGAGTCATCGATCCACGTCATGTCCGCGACCTCGCCGATGACTGCGCGGCGATGAGCGGCAGGGCGGAAGTCCCGAAGCCCCGCGGCCACATACTCGGGCGCGACCCCATGGGCGCGTGCCAACGCGGCGGCCGCCAACGCGTCGGACACGACGGCGGGCGACGGCTGGGCTCTGGCGACGTGGACGAGGTCGTCGAGCGTCGCCAGATGTAGGGCCTCGTGGTGGCGCGTCCGCAGAAAGGCACGGTCGACGAGGGAGCCCTCGACGAGGCCGACCTGGGAGATCGCCGGGATGCCGAGCGTGATCCCGATCGCGCGGGCGCCCTCGACGACATCCGCTTCCTCGACCATGTGCTCGATCTCGACGTCGGCCGCCGGGTAGATACAGGCGACACGGGTCAGGTGGTAGATCCTCGCCTTGGCCGCCGCATAGGCCTGGACCGAGCCATGCCAGTCGAGGTGGTCGGCATCGACGTTGAGGCAGATCGAGGCCTCGGGCGACACGGTGTACGTCGTCTCTAGCTGGAAGCTCGACAGCTCGACGGCGAACGCGGTCGCATCGGAGTCGATGGCGCGCGTGATCGGCCTGCCGATGTTGCCGACCTCGAGGGCCTTCTCACCCGCCGCACGCAGGATCGATCCAAGCATCCCGACAGTCGTGGTCTTCCCGTTGGTCCCGGTGACCGTCAGCCAAGGTCGGCCCGCGTGTGGACCGGATTCCTGGAGGCGCCAGGCCAGCTCGACCTCGCCCCACAGGGGAATGCCTGCCTCTTTGGTGCGCCGCCACACGGGCGTATGAGGAGCGACTCCCGGAGAAACGACAACCAGGCGTGGATGGATCGCGAGGACCACGTCCGCCAACGCCGCCTCCTCGGCTACCACGTGCACATCGACGTCCTTGAGACCGTCGTCCGAGGCCGATTCCGGTGCGCGCTGGTCAAAACCGACGACCCGATGTCCACGCTGGACGAGGGCGAGCGCAGCCGCGCGCCCGGAGGTCCCCCATCCGATGACGGCGATGGGAGCACCTGGGTCTCCCGGCAGACCGCTCTCAGCAGTCAGGTCCGTGTCATCAGCCAAGTTTGGTCACCCATTCCGCGTAGAACAATCCGACGCCGACGACGGCGAAGAGGGCCGCGATCAGCCAGAACCGGACGACGATCGTGATCTCCTTCCACCCCTTGAGCTCGAAGTGGTGGTGGAGGGGGGCCATGCGGAACACCCGTTTGTGCGTCGCCTTGAAGACGCCGATCTGGATGACGTCGGACATCGTGATGACGACGAAGAGGCCGCCGATGATGACCGCGATGAACTCGGTGTTCGTCAGGACCGACAGTCCGGCGAACGCTCCACCCAACGCCAGCGAGCCAGTGTCACCCATGAAGATCTGGGCCGGCGAGGCGTTCCACCACAGGAAGCCGACCAGCGCCCCGACCAATCCCGCGCAGAAGACGGCGAGCCCCAATGGGTCGCGAGTCGAATAGCAGCCCTCCAGGTTGAGCGTTGATCCCCAGCAGGACTGAGTGTTCTGGAAGACGGCGATCATCGCGTAGGCGATGAAGACGAAGATCGAGCAGCCGGTGGCCAGTCCGTCGAGTCCGTCGGTCAAGTTGACGGCATTCGACCAGGCGGCGACCAGGAAGTTCACCCAGATGATGAACAGGATGACGCCGACGACGCCGACCCCGCCGATTGCCAGGTTGATGCCCGTCGGTCGAGTGATCGAGATGAACGTCGATCCCGGTGTCGTTCCATGCTCGTTGGAACGGGTCAGAGCCAGCGCCGCGAACAGCGACCCGAGCAGGACCTGAAGAAGGAACTTCGCACCTGCGTGCAGGCCCAAGGAGCGCTGTTTGTGGATCTTGATGCCATCGTCGAGCAGGCCGATGAGCCCGAGCCCCAGGAACAGCCCGACCAACAGGATCGAGGACCAATCCGGCCACCCTCCATTGACGAAGCACCCGACGAACCACGCGACGATCGTCGCCAGGATGAAGACGACGCCACCCATCGTGGGAGTTCCACGTTTCGTCAAATGCTGGGTCGGGCCGTCCTGGCGGATGAACTGCCCGAAGTGATGGGCGACCAGGTAGCGAATCAACAGCGGCGTCGCGGCCCAACACAGGATCAGCCCGGTGGCGAACGAGACGATGACGCCGATCACCGCTCGCCTCCGTCCCGAATGAGGGCGTCTGCGAGACGCCACACACCCGAGTCATTCGACCCCTTGACGAGGACGACGTCCCCGTCGGCGAGCTCCGTCGCGAGGAGCGAGCGGGCCTCCTCGGGGGTGTTGACGTGGCGGGAGGCCACCGTGCTCCCGGCACCGTCGAGGTATCCCTCAGCACCCGTGCCGACTCCGATGAGGAGGCCCACACCGGTGCCGGCGGCACGGTCGCCCACCTCTCGATGGAGCTGCTCCGAGTCATCACCGAGTTCGAGCATCTTCCCGAGGACGGCGACCGTGTGGCCGTCTCTCCCCAGGGACTCGAGGGCAGCGAGTCCGGCCCTCATGGAGTCGGGGTTCGCATTGTAGGAATCGTCGATGAGCGTGACGTGGCGTCCGTCGAGGTCGAGGGCGGCCACGGCCATGCGATGCGGCGACAGGGCGTCGGCGAGCGAAAGGCCAGCGGCGATCTCGACCGCCGACAGACCCAGGACGTCAGCGGCTGCCGCGGCAGCCAGCGCATTGTGGACGTGGTGGGCGCCGACGACGTGCAGGGTGACCGGGGCGCTGCCCGTCGGAGTCTCCAGGACGAATGACGCACGATCGAGGTCGTCGACGGCGATGTCGTGGGCGCGGACCTCCGCGTGGGGATCATCGCTGGTCGAGAAGAAGACAATGGGCCCCTCGGCGATCCCCGCCATCGCCGCGACGCGCGGATCGTCGGCATTGAGCACAGCCGTCCCACCGGGACGCAGGCCCCGGACGAGTTCGGCCTTCGCGGTGGCAACCGCCTCCTGGGAACCGAACCCACCGAGGTGGGCCCGTCCGACCATCAGCTCGACGGCGATGTCCGGGGGCGCGATCCGTGTCAGGAGCGTCAGGTGGCCCGGACCGGAGGCTCCCATCTCGAGGATCAGGTGACGGGTGTCTGTGTCGGCGCGCAGCACGGTCAGGGGGACCCCGACCTCGTTGTTGAACGAACGGAGCGGCCACACGGTCGGGGCGTGGGTGGACAGCACCTGGGCGAGGAGGTCCTTCGTCGTGGTCTTGCCAGCCGATCCGGTGATGGCCGTGACGTCGAGGAGACCACGGGCCCGCAGATCCTCCAGGTGGGCGTGGGCGAGGTCACCAAGGGCGACGGTTGTGTCGTCAACGACGACGTGGGTCAGACCGGCGTCGGCGACCTCGTGATCGACGAGGGCGCACACAGCCCCGGCGGAGCGGGCAGCGGCAATGAAGTCGTGGCCATCGGCCTGCTCCCCTCGTCGGGCGACGTAGAGGGCGCCGGGTACGGACTCCCGGGAATCCGTGACGGTGGGACCCGTGACCAGGACATCCGGTCCGTTCACCCGCCCTCCGACCGCCTCTGCGATCCACGACGTCTGCCTGTCCATCGTTCTCCCTTCGGGCGCCCCGTTGGCGTCCAGACTCTGCCGCACCGTCACTGCTCGGGCTTGATCGGAAAGAGATCCACGGTCCCCGAAGACGCCGGAATGGCCAGATTGCGCACGGCTTGGGTCGCGACCTCGCTGAAGAGGGGCGCCGCCGAATCCGACGACAGCACTCCGACCTTGGGATTGTAGAGCACCACGGAGATGGCCAACTGTGGCGAATCCGCCGGGAGGACGCCCGCCACCGTCGAGACCACCGCGTCCTTTCCATCCACCGTGATGTCGGCTGTGCCCGTCTTGACGGCGAGCTGGTACCCGGTGACCGCCGCGGCCTGCCCTGTGCCCGCGGTCGAGTCGACCGTCGACTCCATCATCGTGATGAGGTCCTGTGCTGTGGTCGAGGACATCGCCTGGACCGGCTCGCTCGCCTCCGGCTGGTGGACGGTCCCGTCGGCATCGGTCCAGGACGTGACTAGGCGCGGAGCGATCCGCACTCCTCCGTTGCCGATCGTCGACATCACAGTCGCCTCCTGGAGGGCCGTCATCAGGTAGGACTGGCCGAACATCGTGACGTATTTGTCACGGTTCACCAACTCGGACGGGGACTTGATCATGCCCGCCGACTCACCGGCGAGCTCGATGCCGGTCGTCTGGCCGAGCCCGAGCCTCTGCTGCATCTCGTAAATGGATTCCTGACCGCTCTTCTGACCGATGAGGATCGTCCCGACATTGGAGGACTCGGCGAGAATCCCCGTGGCCGTCAGGTCCTCGGTCTCGTGCGATTCGTGGTCGTGGATCGGAGTATCACCCGAGTCCGAAAAACTGATCTCGTACGGAACGGAGAACACGGACGTCGGTGTGATCGTCCCGTTCTCGAGAGCCGCCGCCATCGTCACGACCTTCCCGACGGAGCCGGGCTCAAAGGCGTACTGGACCGCACGGGCGGTCTGGGGTGCGGATCCACTGGGAGACGTCGACCCCGAATCGGCCATCACCAGGACGTCCCCGGTCGTCACTGACCGGATGACGACCGCTCCCCAGTCGGCATCGTGCTTCTCGACGCGCGCGTCGAGGATCTGCTGGACCGCGTACTGGAGATCGGCATGGATCGACGTCGTGATCGTCGCGCCGTCCTGAGGCTCTTCGATGGTCTGCTTGCCACCGGGCATGATCGCCCCGTTCGGCGCGATCTCGTAGGCCTCCTTGCCGGCCGTGCCCTTGAGGAGGCTCTCCTCGGCGGCCTCGAGCCCGGACGAGCCCACGCCGGAGGAGTCGACCGTCCCGATCACGGTCGCTGCGGTGCTGTCGTTCGGGTAGACGCGCTGCTCGGAGGACTCCCATTCGATGCCATAGATGTCGAGGGCGCGGATCGCGCGGTAGGTCTCCGCGCTGACGTCCTTCTTGAGGTAGACGTAGGTCTGGTCGCCGACCATCATCCCACCCAGGACGACGGGGTCCATGTCGAGCAGCGAGGCGAGTTGGCGAGCGGCCTCTGACGGACCGCATCCGACCAGGGTCTCCCCCGATTTCGTCCGGTCGACCGAGGACGCACAGGCCGTGAGATCGGGGGTGTCCGTGTTCCCGGACTGCGACAGGTCCTCGTAGTGGGCGTAGCTCAGGATGTTGATCTGATTGACGGCGATGTGGTAGGTCTGCACCGAATCGGCGAGCACCACACCCGTGGCGTCCTCGATTGCCCCCCGGTTCGCCGCGACAGAGCTCTCCGAGGTGCGCACGGCCTGCCCTTCGGCAGCCAGCGCCGGACCTTCGATGATCTGGACCTGGAAGAGACGCGCGGCGCACACCAGAAGGAAGATGGTGAACAGCACGATGATCCAGCGTGCTCGACGTGCCGAGGTCATGACGGACCCCCTTCACTCATTGCGCGGCCTGACCACCATCGACAGTACCGGTCGACAGGGTCACCAGGCCCGTCTGACCCGCCTTGACCATGCCTTGTGCCTGGGCAGCCTTCTCGAGCGCATTCGGGGAGCTGACCTTCTGCAGCTCTGTCTGCAGTGTCCACGAATGAGCGTCCAGCTCATTGAGCTGCAACTGCTTGTCCCTGATCGCAAAGGAGGTCTCGGCCATCTGAGTGTTGATGACCATCGGGATGATGATCGCTGCGATCAGGACGATGAGTGCGATGATGGTCAGAGGAACAACTGACCTGCGCACATTCACACCCTCAACGACCCGGAGGTCGGGACGCGCAGCCTCTCGCAGACGCTCGGGACGCGGTGTCGGACGGGTCCTCGCAGTGGCTGTGCTCATGCGCGTGTCCTCCAGGGTGAGACAATCTCCACCGCGCGCAGACGCACGGAGGCGGAACGGGGGTTATGAGTCAGTTCGGTCGCATCGGCACGCAAGGCGCCATGGGTGAGGAGTCGCAACGGGGGCTCCATGCCCTCGGGCACGACCGGCAGACGATCCGGAACATGGGTCTCACTGCCCTGCCGGAAGGTCGCCTTGACGATGCGGTCCTCCAGCGACTGGTAGGCCTCGACCACCACGCGTCCACCGACGCGCGTGTGGGCCAGCGCTCGGGGAAGAGCGTCCTCCAGGAGGTGCAACTCGTCATTGACTGCCACGCGCAACGCCTGAAAAGTCCGCTTAGAGGGATTGCCCCCCGTACGCCGAGCCGGCGCAGGAATCGCTCGGCGCACGAGGTCTGCCAGCTGCGAGGTCCGGGTCACGGGCTGGTCGACCCGTTCCTCGACGATCATCCGGGCGATGCGGGACGCGAAGCGCTCCTCGCCGTAAGTCCGAAGAACACGGGTCAGCTCCCTCGCATCGGCGCTCGCGAGGAGCTCAGCGGCGGAGACCCCCCGGCTCGGATCCATCCGCATGTCAAGCGGCGCGTCCTGGGAATAGGAGAACCCACGTTCGGGATCGTCGAGCTGCAGACTGGAGACTCCCAGGTCCATCAGCACCGCATCGATCAACCCGTCACGGCCATGTGCGGTGGCGACCTCGTCAATGTGGTCGTAGGTCGTCTCGACGGCGATGAAACGATCCCCGAAGGGAGCCAGGCGCGTCGACGCGAGGGCGAGGGCGCGGGGATCACGATCGATGCCCACGACCCGGATTGCCGGGAAGCGCCGCAGTGCGGCCTCCGTGTGCCCCCCCATTCCCAGCGTCGCGTCCACCAGAACAGCATCCGGCCCGTTCAGTGCCGGAGCGAGAAGATCGAGGCAGGTCTGAAGGAGCACCGGCACGTGAAGATCTTCGGCACGAAGCTCGGACGTCCGGACCGTCGCACGTGCATCCGGGCGAGCGTCCTCGATCAACGGATCGAGAGAATCGGCGTCGGGTGCCACGACATTCACCTCCTGCGGGTCTTCGATGCCCGGGATGGTTCCTCGTAGGTCGGGGTCCCCCACCGTGATCTGCCATCGGGGAAGTGACGTCAGAGCATCGGGCGGAGACCTCGGCCTGCGGGTCAGAACATTCCGGGAATGATTTCTTCTGCGGTGTTTGAGAACACGTCCTCCTGGACGGCGAGGTAGTCGCGCCAAGAATCGGAATTCCAGATCTCCGCACGCGAACCTGCGCCGATGACGGCGAGCTCACGCGCGAGGCCTGCGTACGTGCGGAGATCGGCAGGGATGACGATGCGTCCTTGTTTGTCCGGAACCTCCTTGTAGGCACCCGAGAGCATCACGCGGATCCAGTCACGGGCCTGTTTGGAGGACAGGGGCGCGCGACGGAGTTCCTGGGTCATGGACTCGAACTCATTGGCCGGAAACGCATAAACGCAGCGCTCCTGACCACGAGTGAGGACGATTCCGCCCTCCATGTCGTCACGGAATCGGGCAGGCAGAATCACACGTCCCTTCTCGTCGAGTCTGGGCTCGTAGGTCCCGAGGAACATGTGTCACCGCCTTCCCCTCCGTGGCACGTGCTCCCACTCTAACCCACTTTCCACCACAAATCGGGTCCGCCACTGGCGGTGTCGTCGAACGAACGCCACAAAGACGTTGGAATTCCGCGCAATTGTTTGGGTGGAGGAAGATGGAGGGAAACGTGTCAGCGATGACGATTCAACCCGAAGTTCTCTCCACGCATCGGACTGCCACCTCTTCCATGGGAGGAATCCAAGGGATCGTCACTCCGATGTGGAGAGAGGTTGGCAACCGGGTGGTGGGAAGTGGGGAGGGTGGTGAGGAGCCGACTCAGGGCATGACGAAGGGGCGCATCCATCGACGGTCAGTGCCGATGGATGCGCCCCTATTCAGTGGAGAGGAGGAAAGGAGCGATCAGGAATCGTCGCGGGTGTCCCAGCGGCGTTCCTGGTCTTGGATGAACCGGGACCACCCGCCCCGAGGACCGGACGGACGAGAGGCTCCAGTTCGTCGCGAACGTCGGTTGCGGGATGACGACCCGGTCGTGCTCAACGCCAGGAAGATCCCCCCGACCATCATCGCGAAACCGAGGACCCCCAGAAGAATCGACCACACGGGCTGACCGACGGCCACACCGCCGAGAACCACCCCGAGTCCGACGACCGCGAGGACCGAGCCGATCGCGATTCGACGGGGCGAGACACGTCCCCGGCCCGCCGGAGGCACAGATGCGAGATCCGGCCCCTCGGACATCGTCGAAGCGAGACCGGGATCTGCCTTCTGCAGCTCGGCCTCCATCTGTTCGAGTACCTGCTTCTCATAGTCAGACAGCGCCACGACACACCTCCTTCGCCGACATCGGACTGTGAGGACAAGTCTAGTGCCCCGGACGGCCAGGAACCCAGTCAGTGCCATGCTCATCGGACAGCAAGGACGCCGGACCGATCGCTTCACCACCGAACCTGCGGGTGACGGCGTCCATCGCACGCTCCGCTGCCAACGACCGCTCGTCATCGTCGAGGGTAACCGCGATCCCGTCGCTGCGCCGCTGCAGGTTCTCTGCGCGGACCCCAAACAACCGCACGCCACCCGAGGGCATCGTCTCACGCGCGAACAAGGATGAGGCCGCCCGCGCGATCTCTCTGCCCAGGTCCGTCGGGGCCGGCAGGGTCAGGGAGCGGGTGATCGTGTGGAACTCGATGTCACGCACCTTGATCCCGATCGTCCATGCAACCAGGCCGCCCGCGCGCAGACGCCGAGCACACTGGTGGGAAGAACGCACGAGGAATGTCTCGATCGCGCGCCGGTCCGTGATGTTCTCCGCGAAGGTCGACTCCGTGCTGATCGACTTCTCGTCCCGACCGGGGGTCACCGACCGATGGTCGATGCCCCAGGCCTGGTCATGGAGATGATGAGCTCCCACTGCCCCCAGGAGCCGCGTCAGCCGACGGATGTCGGCCCGCGCGAGGTCCCCCACCGTGACGATGCCCTCACGATCGAGGACGTCTCCGGTTCTCCCACCCACACCCCACAGCACCCCGACAGGCAGTCCCTGGAGGAAGTCGACGGTCGCTTCCGAGGGCACCAACAGAAGACCGTCGGGCTTCGCGTGGGAGGACGCGATCTTCGCGACACCCTTCGTCGCCGCGATTCCGACCGAGGCGGGAATCCCGACCTCGGCGCGAATCCTTTCGCGCAACATGCGGCCGATCCTTGTGGGAGACCCCAAACGCCGACGTGAGCCGGACACATCGAGGAAGGCCTCGTCGATACTCAGCTGCTCGACCAGGGGCGTGACATCGGACAGGATCGCCATGACGTGCCGCGAGTAGTCGCCGTAGAGCCCGTGACGCACGGCGACGACGCGGGCTTGCGGGCACAGGGCATGGGCCCGCCCCATCGGCATCCCGGCGCGGACGCCCAGGGCCCGGGCCTCGTAAGTAGCAGAGGTGACGACGCCGCGCGTCCCGACTCCCCCGACGATCAGGGGTCTCCCCGCAAGTGAGGGATCCTCGGCCAATTCAACCGAAGCGAAGAAAGAATCCATGTCGACGTGGAGGATCGTCGTGTCCGAGTCGTCGCCGCCCCAGTCCCGTCGGGCGCGCTCGTCACGGGGCGCATTCGACACGGTGGTCGCCTCCCTCCTGCTCGCCGCCCCCGGACTCGGGAACACCACCATCGTAGGAGGGACCACCCCCGATCCGCGGCCGCACCGCCTCCACGTAGGCTGACGGGTGTGTCCCACCGATCCGGCCCTCGTTCCTCCTCGCCCGACGAGCGTCCGACTCACCGTGCCCGCGGACGCGTCGACCACGAGGTCGCCACGGGGACCGTCTCGCTGATCCGCGAGGGCTCCCGAGTGACTCTCTTCCTCGACGGCGTCGAGTCCTCCTGCCTCGATCTCGATCATCCCGAACGACTCGAGTTCGAATACATGCAGCAGATGACCGCCGCGCTGGAGGCCGCAATCCCCTCCCCCTCTCCGATCCGTGCGATGCACATCGGTGCCGCGGCCTGCGCACTGCCGCGCGCCTGGGATGCCGCGAGGCCGGGCTCACGCCAGATCGCCGTCGAGGTCGATCCCCTTCTGGCTGAGGGTGTGCGCAGATGGTTCGACCTGCCACGCGCCCCGCGTCTGAGGATTCGAGTCGGCGACGGGCGCGCTGAGTTGTCCCGCACCAGACCCGGGAGCCTTGACGTCGTCGTTCGGGACGCCTTCGATCATGGGGTCGTTCCCACCCATCTCGCGACACTCGAAGCCGCCCAGACGTCCGCCCGGGCCCTGCGCCACGGTGGATTGTGCCTGGTCAATACCGCCCACGGCGGTTCTCATGACGCTCGACCCGACATCGCGGCGTTCGCCGAGGCCTTTCCGCAGGTCCGTCTGATTGCGGACCCGAAGGTCCTGCGCTCCGGACGTCATGGCAACATCGTCATCGTCGCCCAGACCGCACCTGCTGACGAGGACGGGCTGCTCGATGCCGACGAACTAGATCGAGCCCTGCGGCGCCTGCCCCTGCCGACCCGGCTCGTGCGTGGACGCGACCTGGATCGATGGCTGGCGGGGGCGCTCCCGGCGACCGATGCGTCCCTCGGATCGACCCCACCGGGTGAGCCCTCCTGATTTCAGGTCGAGGACCGTGGCCTCAGATGGCTGTTCCACCCCGTCGCCGTACCCTGGACCGCGACGCGAGAACGCCAATCAGGCCGATTCCCCACGTCACGACCTGAAGGGAAAGCGCCAGGCGGAATTCCTGCCACCCGAGCACCCCGTCGCCCGATGTCGCGTCGAGTGCTGTGCCGATCGCCTCGACCGCGATGAGGGTCGCGGCGAATCCACCCATGTTCGTCGCCCCGGTCGCAGTTCCCAGGCGTTCGCGCACTGCGCCCTGACGGACGAAGTCGAACCCGATCGAGGACGAGACTCCCGCGAGCGCCAATACGACCACCAACACGACCACGACCCATGCGGGCACGGGACGAGTGGGAGCAAGCACGGCTCCCCACACGAGCACCACAGCCACGGCCGACCCGACGACCATCGGGATCCGGGCGCCCGGACGCTTGGCCGTCAGCTGCCCGACGAACGGACCAGCGACGATGTTGATGAGGGTGAACAGCACCAACATGCTCGACGCGTTTCCGGCGCTCATCCCCATTCCGAGCGTCAGAAAGGGCACACCCCACAACAGAGTGAAAGTCATCGCGGGACCTGCGCCACTCCAGTGAGTGAAGAAGCCGAGCCAGGTCCAGGGCGATCCCAGCACGCGGCGCAGGGTGAGTGCAACGGGCTCATGAGGGTGTTCTCCCGGACCGGACGGGTGGCGAAGCGTTCCCGGAGTGTCACGGACGAAGGCGGCGACCAGCAACGCTCCCGCAAAGGTCATGCCGCCCATCACGGCGAAGGCGAACGACCATCCGAAGTGATGGAGGACTCCCATGAAGGGCCAGGCGGAGATCACCTGGCCGAGCGTCCCGATGATGGACGTCAGCTGCGTGAACAGGGGGATCCGGAAGGGAGAGAACCACGACGGCAGCAGGCGCAGCACGGAAACGAAGGCCGTCGCGTCGCCGATGCCCAGAAGCACCCGAGCCGCGAGTGCCGTCGGCACTCCATCGGCAACGGCCATCCCCAGTTGGGCCACTGCGACCAGGACGGCACCCGTGTACAGCAGACGGCGGGGGCCCCACCGGTCCAGGGCCAGTCCGACCGGGATCTGGGAGATCCCGTAAATGCCCACCTGCAGACTGGAGAAGAGGGCCAGGGTCGCTGCAGACATCTCGAAGCGGTCCATTGCCTCGACCCCGGCGACGCCGAGGGAGGTCCGTCCCGCGATCGCACAGATGTAGGAGATCATCGCGCACGCCCACACGGCCACTGCCTTACCGGCAGGGCCGGGTCTCCCCATCGTGGTCACGCGCCGACACGACCCCACAAAGGTCGTGCACCGGGCCGGGCGACCTTAGTGAGAGGTGTCGTCCGAACCCGAGGCGTCCCAGGGGTTGTCGGCGCGGTGGCGTGCCCGACGGGGATGATTCGGGTCGACGACATCCGGCTGCCGGGATTCACCCGCGTCCGCCTCGCTCGTCCGATCACTGTCAAACTCTTGCTCACGACGTGCACGATTCGCAAGATACGCCTCGATGACGTCGCCGATGTCCTCGGCGGAGCCCTCGTCCAACACACCCTCGGGCAGCGTCGGCGAGGCGGAGGCGTCCCCACCCGCAATGAGGGCGTCATAGTGATGTTCGAGAGCCTCAACAGTGCGCGAGACCTCGGCATTGCCCGCCACAATCTGCGACACCTGATCCATGTCAACGCTGGCTCCGCGCTCGAGGTCACCGACCGGCAGGGACAGGTCCGCATATTCGGACAGCCGACCGAGCAGGGCCGAAGCAGCCCGCGGATAGGCGTTCTCCGCCATGTAGTACGGGACGGCCGCCATCAGGGCGATGCCCTCGATCCCTTCCGAGGAGAGCCTCTCCTGGAGGAAGGAGGACATCGGTGCCGGGAACTGCATGGTCCCGATCATCTGGGGCTGATCGGGGATCAGCGAGGACTCGGTGGCCTGGACATGGACCGGCGTCGGACGAGTGTGGGGCACCCCGGAGGGGATCCCGTGCAGGGAGAAGGAAATCTCGACGCCAGCCGCGCGGACGATGTCGGCAACCGCACGCGCAAAAGTCTCCCACCGCGCGTCGGGCTCGGGCCCATGAAGCAGGAGAATCGGGTGCCCGAGGTCGTCGTGGACGAGATCGAGGGCGATCTCCGGAGTCTCGACGTCCGTCGTCACCCAGTTCTCCACCGAGATGATCGGACGGTGCGAGCGGTAGTCGATGAGCAGGTCGGAGTCGAAGGTCGCGACCCGTTGGACGCCGAACGAATGCAGCATCTGGTCGACCGCGAGGCCTCCCGCTCCCCCCGCGTCCATCGCCCCGTCGAAATGCGTGACGAGGATCGGGGCTCGTGCTCCGGTTGCGGGTCCGTCCTCGTAGAGTTCGACATCGTTTCCCTGGTCCATGGTCTCCTCCTCCCCACTACGCGCCGTCCAACGGCGACTTCCTCTTCTGCGGACCACGCTACCCGCCCGCGCGAACGGCTGCGAGGTCTGTCCCCCGGATTGCGCCGCCAGTGGAATCGGGAATGATCGAGGTTCGTTCATCGGCCGCATCCCCGGGACCACGCCATGGTGCGGGACAATCCCATGGGTCGACGCCACGCGCGACCGCACACGCGTCGTCCATTGATGAGGCACAATGGACCACCTGTTTTCCGGCGAGGGAGGCTCATGAGCGTGGATGACACTCCAGCGGGGTCCTACGACGAGGAGATCGGTGTCGAACAGCATTTTCTCGATCATGCCTATACGACGCTGGATCGAACCCGCTCCAGCCACCGCGCGGCACAACGCAGGGCCCAGGCCGATCATGGCGTTGGCAACGCTCAGGGCCTGACAGAGCGGGACGCGATCGCCGCGCATTTCGGGGATCTCGCGGCACGCCTCGAGCACGTCGAGGACCGCCTGGTCTTCGGCCGCCTCGACACGGTCGAGCCGTCCCTGCTCTACATCGGACGTATCGGGCTGTCCGACGAGGACGGTTCCCCTCTGCTCATCGACTGGCGCGCTCCCGCGGCCCGCGCCTTCTACCAGGCAACTGCGGCCCACCCCGACGGCGTCGTCCGGCGCCGCCACATCACGACCAAGGCCCGCCGAGTGACGTCCATCGAGGACGAATTGCTCGACACCGGCCGCGCCGACGAGGACGAGCTGGCGCTGCAGGGCGAGGGCGCACTGATCTCCGCACTGTCACGGGCCCGGGAGGGACGCATGGGCGACATTGTCGCCACGATCCAGGGCGAGCAGGATCGGGTCATCCGCGCCGACGACAACGGCCTGATCGTCGTGCAGGGCGGACCCGGCACCGGGAAGACAGCCGTCGCTCTTCACCGCGCCGCCTACCTCCTCTATTCCGAGCGCTCCCGTCTCGAGCGCTCCGGGGTGCTCCTGGTCGGACCCTCCCGCGTCTTTCTGCGCTACATCGAACAGGTGCTCCCCTCGCTCGGCGAGTCCGGCGTCGTCTCGGTGACGATGGGCGACCTCGTTCCCGGCTTCCATGCCGAAGCCGTCGATCCCGAGGACATCGACGCCGCCAAGGGCCGCGAGGCCTGGGCCAGCGTGCTCAAGGCCGCGGTGCGCGACCTTCAACGCGTCCCCACTCAGGACCAGACACTCACCGTGTGGAACCGGAGCGTCGTCCTGACAGTCAGTGACGTCGTCGAGGCCCGCACCCGGGCGCGGCGCGGCGGTCAGCCCCACAATGTCGCTCGCGAGGGATTTGCCGTCGGTCTCGTTGACCTGCTCGCCCGCAGACTCGCCGCACAGTCCGACGCTCCTGGGGAAAAGCCGGATTCCGAGGACGTCGACATGTGGGCCGGCGAGGTTAGGGACTCCCGCGAGGCCCGCCGGGCGATCAACCTCGCCTGGATGCCGACCTCCTCGCGCACGCTCCTCGACCGTCTCTTTGCGCGTCCGCAGCTCCTGGCGCGCCTCAACGCGTCGGTCACGCCTCACCTCTCCCAGGCAGACCTCGGTCTGGTTGCGCGCGCCAAGGGCTCGCCCTTGACGGTGTCCGATATCCCTCTCATCGACGAACTCGAGGAGCTGCTCGGCACCAGTGATGCCCTCGCAGCACGCACCGCCTCCGAACGAGCCGCCCGCGAGGCCGACGAGGTCGCCCGGGCCCGTGAGGCGATCGCCTCACAATCGTTGGGCGGCGGAATCGTCACGGCCGAGCAATTGGCCGATTTCGCTCGCGGCGAGGTCGACGTCGCGCCCCTGGCCGAACGAGCGGCCGCGGATCGGTCATGGACCTACGGACACGTCGTCGTCGACGAGGCCCAGGAACTGACGCCCATGGGATGGCGGTCGTTGCTGCGCCGCTGCCCCTCGCTCAGCTTCACCGTCGTCGGCGATCTCGATCAACGCCGGGGACATCACCGTCCTGCGACCTGGAAGGATGCCTTGGGACCCGCTGCGCGGGCACTCTCGGACGAATACGTCCTGTCTGTGTCCTATCGCACCCCGCGTTCCCTGACGGCCCGCGCCCAGGACGTCATGGAGGCCGTCGGCGAACCCGTGCGTTACCCGCTCATCGCGGTGCGCGAGGTCGAGGACTCCTACGCGCTCTCCCGTATCCCCGGAGGCACGCAGACTCCCTCACCGCGCGGAGACGACTCCGTGTGGACCCGCGTGCAGGAGGTCATCGAGGCGGAGAGCATACGACTCGATGACCTCGTCGGCCAGGGCCGAGGTCGTCTGGCCATCGTCGTCGGATCCTCCCGCGCCGAGGCCTGGGGCGCGGACACGGTTGGATACTCCGGGCTCGACCAACGCGTCAGTCTGTTGGGTGCGACCGGGGTCAAGGGACTCGAGTTCGACACGGTCATCCTGGTCGAGCCCGCCGAGATCCTCGCCGACGGGCCCGGGGACCTCTTCGTCGCCCTGACGAGAGCCACCCAACGCCTCCACGTCGTGGCCGCGGGATCCCTACCCGACGGGCTGGAGGCCTGAGGCGCTCGGAACGCACCAGCCAATCACCCGGTTCCCCGCGGCGCCCGAGATGCCCGTCACCTGTGTGCTCAGGCGCACGGCACGGTGGGAATGGCCGAGATCACCGCCAGGATTCCGGAACCCGACCGGTGAGTCTTCGGCTCGGTCCTGACCGTCAGGCACAACGTCCTCGCCAACTGGTGTCGGCGATCGCAGAGGTTCGCCGGCAGAGTGGTCGCGCATGCCGACAGCCGCACGCCCGCCCTTCGACCGACCCGACACCGGGAGCCGGGGCCGTGGCATCATGCCTCCATGACCCGTGCCTTGATCCTCGAAAACCCCCATATGGACGCCGACCGGATCTTTGACTCGCATGGAGTCTCCGTGACCCGGGTGCGCGGCGCCCTCGACGAGGACGAGCTGATCGCCGCCCTCGACGGCGTGGACATTCTCGGCATCCGATCGAAGACACGCGTCACCCGGCGAGTCCTCGAGTCCACTCCCCAACTGACGACGATCGGCGCTTTCTGCATCGGCACCAACCAGATCGACTTGGCGACGGCGACAGAACGCGGTGTCGCCGTCTTCAACGCGCCGTACTCGAACACGCGCTCCGTCGTCGAACTCGCCGTCGGGGAAATCATCGACCTCACCCGCAGGGTGACGGTGCGCAACTCGCGACTGCACCGGGGCATCTGGGACAAATCCGCCGACGGCTCCCACGAGGTGCGCGGCCATACCCTGGGCATCATCGGCTACGGCAATATCGGCACCCAGCTGTCAGTCCTCGCCGAAGCCTTGGGGCTCAACGTCATCTACTACGACATCGCCGAACGACTCTCGCTGGGCAACGCGACACAGATGCCGACCCTCGACTCCGTGCTCCGCGAGGCCGACATCATCTCGATCCACGTCGACGGGTCCGTCTCGAACGCGAACCTCTTCGGGGACCGCGAGTTCTCTTTGATGAAACAGGGGGCACTGTTCATCAATCTGTCGCGCGGCTTCGTCGTCGACCTCGAGGCGTTGCGGGCGCACTTGGTCTCGGGTCATCTGGGCGGCGCCGCCATCGACGTCTTCCCCCAGGAACCCAAGGCGAACGGCGATCCCTTCGAGTCGCCGTTGGCCGGCCTCGACAACGTCATCCTCACACCCCATGTCGGGGGGTCGACGGAAGAGGCTCAGCTCGACATCGGGCACTTCGTCTCTGCCAAGATCTGCGACTACATGGACACCGGCTCGACCGAGATGAGCGTCTCACTGCCGAACCTCCAGCTGAAGCCCTCTTCCATCAGCCTCAACCGGATCCGCCTGATCCACCGGAACATGCCGGGAGTCCTGGCACGTGTCAACCAAATCCTCGCGGGGTCCGGGGCGAACATCGACGGTCAGATCCTCGCCACGGAGAGGACGATCGGCTATGCGATCACCGACATCTCGACCGAGCCGCCGGTCGGCGCCCTGGAGACGATCGCGGCAATGCCGGACACCGTCCGCCTGACTGTCACATCGCTGTAGGGCCACCGCGGGAGCCACTGCGTCCGAGGTCACGCCAATGTGGGAAGGACGTCAGCGTCGCCCGTGGAGTGATCCGGTCGTCGAGCAGCACTGGGAATTGACCTACGCTACCGTAGACCTACGGTAGCGTAGGGCCGGTCGACGAGTCTGGAGGAGTGCAATGTCACTGACGGAAGAGCTGAGGACCGGATATGCCCCCGGAGTCCCGAACCGGATCAACGTCACGGACGATCGAATCACCGACGTCCTCGAGCAGGTGACACGCCGGTATCCGGACCGTGCTGCCCTCGATTTCTTCTCCCGGGCGACGTCCTACAGCGATCTCGTCGACCAGTCGCGACGGGCCGCCTCCGTGCTGAAGGAGGCCGGGGTTCACCCCGGCGATCGCGTTGCCATGGTCATGCCCAACTGTCCTCAGCACATCGTCGCGGTCTACGCGACCCTGTACCTCGGTGCCATCGTCGTCGAGCACAATCCGTTGGCGCCCTCCCCGGAGTTGCACACGGAGTTCGAGCGTCATGGGGCCCGCGTCGTCATCGCCTGGGAAACGATCCTCGACAAACTCGACTTCCTCGACCCTTCGACGGCCCTCTTCGCGATGGATCTCACCCGAGGCCTCCCTGCGGCCTCCCGAGCTCTGCTGCATCTGCCGATCCCGGCCGTACGCCAGCGTCGCGACGAGATGACGGGCCCAGTTCCCGACGGAGTTCCGTCGTGGGATCGCGCCGTGGCCCACTCCCCTCGTTGGAACGGGACCTGTCCGGTCGGACCCGATGACCCGGCCTTGTTGATCCACACTGGAGGCACGACCGGCGTCCCGAAAGCCGCCACGCTGTCGCACCGCAATCTCTGCTCGAACGTCATCCAGGACATCGGCTGGGTCCCCGAGCTCCACGAGGGAGCGGAGGTCTTCGACCTGGTTCTGCCCCTCTTCCATGCCTTCGGATTCGGCGTGGCCTTCCTCGCCGGAATCCGCATGGGAGCGACCCTCGCAGTCTTCCCGAAGTTCGACACGGCGATGGTCCTGACGAGCCAGCGACGCTTGCCCTGCACCTTCTTCGTCGGCGTCGCTCCGATGTTCGAGCGTCTGCTCAACAAGGCCGACGAGCTGGGTTCAGACCTGACTTCGATCAAGAGTTCAGTGGCCGGCGCGATGCCCCTGTCTCCCGAGCTCGCCCGTCGGTGGGAGGCCTCCACCCACGGAATCATTGCCGAAGGATACGGCATGACCGAGGCCTCCCCCATCATCCTGGGTTCTCCCGTTTCCCCGTTGCGTCGCCACGGGACACTCGGTCTGCCGTACCCGTCCACCGACGTGCGCATCGTCGACCCGGAGGATCTCTCCCGGGACGTCGCTCCCGGCGAGGTCGGGGAGCTCATTGCCTCGGGCCCCCAGGTCTTCCTCGGGTACTGGGATCGCCCCGATGAGACCGCTGAGGTCCTCGTCGACGGCTGGCTGCGCACCGGCGACCTCGCGCGCCTCGAGGACGGATTCATCGTCATGGCCGACCGTCGCAAGGAAATGATCAACTCCTCCGGTTTCAACGTCTATCCGAGCCAGGTCGAGGAAGCCGTCCGCTCGATGCCCGGGGTCCGCGACGTCGCCGTCGTCGGGTTGCCGAGTGGCAGCTCCGGTGAGTCCGTCGTCGCGGCAGTCGTCCTTGAGGCCGGGGCCTCTGTGACTCTGGAGGACGTGCGCACGTGGGCGGAACGCTCGATCGTCCACTATGCGCTTCCGCGTCAGATCATCGTCATGACCGAACTGCCGCGTTCCCAGATCGGCAAGGTCATGCGCCGCCGGGTCAAGGAGGAAATCCTCAAGGGCATGCAAGCGACAGCCGGCCTAGCCGACCAGGCACAGAACGCTGTCAGCGCAGTGGCCGCCGAGGCGTCCGAGCGACTGAGGAGCATGCGCGAGGCCAAGTCCGAGCGGGATTCGCCCCAGTCCAGCGCGCCCACGGTCGATCCTGAGGCCGACGGAACGGGCCCGACACGCTGACGTCTCCGGGACCGGTTGTCGCGAGCGCTTCAGCCGTCGAGCAGCGTCGGCTCCCGATTCGTCTGCTCGGTCGCCGTCTTGTGCGAGCGAGCAGCTCGACGTTTGCGTCCGCTGGGTGGAGCATCAACTGAGGTCCCATCCGACGCGCCATTGTCCGCAGCCTTCTGCGGAGCCTCGGCCGACGCAGGAGCATCCGCGGATTCCCGAACGGTAGCCGCCTCGTCGCGGCCTCTAAGTTCGGCGATCGCGGCCTCGAAGTCGTCGAGGGTCTTGAACCCACGGTAGACGGAGGCGAAGCGAAGGTAGGCGATCTCGTCGAGCTCGGAGAGGAACGGCAGGATGGCCTTCCCGACCTCTTCGGAGGAAACGATCGACACGCCGGAGGAGCGCAATGTCTCCTCGACCTGTTGGGCGAAGACCGCCAGATCCGTCTCCGAAACGGGTCTGCCCTGACACGCCTTGCGGACACCGGAGACGACCTTGTCGCGGGAAAACAGCTCAACAACTCCGGAGCGCTTGACCACCTGGAATGAAGAGGTCTCCAGAGTGGTGAATCGCCGCTTGCATTTCATGCACTCACGGCGCCGACGAATCGAGGCGCCATCATCCGCGATTCTCGTGTCGACGACTCGAGAATCTGGGTTGTGGCAGAAGGGACAGTGCACGGTGGCCTCCTGTGGGGTAACGGCTCAACGCTACGTTTCACCCGCCACTCGTGCAACACTCGTCCCACTCAGGTCACGTGGGATCCGCCATTCTCACTCGGTCGGCAGCATGACCTCCTGGCCGACCGTGAGTCCGCCTTGAATTCCATTGAGCTGCTCAATGTCCACGACGACTTGCTCCAGCGGACGGTCCGATCCAACCGCGGAGGCCAGGCCCCACACGGATTCGCCTGCCGTGACCGAATGCTCGACAGTCGGACCCGAATAAGCATCGGGCTGGGCCAGCAGCCCCGCTCCGACTCCGACGCCCACTCCCGCACCGACGGCGAGCACGGTCAACGCTGCACGCGCGACCAAGGACGCGCCGCTGCGACTACTCGTCCGCACGGCCGGGCTCATCGTTGCACTTGCACGGGCCGGGCGCCGACGCATGGCCGGGTCTTCCGCACATAGCACCCGGCGACGCCGCTGAACCGAGGGGGCCGTGGAGATCTCCCGGACATCGGCCAGTGGCTCATCAGGAATGGCCCGCAGACGCGGATGGCGATCGACCGAGCCACGTTTGGACGCTGCGGGAGCAACAGTAATGGCACTCATCTCATGGTCTCCTTCTCACCGAGATCGTACATCTGTTCGACGAACACCTGTACGATAACACTGGGATTCGAGGAATGTCGAGACCCGCTCGAACATATGTTTCACATTCGAACGGGGTTCACATACCCTGACATCGACTAGTGGACCAGCACCCATGTGCATCTGCGGACGGCATAGGCCGACGCGGGGGTCCTGAAATCGGACAGGAAGAGGTCACCGTGAGCGAAAGAGCCCCACTCTCGCAGCGCCAGAGCCAGATCCTCGACGTCGTGCGCGCCAGTGTGGACGATCATGGGTATCCCCCCTCCGTCCGCGAGATCGCCGAGGCAGTGGGCCTGGCCTCACCCTCGACCGTCAAACACCATCTCGACGCGCTGGAGCGCGCCGGATACCTCCAGCGGGTGCCAGGACGGCCCCGCGCACTGGAGGTCGCCGCCCTCGAGCCCACCTCCGATGTCCAGGACACCGATACCATCGCGGAGGCCGCGGATAGCGGCCGGACGAATGTCGTCACCATCGAGTTGCCCGTGGGCGTGGCCGACGACGGATCGGCCTCGTCGATCCCCCTGGTCGGACGGATCGCCGCCGGCGCCCCCATCACCGCCGAGCAACAGGTCGAGGACGTGTTCGAGCTCCCGACCCGGCTGACCGGGCATGGCGCCCTCTTCATGCTGGAGGTCCACGGCGAGTCCATGGTCGATGCGGGCATCCTCGACGGCGATTTCGTCGTTGTGCGTTCCCAGGCGACTGCCTCGGACTCCGAGATCGTCGCGGCCATGATCGATGGCGAGGCCACCGTCAAGGTCCTCTCCCATGCCGGTGGACATGTGTGGCTGATGCCACGCAACGCCGACTACTCCCCGATACCCGGCGATGAGGCGACGATTCTCGGCAAGGTCGTCACCGTCCTGCGGTCGCTGTAGACCACTCACGACGCCCCCGACACGAACGCCCCCTGAATGGACAGAGCAGAATCTGGCTCATGCAGGAGGCGCCGTCGCCGACAGCGAGGTCCGGCCGGAGGCTCTCAGAAGCCGAGGCTGCGAGCGACCTCCCGCAGGCGCGTGGCCGAGGCGGTCAGTCCGTCACGCTCACCGAGAGTGACGGGCGGGTTCAGCACCCGTCCCGCCCCAGAGCGTCCGACGATCGTCGGAGCAGCCATGCAGACGTCCGAGATCCCCTCCCAGTCCTCCAGCAGGGTCGAGATCGTCAAGACGCGGGACTCGTCACGAAGAACGGCTCCCACGATGTTGGAGGCAGCCAGACCGATCGCGTAGTTCGTCGCGCCCTTGCCCTCGATGATCTTGTAGGCCGACTGGACGACCTCGGTGGCGATCTCGCGCTGGAGCAGTGTGTCGAAGAGCCGACCGTTCAGGGTCGGACCCCAATGGCGGATCGGGACGTTGCCGATCTCCGCCGATGACCACAGTGCGACCTCGGAATCTCCGTGCTCACCGGCGACGTAAGCGTGGATGTTCTGCGTCGCCACACCCGTCTCCAGGGACACCAGATAGCGCAACCTCGAGGTGTCCAGCACAGTACCGGACCCGAACATCTGGTTGCGGGGCAGCCCCGTGAGCTGCAGGGACGCGTAGGTGACCACGTCCACCGGGTTGGTGATGAGCATGTAGACCGCCTCGGGTGCGACGGCCAGCAGATTCGGGAGGATCTTCTTCATCAGGTCGACCGTCGAACCCGCCAGTTCCAGGCGCGACTGTCCGGGCTTCTGCTTCGCGCCCGCGGTGACGATAACGAGGTCGGCCCCACGCACGATCTCGACGTCGTCGGAGCCCTCCACCGATCCCGTCGGCGTGAACTGGATGCCGTGGGCGATGTCAAGCGCCTCGGCCTCGACCTTCGGCTTGTTAATGTCCTGAAGCACGATGCTGCGGGCGTCACCGCGCATCGCGCAGGCGTAGGCGACCGCCGTCCCGACGGCTCCTGCCCCGATGATCGCAATCTTCGACGGACGCCCTTCGGAACCAGAGGGGTAAAGACTCTTCGCGTGTGACTCGGGCACGATGTCCTCCTGTCGCGGCTGTGGCGCCCCCATTTTCGCAGATGCACGGCCCCCGGGACAGCCCACAGGTCCCGTTTCGCCCGCGTCCTCGGTCTCAACTGGGCGCAGGACGCTCTCAGGCGGCGGAAGCACTGCTCCGAGAGGACTCCGACCCGACCGAGTCGGCCAGTCGTCCCAGGGCGGCACGTGCGACCTGCGGGTCAATGGTCGGCCACATCGGTGGCATCGAAGACAGAACGAACTGCCCGTAGGACTTCGTCCTCAATCGCGGATCGAGGACGGCGACCATCCCCCGATCGGTCGTGGAACGCAGCAGTCGACCCGCGCCCTGAGCCATCAGCAGGGCGGCGCGGGAAAGTTGGACGGAGCGGAACCCATTGAACCCTTGCCGCTCGGCGTCGATCGCCCGTGCCTTCGTCACCGGGTTGTCCGGATGCGGGAAGGGGATCCGGTCGATCGTGACCAGGCGACACGATGGTCCGATCACGTCCACGCCCTGCCACAGGGACATCGTCCCGACCAGGCAGGAATCGCGATGGTCGCGGAAACGCTGGATGAGGACCGAGGTCGTCTCCTCTCCTTGGAGAAGGACCTCAAGCGCCGTCCCCTCTCGCAGGGCGGCCACACCCGCCTGGGCACCTCGCCAGGAGGAGAACAGTGCGAGTGCCCCTCCCCTGCTGGCACGCACAAGGTCGCACAGTTCCTCGAGCAGGGCGGGGTCCGGCCCTGAGCGTCCCGGATCCGGCAGCCCAGCCGCGATGTACAGGATGCCCTGGGTCTTCGCATCGAAGGGCGATCCGACGTCAACACCGTGCCACGGGACCTTCGAGACCATCAACCCCGTCTCGTGAGCCATTGCATCGAAGGATCCTCCCAGAGCGAGAGTGGCCGAGGTGAGGACCGCCGGACGGTCCCCCAACCCGATCGTCCCGATCGCAGGAGCGACATCGAGGGGGGCGACGACGAGTTCCTCCGGTTCATCGCGCTCCGGCCGCGAAATCCACGTGATCGACTGCTCGGGCGGCCGCGACCAGGCATCCACAGCCTCGGACAACTCGTCGAGGGCACCACGGGCCAGAAGCTTTTCCGCCTGGTCGACCGAAGATTCCTGGACCTGGGTGAGAGCATCGCGGACCGCGGCGTCAACACCGCGCATCGCAGCCGACAATGGATCCGGCCGACTCGTCAGCAGCCCCTCATCGAGGACCGCAAGAGCAATGCCGAGTCCGGCACCCGCCTGGTCGAGAGCAGCCGTGTCGATCTTCGCGTGGGTGTGCGCCGTGCGGCCCGCGCGCTGGATCGCGCCCTGGGAGAGATGGCTGCTGGCCTGTTCCCGGACGCGTTCGGCCAGCTCGTGCGCCTCGTCGACGACGACCACGTCGATCTCGGGAAACAAGTCCGGCGCCCCCATCGCGTGGATGCCGAGCATCGAATGATTCGAGACGACGAGGTCGGCCCCTGCCGCCCGTTCGCGGGCACCCTGTGGGAAACACTCCTTGAACATCGGACAGGCGTGCCCCAGGCATTCGCGCCGGGAGACCGAGACCTGGTGCCAGGTTCGGTCCGAGACCCCGGGGACCAGATCGTCACGGTCTCCCGTGTCCGTTGTGGCGGCCCATTCGCGGACACGCAGGACTTCCCGGCCCAGGTCGGTCGAGGGGCCCGCATCGGCGGCGTCGAACAGGGCGTCCGCCCCCACCGTCCCATCTCCGACGCGGTTGAGGCACACATAGTTGTTCCAGCCCTTGAGCAGGGCAACGTCCGGGCGCGTCCCGGTCTCCGCCGCGATCGCATCGACCACGACCGGTGCATCCTTGACGAGGATCTGACGCTGCAGGGCGAGCGTCGCCGTCGTCACCAGCGCACGATGGCCGAACTCCACGCAGTCGGCGAGGACCGGGACGAGGTAGCCGATCGACTTGCCGGTGCCGGTGCCCGCCTGGACCAGCAGGTGTTCGCTCTTCTCGATGGCGGTGGCGACCTCGTCGACCATGCGGACCTGACCCTCGCGGCGCGACCCGCCCATCGCGGAGAGGACCCGGGTGAGGACCCGTTGGGCGAGTCCCTCCCGCACGGGCCCCTCTTCCTCAGCGGACGCCATCGGTGTGGGCCGCGCCTGGCCCGACCTCGAAGTCGGAGGAAACGACGGAATCCGCAGGTGACGCGTCGGTTGCGACGGTGACCTCACCGAGGTGAGCCGCGAGCGCCTCGTCGACGCGCGCCACCAGATGCGTGCCGACGTCGATGTAGTCCTCGGACACCACCTCGCCGTCCTCGTGGACCTCATGGACGAGGTCGCCCCGCGAGTATGGCACGACGACATCGACGAGAAGGCGGGGCCGGGGCAGCGTGTCCTGGATGTGCCCACGCAGTTCCTCGATCCCCTGCCCCGTACGCGCCGAGACCTCGATGGAGTGCGGGAAAGTGGTGCGCAGAAGCGCCAACTGCTCCGGAGCCGCTAGGTCGACCTTGTTGAGAACGATCAGCTCGGGGATCTCCTCGGTCCCGGGAATCGTTGCAAGAACCGCGCGGACGGCCTCAACCTGACCGACGGGGTCAGGGTGGGCGGCGTCAACGACGTGGAGGATGACGTCGGACTCCCCCACTTCCTCCAGTGTCGAGCGGAAGGCCTCCACCAGCTGGGTCGGCAGGTTCCGGACGAATCCAACCGTGTCGGTCAGCGTGTACACGCGTCCGTCGGGGGTCGTCGTGCGTCGGACCGTCGGATCGAGGGTCGCGAAGAGGGAGTCATCGACGAGCGCCTCAGCGCCGGTCAGCCGGTTGAGCAATGTGGACTTCCCGGCGTTCGTGTACCCGGCGATCGCGACAGAGGGGATTCCCCCGCGTCTGCGCGACGCACGCTGGGTCCGCCTAGATGGCTCCATGTCACGGATCTGGCTGCGCAGCCGGGCCATCCGCGTACGGATGCGACGACGGTCGAGTTCGATCTTCGTCTCACCGGGACCACGCGAGCCGATGCCCTCACCACCGGCGACCCGGCCACCGGCCTGCCGGGACATCGAGTCTCCCCAGCCTCTCAGACGTGGCAGCAGGTATTCGAGCTGGGCGAGTTCGACCTGAGCCTTGCCCTCCCGAGACTTCGCGTGTTGGGCGAAGATGTCGAGGATCAGTGCCGTGCGGTCGACGACCTTGACTGTGACGACGTCCTCGAGTCCGCGCCGTTGCGACGGGGCGAGTTCCCCGTCGACGATCACGGTGTCGGCGCCATCGGCCCTGATGATCTCCGCAAGTTCGTGGGCCTTGCCGGAGCCGAGATATGTTCCGGGGTCGGGAGCCTGCCGACGCTGGAGAATGCCATCGAGGACACGCGATCCCGCAGTCTCGGCCAGGGCGGCCAACTCGCGCAGCGAGGCCTCCGCCTCCTCCTGGGTTCCGTCGAGGCGTAGCCCGACCAGGACGACACGCTCGAGGCGAACCTGACGGTATTCGACCTCGGAGATCTCCTCGACGTCGGACGACAGCCCCTCGATACGACGGGTGCCCGCACGGGCCTCACGTTCGAGGGATCCGGCTTCGCCCCGATGGTCCTGGTTGGCGGTCGAGGCCAATGCCGTCCCTCGTCGGGCCAGGATCCGGGCGACCACGTCCTCGGCCCGACGCATGTCCTCGCCCTCGGGGACAGTCCCGTCAGTGTCCGACGTGGTGTGCTCGGTCATGGACCCTCCCTCGACGGGTGACGGCTGACCCGGGATGGTCCGGGAACGTGGCGCCGCCGCACGTCCCATCAGTCTCCCACGTCGGGACCGACCTGCCCCCTCCACTACGCTGTGAGACGTGGAAAACCAGTACTTCACCGATTCCGCTCCCGCGACCGAGGACGAGCAGCACATGCTGAGCCTCGACGTGCGCGGTCGCGAATTGCGCATGCGGGTATCCGACAGAGTCTTCTCCGGACAGCGCCTGGACCTGGGAACCCGTCAACTCCTCGAAGAGGCTCCCGAACCACCGCAAAGCGGGACCTTCCTCGATCTCGGCTGCGGGTGGGGCCCGATCGCTGTGACGCTGGGACTCGAGGCGCCCGGAGCCGAGGTCTGGGCCGTCGACGTCAACACCCGCGCCCTCGACCTGACCGAGCGCAATGCCCACGACAACGGGGCCGACAACGTCATCGCGATTCCCGCCGAAGAAGCACTCCAACGCGCCCGCACAAAGGACGTGCGGTTCGATCGCATCTGGTCGAACCCGCCCGTGCGGATCGGCAAGGCGGCGCTGCACGGCCTGCTGCTCGACTGGCTCGGATTGCTCGCACCCGACGGCACCGCCGTCCTGGTCGTCCAACGCAACCTCGGCGCAGACTCGCTGACGCGCTGGCTGGAGGGGCAGGGCTTCACCATCCGGCGCCTCGCCTCGAAGAAGGGCTACCGCATCCTCGAGGTCCGCACCGCCGCATAAGTTCAGAGTTCCAGGTGGGCGACCGGTGTCGCGGGGCCGGACAGCGTCACCGTGTCCTCGCCGAGATCGACCTGGACGGAACCGCCCGGAATCTCGACGATCCACGTCAGCGGAGCCTCCTCACCCTGAGCGCGCGCCGCGGACACGGCCGCCGCACAGCACCCTGTCCCGCATGAGGTCGTCTCACCCACGCCTCGCTCAAGCACCCGCATCAACACATGCCCGACCTCGGCGCCCGGCTCGGTGACATCGACCGTCAACTCCAGGTTGACGCCATGGAGTGGGTAGGGATCGTACTGGGGTCGCACCGGCGCCGGCGCCGCGGCAATGTCAACGTCGGGCAGCACCGCCGAACGCAGGGCCTCACGCGTCTCCACGTCGATGACCGCATGAGGATTCGGAATCTCGATCCGCTCCGCATCCCACACATCGTCGAGGCCGACGACGCGCACGTTCATCCGGTCGGGCAGGATGCGCGCCGGGCCCATGTCCACGGAATACCACTCCTCGACAGCAATCTGTTCGGCAGCGTCAGCGTCGGTGACGGCGCTCATCGTCGGGACTCGGACCTCCTGTGCGGGGCGGACCTCTCGCTCCCACACGGGCCCAGCAGCGCTGATGGGCCGGGGCCCCAACGCCGTGGCCGTGCGCAGCCCCCCGCGCGTCAAAACCGGCAGCGCATCCCCTGGGTCGAGGTCGACCAGACCGACCCGACGCAGATGATCGACGAAGACCCGGATTCCGTTGCCGCACATCTCCGCCAAGGACCCATCGGCATTGCGATAGTCCATGAACCAGACGCCATCGCGGCGCACGCACCGGATCAGCCCGTCGGCGCCGATACCTCGAGACAGATCACACAGTTCGGCGACGGTGCGGGCGCAAACGTCGAGACGATCGTCGGGATCATCCATCAGGAGGAAGGAATTCCCCGTGCCGTGGCCCTTGTCGAGGGTCGTCCCCGCGGGCAATCCGAAATGCGTCATGGGCACACGCTATCCCAGCGTCTCCGCCTCGCCGCGCACCACGTCCAGCGCGCGGGCGAGCACCATCGCGTGATCGGTCTCATCCTCGACGTCCAGCCAGTGAATGCGAGGGTCGGGGCGGAACCACTTAATCTGGCGGCGAGCGAGCTGCAGGGTTGCCGCACCCACGGAAGCTACGGCCTCGTCGACGTCCATGTCCCCATCGAGGACCGCGAGCGCCTGGGCGTAGCCCGTTGCGCGCCGAGCGGTGCGTCCCTCACGCAGACCGAGGCCCACCAGTTCCCGGGTCTCCTCAAGCAGCCCCTGGTCGAACATTGCCCGGACGCGCAGGGCGATCCGCCGGTCGAGGACCTCACGCGGGCGACGGATACCGATCAGGACAGCCGGGGCGTTGAATTCATGGCGCGGCATGTGGGAGGAATATTTCTCCCCCGTCAGCTCGATGACTTCCAGCGCGCGGATCATTCTGCGGGCATTGTGAGGATTGATGCGAGAGGCAGAAACCGGGTCGAGGACAGCCAAGCGCCCGTGGAGCCCACGTGATCCGTCCGGCCCCTCGGCCTCTGCCTCCAGGCGAGCGCGCACGGTGGGATCGGTTCCGGGGAAGTCAATGACATCCAGAAGAGCGCGCAGGTACAGCCCCGATCCCCCGGCGACAAGGACGACGCCACCGTGGGAATGAATCGCCGCGACGTCCGAGCGCGCAGCGGATTGGTAATGGGCGACCGAGGCCTCGTCGGTCACATCGAGAACATCGATCTGGTGGTGGACGATGCCGCGGCGCTCTCCGACCGGGGTCTTGGCCGTCCCGATGTCCATGCCGCGGTAGAGCTGCATCGCATCGGCTCCAACGAGCTCAGCAGGGCCGCCCGCGCCCAATGCGTCGGGAAGCAGGTCCGCGAGGCCGAGGGCGAGGTCGGACTTCCCCGAGGCGGTCGGCCCGACGACCGCAACGATGAGTCGATCGGGTCGAGTCACGGCAGGCACGCCTCCACACCATCACCGAGAGTCTCGGGTGGGTCGAACTCGGTCATGGACGACAGTCTAGGAGCCTCGCCCGGGGCCTCCATGCGCACGCACCTATGCTGGAGGCATGTCCGAGTCGACCACCCCGGCCGTGGATCTCGATCGGATCGCGGAAGCGGTTCGTCGGGCCGGCCTCCTCCCCTTCATCGCGGGAGACACTCAGGTGGCTGCCATCCTGCCCTCGCGAGTGATGCGCATCGTCGTTCCCGGCCACAACCCTCCCCAGGGCATCGCCGAATGGAGCCGCGCGCTGAACATCCGCTTCGCACCGGATGCCGCGCTGTTCGCTCGAACCTTCAACGCGACGACCTATCTGCCGAAGATGGTCACCGCCGTCACAGATCAGGGAGATGTGCACATTCGGTTCCAACACACTTTCAATTGGGTCGGCGGCGCATCCGAGTCGCAGGTCCGCGAAGAGGTCCGCCAATTCGTCCTCGCGACACTCGGCGCCTTCGACCGACTGGAGGCCCGCTTCCCCGACACGTGGGCCTCAGGAGCCGATGATGTCTGACTGGCACCGATGGAACCTCGAAGGCCCCAACCCCGATGACAGCTCCGATTCGACGCCGAGCGATGGATCGGACGACGAGCCCCTGCCCGAGGACGAGAGTGGCGACTCGAGTGAGGAAAGTTCCCTCACCCTGGAGCGACTGAGCATGGCGCTGGCCCTGCATGGATGGCGCCCACACAATGATTCCGTCTCCGTCACGGTCACTCTCGAGGGGATCTCGCTGCGTTTCCATCGTGAGCCGGAGACATCCCCCTGGCTCCAGGTCGAGTCACGGGTCAGACTCGAGTCCGGAGCCGACGGCGAGGAACCGGAGCTGTCCGACTTCGAACTCCAGCAGGTCGCGAACACCTGGAACACAACGCACCTGCAGCCCACGGTCTTCGCCGACCGCTCCGAGGAGGGACGGTTCTTCGTCCTGGCGACGCGGTTCTTCGTCGGGGAGGGTCTCACGAACGGACAGATCGAGGTCATGATCCGCCGGGCACTCGTTGTCGGGCTGCAGGCGACCCGTGAGCTCCCCGGTCTGATCCCGCCAACGGGGCTGACCTCGGAATAGGCCGGCCGGGCCTCGCCCTCAGCTCGCCCCGACGCGGATCCGCGGCATTCCGAGCGCCACGCGCTCGTCGTCCTCGCGCTGCTGACGCTCCTGCCAGGCGTCGCCCGCCCTCGTGCGCCGCAGGGAGTAGAGGCCGCCGGGGACCACGGCGGAATCCGCGATCAAGTGATGAGGCGCCCCATGAGTAATCGTCGCATCGACCATATCTCCGGGACGAGGACGCTGGGATTCGGGCAAGCCGATGGGAAGCGCGACGTGGACGAGCCGGTTGTCGCGAGCCCGCCCGGAGATCCTCGCGGTCTCTCCGTCCTTTCGGCCCTCACCCTCGGAGACGAGGATCTCGACTTCGCGGCCCTCCAGCAACGCATTGTCCTCGGCACAGATCCGCTCCTGCAGGGCGATCAATCGCTGATAACGCTCGGACTTGATCTCGTCGGGCACCTGATCCCCACGGTCGGCAGCCGGAGTCCCCGGGCGTGGCGAATAGAGGAACGTGAAGGCGGAGGCGAAGCGCGCCTCCTCGACGACCTCCAGAGTCTGAGCGAAGTCCTCTTCGGTCTCCCCGGGGAAGCCGACGATGATATCGGTCGTGATCGCGGCTTCCGGCATCGCAGTGCGAACTTTGTCGAGGATGCCCATGAATTTGGCCCGCCGGTATGAGCGGCGCATCTGGCGCAGGACCGCGTCCGACCCGGACTGCAGGGGCATGTGAAGGCTTGGCATGACAGTCGGGGTCTCCGCCATCGCAGCGATCACGTCGTCGGTGAAGGCTGCGGGGTGGGGCGAGGTGAAGCGCACGCGCTCCAGACCCTCGACTGCGCCAACGGCCCGCAACAGCTTCGCGAATGCTCCTCGTTCCCCAAAGCCGACGCCGTAGGAGTTGACGTTCTGACCGAGCAAGCTGACTTCGATCACTCCCTGGGCGACGACGGCTCCGACCTCGTCAAGGATCTCGCCCGGACGACGGTCTCGTTCCTTGCCACGCAGATGCGGGACGATGCAGAAGGTGCAGGTGTTGTTGCAGCCCACTGAGATCGAGACCCAGGCAGCCGAGGCGCTCTCACGCCGGGTCGGCAGGGTCGAGGGGAAGACCTTGAGGGACTCCTCGATCTCGACGGCAGCCTCGCGGTTGTGCTCGGCACGGCGCAGCAGGGCCGGCAGAACGTCGATGTTGTGGGTCCCGAAGACCGCATCGACCCACGGAGCCTTCTCAATGATCCCATCGCGCATCTGCTGGGCGAGACAGCCTCCCACAGCGATCTGCATGCCGGGGCGCTCGCGTTTGACGGAGGCGAGCTGGCCGAGGTTGCCGAAGAGCTTGTTCGCGGCGTTCTCGCGCACGGAGCAGGTGTTGATGACGACGACGTCCGCACCCATGTCGCCGGCCTCGGTCGCACGTGCGGCGGCTTCCGGGACGAGGTCGACGGGAATCAACCCCTGGGCCTCCAGGAGTCCGGCCATGCGTTCAGAATCGTGCTCGTTCATCTGACAGCCCAACGTGCGCACGGCGTAGGTGCGCGGCAGCGAGGTGTCGGACGGGGGCAGCGGAGAGATCGTCTTGCTCATCGAGGGCAGTTTAGCCGCACCGAGGCTCACGCATGCGATCGGTGCGTCCGAGTCCTCAGCCGAGCTCATTGCCCTCAGAGAGGACCTCATCGAGCAGATCGAGGGCTCTCTGGACGCTCTGAGTCCGGATCGCGGCTCGATTGCCCTCGAGGTGAAGCTCGCGGTGGACCACGCCACCGGGGAAGGAGCATGCGATGTGAACCGTTCCGGCGGGCTGCCCGTCGGAGGGACCCGGACCTGCAACGCCGGTGGTCGACAGGGCGACGTCAGCACCCATGAGGCGTGAGACCCCCTGCGCCATCTGGATGGCGACCTCGCGGTCGACAGGACCAGTTTCAGCGAGACGCTCACGTGAGACGCCGAGGACCTCGGCCTTCAGCTCGGTGGCGTAGGAGCACACTCCCCCGCGCACGGTCGCAGAGGCCCCGGGCACATCGACGAGGCGAGCGCATAGCGCTCCCCCGGTCAGAGACTCAGCTGTCGCAATGGTGAGGCCACGTCGAATGAGGTCATGGATCAGATCGGAGACGTCAGCACCCATGTCCCCAGGGTAGAGGCGACAGGCCGAGCGCGCCTGGGCCCATCGGGAGTCTGCCCCACCCTCGCTCCGGGCGCGCTTTGCCCACGAGATCGCACCTGCTGACAGACCGGCGCCAGCTCAACGCGGATATGTGCACCAGCTGCAGTCTCGCGAGCCACGTATACAGGTGAGGCCAGACCGAAAGTCGATGTTCTGCATTTTCGATCTCACCACCGGTCAGCCTCGAGATCGAACCTTTTGGCCATCAAACGTGCCATAACTTCGATCTCGAAATCGAATTGATAGAACACCCAGAGCACGAAGACGACCACGACCAGCATGAGGACGTCCCGCATCGTCACTCTCGGCCCGATCGGATCCCCCGACCGCACGCTCTCTGCTGCCAGATCACAATTGCCGACACAACCACCGCCAACTGAATGACGGCTCACACAGCACCTGCGATCTCGCAGGTGGGTGCTGAATACCGCCGGACGACAATCGACCGCTGAGCAGCGTCAACCGATTGATCCGCCATCATAGGCTCCTCCGCGTCGATGAACGACTCGACAAAGATATTGCCCTGTCAGGGACTGCTCACACTCGAGGTTCTGCGTGGGCGATGACCCGTTGATTGTGTTCGATGACCGCGAGCGTCGCACAGGCGTCAGTCCTTCTGTCGAACACCGCGAGCAAGTGATCCACGTCCTCGCTGCGGAGCTCACCTCCCCCGAGTCCGCTCTCGTGGTCGACGCGGCTGCCCTCATGCCCCTCGATCGGCATGACCCACAGGAATCGATCGCGAACCTCTTGATCTGGTTGACCTCACCGGAGAACACCCATTGCTGTGGCCAGACGATCCACCGCGACGGCGGTGCCGACGTCGTCCCGACAGGCGAGGACACCTGGTCCTGGACCGAGTACTCCATCTGGACGAAGTTCACGAGTCTCCTGGCCCGAGCATCGCTCGCATGCGCCTGTCCGACCGTCGCGCCCAAGTCAGACGAGTCACCCTTTGACCACGAAGCTAATCCTCTTCCAGGCGCTAGACGCATCCAGGGACGAGGGCGGTCGCCGGGATCCGGACCGTGGTCGGGGCTGCTGGTCTGTGCCAGGTCAACTGGCGGGACGGCGGTCAGCAACCCGGACAAAGCTGGTGCCCAGTGGGGGGACTCTCACCGACTGCTTGTTCGAAGACTGGTGGCTCTTATGATCAGCTCGGAGCGGGTGAAACCTTCCTTCAGGGCCGTGACTCGCCCTCGTCCTCGCCGATGGACGCGTCTCAAGGTCCGAAGAAGATCTGGCTCGCGTCTGCGCTTCTCAGCGCTCGTCCAATGCCTCCCGGACGACCTGGATGGCAACGCCCGGCGAGTAGCCCTTGCGGGCGAGCATCCCGGTCAGGCGGCGATAGGCGACGTCCCGGGAGACGCCGGACATCGACCGGAGGCGATGCGCGACCAGATCGGCCGCACGCTCGCGTTCGGCCCCTCCCCCGGTTGCCTCCGCGAGTGCCGACTCGATCGTCTCCCGGTCCAGTCCTTTGCGCCGGAGATCCTCGACGAGGGCGCGCCCCACCTTGCCACTGCCCGAAAAGCGCTCACGGGCCAAGGCTACGGCGAAGGTCCGATCGTCGACCAGACCGACTGCCTGCAATCGTGAAACGACCTCATCGGCGATGTCCTCAGAAAAGCCGCGCGACGTGATCGCAATGTGGAGCTCCGAGGTCGACCGTGCCCGGGTATCAAGCTGGCGCAGCGCGACCTCTCGAGCAGCCTCGATTGCAGCAACCCCCGTCAGCGTCGCATTGCGCTCACGCTGGCGCGCTAACCGCTCCGCCGGTGAGGACGACCGCCGTTTCCGGGGTCCATCCTCACCGAGCTCGGGATGATCCTCCGGATCGAGATAGCGGACCACCGCTCAGCCTCCTCAGAACCCGGCGTCCTCGGACGGATCGATGTCACTGGCAGCCGCCGCGCGGGGTGTCCCGCCAGCCGTGGCCGCTGCTGCGCCTTCTCCGGTTGCAGTGGTTCCGGCATCGGGGGCGGTCGCCATTCCGAGTTCGGTGAGGATACGTCCTTCGATCTCATCGGCGAGCTGTGGGTTGTCAACGAGGAACTGCCGGACATTTTCCTTGCCCTGGCCCAGCTGGTCGTCCCCATAGGTGAACCAGGACCCCGACTTGCGGATGATCCCGTTGTCGACACCCATGTCGATGATCGAGCCTTCACGAGAGATGCCCTTGCCATAGACGATGTCGAACTCCGCCTGCTTGAAGGGCGGGGCCATCTTGTTCTTGACGACCTTGGCGCGCGTACGGTTGCCGACCGGCTGGCCAGCTTCCTTGAGGGTTTCGATCCGTCGGACGTCGATGCGCACGGAGGCGTAGAACTTCAGGGCCTTGCCACCCGTCGTCGTCTCCGGAGAGCCGAAGAAGACACCGATCTTCTCGCGCAACTGGTTGATGAAGATCGCCGTGGTGCCCGTCGCCGAGAGGGCGCCCGTGATCTTGCGCAAGGCCTGGCTCATCAGACGAGCCTGGAGCCCCACGTGAGAATCACCCATTTCGCCCTCGATCTCCGCCTTCGGGACGAGGGCTGCCACTGAGTCGATGACGACGATGTCGATACCCCCGGAGCGGATCAGCATGTCGGCGATCTCCAGCGCCTGCTCACCCGTGTCGGGCTGTGAGACGAGCAACGCATCTGTGTCGACGCCCAGGGCGCGCGCATACTCGGGGTCGAGCGCATGTTCAGCGTCGATGAAGGCGGCGTTCCCGCCGCCCTTTTGGGCGTTGGCTACCGCGTGGAGGGCAACCGTCGTCTTGCCGGAGGACTCCGGTCCATAGATCTCGACGACGCGACCGCGAGGAAGGCCGCCGATTCCCAGGGCAACGTCCAGGGCGAGGGATCCCGTCGGGATCACCCGCACAGGGGGACGCGAGTCATCGCCGAGGCGCATGATCGAGCCCTTGCCGAATTGCTTGTCGATCTGCGAAAGCGCCAGCTCCAAGGCCTTGTTCCGGTCATTGGTGCCGCGCCCGCCCGATGTGTCCTTGGCCACGATGGGTTCCTCCTGTGCGGGCCTCTCCGGCCCCTTGTCCTGGCTGGTCTGGATCATGTGGTCCCCTCGCCGGGGCACATGGACGACGGTATGCCCGACCACTGGCACCTGGAACGCATGCCCTCATCACCTGTGGACAAGGGCGGTGTTCCACTCGCATCGATGAATAGACTATGTGGAACACCTGTTCGATGCACATCGACACGCCGGAACGCCCACGTCCCATCGCCCGCTCACTCGCGTCGAGTACGCGTCGCTTTCTTGCGATCACGTCGATGGACCCAGCGAGCGTCCTCGCCCTTGCCGGTCTCCTCGATCAATGCGGCCCACACCACGTCCGGTTCCACGCCCGCATCCAAGGCCTCCGTGGCCGTGGCACGGACCTCAGAAAGATACAGATCGACGACAAGGGAACGCCCCAGAGCCGGTCCATAGACCGTCTCCAGGGCGTTCCAAAACTCTGAGAGCTTCACGCGGGGCTCAGCCGATGAGGGCGACCGGCATGAGGTCGTCGGGAACGGTGTCGGGAACCGTGGCGCCCTCAAGCATCGCCATCCGATCGGAAACCTCGCGCAGGATGAACCACAGCGGGACCCCGAGGGCACCGGCAATCGCTTGGAGAAGCTCCGAGGAGGCTTCCTTCTGTCCTCGCTCGACCTCAGAAAGGTAGCCGAGCGAGACCTGGGCCTGGGAGGAGACCTCCCGCAGGGTACGTCCCTGATCCTGGCGCAGCGCGCGCAGGACATCGCCGATCTCCCCGCGCAGCAGGGGGGCAGTGCCTGTCGTGGTGGTCATGGTCCGACTGTAGCCCTTCGCCTGAGGGACCCGCATCCGCAGATCGTTGGTGTGATAAGCCGGCACCGACCGGTTCTCCCGGGTGATGGCGGCCGTCGTGGACGGTGTGTGCTTCATGGTCATCACAACGCTCTTCTCCCGAGACCTATTCCCCCGTCCAGCTATCGGACGGCTGTGACTTGCGTCAGGTCGGCTCAACCTGCGCCGATCCCCCGCCACAGCTTCGCGCCCTCGACGACGTAAGCCAGGCCCGACCACACGGTGGCAATCAACGCTGCCACACCCACGACGAGCTGGACGACCTGCACCGCCAGCATCGGAGCCGGCAGAGCGAGAGGCCAGATCGCGACAGAGTCGGGATTCATCGGCCAGGGGATCAGCGTGAGGACGATCAACAGCATCTGGAGGACGGTCTTGAGCTTGCCCGCCATGTTGGCGGCGACAACGATCCCCCGCTTCAGCAGAACGGTCCTCAGCCACGTGATCCCCAGCTCACGCACGGCAACGATGATCGTGAACCACCACGGCAGCAGGCCGTCGACGCTCAGCATGACGAAGGCCGACAGCGTCAGGGCCTTGTCCGCAATCGGATCGGCGATCCGCCCGAAATCAGTGATCAACCCTCGAGAGCGGGCGATGTGTCCGTCAAGCTGGTCGGTTGCCGCGGCCACGCAGAAGAGCGCAAGCGCACACCAGCGCATGGGCGTTCCGTCCAGCAGCATCAGCCACACGAAGACCGGGACCAGAACCAGACGGAGGACGGTCAGCGCGTTGGGCACGTTGACCACCGGGACGTGAGACGCGTCCTCGAGTCGTGAGACGTTGTCGTTCATCCCCACGATTCTATCCGAGTCCCCTCATCGACCGGTCAGCTGCCACGCGTCCTCGTTCTCGTCCGGCTCCTCGTCGACCCAATCGACCTGGCCTCCGAAGTCGTGGCCCCCCAAGGGGTCCGAGGATGCCGCGGGCGTGACGGGTACCGTCGCAGCGGTTGCCGGACGGGGCGCCGATCCATCCTGGTCGTCCCCCTCAGATGCCAGCCCGCCTGAAACGGACGGACCCGACGCCGCGGACGGACCCAAAGTGGTTGCCCCAGCCACGGATCCCGTCGCGCCAGCCGACGGGGATCCCCCAGGATCGGGCCCCGAGGCGTCACCGGACTCCCCCATTCCACCGGTCTCCCCGCGCAGCATCGCGAGGACCTCGGGCAGGGATTCGGGCGGAACCAAGACCTCACGGGCCTTCGAGCCCTCCGAGGGGCCCACGATCTCGCGCGACTCGAGCAGATCCATCAGTCGGCCGGCTCGCGCGAACCCGACGCGGAGCTTGCGCTGGAGCATCGAGGTGGACCCCAGCTGGGTCGAGACCACGAGTTCGGCGGCCTGTAGCAGATCGTCGAGATCGTCCCCGATGTCGTCGGCAACCTTGGCCGTCTTGGCCGGAGCAATGACGTCAGGACGGTAGTGGGCTTCCATTTGTTCCTTGACGTGAGCGACGACCTCGTGGATCTCGGACTCCGTCACCCATGCACCCTGGACACGCATTGGCTTAGCCGCACCGGCAGGCAGGTACAGCGCATCTCCCTGCCCGATCAGCTTCTCGGCACCGGGCTGATCGAGGATGACGCGCGAGTCCGCCAGCGACGAGGTCGCGAACGCCAGACGCGACGGAATGTTCGCCTTGATCAGACCGGTGACGACATCGACCGACGGACGCTGGGTCGCCAACACCAAGTGGATCCCGGCGGCACGGGCCAGCTGGGTGATCCGCTGGACCGACGTCTCGACGTCGCGGGGAGCGACCATCATCATGTCGGCCAACTCGTCGACGACAACCAGCAGATAGGGATAGGGATGCAACGTCCGATTCAACCCGGGCAATGCCGTGACCTGGCCGGCCGAGACTGCCTTGTTGAAATCGTCGACGTGCTTGAAGCCGTAGGTCGCGAGGTCGTCGTAACGCGCCTCCATCTCCTTGACGACCCACTCGAGTGCCTCGGCGGCTTTCTTCGGATCGGTGATGATCGGAGAGATCAGGTGTGGGATCCCCTCGTAGACGGTCAGCTCCACCCGCTTGGGATCGACGAGGATCATCCGGACCTGCTGAGGGGTCGCGCGCATCATGATCGAGGTGATCATCGAATTGATGAAACTCGACTTGCCGGATCCGGTCTGTCCGGCGACCAGGAGATGCGGGGTCTTGGCGAGGTTGGTCACGACGTAGCCGCCCTCGACGTCCTTGCCGACACCGACGACGAGCGGATGCTGATTGCGTCGGGCGGCACCCGAACGCAAGACGTCGCCCAGGGCGACGGTTTCACGGTCGGTGTTGGGGATCTCGATGCCGATCGCGGATTTGCCCGGGATTGGCGAGAGGATCCGGACGTCCGCACTGGCGACTGCATAGGCGATGTTCTTCGACAAGGCCGTGATGCGCTCGACCTTGACGCCCGGGCCGAGGGTGACCTCGTAACGAGTGACTGTCGGGCCGCGGGAGAAACCAGTGACCGTCGCATCCACGTTGAACTCGGAGAGGACCTGCTGAAGTGCCTCGACGACGTGGTCGTTGACAGCGGACCGGGTCTTGTGCGGGGCCCCGCGGATCAGCAGGGACTCATCGGGCAGCGTGTAGGCGATCGTCTCGTCGAGTTCGGGCTGGAAGACGTCCTTCGGGGCGTCCGTGACGGGAGGTACCTCCAAGGGCCGCGCGACCGAGAGCTGCTGGGTCGGGGCCTCCGGGCTGGATGTGGCCGCCGTCGGGACCGGGGCCGCGGGCTGAGGAGCCGGAGCCGACTCGGGCTCCAGCTCCTCCGTGGGATCCACCGAGGGCGCCGTCTCCGGGTCCTCTTCCCACTGCGCGGTCGTGTCGTGGGCGCGACGGAAGGCCTCATCCGCATCGTAGGAGTCAAGGAACGGATCGTCTCCCGCGGCGAGATCCTTGCGCCCTCGCTTCCGAGCAACCTCAGCCGGGGAGAGATCCGACTCGTCGTCGCCCTCTCCGACGTCGGAGGAAGCATGGCTCAGGCTCGCTCGGAGCTCGCGCAGACGCTGCGGCACCTCGGCGACCCTCGTCCGGGTCCCCAGAAGGACGGAGTAGACGAAGAGGAGGACGAGGATCGCGCCCGCGCCCCACGGCGAGAGCAGATTCGTCAATGGACGGGCGACGAACCAGCCGATGAGCCCGCCGGCTTCCTCGATTCCCGAGAGAGGATCCAGGGCGGGATTGCCCTGGGACACATGGACGAGACCCGTGAGCGCGACAAGGATACCGATGGCACCGGCCACGTGGTGCGGCAAGGCATGGGCTCCCGACCTCGCACGGAACAACTCGACGGCCAGACCGACGAGGGCAACCGGAACGACCACGGAGAACAGCCCAACCAGACCCGCCACGCCGTGGTGGATGAGGATGCCGGCCTGTCCCGAGATGTGGAACCACTCACGCAGGGCCACGACAACAGCAGCGGCCAGACAGATGAACGCGAGGGTGTCGCGTTTCGCCTGGGCATCGATTGCCTTCCACCACGACACCACCGCTCGCGTTGCCCGGGCCGAACCCGACGCGGCCCGGGCCAGAAGGCCCGGACGCGACAGACCTTCGGACGTGGCGCGTGGGCGCGACGAGGTGCGCCCGGCCTTGCCCGAAGAGGACGAACGGGATTTCTTCGCAGGTGGTCTAGTGGCCATGGTGATTCGACGCTACCTGTGTCGAGGCGCCGGACGTGACAGGCACGCCGATCGGAGGCGCTGCTGGGCCAGCGATCACACGGAACAAGACGCCTAGAAAGAGTAGGTGACGCCGCCCTCGGCGAGCACATGATCAATCTGTTCCCGGGTGGGCACCGGGAGCGCCGACTCGTGGGAGATCGCCACCGCAGAAGCCGCATTGGCCGTCCGGCACGCGGAGACGAGGTCCTTCCCCAGCAAGATCTCGGCGCACATCGTCGCGATGTGGGTGTCGCCGACGCCCTCAGTGTCCACCGTCACCGCGTCAAAGGCCGGGATCGGGATACGGGCCTGGTCGCGATCGAGCTGGACTTCACAGCCCATGACCCCCAACCGGCGCACGAGGGCGGCATCGGGTCGCAGCACATGGCGGATCCCGGTGCCGGGTTCCGATGAGGCCAGAATGCGTCCCAGGGATGCGGCCTCGCGGATGTTCATCGTCACGGTGTCGGCGCGACGCAGCAGCCGCTTCCACGCCCACACTGGCACTTGATCGACCGCCGGGGAGACGGAGACGACCAACGTGACCGACTCAGGCAGGCTTCCACCCCATCCGGACAGGACCTCCGCACCGACCTCGCTGGCAAGATCGGCACCTGCGATGTGGACGAGGTCGCCGGGTTGCAGGCGGATCCCATCGAGTGCGCGCCGGGAGGGCTCCGACTCCACGCCAGCCGTCACCACCGAGGTCGTGGAACCGTCGGCTTCCACTAGGAGGAGTGCGACGCCGATGTCTCCCACAAGCTCATCCGTGAGGATCTCCACGCCCGCCTCCGCCAATTGCTGGCGCACGGTATAGGAGTTCGGTCCGGTCCCCAGCGGAGACACGAGCGCCGCATGGACACCCAGGGCAGACACGGCCGACAGCGTCGTGAAACCGCCACCCGGAGTCGAGGTCGCAGTGTCCGCGCGCACCGATGCTCCGCGTTCGGGCAGGCGATCGACGTGCAGTGGCAAAGAGAGAGCAACGGAGTGGGTCGAAAGGAAACGCCCGGTCATGGCCTCACCGTACCGCGCCGTGGTCGGACAGTGGGCGCACAAAGGGGAAGGCCAGGATCTGTCGGATCGGCATGCCCGTCAGCAGCATGACCATCCGGTCCATCCCGATTCCCACACCTCCGGTCGGCGGCATTCCAAGCTCAAGATCACTGAGGAAATCTGTGTCCACGCTCATCGCCTCCGGATCACCGGCAGCAGCAGCCAGCGACTGGCGGGTGAAACGATCGCGTTGGTCGATCGGGTCGGTCAGCTCCGTGTAGGCGGTACCGAGTTCCATCCCGAACGCGACGAGGTCCCAACGCTCCGCCAGCCGAGGGTCACGACGGTGCTTACGCGTCAGCGGTGAGGACGAGGCCGGAAAGTCCGTGAAGAACGTCGGCGCGATCGTCCGGGCCTCGACGAGTTCGTCGTAGAGTGCACCGACCAAGGACCCATCATCGAGGACCGGAGGCAGCTCGATTCCGTGCTCGCGGCACAGGCGCGCCAGCTCGTCGGCGCTCGTGTCCGGGCTGACCGGGCGACCGACGGCTCGCGAGATCGCCTCGTGGACGGTCACGACTGGCCATTGACCCGACAGATCGAACTCTTCGAGGTCGATCCCACCCAGGTGAGCCACCACAGGAGCATCCTCGGCCCCGGCCGTCCCGACGGGGCGCAGACACACGCACCGACCGTTGACCGCGATGGCCGCGCGTTGGATGAGCTCTTGGGTCAGCACGCGCATCGTTTGGTAGTCCCCACCCGAGCGATAGGCTTCCAGGGAGGTGAACTCGGGATTGTGGGTTGCGTCGGCGCCCTCGTTTCGAAATGACCTCCCCATCTCGAAGATCGCATCGAGGCCGGCCACCATCAGTCGCTTGAGGTACAACTCCGGCGCGATACGGAGATAGACGTCCGTCCCATAAGCGTTGAGATGAGTGACGAACGGACGCGCGTTCGCTCCGCCCTTGACCGGGTGGAGCATGGGGGTCTCGACCTCCATGTAGCCCTGGTCGTCCAGAACCGTCCGCACTTCCGCCAACGCGCGGGAACGTCCTCGGAGCAGATCGAGGGTCGTCGAATCCGTGAGGAACTGGACGACCCGGTCGCGCGTTCTGGTCCGTGCGTCGAGCTGCGTCCCACGAGCAGGCAGTGGGCGCAAGGACTTCGCGGCCATGCGCCACGACTCCACCAGGACGGAGGGCTCGCCGCGCCGACTGCGCGCCAGCCGACCACCGACGGCGATGAGATCCCCCATGTCAACAAGGCGCCACAGCTGACGCTCCTCCGCCGTCAGCACCGAGGCATCGAGGATCAGCTGGATCATGCCGCCCGAATGCTCGATGTCCGCAAAGACCACACCGCCGTGGTCGCGCACAGCGCGCAAACGACCACCGGTGTGAATCTGCCGGTCCGATGTCCTTCCCATGTCGAGAAGCCGCCCCTCGTCGGCCAGGACACCGGGAGCCTCGCCGAGGTCGACGCCGGGTGGCCATGGATCCATCCCCGCCTGAGCGAGACGCCGGGCCTTGTCCCGCCGGACCTGCACCTGCTCGGGGAGCCGACTCACCGGGAGACGGCTTGCCGCCGCCTCCGTGTCGATCTCGCGGACCCGCTCAAGGTGTTCGTCGGTGACATCCCAATGCTGGCGGGTGCGTTGGCCGAGCTGCGGAAGGAATCCCTCAAGCACCCCCGCTGCGATGATCACAGGGGTTGCCTCAGCAAAGGTGAGGAAGCAGAAGTAACGGGGTACCCATTCGGGCTGATAGCGGGCGTTCGACTCGTAGAGGGAATCGAGCTGCCAGAACCGCGAGGCGACCAGCATGACCTTGCGCATCAATCGGTCGCGCCACGTCGCGTCGACAGCGATCCCCTCGTCGAAGATCCGTCGGAACATCGCGAAATTGAGGGAGATCCGTTCGATCGCGCCCTCGCTGCCGTGCTCGATCAGGGCAACGACCATCGCCTCGATGATGCCGTTGACTGAATCGGGCCGACGCCGCATGAGGGTCAGGGACACCGAACGCGCCCCCCAGGGAACGAAGGTCAGCAGAGCCTCGATCGCACCGGACGTGTCGCGAGCGACGACGACAGTCGTGCGCTCGTCGATCGGTTCGAGGATCCGCTCCAAGGACATCGAGAATCCCCGTTCCTCGCCGGACCGGTATTCCTCGGCAGCCTCAGCCAGTTCCAGACGCTCGGCAGGATCGATGTCGGCGAGTTGGCGGATCGAGATGTCAATGCCCGCTCGACGCGCACGTCGCACGGACTGGGCCAGGGGCCTCATCTGTGGGGCGTTGATGTCGAAGCGAACAGTGTGGATGACAGCCTCGTCGCCCATCGACTTGACGATGAAACCCTGATTGCGAAAGGCCCGCGCCCCGACCTCCGACACGGAGATCGCAGCTGGGATCCATCCGAATCTGGCGCACTGGGCCCTCCACTGGGCGATGGCGTTGTCCCAGGACTGGGGATCGCCCAGCGGATCGCCCCCCGCCATGCACACCCCAAATGCCACCCCGTAGGAAATGGCAGCATGGGAGTCGGTCGAGGCGATCACCGAGCGGTCGTCCCGGGTGGCGAAGTATCCCAGTGAGTCCCCGTCCCAGCGAGCGAGCAGACTTCGTTCGAAAAGATCATCCGCCGGGGTCCGGCCGGGCATGCGCTGGCTGCGCAGGAAGTAGACGAGCGCGAGGATCGCGACGACAGCCGACCAGAAGGACAGGACGAGCCCCAGGAGCTTTGGACCCGGCGGATAGACGGAATGGGTGAAGACGGAGGAGATGGCGGTGCCGAGGACCCGAGCGAGGACCCAATATGTCCCACCACCGCGATGGCGGTCAACCAACGACATCATCCCGAGGCCGAAGACTGTATTGAGCCCGAGCCCCACGATGAGGATCGCGAGCGCACCCGTGATCGAGCCCCGCATGATGCGCCCTGGGAAAGCCGGGCGAGCAAGGACCACCAACGGGACGGACATCACCGCGACGACCAGCGAGACCACCGCGACGATGAGTCTGGGCAGAGGCAGTGGACCGCTCTGGTCGAGCAGGACCACGAGGGATCCCGCACCACCGGCCAGCTGGACCGCCACCGTGATCCACAGTGTCAGACGTTTGCGCCGCGAGGCCGCCGCCGCGAATATCGCCAGGATGACGACATCCAGCAAGCCGGGCCCCACAGGCACGTTGAAGGCATGGAAGAGAGCATCGATGAGACTGACGAACGAATGGGCATGACGCCTCAGAAACATCGTGATGAGGGACCACAGTGCGCCCGCCATCGCGACATCCGTCAGGAAGGACGGGACCTCCCTGAGCCACCGGCTCTGGCGGGCGGGAGGAGCCTGACGCGAACGCGACTGCCCTCCTGGTTCTTCCGACGTCCGCCCGTCCGCTCGACTCACTGCTCGACGACGACCGGAACGATCATCGGGCGGCGCCGCAGACGGCGGGCGACCCAACGCCCGATGACGCGGCGCATGGCCTGCTGGAGCTTGTGCCGGTCCACACCGCCGGGCGCCGCGGCCTCACGCAATGCCGCATCGACGTCGGGAAGGATCTCGTCGAACACCGAGTTTTCCTCGGCCATTCCAATTGCTCGGATCGTCGGGGGTGAGAGCACCGCGCCGGTGTCGTGATCAACCACGGCGTAGACGCTGACGAAGCCCTCAGATCCGAGGGTTCGCCGGGTCTCGAGCTCGTCCTCGGAGATCTCCCCGATGGAGCGCCCGTCCACGTAGATGTACTCGCAGGGGACAGCCCCCGCGACGCGCGCCCTGCCGTCGATCAGATCGACCACGACACCATCCTCGGCAAGCACGACGTTCTGTGGGGGAACGCCGGTTTTGACGGCCAGCTGTCCGTTAGCGACAAGGTGACGGACCTCGCCGTGGATCGGCATGACGTTGGCGGGCTGGACGATGTTGTAGCAATAGATCAATTCGCCAGCGGCGGCGTGACCCGAGACGTGGATCTTCGCGTTGCCCTTGTGGACAACGCGTGCTCCCAGCCGGGTGAGGTCGTTGATGACCCGGTAGACGGAGTTCTCGTTGCCCGGGATCAGGGACGACGCGAAGATCACCGTGTCGCCGGGTTGGATCTCGACGAAACGGTGAGTGCCCGTGCTCATCCGGGACAGCGCGGCCATCGGCTCGCCCTGGGAGCCCGTCGCCATGTAGACGCGCTTCTCGGCAGGAATGTCCCTAATCTTCGAGGTCTCGATGAGGACTCCCTCGGGGATCGTCAGGTATCCCTTCTCCTCGGCGATGCGCATGTTGCGCTCCATCGAACGACCCACCAGAGCCACCCGACGACCATGACGGGCCGCCGTGTCGACAACCTGCTGGACGCGGTGGACGTGCGAGGAGAACGAGGCGACGACGATCTGCCCGCTGGAAGCCTCCGAGAAGACACGGTCGAGAACTGGGCCGATCTCCCTCTCGGGAGCGATGAACCCGGGGACCTCGGCATTCGTGGAGTCGACCATGAACAGGTCGACGCCCTCCTCACCGAAGCGGGCGAAGGACCGCAGATCCGTCAGGCGATGGTCCAGAGGCAGTTGGTCCATCTTGAAGTCGCCGGTGATGAGAACTCTGCCGGCGGCCGTGCGCACGAAGACCGCAAGTGCATCGGGGATCGAGTGCGTGACAGCGACGAACTCGAGGTCGAAGGGGCCGACGGTCAGGCGATCGTGGGCCGCGACGACGTGGAGGTCGGGGGCGGGCAGTCGGTGTTCGTGAATTTTGGGCTCGACGAAGGACAGCGTGAGGTCCGACCCATAGATCGGAATGTCATCACGCAGTTTGAGCAGGTAGGGAACGGCGCCAATGTGGTCCTCGTGCCCGTGGGTGAGAACCAGGCCGACGACGTCGTCCATACGGTCTTCGATGGCCGAGAAGTCAGGGAGGATCAGGTCGACGCCGGGCTGGGTCTCCTCGGGAAAGAGGACGCCACAGTCGACGATGAGCAGTTTTCCGTCATGTTCAAGGACATTCATGTTCCGTCCGACTTCACCGAGGCCGCCCAGCGGGATGACACGGAGGCCACCTTCGACGAGAGGCTTCGGCTCGGACAGGTTGTCGTACAGGGGCTTCATGGGGTCAAGTGTGCCACGTGAGCACCTCATCCCTGGCAGGCGGATCGGCGTGGGTTCTCCGTGAACTCAGAGAAGATCCGTTGCACGCAGAGCCACGCGCAGGTTTTCGACGTCCTCGGCGGAGGCATCGACGAGCGGCAGGCGCACCGTGGGAGCAGCAATGACGCCCTGGAGGTACAGGGCCCACTTCGCCATGACCGCGCCCTGCCCACCGCCCATGATCGCGTGGACCACCGGTCGCAGAGCGTGGGTCAGCTCACGAGCTTCCTCCAGCTCACCGGCGTCGATGAGGTCCACCAAACGCCGATATCGGGCGGCGGCCACATGGGCGACGACGGAGATCGCGCCCGAAGCGCCCCCGGTCAGCCAGGCGAAGTTGAGGGCATCGTCACCTGAGTAGTACTCGAGCCCGGTGCGCTGCATCCGCTCGATCCCGCGTTCGACATTGCCCGTGGCGTCCTTGACAGCCTGGACATGGGGCTCCGTCGCCAGATCGTCGAGGGTGTCGTCGGACAAAGCCAGGCCTGTTCGCCCCGGGATGTCGTAGAGCATGATCGGCAAGTCGGTTGCCTCGGTGATCGCCCGCACGTGGGCACGCACGCCCTCCTGGGAGGGCCGGTTGTAATACGGGGTGACGACCAGAAGTCCGTTCGCGCCACACGCTTGGGCACCCTCGGCGATGCGCACCGCATGGGCGGTGTCGTTAGACCCCGCCCCACACAGGATGAAGGCCTGCTCCCCGACCGCCTCGACGATGGCGCGGGTCAGGTCGTCCTTCTCGGGCTGGTGGGTCGTCGACGATTCACCAGTGGTTCCGGACAGGAGGATCGCGTCACATCCCTCATCGACGAGGTGCGTGGCGAGAGCCTGGGCGGAATCGAGGTCAAGTGATTCATCGGGGTGCAGGGGCGTGATCAGCGCCGGTGCCAGAGATCCGAAGACACGCGCGGTCGAGTGACTCATGTCTGCGAGAGTAGCGCCCGTCATGATCGGATCGTGGCTCTGTTCCCTGGATGGACGGACCGGGAACCCGTCTCAGCGCTCGATGTCCGCCGTCCACAGATGCTCGACGAGGACGCCGGATCCCGCCGCCAGGCGACGACCCACACCAGCCGGCGCGAATCCGGCCGATTGGAAGAATCTCACTCGCGGGTCGTCTCCAGCAGTGATCCACACACGCAGGTTCGGGGCCCCCGTCAGGTCCGCCAGCGCCGCGAGCAGGCGCGACCCGTGGCCGGAACGAGCAAAATCGGGGGCGACCTCAAGGGCCAGGATGTCCGTGCCCGCCACGATCGGGGCCTCACGGCCGGGAACGGGCTCGACTTCCCCGCCAGGAGCACACGACGCGAATCCCGCGACGCCCGCGCCGTGAAGGGCAACGAGCGTGTGGCAGCCCTCGGGCCTCGGTGCCGAGAGCGTTTCCACCCACTGCTCGCGTACCGTCCGCTCGGGGACCTGCGGGACGGATTTGTCCACGGCGAGCGGCGTGACGCCATCCGGACCGACGCTCAGCCTGGCGAGGACCGTCTCCATGCCCGTCGCCTGGATGTGCGCGATCGCTGCTGCGTCGCCAGGGACCGCTGGGCGCACCGAGCGGTCGGGAGAAGCCACACGCATCCTCGTCATCCGATCCCCATGATCTCGTCGAGACCGACGGTCAGGCCCGGGTGTGCGCCGATCGCGCGCACGGCCAACAGCACTCCGGGCATGAAGGAGGAACGGTCAAAGGAGTCGGTGCGCAGAACGAGCTGTTCGCCGCGATTGCCGAGCAAGATCTCCTCATGAGCGGTCAAACCCCGCAGGCGCACCGCATGGACGTGGATCCCCTCGACGTCGGCACCGCGCGCGCCCAACGGATCGGTCTGGGTCGCATCGGGAACGGCGCCGCGCCCCGCACGCCGACGCTCCTCCGCGACAACCTGCGCGGTGGCGAGCGCCGTGCCGGAGGGCGCGTCAAGCTTGTCGGGATGATGCATCTCAATGATCTCGACGGACTCGAAGAAGGGAGCTGCCAGGGCTGCGAAGCGAGTGGCGAGCACCGCCGACATCGCGAAGTTCGGAGCGATCAGGACGCCGTGGCCGCTCTGGGAGGCGTGTGTGCCGACCCGGTCGAGGGCCTCGGGAGTCCACCCCGTCGTCCCCACGACGACATCGACGCCCGCATCCAGGCAGGCATGGACGTTCGCCTCCGTCGCCTCGGGCGCGGTGAAATCGACGGCGACCTGCGCGCCATCGAGACTGGATGCGGTGATCGCATCCTCAATGCCGATCTGAGCGACAAGGTCGAGGTCGTCGGCCTCGCGTACGGCCTGGGACACCGCGGTTCCCATGCGCCCGGCCGCACCGATGACAGCCACTCGAATCATCCCTGTGTCCTTCCCTCATTCCCGCTCGGATACCCCGATCTCACCGGGGCAGGACGACGGCTCGCCTGCGCGGCGCCGAGGCGAGCTCGCCGGCCAAGACTGCGACCTGGTCGGGCGTGACCTCCTCGATCTGCTCCAACACCATCGCCACCGTTGTGTATCGCCCAAGCGCCTCCGCATGGGCAAGACGACTCATCCGCGACCAATTGTCCTCGAGACCGAGTGCCATGCCGCCGCGGAGCTGACCGCGCACGCGGGTCATCTCC
>JAATFD010000011.1 GCA_015655375.1 Actinomycetales bacterium
GCGGTCTTGTCGAAGACGCCGGCCTCCTCCATCTCGTGGATCAGGTCGTTGCCCTCACGAGTGCGCTCACCGACACCAGCGAAGACCGAGACGCCGCCATGATCCTGGGCGACGCGCTGGATCATCTCCTGGATGAGGACGGTCTTGCCCACACCGGCACCGCCGAACAGGCCGATCTTGCCGCCCTGAACGTACGGAGTCAGCAGGTCGATGACCTTGATGCCTGTCTCTAACATCTTCTCCTGGGACTCGAGCTGATCGAAGGCCGGCGGCTGACGGTGGATCGGCCAGCGCTCGGTGACCTCGAACTTCTCACCCGGCTTGAGGTTGAGGACATCGCCGGTCACGTTGAAGACGTGGCCCTTGGTGATGTCGCCGACCGGTACCGAGATCGCGGCACCCGTGTCCGTGACCGGAGCGCCGCGCACCAGGCCATCGGTCGGCTTCAGCGCGATCGCACGCACGAGGTTGTCGCCCAGGTGCTGAGCGACCTCGAGGGTCATCGTGAACGAGCCCTCGTCCTCGCCCTGACCCGCCAGGTCGACGTCAACGTGCAGCGCGTTGTAGAGCGGGGGGATCCGATCGGGTGGGAACTCGATGTCGACGATGGGACCGACCACCCGTGCGACCCGGCCCTCAGCAGCGGTGACTGTGTCTGTCATTGTGTCCTTCTCCGTATACCTGGGGCTCAGCCCTTGACCAGCGCGTCGGCCCCGCCCACGATCTCAGTGATCTCCTGGGTGATTTCCGCCTGACGGGCCGTGTTGGCCAGGCGCGTGTACTTGGTGATGAGGTCGTTCGCATTGTCGGTGGCCGTGTGCATGGCGCGCTGGCGCGACGCGAGCTCGGAAGCCGCCGACTGGAGGAGCACGTTGTGGATGCGGCTCTCGACGTAGAGCGGAAGCAGAGCATCGAGGACGGCCTCCGGCGAGGGGATGAATTCGTACTCCGGGAACGATTGACCCGTTTCTTTGTCCTCTCCCAACTCATCCTCACGCTCCGAGTCGGACTCCGGCGCATCGACGACCGTCAGGGGAAGCATCTGGCGGACGTCGGGCACCTGACTCATCATCGTGCGGAACCGGGTGTAGACGAGATAGACGGCGGAGACCCCCGTGATGCGACTCGGGTCGAGGAACCGTTCGAGCAACTCATGGGCGAGCGAGCGCGACGTGTCCTGAGTGGGCGCGTCCGACTCCCCCTCCCACGTGCGCTCGATCGGAACGCCGCGGAAGTGGAAGTACTGCTGGGCGCGACGTCCACAGGAGTAGAGGACGGGAGTCTTCCCCTCGTCACGCAGCCGGGCAATCAGCTTCTCCGTCTCGCGCAGGACCGTGGCCGAGTACGCTCCGGCCATGCCGCGATCGGAGGCGACGACCAGGACCGCGACGCGCGGAGTGTCCCGGCGCTTCCCGGTCAGGGGATGGTCAAGCTCCGTGTGGACCGCGACCGCGGCAACCGCCTCGGTCAGCGCCTTCTCATAGGGACCGATCTCGGTGACGGCGCGCCGGGCGGACCCGATGCGCGAGGCCGCGATCATCTCCATCGCGCGGAAGACCTTGCCCAGCGTCTGCGTCGAGGCAATGCGCTGCTTGTAGATCCTCTGCTGTCCGCCCATGCCTCAGGCCTTCCCGCCCGGTGTCGGGCGCTGGCGGACGATCTCCTCGCGGGAATGCTCCGCGTCGATCGCTCCATTTCCAGCCCCTGCGGCTCCCGGAAGCGCGCTGATCCACTGATCATGGAACTCGGTGACGACGGCGCGCAGGGCTTCCTCTGTCTCCTCGGGCAGTTGGCCCGTCGCGGCAATCGACGCCAGGACATCGGAGTGGGCATGCACGTAGTCGAGAAGCTGATGCTCGAAGGGCAGGACATCAGACACCTCGAGATCATCGAGGAAGCCGTGCGTGCCGGCCCAGATGGAGGCCACCTGGTCCTCAACGGCGTACGGCGACTTCTGGGGCTGCTTGAGCAACTCCATCAGCCGCTCACCGCGCGTGAGCTGTTGACGGGTCGTCGCGTCCAGGTCGGAGGCGAACATCGCGAACGCCGCCATCGACCGGTACTGCGCCAGCGTCAGCTTGAGCGTGCCCGCGACCTTCTTCATGGCCTTGATCTGAGCGTCGCCACCCACGCGCGACACCGAGATGCCGACGTCGACCGCTGGACGTTGGTTCGCGTTGAACAGGTCGGACTGGAGGAAGATCTGACCGTCGGTGATCGAGATGACGTTCGTCGGGATGTAGGCCGACACGTCATTGGCCTTCGTCTCGATGACCGGCAGACCGGTCATCGACCCGCCCCCGAGTTCGTCGGAGAGCTTCGCACAGCGCTCGAGGAGACGGGAGTGCAGGTAGAACACGTCACCGGGGTAGGCCTCGCGCCCCGGTGGCCGACGAAGCAGGAGCGACACCGCTCGGTAAGCCTCCGCTTGCTTGGACAGGTCATCGAAGACGATGAGCACATGCTTGCCCTGGTACATCCAGTGCTGACCGATCGCCGAACCGGTGTAGGGAGCCATGTACTTGAAGCCGGCGGGATCGGAGGCCGGAGAGGCGACGATCGTCGTGTACTCCATCGCTCCAGCCTGCTCGAGCGTTGAGCGGACGGCCGCGATGGTCGAGCCTTTCTGCCCGATGGCCACATAGATGCAGCGGACCTGTTTCTGCGGATCCCCGGAATCCCAGTTAGTACGCTGGTTGAGGATCGTGTCGATCGCGATCGCCGTCTTGCCGGTCTGGCGGTCGCCGATGATCAACTGACGCTGACCGCGTCCGATCGGGATCATCGAGTCGATCGCCTTGAGCCCGGTCTGCAGCGGCTCGTGGACCGACTTGCGCATCATCACGCCGGGGGCCTGGAGCTCAAGGGCACGCCGCCCCTGCAGATCGGTGATCTCGCCGAGTCCGTCGATGGGCTTTCCCAGCGGGTCGACTGTGCGCCCCAGGTAGCCGTCGCCGACCGCGACCGAGAGCACCTCGCCCGTGCGATGCACGACCTGGCCCTCCTCGATGCCGTCAAAGTCACCGAGGACGACGACGCCGATTTCGCGGGCGTCGAGGTTCATGGCGACTCCGAGGGTGCCATCGCTGAATCGGAGGAGCTCATTGGCCATGGCCCCAGGAAGGCCGTCGACCCGGGCGATGCCGTCAGCCGTCTCGGTGACGTGGCCGACCTCGTCGGTCGTCGCCTCCGCCGGCGCGTAGGAGTCCACGAAGGAGTCCAGTGCCGCCCGGATCTCCTCGGGACTGATGGAGAGTTCAGCCATTGAGCATTCCTTCTGTCATCTGTGATCGCAATAGTCTGTGGAATGCCACGCGGACGTCCGCGGGCATCAATGGACGAGGGATCGCCGGAGGCCGTCGATCTGCGTCGAAATGGAGGAATCGACCGCCGTCGTCCCACTGAGCAGCCGGAATCCGCCGACCAGCGTCGGATCGATCGACACATTGATCGTGATCTCGGTGCCGAACCGGGCGCTGAGCACCGCGCGCAAGCGTTGGACCTGTTCGGTGCTGAGCGGGGCGGCTGCCAGAACTGTGACGAGGCGCCGCCCTTCGATCAGAGAAGCCCGCTCCGAGAAGCGACGCAACGTGGCCAGGAGTCGCCCGTGCGACGTCCGGGCGACCCCGCGACGGACCAATCGCATCGTCCACTTCGAGACGTGTGGTCCGAAGATCCGCAGAGCAAGGCCAGAGCGCTCCTGCGCACTGCCCCGTCCGAGATCGGAGAGGTCATCGCGCAGGGTCCGCTGGGAGGTCAACAGGCGGGAAACCTCGAAGATCTCCTGCTCGACCGCGTCGAGTTCCCCGCTGCGCGACGCATCCTCCAACACCGCGGTGATGCCGAGCACTTCCAGAGCGTTGCGGAACTCTTCAGGATCGGACCAATGGTCCGCCACAAGCACGTCGAGGACGTCGAGCGTCGCACCTTGGACGTGAGC
>JAATFD010000019.1 GCA_015655375.1 Actinomycetales bacterium
AAAAACAATCCGAAAAACCCACCAACCAAGCCAAAACCCAGCCAGCAAGCAATCCCAACCAAAAAACCAAAACAACAAACAAAAAAACAGGCATAAACAAAAACCACACGCTATCGAGTTCACAAACAACACCCACACAAAACCGGCACACACCTATCCAGGTGTCTGTCAGAAGAGGTGTTCGCACCCTGTCTCCGAGCCCCTCAGGGACCCTGCCGTTCGGCGCAACGAGGAATACTTTAGGTGGCTTTGCGGTCCTCGGTCAAATCGGTTGCGCGTGAGCGTGGGCACAGATCTTGGCACTCACACCCTCGGTGCCGCCGAAGGCCGTCTTCCTGTCGACCAGCTCGTGGAGCCTCGAGCCACTCAGCTGATTCCCATGTGCTCCTGCACCGGGATGTCGATTGTCGGAAGGTCATGGACCGCTTGACGGACGGCGCGCGAGACGGCCCTTGGCACGCGATCGTCGAAGACTCCCGGGATGATGTAGTTCGGACCCAGTTCATCCTCGGAGATCACCGAGGCGATGGCGACCGCCGCCACGCGCAGCACCTCCGTCGTGATCTCCTTGACCTTCGCGTCAAGCAGCCCGCGAAAGAGTCCCGGGAATGCCAACACATTGTTGATCTGGTTCGCATAGTCCGAGCGTCCGGTGGCCGTGACCGCCGCATATCGAGCGGCGTCGAGCGGATCAACCTCGGGTGTCGGGTTCGCCAGCGCGAAAACGATCGCACCGGGTGCCATCGAGGCGATGTCCTTCCCCTCAAGGATGTCTCCGTGCGAGACTCCGATGAAGACATCGGCGTCGGCCAGCCCCTCCTTCAGGGTGCCGTGCTGATGGCGAGGGTTCGTGTGCGTTGCCAACCACGCTCGTGACGGATGCATTCCCTCAATGTCGTCGCCCGACAGAGCGCCACTGCGCCCATATCCGACGATGTCGGTTGCCCCTTGTGCCAGAAGCAGCCGGATGATCGCCGATCCCGCAGCACCCACACCGGAGACGACGATCCGCACGTCCCCGATCGACTTGCCGACGACCTTGAGCGCATTGAGCAACGCGGATAGGACAACGATCGCCGTGCCGTGTTGATCATCATGGAAGACCGGAATGTCGAGTTCTGCCCGCAGACGTTCCTCAATCTCGAAGCAGCGGGGTGCAGAGATGTCCTCGAGGTTGATGCCCCCATAGGCCGGCGCAATCGCCTTGACGATGGAAATGATCTCCTCGGTGTCGGTCGTGTCAAGGACCACAGGCCAGGCATCGACGCCCCCGAACTTCTTGAAGAGGACCGCCTTGCCCTCCATCACCGGGAGAGCCGCAGCCGGTCCGATGTCGCCCAGACCCAGGACCGCGGTCCCATCGGAGACCACCGCCACGGTGTTCGCCTTCATCGTCAGGAGATGAGCTTTCTCAGGAGCGTCGTGGATAGCCGTGCACACACGTGCGACACCCGGGGTGTACACGCGGGAGAGGTCATCGCGATTGCGCAGCGGCGACTTCGCGGCGACCTCGATCTTCCCACCGATGTGCGCGAGGAACGTCCGATCCGCCACCGAGTCGACGCTCACCCCGTCGATCGAGGAAAGCACCTCTCTGACCTGGCGTCGATGCGCAGAATCCCGCATGTCACAGGTCAGATCCAGGACGATGTGTCCCCGATCGGAGTCGACGACGTCGAGGCCCCGGATCTCAGCCCCCGTGTCGACGACCACGTCGACGATCGAGGCGATCGAAGACTGTGATTCATCGAGTTCCACTCGGTAGGAAGCTGTGTAGGAGGGAGAAGTGCGCATCGTCGTCCTCGTCGTCGTTGACCATCGCCGACGCCCCTCTGCGGACGTCAAGCCTTCGCTGACCATCTTACGTCGGCAGGGACGTCAGTCCCGTTCCTGATCGGCGGGCGGGACGCGGGTCCCGAGCGCCGCTGGCACCTGGCTCGAGAACTCTCTGGCTCACAACCACGGTGCCGGGGACGCCATCTGGTTGTCGTGAGCACCTCGGATCAATCGGTCGCTGATGGAGGGACGGCCGCGATGGCGCGCCCACATGTCGAACGCGACCGCGGCCAGCAGCACGAAGCCCTTGATGATCTGCCCGAGATCACCTCCAACGCCGAGGAGAAGAAGACCATTGTTGAGGACGGCCATGACCAGGCCACCGAGCACGGCTCCGACGACGCTGCCCGTTCCACCGCCGACGGCGGCTCCGCCAATGAAGACCGCCGCGATCGCATCGAGCTCCCAATTCGTCCCGTCCTGGGGCCCCGCAGCCGTTGCCCGCCCGGCAAACATCATTCCCGCGAGCGCCGAGAGCACTGCCATGTTGACCATGACGGCGAACTGCACCCGCCGAATTCTCACGCCCGAGAGGCGAGCGGCCGTCGGGTTCCCTCCCACAGCGTAGAGATGACGCCCGAAGCCGGTGCGCTCGGTGACGAAGTGATAGAGGGCGATGAGAAACACGAGGACCAGGCCCGGAATCGGAAACGACGTTCCCTCGCGTCCGCTCCCGAACAACCAGGTCAAGGCGCCCACGACCATGACGATGATCACTCCGCGGGTGATCGGGATCCATCGGGCGGAAGCATCGCCTGAAGCCCTCAGCCGTCCCCACTGACGTCGTGAATCATGGACGACCAACACGATCGTGAGAACAAGACCGATCAAAAAGGTCGCACTATCGATCCCCAGCACTCGAGGACCCCACTGAGGCAAGTGACCCGCGCCGAGGACCTGGAACTCCTCCGGCACGGGCACGGAAACCGCCTGGGACTCCCACAGAAGCGCTCCACGGAAAATCATCATGCCCGCCAGCGTCGTGATGAACCCCGGAATACCGACGCGCGCGAGCCAGAATCCCTGCCAACACCCGACCAAAACCCCGAGAACCAGTCCGGAGCCCAGGCCCACCCACCACGGGGCTCCCCCGTCCTGCATCAGCAAGGCCACCGACATCGAGACGAATCCGGCAATCGATCCGACCGAGAGATCGAGCTGGCCGATGACGATGACCATGACCATCCCGATCGCCAGCACGAGGACATAGGCGTTGCCGCTGATGAGATTCTGGGCATTGGACGGGGTCAGCATCAAACCGCCGGTGGCAACGTCGAAGAACACAATGAGAACGACCAGGAGAAGCACCAACACATGCCGTTGAGGTCTCGCTCCGAGGAGTTGGTGCAGGAACCGCATCGGTCTAGTGTCCCCCGATCCCATCCGAGGCCGTGGGGGCTGGCCCCATGACTTCCGTGTCGTCGACCACATCCTAAGCGTCAGAGGTCCGCCCCGTCTCCCGGTTCCGTCGGGACTGCACCGCATCGGGGGTGCCGAGATGCCCAGAGAGAGAGTGAAGGAGTCACCGAACTGCTACGTTTGGGCCGTGGAGGGAAACGCCGGACCAACGGGCTCCCAGGCCTCGTTGCGAGAGGCGAACAGCACCCGTGTCGTCGACACCGTCAAACGTTACGGGCACATCACCCAGGTTGAGCTCGCGGCCGTCACCGGCCTGTCCCCCGCGACGATCTCCAACATCGTCCGCCAGATGGCCGACCAGGGCGTGGTCCAGACCCGCAACACGGTGCGTTCGGGTCGTCGCGCGCAGATGGTCACCCTAGCCAGGAGCACTGCACTGACCGTCGGAATCTACATCGGTCGGCGCCTGATGCGTGTCGATCTGTCGGATGCTAGCCAGGAGGTCACCGCCAGCCAAGTCCTTCCCCTTCCTGTTGATCACCGCGTCGACACGACCCTGGACCGCGCCGCCATGCTCGTCATGGAGCTCACCGAGGGATTGGACGCCGAGCTGTCCGAAATCGCTGGCATCGGCGTGGCCCTTCCGGCGCCGGTGGACCCCAGCTCCCAACGCATCGTCGTGCGCGGAATCATGCGCGATTGGGAGGACATCGACGTGCGCGACGTCCTCTCCCGCCGTCTTAACCGAGATGTCGTCGTTCTCAACGACGCCGACGCCGGGGCTCTGGGCGAGTTGCGCTACGGGGCGTTGCGCGGATGCGCCGAAGGGGTCTACCTCAGGGTTTCCTACCAGACGGGCGCCGGGATCGTCATCGGAGGTCACCTGCACCAGACGTCCCACGGCACGGCGGGCGAAATCGGACACGTCCAGGTCGATCCACAGGGCCGCATCTGCCAATGCGGTGGACGCGGCTGCCTCAACACCGTCGTCGGGGCCGACGCACTCATCGATCTTCTGCGGGTCTCTCGGGGACCACTGACCCTGCGCGACGTCATCACCGCCGCCAACGAGGGCGACCCCGGATGCCGTCAGGTGATCGGAGACGCCGGTTCGATGATCGGCACCGTCCTCGCAGACATGGCGACATGGATCGGCCCGGAACGAGTCGTCGTCGGCGGCGAGCTCGCGGAGACCGGCGAAGTCCTGATGGCTCCCATGCGCGAGGCGGTCCGGGGACGACCGTTGCTCGCGCCCACCCAGATCGAAGTTGTCCCCTCCGTCCTCGGCACAAAAGCCGAGTCAATGGGCGCTCTCGCTCTGGCCATGGACCGCTTCGGTCAGCCCTACTCGTCCCAGGAGGTGACATGATGACGACGCCCCAAGCACCGCTGCTCACCCTGGAGTCCGTCACCAAGCGTTTCGGAGCCATTGAGGCCCTTGTCGACGTGGACCTGACGGTCAACCGACACGAGGTCGTCGCGCTCGTGGGAGACAACGCAGCCGGAAAATCCACCATCGCACGCATGATCGCGGGCGTGTACCGCCCCACCGAGGGAACGATCCGTCTGGATGGCCAAGCGATCACGATTGCCTCGACCCAGATGGCCTTCCACATGGGAATCGCCACTGTCTTCCAGGAACTCGCCCTGTGCGAAAACCTGGACGTCACCTCGAACATCTTCCTGGGCCGCGAGCTCAAGCGCAGACGGATCCTCGACGAGGACGAGATGACACGACAGGCGCGCGACTTCCTCGACCGCCTGGGCGGACGCATCCCCGACGTGCACTCGGCCCTCTATACGCTTTCCGCCGGCCAACGTCAGTGCGTGGCGATCGCGAGGACGCTCGTCGCCGAACCCCGACTCGTGATCCTCGATGAGCCGACGGCCTCACTTTCCGTGACTCAGACCGCCGAGGTCCTCACCCACATCGAGGGGCTGCGGGAGCTGGGCCTCGGAGTCATCCTCATCTCCCACAATCTCACCGACGTGCGTGCCGTCGCCGACCGCATCGAGGTCCTGCGCCACGGCCGCAACAACGGATCCTTCGACGGCCGCGACGCGTCCTACGAGGAAGTGATCGCGGCGATGACGGGAGCAACCCGGCTCCACCGGCCCTGACACACCGACGGAGGTGCCCGGCCCCCCGGGGGGGGCCGGGCACCTCTTGGATTCTGCGCAATGTGGACGTCAGACATCCACCGACTCGATGTCCTTACTTGGCAGCATTGACGAGAGCCATGCGGGTCTCATCGTCCTTGTAGACCTCGGCAGCGTTGTCAGCCGTCACGATCTGAGGCTTCAAGAGATACGACGTCACCGCGTTGCCCTCCATCGACTCGTAGTCCGTGTCATTGACAGTCGCGTTGTCCACGCTCGGGTCCTTCTCGCCGCTGGCGGTAGCGATCGACAGGTCGACCGACGCCTTCACCAGTGCACGCGTGTCCTTGAAGATCGTCGAGTACTGCTTGCCCTGGACGACCCAGGTCACGGACTCATCCTCGGAATCCTGGCCGGTGACGACCGGGATTTCCTTGCCCGACTGATCGACGGCCGTGATGATCGCCCGAGCCAGCGTGTCATTCGGGGACAGCACACCGGCCGGCACCGCATCGCCACCCTGGTAGGTCGAGGTCAGCAAGGCCGACATCCGGTTCTGCGCGTTCGCCGGGAGCCAGCCTTGAGTGGCAACCTGCGTGAAGTCCTGTTGGCCCGACTTCACGACGACCGTTCCGTCGTCGATCTTCGGTTGAAGGACGTCCATGGCGCCGTCGAAGAACTTCAGGGAGTTCGCGTCATCGGGAGACCCACCGAACAACTCGATGTCCCACGGGGAGGCACCCTTCTTCGCCGTGAGCCCGTCCAACAGCGCCTGACCCTGGAGCTGTCCGACGTTGAAGTTGTCGTAGGCAATGTAGTAGTCGATGTCCGTGGTGTTGGTCAGCAGACGGTCGTAGGCGATGACCGTGATACCTGCCGCCTTCGCGGCCTGAACCTGGGTGCCGAGCTGTGAACCGTCGATCGCGCCAATGAGGAGGACCTTGACGCCGTTCTCGATCATCGCCGAGATCTGGTTCTGCTGCTCGACGACACCACCGTTGGCGAACTGGATCTGGCACTCGACGCCCTTCTCCTCGCAGTAGTCGTTGAACATCTGCTCGGCCTCAACCCAGTTCTGTGAGGTCTTCTGGGGCATCGCGATACCGATCGAGATGTCGGACGCGGCCACCGAGCTTCCGCTCTCGCCCGAGGCCTCGGTGCTCGGCGAGGACGAGCGCGCGCCGCAGGCGGCCAGGCTCAACGCCATGACCGATGCGGCAGCAACGGAGGCCACCTTCGTGAAAGTGCTCATGGGTTCCTTCTTCGAGTGAGTGTTGCGTGGACGCGGCCGGCCGGGTGGACGCCTACGTCCACGACTCGCCGCACTTGGGATGTCAGAACACCAGACAAGGTGTCCCGGATCGCACGTCGCCGCCCGGAAGGGACGCAACGCGCACCGATGTCACTCCTTCTTCGGAGCGTCATCGGGAGTCTGGGAATAGACCGAAGCCACTGTCTCGTTCGGTCCTTCGGGAGCGACACCTGCGGGAGCCCCATTGGAGGAGCCGCTCTTCGCGAGCTTCTGATTGCGCCGGGCCGACATGAACGTCCCGATCAGGGATCGACGTCCCTGCCTCTTGGAGTAGACATCGACCGCGACGGCGAGCAGGAGCACGAGGCCCTTGATAATCTGCGTCCAGTCGGAACCGATCCCCATAAGCTGCAGCCCATTGTTGAGGAAGGCCATGACGAGGGCGCCGACCATCGTGCCGCCGATCGTGCCGATGCCGCCCCACACGGACGCGCCGCCGATGAAGCAGGCCGCGATCGCATCAAGCTCCCAGTTCGTCCCGTCAGCGGGACCCGACGAGGTCGCACGGCCGATGAAGACCATCGCCGCCACCGCTGCGAGAACCGAGGAAGTGCAGATGACGATGAAGTTCGTCCGGGTGACGCGGATTCCCGTCAGGGCCGCAGCCGCGCGGTTGCCACCGATCGCATAGACGCTGCGTCCGAAGACTGTGCGCGTCGAGATGAAGGAGAAAAGAAATGCGAGCACGACGACGATGATGCCGGGGATCGGGAAAGACGTCCCGGGCAGGCCTGTGGCGAAAAGCCACATGAACCACACGAGCACTCCACCAATGACCGCGACGCGCACGATCGGAATCCAGATCGGCGGAAGGTCATCGGTGACCTCGGCCTGCTGCCGACGGCGCCGGAACTCGCCCCAGATCAGAGCCAGGACTCCGAGAACAGCGAGGAGCATCGTCGGGAGGTTGAAGGGGATGGCGTTCGGAGCAATGTCTGGAATGTAGCCAGCGCCAAGCTTCTTGAAGAATGACGGGACAGGCACGCTCAGTGATTTGCCGACCAGCTGGTTGGCGCCGCGAAAGAGCATCTGGCCCGCCAACGTAACGATGAATGCCGGAATGCCCCATTTGGCGACCCAGAATCCCTGCCAGGAACCGACGAGGAAGCCGACGCCCAAGCCAGCGAGAAGACCCACTGGAGCGGGCAGCCCGACTTCCGTCACGAGTTTCGCGACGATGATTCCGACAAAGGCCGCCACGGACCCGACGGAGAGATCGATGTGTCCGGCAATGATGACGAGCACCATGCCCATCGCGAGGATGAGGACGTAGGCATTGCCCGAGACGAGATTCATCAGGTTCTGGGACTTGAGGACCTTGCCCCCAGTCATCACCTGGAAGAACGCCACAATCACGATCAGCGCGGCGATCATGCCGAACTGTTGGAAGTCGCCCCCGAAGAGGGCACGAAGATTCTTCTTCATTGATTGATTCCTTGTGTTGAGTCCGGAAGTCAGGCGCTCAGCCTGGAAGTGGACGATGTCATCAGACGCATGAGGCTCTCCTGGTCGGCATCGGCCGTCTGGACCTCCCCGGTGACTTCGCCCTCGAAAATCGTGTAGATACGATCGCTGATCCCCAAAAGTTCCGGGAGCTCCGAGGAGATGACGATGACAGCTTTGCCCGCGTCAGCGAGGGCCTGGATGAAGGTGTAGATCTCAAATTTCGCGCCCACGTCAATGCCCCGGGTTGGCTCGTCGAGGATGAGGACATCCGGATCGGTGAACATCCACTTCGCGAGGACGACCTTCTGCTGGTTCCCACCTGACAGTGTGTTGACGCCCACGGAAACCGAAGACGCCTTGATCCGCAGGTCCTTGCGGTACTTCTCGGCGTCCTGCATTCCCTCGTTGAGGTCGAGCACGCCTGCGTGGGTGACCTTCGACGGCTTTGCCGAGATGATCGATTGGTAGATCTCGTCGAAGAGATTGAGACCGAGGGTCTTGCGGTCCTCAGGCAGATAGGCGAGACCCGAGTCGATGGCGCCCGGGACGCTGGTCGCCCGAGTCTCATGCCCGTTGATGAGCATTCGACCGGACTCGAAGATCCCATAGGATCGGCCGAAGACAGACCGCGCAAGTTCCGTGCGTCCGGCTCCCATCAGACCAGCCAGGCCGACGATCTCGCCCGCGCGAACATTGAGGGTCGACCCCTTGCAGACCCAGCGCTCCGTGTTGACCGGATGCCGAACCCACCAATCCTCGATCTGGAGCCGGACGTCGCCAATGTGCGGCGTGTGATCGGGGAACCGCCGGTCGAGGGGACGACCGACCATGAGCTTGATGATCTCGTCCTGGTTGATCGGCCCCTGATGGGTATCCATGTAGCCGACCGTGCGGCCGTCACGGATGACGGTCACGGAATCTGACACAGCCTCGATCTCATCGAGCTTGTGGGAAATCATGATCATCGTGACGCCACGCTCGCGCTGCTTGCGCATGAGTTCGAGCAGGTGGTCCGACTCTTCCGCATTGAGCGCCGACGTCGGCTCGTCGAGGATCAGGAGGCGGACGTCCTTGGCCAGGGCCTTGGCGATCTCGACAAGCTGCTGCTGGCCGACGCCAATGTCCTTGATCAGGGTGTCCGGACTCTCGTCGAGACCGACTTCCGCCATGTATCTGAGGGCCCGCTTACGCGTTTCGTGCCAGTCGATCACGCCGTTGTGGCGAATTTCGTTGCCGAGAAACATGTTCTCCGCGATTGACAGGAGCGGGATCAAGGCAAGTTCCTGGTGGATGATGACGATTCCCGCCTTCTCGGACTCGCGGATGGTCGAGAACGTCACCTCCTCCCCGTTGAAGAGGATCTGTCCTTCGTATGTACCGTGGGGGTGAACCCCGGAGAGGACCTTCATCAGGGTGGACTTCCCGGCGCCATTCTCTCCGCAAATCGCGTGGATCTCTTCCGCGCGGACGGTGAGGTTGACGTCGTCGAGGGCGATGACGCCCGGAAAGACCTTCGTGATGTGGCGCATCTCCAGGATCACGCGCTCATTCGGTTGTGCTGTCACTGGTTCTCCGATGAATCGCTGGACACGGCCGGCTGCATCGCCTGCCAATGCACCGAGTCTGCCTCACCGGGGGGTCGGTCCTGGGTATTGATTCACCTTCCGTAACCGAACTGCAACATTGGCTTCAACTCGTGAACTCAATGAATTGACCGCTCTCGTCAGCGCCAACGCGCTCAGTTCAACAGACGATCGGGGCCCATCGCGTCAACGACAAGGCCCCGACCCGTGTTCCACCACCCACGACCTACCCCTTGACGGAGCCCGCCATGAAGCCGGAGACGAAGTACTTGCCGAGGAGGACGTAGACGACGAGCGTTGGCAGGGACGCGATCAATGCGCCCGACATCGACATGCCGTAGTCCGTGAGAATCGCCCCATTGGCCAGGTTGTTCAGCGCCAGGGTGACGGGACCTCTCTGTGCGCCGCCACCGAAGAAGAGGGCGAAGAGGAAGTCATTCCAAGCCGAGGTGAACTGCCAGATCAGAACCACCACGAACGACGGAATCGAAATCGGCAGCACGACCTGCGCATAGGTCCGCAGCATTCCGGCTCCGTCGACCCGGGAGGCCTCGATCAGTTCCTCGGGCACCGACTCATAGTAGTTGCGGAAGATCAACGTGCAGATCGGGATCCCATAAACGATGTGCAGGAAGATCAGCGTGATGATGCCTTGAGGGAGTTCCATCGCCAGAACGATCTTCATCAGGGGGATCATGACGGCTTGGTAGGGCAGGAACATACCGAACAGGATCAACGTGAACACAATGTTGGCCCCAGGGAATCTCCACCGTGACAGGACGAATCCGTTCGCGGATCCCAGCACCGCAGAAACGATCGATGCCGGGATGACGAGGACGAAAGTCCGCATCAGTGCGGGCCATAGAGCGGTCCATGCACCCGACCAGTTGCGCAGTGACCATGTCTCCGGCAGCGCCCATGTCCGCGCGGGATCGGCCTCGCCGATTCCCTTGAAGGACGTCACCACCAGGACATAGACGGGAATGAGAACAATGGCGAGTGACACGATCAGGAGCAGGTAACGGACCGATTTTCCGACCGTCGATTCCGAATGCACATGCGTTGATCGAACCTGCCGAGTCTTTCCCGGGCTCCTCGTGACCGTGGTCATTTTCCTCGGCTCCTCGTGTCATGGATCAAATAGGGCACGACAAGGATCGCGATGATCACCAGGAGAATCGTGCCGACTGCCGCAGAATTTGAATAGTCACCATCGGTCATGAAATTGAACATGTCGATCGCAGGGACCTTGGTGGAATAGGTCCGCTGATCGGTGATGTTCATGATGAGGTCGAAGGACTTCAATGACATATGGCCAATAATGACCACCGCAGAGAGAGCGACCGGGGTGAGCTGCGGAAAGATGATGCTTTTGTAGATCTGCCATTCCGAGGCACCGTCGACGCGCGCTGCCTCACGCAGATCGTCCGAGACCCCACGGAACCCCGCGAGGAACAGGGCCATGACATAACCTGACAGCTGCCAGATCGCAGGAAGCGCGATGGCGAGGATGCCGAAGGTAATATTCGACGACCATGAGTTTTGGAGGAACCCGAGCCCGACTATCTGGAACAGTCGGTTGAGGCCGGTCGCTCGGTCTCCCTGAGCGGAGTTGAGCAACCACCTCCACACGACGCCGGAGGCCACGAAGGAGACAGCCATGGGGAAGAGGAACGTCGAGCGGAAGATCGGCTCGCCGGCGATCGGCTTGTCCAGGAGCCAGGCCCAGAGGAACCCGACCAGCAGGGTTCCCAATAGGAACACGACCGTGTACATGATCAAGTTGATGAGGGAGTGCTGGAAGTCCTTGGTCGCCAGGAGAGCAAAGTAGTTCGAGAGTCCGACAAACTTCGATGGCCGTGCGCCACTGGACTGGGCAAACGTATGGGAATCTGTCATCGATACATACACCGACGTTCGCCACGATGAGCCCGTAGACGAAGATCCCCAGAAGGATCAATGACGGCGCGATCAATAACAAGGGTGGTCCATACCTACCGATCCTCAATTTCAACGATCGCTTGCGTTTGGGGGGACGCACTGTTTTCTGGGACATCGGCATTCATTCCTCTCCCATTCCCCGAGGGGCAGCAGTCACTCACTCGACTGCTGCCCCCGAAGAAGGCACTGATGCGACTACTTGGACGACAGGCTCGCCGTCGCGTCAACAAGGGCCGTCTGGAGCCCGGCCTCATCACTGGCACCCTGAGCGAACTTCATCACCGCATCGTTGATCGCGTTGGAGACCTTGACCGGCACAGCCGCGCCGTGGGCGATCGAGGAGACGATCTCGTCATCCTGGAAGGCTGTCATCTGGCCCCGCTGGTAGTCGGAGAACTTCGACAGTTCATCCTCACTGAGATCGGACCGGGCCGGAATCGATCCCTTGACGGAGTTGAAAGCGACCTGACCCTCCTTCGAGGAGATCGTCTCGAGCCACGCTTTTGCACCGCCGGGGTGCTTCGCTCCCACCGGCAGGGTGAAGGAATCGGCGAGGAAGTCGTAAACCTTCTCGTTGCCCGGAGCCGGGAAGACGATGTAGTCCGTGCCCATGGTCTTGCCCTGAGTGGTCAGCCCCAGGTAGGCCCAGTCACCCATGACGTTGTAGGCGGCCTTGCCGTCGACGACCGGCTGCATCGCGGGCTCCCAGTCCTCCGAGTACAGCGAGGAATCCGTGAAGGACATCATCGTCTTGAAGTGTCCGATCGCCTTGGCGACGCCCTCGGAATCCCACTTCGTCGTCCCGTCGAAGAGCCCCGTGTATCCGTCGGCCCCGAGGTCGGCGATGAGGATCGTCTCCAACAGTTCGGTCTGGGTCCATGCCATCCCGACCGTGATCGGAGTGAAGCCGGCCGCCTTGACCTTCTCCATGTCCGCGATCCACTCGTCGATGGTGGCCGGCGGAGTCTGCGGATCGACGCCCGACTGCTCGAGGACCGATGGGTTCGCCCACACCATGTTCGCCCGGTGAATGTTTGAGGGGATCGAATAGATCTTTCCGTCCATCGACAACCGGTCGATAAGTGAGGCCGGGAAGGCGTCCTTCAACCCCAACTCGTCGTAGAGGCCCGAAAGATCCTCGATCTGTCCGGCATCGATGTAGTCCGTGACCTCGGCTCCGGCGTGTGCCTGGAACGTGTCCGGCGGGTTGCCGGTGGCCAGGTCCGCCGCCAGCTTCTGCTTCGCCTGGGATCCGCCGCCACCGGCGATCGCCGCATTGACGAACTCAGTGTCCGAATGCTGTTCGGCGAAGACCCCTTCAAGTGCCTGGAGGCCTTCCTTCTCCGAACCGGCCTCCCACCACGTGACAACATCGACCTCCGAGGCGTCGCCGTCCCAGGGCTTGTCCCCGCTCGACGCACCGGAGGCCTCACCGCTATCTGATCCCGAACCACCACCGGAGCAGGCTGTCATCGCCAGCGCGAGAACAGCCACCCCACGCCCGTCATGATTCTTCGCATGATCCTCACCTCTGTGTCAGAGAACGACTGTGTTCCCTCGGGATGTGTGGACAATCGTCAACGACCGCCACTCGACGCTTCTTCGCGCCGTTCACCCATTATGCGCGGACGCAGACCCTCCTGTCGGGAAGATCAGGCATCCCTCGAACAAAACCATGCGGACAATCCACTCGAGGGATTTCGCCCGGCAACGAACAGACTCACGAAGGTCTCCCCGGGCGCGGATCGCGCCTCGTTTCGCGACACCGGACAAAAATGACGTGGCGCCCGCCCTGAGACCGGGAAAGGCGCCACATCGATCGATCCGAAACTCACAGAGCCGAGCGGACTGCTCAGCCGATCAGCTCGAGGATCAACTCGCGCACGCGCGCCGCGTCGGCCTGACCGCGCGTCGCCTTCATGACCGCACCGACCAGGGCGCCAGCGGCTTGGACCTTGCCGCCCTTGATCTTCTCGACGATGTCTGGATGTGCGCCGAGCGCCTGGCGGACCGCAGACGTCAGAGCACCATCGTCGGAGACGACCTTGAGGCCACGCGCCTCGACGACTGCCTCCGGATCGCCCTCGCCGGCCAGGACCCCGTCAAGCACCTGGCGTGCCAGCTTGTCGTTGAGCGCACCGGAATCGACGAGCCCCTGGAGCTGGGCGATCTGGGCCGGGGTCACCGAGAGATCCTCGAGCGAGGTCTCCGTCTCCTTCGAGCGACGCGCGAGTTCGCCCATCCACCACTTGCGGGCCGCGGCGGGGTCTGTCCCGGCCGCGACCGTCGACTCGATGAGCTCGAGGGCCCCGGCGTTGACGACGTCGCGCATCTCCATCTCGGAGAAGCCCCATTCCCCACGCAACCGGCGCCGCTTGGCGACCGGCAGCTCGGGCAGGCTCTGGCGCAGTTCCTCGACCCATTCGCGCGAGGGCGCGACGGGGACGAGGTCGGGCTCGGGGAAGTAGCGGTAGTCCTCGGCGTCTGACTTCGGGCGCCCCGACGAGGTCGAGCCGTCCTCCTCATGGAAGTGGCGGGTCTCCTGAATGACGGCGCCGCCCTCGCTCAGGAGCGCGGCCTGGCGCTGGATCTCGAAACGCACGGTGCGCTCGATGCCACGGAAGGAGTTGACGTTCTTGGTTTCCGAGCGCACTCCCAGGGACGCCTGCGGATCCGAACGCAAGGAGACGTTGATGTCGGCGCGCACGTTGCCGCGCTCCATCCGCGCCTCGGAGACACCGAGCGCCCGGAAGGTGTCGCGCAGCGCCTGGACGTAGGCAGCCGCAACCTCAGGGGCCCGCTCCCCTGCACCCTCGATCGGCCGGGTGACGATCTCGACCAGGGGCACGCCGGCTCGGTTGTAGTCGACCAGAGAGTGATCCGCACCCTGGATGCGTCCCTCGGCACCGCCGATGTGGGTGTTCTTTCCGGCGTCCTCTTCCATGTGGGCGCGCTCGATCTGGACACGGAACATCGTCCCATCGGTCAGTTCGACGTCAACCCACCCGTCGTGGGCGATCGGCTCGTCGAACTGCGAAGTCTGGAAGGCCTTAGTCAGATCCGGATAGAAGTAGTTCTTCCGGGCGAAACGGCAGTACTCGGCGATCTCACAATTCAGAGCGAGCCCGATCTTGATCGCGTACTCGATGGCCGTGTGGTTGACGACCGGCAGCGAGCCGGGAAGACCGAGCGAAACGGGGGTGACGAAGGTGTTGGGAGCCCCGCCGAAAGCGTTGGGGGCGACGTCGAACATCTTGGTCAGCGTCCCCAGCTCGACGTGGACCTCGATGCCCAGCACAGGATCAAAGTCCGTGATGGCCTGGTCGTAGTCCATGAGCCCGTCCATCACTTGCTCTCCTCCCACTGGGCGGCCGGTGAGGCCGAGGAAACGTCCTCGCTGAGATCGGCCACCAGCTGGGCGACCTCGTACATCCTGCGGTCCGCCCGTGCCGGGGCGATGACCTGGAATCCGACGGGCAGCCCGTCCTCGGCCACCGCATTCGGCACCGTCATCGCGGGCACACCCGCCAAGTTCGCCGGAATCGTTGAGATGTCGTTGAGGTACATCGCCATCGGATCGGAGATCTTGTCCCCGATCCTGAAGGCCGTCGTCGGTGCCGTTGGCGAGACAAGGACATCGACCTGGGAGAAGACGCGATCGAAGTCGCGCTGGATCAGCGTGCGGACCTTCTGCGCCGACCCGTAGTAGGCGTCGTAGTAGCCGGCAGACAGGACGTGAGTGCCCAGAATGATCCGCCGCTTGACCTCGTCTCCGAATCCGGCCTCACGGGTGGCAGCCATGACGCGCTCGGCAGTGACCGGTCCCTCCTCGGGCTCGACGCGGATGCCGTAGCGCATCCCGTCGAAGCGAGCGAGATTCGAGGACGCCTCGGCCGGCATGATCAGGTAATAGGCACTCAGCGCAAAGTCGAAACTCGGGCAGGACACCTCAAGGATCTCTGCGCCCGCTTTCCGCAGCTTCTCAACGGTGTCGTGGAAGGCCGCAAGAACGCCGGCCTGGTAGCCCTCACCCGACAGCTCCGTGACGACACCGACCTTGAGCCCCTCGACGGACCCCGTGCTGTGAACGTCGGAGACGGCAACCGACAGGTCAGCGACCGGCTCGTCCAACGAGGTCGAGTCCCGTGGATCCCATCCCCCGATCAGTTCCTGGAGTGCGGCCGCATCCGCGACCGTGCGCGTGACCGGGCCGATCTGATCGAGCGAGGATGCCATGGCAACCAGCCCGTAACGGGAGACCGCGCCGTAGGTCGGCTTGACACCGACCGTCCCGGTGACGGCACCGGGCTGGCGGATCGACCCACCCGTGTCGGATCCCAGGGCGAGCGGCACCATGAAGGAAGCGACGGCGGCGGCCGAACCGCCCCCCGACCCGCCGGGGATGCGCGAGAGGTCCCAGGGATTCCCGGTCGGCCCGAACGCCGAGTGCTCGGTGGAGGATCCCATTGCGAACTCATCCATGTTGGTCTTGCCGACGATCGGCAGTCCCGCATCCTTAAGGATCGTCACGACCGTCGCGTCATAGGGCGGCAGCCAGTTTCCGAGGATCTTCGAACCACAGGTCGTGGGCACGCCCCGCGTCACCATATTGTCCTTGAGCGCGATCGGGATTCCTGCCAGACGGTGCAGCTTCTCACCGGCAGCACGCTTGCGATCGACCTCCGCAGCGGTGGCCAGAGCGCCCTCCCGATCGACGAAGAGGAAGGCATGGACACGCCCGTTCAATGCGTCTATGCGGTCCAGGCTGGCAGTCGTCAGCTCGACCGACGTGACCTCGCTCCCAGCCAGCAGGTCCGCCAGCTCGAGCGCGGATTTTTTCAGCAGCTCGTTCATCGCCTCAGTCCTCCTCCAGAATCTGCGGGACGAGGAACATTCCGCCCTCCTCGGCCGGGGCCTGCGCCATGACCTCATCGCGATCAAGGGTCGGGCCGATCTCATCCTCGCGCCAGACGTTGGTCAAGGGAATGGGATGGGACGTGGCGGGAACGTCCGGAGTGGCGACCTCAGACACCTTCGCCACTGAGGTGGCGATGACGTCCAGCTCACCGGCGATCCGGTCGATCTCCTCCGACGTCAGGGCGATGCGGGCCAGGCCCGCGACGCGGGCGACCTCGTCAGTGCTGATCCGTGACATGACCCGAAGTTTACCCGTGACAATGGCCCCTGGACCTCCACGTCCCGGCGGGTGCACGCAGGGATGTCCTGACCACCCACATCCCGGCCCATCCTTGTCGCGCAATCCCGAGGTCCGAGGAGCTCGCACACGGATGAGTCCCAGTCTCGTAGGGTGAAGGACATGACCGGACGAAAGTCGTGGCGGGTCACCCACCAGACCGCCTGGACAGTGCTCAAGGGAGTGGGGATCGGCCTCGGGATCGCGCAAGTGGGTGCCGTCGCCACCGTCTACGCCGTAGACCGCATGCGTGTTGCCCGGATCCCCGGAGGCCAGCACGGATTCCCTGCACTGCCACCAGCAGACACCGAGGTCCACGGCAATGTCGTGCGTTCCTACACCGAGGGCCACTCGTTGTATGCGGACATGCTCGAAGCAATCGAGGACGCCCACGACTACATCTTTTTTGAGACCTACATCTGGCGTGCCGACGTCACCGGACAACGCTTCAAGGACGCCCTGTACGAGGCGGCCGACCGCGGAGTCAAAGTGTTCGCCGTCTACGACGGGTTCGGTGTGCTCAATCAGGATCCGCGCTTCAAGCACTTCCGGTTCCACCCGAACCTCAACGTCGTACGCATCCCCGAGGTGCGCTCCGGGCTGCTCACCCTCAACCTGCGCAAGACGGGGCGCGACCACCGAAAGATCCTCGTCGTGGACGGGCAGGCCGGGTTCGTCGGCGGGTTCAACATCGGTGACAGTTTCGGCGACGAATGGCGCGACACGCACGTCCGCGTGTCCGGTCCCGCTGTATGGGAGCTCGAGAACGGGTTCACCGACTTCTGGAACCACTTCAGGCACCGTCGTCAGCCCTCGCTTCCCGACATGGGAGCCCGGCAGTGGAACGCGCAGGTCACCGCCGCATTCAATCTGCCTTCACGCCTGCTCTACCCGGTCCGAGGCCTCTACATCGACGCGATGGAACGCGCGACCACGCGGATTCTCATCACGACCGCTTACTTCATCCCCGACCAGGAAATCCTCCAAGGGTTGATCGCTGCGGCGAAACGCGGAGTACGCGTGCGTGTCCTGATCCCTGAATACTCCAACCACATCCTCGCCGACTGGGTGGCACGACCGTACTACGGTGACCTGCTGCGCAATGGCATCGAGATTTGGCTCTACCAGCACGCCATGGTCCATTCCAAGACGATGACAGTCGATGGGGTCTGGTCGACCGTCGGAACGGCGAACATCGATCGTCTTTCCATGCAGGGCAACTATGAGGTCAACATGCAGTTCTTCTCAGAGTCCTTCGCGACCCGCATGGAGGAGATCTTCGCGAACGACCTGACGACCGCGCGCCAACTGACGATCGACGAATGGGAAGACCGAGGGCTCGCCACACGCATCGGCGAACATCTCCTCCACCCCCTTGAATTCATCGTCTGAGGGCGCAGCACCGGCCGATCGCCCGTGTCATCACTCCTGGGTGGTCGTGATACCGACGGCCTCGGGACCACCGTCGAGCAGGTCCTGGAAGTGCGTCTCGTCGATGACCGGCACGCCGAGTGACTCGGCCTTCGTCGCCTTGGACCCGGCACCCGGACCCGCCACGACGAGGGACGTCTTCTTGGAGACGGACCCCGATGCCTTACCACCGCGCACGACGATCGCTTCCTTCGCGCCCTCGCGGTCGTAACCGGGCATCGCCCCGGACACGACGATCGTCAGCCCGGCGAGGACGTCGGAGACGGCTTCTGCCTCCTCATCGACCATGCGCACGCCCGAGGCCGCCCACCGGTCGACGATCTCGCGGTGCCAGTCGATGGTGAACCAATCGACGAGGGCGTCCGCGATCACCGGTCCGACACCATCGATCTGGGACAGCTCCTCGACGCCGGCCCCTCGAATCGCGTCCATCGACGGGAAACGCGCGGCGATCGCCCGAGCTGCCGTCGGGCCGACATGGCGGATCGACAACGCCACGAGGACCCTCCACAGCGGCTGCGTGGCCGACTTCGTTCGCATCTCCGCAAGCATGTCGACGAGGTTCTTCGCCGGCTGGGGAGGGACGGGGACGAGCGCGGGGTCGGACTTGCGGGTGCTCGGACGCCACGCCTTCGACCAGAAGTAGCGGACCTGCAGCCAGTCGTCGGTCGACTCGCCCTCGACGCTGCGCCGGCGCCACACCATGACGTCGCGCACATCGGCTGCATCGAGCTCGAAGAGGGCACCCTCTGAGGTGAGCACCGGATGCTGGGCTGGCGGCAGGAGTGCCTCGGCCGCCGCGAGCTGGTCGGCATGGGGAAGGTCCTCGGCATCGGCCAAGCGAAGTTCGCGTCCGTCCTCGAGCGTGACGACATGGCCACTGACCACGGAGGCGGCCACCGCGTCGCGATCCGCTTCCGGTTGGGTAAGGGCGAGGGCGGCCTCCTCCCCGAGACCCTCGATGTCGAGTGCCCCACGACTGCCCACATGCGACACCCGCTCCGTGATCTGGGCCGGACAGTGAGCGGTGTTCGGGCACCGGAGGTCCACGTCGCCCTCTTTCTGGGGGGCAAGCTCCACCCCGCAGGACGGGCAGCGCGTCGGCATGACGAACTCGCGTTCCGAGCCGTCGCGGGCGGACTCGACAGGGGCGACAATCTCGGGAATGACGTCCCCCGCCTTGCGCAGGACGACGAGGTCACCGATACGCACTCCCTTGCGTGCGACCTCTTGGGCGTTGTGCAGGGTCGCCCGTTCCACGTGGGAGCCGGCGACGAGGACCTTCTCCATCACCCCATAGGGGGTCACACGTCCGGTCCGGCCCACCTGGACCCGAATGTCGAGCAAACGGGTATTGACCTCCTGGGGAGGAAACTTGAAGGCGGAGGCCCACCGCGGCGCGCGCGAGGTCGCACCCAAGGATCGTTGGAGGGCGAGATCGTCGACTTTGACGACGACCCCGTCGATCTCGTGGACGAGGTCGGAGCGCCGAGCTCCCAGATCGGCGACGGACTCGTCGACCTCGGCGGTCGTGTGAGCAAGGCGCGTGTAGGAGGACACGGGCAGACCCCACTCCCCCAGCCTCAGGTACCACCCGTGTTGGGTCGTGGGAAGCGCGGCCACGACTTCGGGAGATCCGGCCTCGACGAATCCGATGCCGTGGGCGACCATCGAGAGGGGACGCCGGGCGGTGACCACCGGGTCCTTCTGTCGCAGCGATCCGGCGGCGGCGTTGCGGGGATTGACGAAGGGGCGCTCACCCGCGACGACACGCGATTCGTTGAGCTCGGCAAAGGCGGCGACCGGGAAGAAGATCTCGCCGCGGATCTCGATGCGGCGAGGATGGCGGGACCCCGCCAAGCGCTCGGGGATCGCGGAGAGCGTGCGGACGTTGGCGGTGACGTCCTCACCGACGCGCCCATCGCCGCGGGTGGCGGCGCGTTCCAGCCTCCCGTCGACATAGAGCAGGTTGACCGCCACCCCGTCGACCTTGACCTCGGTCGTCATGGCGAGATCCTCCACCCCGGTATCGGCGCGGACCCGTTGCTCCCACGCGTGGAGTTCGTCGAGAGAGAAGACATCGTCGAGGCTCATCATCTGCTGGAGATGGACCGCGGGAGCGAAGGAATCGCCCTGTGGTGCGCCGCCCACCGTCGCGGTCGGGGAGTCCTGGGACTGCAGGCGCGGGTACTGAGCCTCCAGGTCCTGAAGCTCCCGGTAGAGCAGGTCGTACTCGCTATCGGAGAGCACGGGGTCGTCGTGGACGTAATAGGCCGATCGCGCGGCCTCGATCCGCTCGACCAGTTCCGTCCAGCGACTACGGGCCTCCTCGGGGACGCCGCCGCCATGGACGGAGTCCTCGGAGTCGGTGGCGAAGATCGGTGAGGAGCTGAGTGTCATGACGCCGATTCTTCCATTGTTGGCCCGGTCGCGCCCCGAGGGCCTCGCCGACGATCGACGGGTGTGGTGTGAGTCCTCCGAATGGGCTCGACCTGGGCCACAGAGACACCTGTCCACATCACCGAGCCGGTGCCCGGCAGCGTCCACAGCCGGGGCAGGAGTGCCCTCCGGCCGAGGTCATGGATCGTCGATGATGGGTGGACGGAGGGACCGCCAAGAGGCCCCGTCAAACGTGGAGGTCACCGGTGACGACGACGGAGCTGGGCATCCCCGCGGAAGCAACGGAGGCCTCGACCGCGCTGCGCGCCCGCACCCATCTCGCCTGTGTCCGCGGCCCCGACCTCGGCACCGTCATCGCCTTGGACGCTCCGAGAACACTCGGCCGCGACGGTGAGCCCTCATTGTTCGCTGCCTCCGTGTCGAGGTCGCACGCTCGCGTGACACCGATTCCACTGGCGCGAGGAGGGACCCGGGGTGGACGACGTCAGGCGCGCGCCCCTGTCGCGCGCGTCGTCGATCTCGGCTCGTCCAACGGGACACGGATCCGACACCGGCGAGGCCGCACGCGGACTCTCTCCTCCGATGGGAGGCGTGGAGGGGGCGAGTGTGCCACGGGTGATGTTCTCGCCGTCGGCGACCTGCTCGACCTCGGCGAGGATCGCTTCGTCGTCCGGGCCCGTCCCGAGGAACTGATCTGGCCGGAGCCCCAGCGCCGAAGTCGGCATCTGCGCACGGCACTTCCCTACGTGTCGATGATCCTCCTGCCCGGCATGCTCGCCTGGCGACTCGTCGCGAGCGGAGGCACCGAGTGGAGGACGCCGCTGCTCATCGCGTTTCTCACGCTGGTCGTCGGGCTCGTTGTCCTGGCGGCGGCACGCGTCGTCGTCTCCCGACGCCGCTGGCGCGGGACCGATTCCGCCCATCTTACGTTGGTCCTCGCCTCACGCCGAGCGCGCGACCGCTTCGACGAGGGCGAGGACGCCGGGAGGCACCGGCCGGCTCCTGGGATGGCGGCACATCCACCCGGGGCACTGATGGTGTGGCCCGGCAGACCGGGTCCTCATGGATTGCTCATGCTCGAATCCGACACTTCGGGTCCGGCAGGCGCCCGGATCGTTGCCGGAATCACCGCGCTCAAGGGCACCCCGAGGTCCACGGATCGTCCCGTCTTCCGGATCGGGCTCATCGGCCCGCAGGCTCGGGAGACCGCACGGTGGATTGTCGCGCAGCTCGCCGCCCGCACTGAAGGCGTTGATCTCACCGACGAGGCTGGACGCCATCGGGTGCTCGGTGCCGGAGGAAGGCCGGTCCACTTCGCCACCGGATCGAGCTGCCCGGGATGCGCCGCGATGGGCGACACTGGGGCTGCAGGAGTACTTCACCTTGGCATTGCCCGCTCCTTCACGGAGCTCCCGACCTGGTGCGATCGAGTGTTGCGCACCGACGACGCCCCAGTCTCCTCCCGGTGGTGGGACCAGGTGACTCGACCGCCAGAAACGGAACGGACGCGGGTCCTCCCGGAGCGGCTCCTCTTCGAGGACCGGGGATCGGTCGACGTCACCGGTGAGACTCACGCGGATGGCGGGGGCATGCCTGTCGTCCTTGGACACGACGCCGCGGGACCTGTGGTCGTGGACCTCCTCCGGGACGGCCCCCACGCGCTCGTCGCTGGCACCACGGGATCCGGCAAGTCCGAGGCGCTGACGACCTGGCTCCTCGCGCTATGCACCGACCTCGGTCCCGACCGGCTTCGGCTGGTCCTCATCGATTACAAGGGGGGAGCGACACTGGCACCTCTGTCGCGTCTTCCCCAGACCGAGGACGTCCTCACCGACCTGGACCCCTCACGCACCGAGCGCGCAATCCGGGGACTGAGCAGCCTGCTGCACACCCGGGAGCAAGACCTGGCCCGTCTCGGGTTGCCCGACCTCACACGATGGCAGAAGGCTCACGTCCGCGGCGATGCGCCTTCCCCGCCCCCGCGGGTCGTCATCGCCGTCGACGAGTTCCGCGTCCTCGCCGATCAACATCCACGCACCCTCGACTCTCTCGTGCGACTGTGCGCCCAGGGACGTTCATTGGGGTTCCACCTGATCCTGGCGACCCAGCGACCCTCCGGAGCGATCACCCCCGCCATGCGGGCGAACATCGAGCTGCGGCTCGCCCTGCGATGCGCCGGCGAGGCCGACTCCCTTGATGTCATCGGCTCGCTCGATGCAGCCCGGCTGCCGAGAATCCCCGGACGTGCCGTGCTCCGCTACCGGGGCGCCCTGCAGATCGCCTGGGTCCACGACGTCGAGGCCGAGGTTTCCACCGCACGTGATCGGTGGAGAGACTCCCGTGCCGAGGCGGATGGCGCCATCGGCCATCACCACGACACCGCTCCCGCGCCTCTGTGGACGCCGGAACTGCCCGACCATCTCACGTGGGAGCGGGTCGATCGGATGTCGTCATCGCGTGTCATCGGGACGACGATCGGACTGGTCGACGGCATCGACATCGGCGTCCACCTTCCCCTGGTCTGGACGACCGGCAGCATCCGGATCGAGGGGCCTCTCCATGAAGGAGCGGAACTGGGGCGCGCTGCGCTAGCTGTCTCCGCCCGTCTCGCCGAGCGCGATCGACTCCCCCTACATGTCTGCTCGGACAACCTCAGCGTCCTCCTGTCCTCGTGCGCCACATGGATCCAGACCGAGGACGCCGGAGCCTGCGCCCATCTCTTGGCCGGGCTGCCGGAACACGGACCGGCAGTCCTCTGCATCCAGGACGCACCGAACCTGATCGATGTGCTTGAGCTGGCCTTCGGCCCGGGACGAGGTCGTGCCGCCTGGGACGGGTTCCTTACTCGCGCGCCACGCAGGGGGATCCGCGTCGTCTCGGCCCACTCGCGACGCGTCGGCGGAGCATCGTCTTCCTCCTTCGCCGCACGACTCATCCGCGTCACCTCGGCCGAAGACGCGGTACGCGCAGGCCTGCGCGCGGATGTCCCACGAGGCGGACCTCCCGGACGATTCATCGTGCTCGGCTCCGGCGTCTCGGCAGCCCGTCCACCCCGAACGGCAGACGCGGAGGATCTCGCACCGCTGACAGGAGACGGATCCCGGCCATTGGTGGCCCAGATTCCGCTCGCGCTGCCCGACCGGATCACGATCCCGCGCGATCGGCCGACGTGGGCCGTCCGGGGACTCCCCGTCCTCGACCGCGAAGTCCCACGTCCGGCCGGGCCCACGTCGGCCGAATTCTCCTGCGTCGGGGCCGCCTGCAGGATCGGCGACAGCCTTCGTCCGTGGTTCGTGCACTCCGGACTGCGCTGGGTCATCGTCGCCCGGAACCCTGCACCTGCACTCGCCGCAGTGGAGCGGGCTCATCGTGAAGCCGGACTTGACCCGCCTCCGCTTCTCGGTCCCACTGCCCGGGCCACATCTAGACCGACCCGGACAAGTGAACCGGGAATTGTTCTGGTGGATCCCCGGCAATGCGCCCTCGCCATGGACGAACCCAGCGATGTCCTCCTCGCCCTGGATCCCGACGAGGCCACGGTGCGCGTCCTTGCCGACTGTGCCCGCCAAGTCTCACCCGCACTGCGGGCCGAGCGGTGGACGCGCTCGACCGGGGTCGCCCTGATCGGTGGAACGCTCTCGCGCATGGCTCTTGTCATCGAGTGAAAAACAGCTCAAGGCGAGAGAGGACTCGGAGTCTGCGGATACACAACGTGACGTTTTCCACACACATCCCGGCATTGCTTCAGCCCCGGAGGTCTTGCCGCCTTCGCGACGATGTCCGAAACTTGACTCTGTTGTTGTCCTGTCACGTACGCGTTGGGTGTCGTTCAGACGCCGGATGCCACCGAATGGAGTCTTGGATATGGATTGGCGGAGCCAGGCGGCCTGTCTGAGCGTGGACCCTGAGTTGTTCTTCCCGATCGGGAACACTGGGCCGGCCATTGCCCAGACCTCTCAGGCGAAGTCAGTCTGCGACGCCTGCACGGTCCAGACCACGTGCCTGCAATGGGCAGTCTCCAACAACCAGGACTCCGGTGTCTGGGGCGGAATGAGCGAAGAGGAACGACGCTCCTACAAACGTCGTATGGCTCGCGCCCGCCGCGCTTCCTGACGACCACCAACTGATCGCGTTCCCCCCGCGGCCTCGTCGCGAGGGACTCTCATCCTCACGCACGTCTCACTCAATGTGCATGCGCAGGGTAACGACAGTCCCCCCGGCCTCACCGGGTGCCCAGTCGATCGCCCCGTTGAGTTCGCCCCGCACCATCTGGTGGACGATCTGCGTTCCCAGTCCACTCATCGGCGTCCCCGGGACGAATCCGACCCCGTTGTCAACGACCTGGACCTCCAACGCATGATCGTCACGGTGAGCGTCGATGCGCACCATTCCGTCGCGCCCCGCCAGCCCGTGCTCGACCGAGTTGGCCACCAACTCATTGAGAACAGTGGCCAGCGCCTGTGCCTGATCCGCACCCAGGGTGCCGAAACTCCCGGTCGTGACGACCTCCACGGAGTGATCCGTCGAGGCCACAGCCCCCGACATCCTCAGGACGGAACGTGCGACCTCGTCGAAGTCGACTTCCTCGTCGACGTTCTGGGACAGGGCCTCATGGACCGTCGCAATCGACTGGACGCGGCGCTCCGCCTCGGCCAGCGCGCCCTTGACCTCCTCGGAGCCTGAACGCCGGGCCTGCAGGCGTAGCAGTGCTGAGACAGTCTGAAGGTTGTTCTTAACCCGGTGGTGGATCTCGCGGATCGTCGCGTCCTTCGTCATCAGTTCCTGCTCGCGGCGACGGACCTCGGACACATCGCGCGTCAGGATGATCGCGCCCAGCCTGGTCCGTCCCTCGTGGAGGGGAAGGGCCCGCATCGTCACCGTCGAGGCATGGGCGGCAATCTCCACGCGCCAGGACGCCCGACCCATGACGACGACCGCCAGGGTCTCCTCGATCATCGCCTCGTCGGCGACGACGTCGGTGATGTCTTCGGCCAGAATCCGTCCGATCACGGAATGACGGATCCCCAGTCTCCTCAGGCAGGACACGGCGTTGGGGGTCGCCTGCCTGACGACACCCTCGTCGTTGAGGAGGATCACGCCGTCGAGCACCCGCGGGACGCCGTGGGCGGTGACGGTCGGTGTCGAGTCGTAAGGGTATTCCCCCCGCGTGATCATCTCACATAGGACATCGGCCGCCGCCACAGTCCACCCCTCAAAACCGATCGAGGGCCGCGGCGCCGAGAGGTTCGATTCCCGCGTCATTACAGCGACGACCCGGCCAGCATGGAAGACGGGGACGCAGATCTCAGTCATCGAATAGGTCCCCGCCCAGCGTGCCGCCGCCGGACGCACGACCCGGCCCGTCGACATCGCGCGCCGCAGCTCCGCCTCCCGAGCCGCCGGCAGGTACAGACCGATGATGTCGTCGAGATGGACCGTCGAGGACGTCGCCGGCCGGCAGTGGGCAACCGCGATGAAACGACCGTCCTCCGTCGGGAGCCACAGCACCAGATCGGCCGCTGCCAAATCGGCCAGAACCTGCCAATCGGAGAGCAACAGGTGGAGCCAATCGATGTCGGTGTCAGACAATGGCGTGGAAGAAGCTTCCTCCGCCAGTTGCGTCAGGCTGCGCATGACACCACTGTAGTGCGGGGGCACCCTGTCCCATCCGGGCCGATCCGGCCCCACCCATGCCCGAGGAGGCAACCGTGCACATCGCGGATTCGTTCGACTATCCGGCCGCATTGCAACGGATCAGCGCCATGTACGCCGATCCCGACTACACCCGGGCTCGACTCGACCAGCGCGGCATCCTCTCGCCCACTGTTCAGGTCACCGACGACGGTGGCACCACGACCATCACGGCGAGCGCCGGCGTCGACGTCTCTCTCCTTCCGAACGCCGCTCGGCGCTTCGTGCGTCCGGGCCTCACTCTTCACCTGGTCGAGAAGTGGTCCCCCGTCGAGGGTGGGACCCGACGCGGAACGACCGAGCTGACGGTGTCCGGCGCCCCAGTCAAGGCACGAGTCGTTTCAGTGCTCACCGACGCGGGCGAGTCGACGACGCGACGTCTCGAGGGCGATTTCTCCGTCTCCGTTCCCCTGGTCGGGCGCAGCATCGAGCAGAAGGCCGCTGGACACGTCACCCAGCTGTTCACCGTCGAGCAGCAAGCCGCACAGAAATGGCTCGCCTCTCACTCACAGTGAGGATGCCCGGCCTCCGCCGAGAGCGAACCCAGAAGAGGCGTCTTCCTCCTGCACATCGGTGTCGACGCGGAGGACAATGACCCCATGAACATCACCCCGAAAGACACCTCGCCCGCCTCCGAGGACGGGCCCGCACCCGCCCTCTTCCTCGAGCGCCAAGGGACCCGCCAGTATGTCGCCCGAAATGCGCGCGGCGCCGAGGTCCTCCTGGGAGACGGCCCCGGCCGTTTCTCCCCCGGGGACCTTCTCAAGATCGCCTTGGCCGGATGCAACGCGATGTCCTCCGACCGGCGTCTGATCACCGCGCTCGGCGAGGACTTTGCACAGGTCATCGGGGTTTCGGGCGCCTATGACGAGGCGGCGGATCGCTTCGATTCCTTCCAGGTCGAGCTCGTTCAGGACCTCTCGGGGTTGGCCGAGGAGGAGCGGGCTGCCCTCGAGCATCGGGCTGAGAGTGCAATTGAGCGCAATTGCACGATCGGACACACTCTCACGCGAGGTGTCACCTACACCCACACGTTCACCTCCGAGGCCGCGGAGACGCCCGAGGCATGATGGCGCCCCGCCTCCCGCGTCCCTCCCGCCGTGCTCGCCCTCATTCCGATCCGGATGTGGCGACGACGATGAACCCGTCGAGGACGGCATCACTCAAACGGATCGGTACCGACTGGTTCCAGCGTGCCATCGAGGTCCCTCACGACCTGAGTCTCCGCTCGGCCACACGCCTGCGCGAGGAGAACCCGTCAGCCTCGCCGACCGACCTCATTGAGATCGCGACTCGACGGTTCGTCCGCCGCTCCAGCCTCGAGTCAGCAGCCGTGGGCGCTGCTGCGGCGGTGCCGGGAGCGGGCACCGCCGTGGGGGCAACCGCCTCAGTCGCCCAGCTTGCGGCCTTCGTCTCCGAGGCCGCCCACTACACGATGGTCGTCGCTCACCTGTCGGGCATCGATCTGCGAGATCCCTCCAAACGGACCGCCCTGGTACTCTCCGCCCTCACCGGTCGTGAAGGCGCCGAAGCGATCACCTCGGGGCTCGGGATCCAGACGCTCGCCTGGTTCAGGAGCTCCTTCGTCAACATCCGCACCACTTCGGCTCTGCAGTTCAATTCCCTGATGACGCACTGGCTGCGTGCTCGGATCGTCTCCAAGGCCACGTCGGGGACCCTCGCACGGTTGCTTCCCTTCGGTGCTGGAGCGGTCATCGGAGCCGGGCTCGGGCGTTCCATGGCACGCTCTGTGGTCGAGGGCGTACGACTGGCCTTGGGTGATCCGCCATTGTGCTTCCCTCCGGAAGCCCTCGTCATTGACGTCATCGCCGAGGACGCACCGCCCACCACAAGGGAGATCCCCTTCGGGGCACTCTCCCTGCCAAGCCCAGACGACCGGGCCTGAGACACCCACCACCACGCACGATCCACGCGTTGTTGGCACACTGGACGGGCGGGTCCACCTCAGACCCGCCCGGTGGAAAGGACACGGAATGGATTTACCGATCGACCGCCAGTATGAGGATCTGCTCGCCCGCGTCCTCGAGCAAGGAACGCCAAAGGGCGATCGGACTGGAACCGGCACCCACTCCGTCTTCGGTGCGCACCTGCGCTATGACCTCTCGAAGGGTTTCCCCCTCGTCACGACCAAACGAGTCCACCTCAAGTCTGTCGTCGGGGAACTCCTTTGGTTCCTGCGCGGGGATTCCAACGTCGCGTGGCTCCAGGAGCACGGAGTACGGATCTGGAACGAATGGGCCGACGAGAATGGCGATCTCGGCCCCGTCTACGGCGTCCAATGGCGCGCGTGGAACGCCGGGGACGGACGCCACATCGACCAGATCACCCATGTCCTCGAGACTTTGAAAACCACTCCGGACTCCCGCCGCATGGTCGTCTCCGCCTGGAACGTCGGAGACCTGCCACGCATGGCGTTGGAGCCCTGCCACGCCTTCTTTCAGCTCTACGTCGCCGGCGGTCGGTTGAGCCTGCAGGTCTATCAGCGCAGCGCCGACATGTTCCTCGGTGTGCCCTTCAATCTCGCCTCCTACGCGCTCCTCACCCACATGTTCGCCCAGCAGGCAGGTTTCGACGTCGGCGACCTGATCTGGAGCGCGGGCGACTGCCACATCTACGACAACCACCTGAGTCAGGTCCGTGAGCAGCTCTCGCGCGAGCCCTATCCCTTCCCCGCGCTTCAGCTGCACCGGGCTTCCTCAATGTTCGACTACGGCTTCGACAACGTCGAGGTGACCGGTTATCGGCACCATTCCACGATCAAGGCCCCGGTGGCCGTGTGAAGACCGCATCCTCCTCCGGCTCGACGTCCGGACCCACCTCCGCGCGCTCCCGCGGCTCCCGCCGGCGCGGTGTCGTTCTCGCCTCGATCTGGGCCCAGGACAGGGATCGCGTCCTCGGATCCGGCACCGGAATGTTGTGGAGTGTTCCCGCCGACTTCGCCCACTTCAAGACCTCGACGATGGGATGCCCGATTGTCATGGGCCGCTCCTCCTGGGAGGCATTGGGTGGATCGCTGCCCGGGCGCACCAACATCGTCATCACGCGGTCCCCCGGCTTTGAGGCCACCGGAGCCACCGTCGTCCATTCCCTCGATGACGCCCTCGACGAGGCCCTCCGCGCGGCCGCTGACATGAGTGCGGACACTGTCTGGATCACCGGTGGCGCCCACGTCTACGCGGAGACCATGGACCGTGTCGACGAACTCGTCATCACCGACCTCGACCTGGACGTCGCCGCGTCCGGGCACACCGGTCTGCTGGTGCGCGCTCCCCACATCGAAGAGGCCGAATGGGCCCCCGATCGAGCCCGCTCGGACGCAGACTGGCGCCCGGCCTCCGGCGATGCACGGTGGCGTGTGACGACCTGGGTCCGCCGCTGAGGTCCCGTCAGCCGGACGTCTCGACGATCTCGGGCGCCGTCAGCAGACGCGGTGCGTCCTCGATCGGACGAGGCGTCGGAATGATCGTCGACTCATCGACCCGAGAGAGCTTGCGCGCCGTGACGAACACGCGAGACTCCAACGATCCGGCGAACCGATTCCAGGACTCGACCGAACGCTGGAGGCTCGTGCGCATCTGCTCCGCGTGACCACCGAGGACCGCGAGGCGTTGGTAGAGCTCGCGCGAGATGTCGAACAGCTCCTTCGCCTCGGTGCTCATGACATCCTGCTGCCACGCATAGGAGACGGTTCGCAACACCGACCACAGTGTCACGGGCGAGGCGAGGGCGACCCGCTTTCCGAACGCATGGTCGAGGAGTGTCGGATCGGCCTCGACGGCGGCCGCCAGCAGAGACTCGGAGGGGATGAACGCGACGACGAAGTCCGGGCTGTCCTCCAACCCCTCCCAGTAGGCTCGCTTCGCCAGCGCGTCGACGTGCCCGCGCAGGGCCTTGACGTGGGCGGACAGCAGATCTGCTCGCCGACGGCCCTCCGGCCCATCGGCATCGGCAGGAATCGACGTTGCCTCGAGGTAGGAGTCGAACGGGACCTTCGCGTCGATCGGCAAAGACCGGCCTCCAGGCAGATGGATCACCATGTCAGGCCGCCCGCGCGAGCTCTCGGCCGGGACTGTCGCCTGGACATCGAAGTCGACATGTTCGAGCAGTCCGGCCGATTCCACGATGTTGCGCAGCTGGGCCTCCCCCCACGCGCCGCGAGCCGACGTGTTGCGCAGCGCCGATTCCAGAGCGCTGGTCGTCGCCTGGAGACGCCGATCGGACTCCCGTGCGAGGCTCATCTGCTCCCCGAGCGCCCCGTACTGGATCTGGCGTTGCTGCTCCATCTCCGCCAGAGCACGTTGCATCGCGCTCAGCCGATCCCCTACCGGCGCAAGAGCCTCTAGAACACGTCCTTCGTCCTCTGACTGACGCAGATTCTCGGCGGCGCGGGTCCGGGCCTCTTCCTCTCGCGCACGGGTCTGCTCACTCAACTGACGCTCAAGCAGGCCCACCCGTTCACGCCAGTGGCCCTCAGATCGCGCCCGCTCCTGTGTCTGGCTCTCCAGACGGGCGCGCAGGCCCGCAATCTCGGCCGCGACTTCGGAACCGGCCTCGGCCCGCGAGACCCGTCCGGCGGCGATCCAGCCGAGCACACACCCCACGAGCAGCCCCACGACCACGCCCACCACGATCATCCAGTCCATGGGGGAAGGGTAGGTCGCCCCATGGGCATCTGCGTCCACCTGCCGCTCAGTCCTCGTCGAGGGCCGCCAGCTGTCGGTCGAGAGCATGCAACGCCAACACAGCAGACCGCAAATTCTCGACCGTTGGCTCATCGAGGGCGCCGACCGCCCCGGCGTAGAGCTGCCCCCAGGCAGCCTCGATCCGCTCCCCCTCGGTGATCGCCCGCTGCGTCGGGGTCACGCTCACGCGACGCCCGTCGGAGCGATCGGCGACCTTGCGCACCAGTCCCTCCCCGACGAGGTCGCGCACGGCGGCACTGGCGTTGCTCTGCTGGAGGACTGCCTGCAGGCTGATCTCCTGAATGCTGACGCCCGGATGATTGACCACAACGCGCAAGACCTCTGCGGATGTCGGAGACAGGGCCGAGACACGTGCCATCTCCATCGACCGTGGCTTGAGTCGGCGGGCAAGATCGTGGATGACGACGGCGAGGTCACGCCACTCGTCCTCGTCCGGTCCCTTCGCGGCGGGTACCGGGGACTCCGCCTGTCTCGCAGCGCTCATGGCGCCATGGTAGCCCGCTCATTACATATGAATCCATATGCTATGGTGAACCCCGATGACCTCCGAGAATCCCTCCATGCGCGTCCTCGTGTCGCGCCTAGCCCCGTCACTTCGCGAGTTCCGTCCAGCCTCCGTCGCCACCATTGTTCTGGCCGTCGTCGAGGTCCTTGCCGAGATCTCCATTCCCTTCCTGACAGCCTCCCTCATCGATCAGGGGATCGAACGCGGCGACCAGGCCCTCGTCGACAAGATGGGACTGCTCCTGGCCTGTCTGGCCATCGTTGCCCTCGCCGCAGGCATGGGAGCTGGGCGGCTCTCAGCGCGCGCCGGCGCTGGCCTGGCCCGCAACCTGCGCTCCGATCAGTTCACTTCCATCCAGCGCTTCTCCTTCGCCAACATCGACCGATTCTCCGAAGGCAGCCTCATCACGCGCCTAACCACCGACGTCACAAATGTCCAGATGGCTTACATGATGATCATCCGCATCGCGGTCCGGGCGCCCGCCACCCTGGTCTTCGCCCTGGTCATGTCCTTCGTCGTCGACCCGACCCTGGCGTCGGTCTTCCTCGCGGTCATTCCCTTCCTCGGCGCGGCCCTGGCGTTCATCGCACTACACGCCCATCCGATCTTCGAACGAGTCTTCCGCACCTACGACCGGCTCAACACCCAGGTCCAGGAGGACATCCGCGGGATCCGCGTCGTCAAGGCCTTTGTGCGCGGAGCCCACGAAGAGGCGGGCTTCCGCACGACGTCGGACACGATCAAGCGCGATTTCACGGCCGCCGAACGCATCCTCGCCTTCAACCAACCTGCCATGCAGCTCGCGATCTACACCTGTCTGCTGCTCGTGGCGTGGATCGGTGCCCATCAGATCGTCTCCGGAACCCTGACCACCGGGGAACTCGTCTCCGTCATCTCCTACGCCATGCAGATCCTCATCAGCCTGATGATGCTGTCCATGGTGCTCGTCATGGCCACGATCTCGCGCGCCTCCACCCATCGCATCGGTGAGGTCCTCGTCGAGAGGCCGCTGGTGGGACCGCCCGCACAGCCCGTGACGACCGTCGTCGACGCCTCGGTGCGGTTATCCGCGGTGAACTTCTCCTACGGGCACGCCCAGTCCGAGGACGTCCTTCACCACGTTGACCTGACGATCAGCCCCGGGCAGACCATCGGTCTGCTGGGAGGCACAGGGTCCGGCAAGTCGAGCCTGGTCCAGCTCATTCCCCGCTTGTACGACGTCACCTCCGGATCCGTCGAGGTCGGAGGGGTCGACGTACGCGACTACGACCTGGCCACCTTGCGCGACGCCGTGGGGATCGTCCTGCAGAAGAACGTCCTCTTCGAGGGCACCGTCGCCGAGAACCTGCGCTGGGGCGATCCGGATGCCAGCGACGAGCAGCTGTGGGCGGCGGCCGACGCCGCCCAGGCCAGCGAGTTCCTCACCGCGCTTCCCGACGGCCTCGAGTCCCGTGTCGAGCAGGGAGGAATGAACTTCTCCGGCGGGCAACGTCAGCGACTGTGCGTGGCGCGCACCCTGCTCAAGCGTCCGAAAGTGCTGATTCTCGACGACTCCACCTCCGCCGTGGACACGGCCACGGAGTCGAGGATGTCCGCCGGCCTGCGCCGAGCACTGCCCGCAACGACGACGATCATCATCGCCCAACGCGTCTCCTCCGTGCGCGACGCCGACCTGATCGTCATGCTCGCCGCCGGACGGGTCCTCGCCCAGGGCACCCATGACCACCTGATGCGGGACTGCCCAGACTATCGGGACCTGTTCCTGTCCCAGAATGCGAGGACACGCTCCGATGGCTGAACGGACTGGGCGCAGGTCTGTACGTCTCGACGAGGACGCCACCGCCACCCACATCATCGGGCGTCTCCTGGGCTATGTCGTGCGAGAAGGCCGATGGCGGGGACCCGTCGTCCTCGTGTGCATCCTCGTCTCCGCGGCGGCAGGGGTCGCCGGAGCCCTGTTCACCCAGGCGCTCATCGACGACTTCATCACGCCGCTGCTGGGCCGGACCGATCCGGACTGGGGACCCCTGACGCGTGCGCTGGTCCTCATCGCCGCCGTCTACCTGGCGGGGGTCGTGATGACGCTCGCCTACAACTGGCTGGTCGTCGCCATCGCCCAACAGGTACTGCGCCGCGTCCGCAACGAGATGTTCGCCCACATGCAGCGGCTGAGCCTGCGTTTCTTCGACACCCACAGCGCCGGCGACCTCATGAGCCGGTACACCAACGACACCGACACGCTGCGTCAGATGATCTCCCAAGCACTGCCCCAGCTCGTGTCCTCAATCGCCTCGGTCGTCGCGGTCATGGTCTCCATGATCGTGCTGAGTTGGCAGCTCACCTTGTTCGTCCTCGCCGGGGGCGCGGTCCTGCTCGCGGTGGCTCGAGCACTCATGTCGCGCTCGGGACGTTATTTCGCGCGCCAGCAGCGCTCGATCGGCGCCGTCAACGGTTTCGCCGAGGAATCCGTCAGCGGCCAACGCGTCATCAAGGTCTTCACGCACGAGCGCGCCACCCAGAAGCGCTTCGATGAACTCAACGACTCTCTCTTCGAGGACTCCGACCTCGCCAACAGCTACGCGAACATCCTCATGCCCGCCACCGGAGGGCTCGGCAACCTGCTCTATGTGGTCGTCGCCGTCGCCGGTGGCGCCCTGGCCATCTCCGGGACGACCCCCGTGACGATCGGGGTCATCGCCGCGTTCCTCCAACTCACCCGCAGCTTCACGATGCCACTGTCCCAGATCGCCCAACAGCTCAACTCCGTGGTCATGGCCGTCGCCGGTGCCCAGCGGATCTTCGGCCTACTCGACGAGGAGCCCGAAAGCGACGAGGGCCGAGTGACCCTGGACGCCCTCGAGGTCGGCCGGAGCTCCTCCGGAGACCCGGGCACACGCCGCTGGCAGTGGACCGATCCGACCGGAATCACCTTGCCGGAACCGGTCTTCCAGCGCGGCGACGTTCGCTTCGATCAGGTCACCTTCGGGTACGACCCCGAGAAGCCGGTCCTCCACGACATCACGCTGTTTGCGAAGCCGGGCCAGAAGATCGCCCTCGTTGGAGCCACCGGGGCAGGGAAGACGACGATCACCAATCTGTTGACACGCTTCTACGACGTCGATCGGGGCACGATCCGCATCGACGGGATCGACGTCCTGCGGATGCGCAAGGCCGACCTGCGTGCCAGTCTCGGCATCGTCCTCCAAGACACGTCGCTCTTCTCCGGTTCCGTGACTGACAACATCCGCTTCGGGCGCCTCGACGCCACCGACCAGGAGGTCCTCGCGGCCGCACGCCTCGCACATGCCGACGAGTTCATCCGCACCCTCCCCCACGGCTATGACACCGAGCTCGAGGGCACCTCGGACACCCTCTCCCAGGGACAGCGCCAGTTGCTGGCCATCGCGCGGGCCGCGATCTCCGACCCGCCCGTCATGATCCTCGACGAGGCGACGTCGAGCGTCGACACGCACACCGAGGCCCTCGTCCAGCAGGGAATGGACGCCCTGATGACGGGCCGGACGGTCTTCGTCATCGCCCATCGTCTGTCGACGATCGAGAACTCGGACGTCATCATGGTCCTCGACCACGGGCGGATCATCGAGCGCGGGAGCGATGAGGAGCTCATGGCCCGCCACGGCACGTATTACGCGCTGCGCGTGGGCACCACCGAATTGGATTGACAGGCCGGGGACGAAGGTCCCCCATTCGCCTCCGACACCGCGGTGCCGGGCACTCCGCAGCCCGTCCGGACACGGCCCTCGCACGAGGTCGGCCACACGCACCGATTCGCGCTTCTACGCTGTCGGTGACAGCACTGACGCTCGACCTTTCGAGGACCCATGGCCTTCACCGCCCCTGGCTGCTCCCCGGCCAGAACCAGTTCCCAGTTCTCTCCCTCCACCGCCAGTAGCCGCCCACCGCGATGCCGGATTCGCACCGCCTGTTCCCTGACGGTTGCGACCGTCCTCCTCGCCGGATGCTCCGCGGGCCGGGACTCCACCCAGGAGCAGACCCACGGCGGGGAGGCCTCCCTGCGGCTGCCCGATCTGTCCCAGGCGCACCTGGCCATCGGCCTGTCGGGGCGAGGCCTGCTCCTGGCCAGCCTGGTCGTGTGTCTGCTCGGACTGGGCTTCGGCCTGTGGACCTGCTTGCGCCTCAAACAGCTGCCGGTCCATGCCACGATGCGCGCGGTCAGTGAGCTGATCTATTCGACGTGTCGGACCTATCTGGTCAAGCAGGGCCGCTTCCTCCTGATCCTATGGGTCTTCATCACCGCGGTCGTCCTTGTCTACTACAAGGCCCTCGTCGGCTTCTCCTGGGGCCGGGTCCTGACGATCGTCGCCTTCAGTTTGCTCGGGATGGCCGGATCCTA
>JAATFD010000013.1 GCA_015655375.1 Actinomycetales bacterium
ACCACCAGTTATAACCAGCAATCCATTGAGCACACGTGGGTTTCATCGATGCAGCCAGCCAACAACCCACGATTCAGTGAGCACGCGTGAAAGTGATGGATGGAGTGAGCGCCAAGCGAGCGACACGCACGACCTCGAGGACGACCCCGGCCGAGATCGAGGTTGTGGAGCAGGAGGCGCCACTCCCGGTGCTCAGGAACTTCAACCTCGACCGTGTCTGGCACCGAGATCGAACGAACTGAACGCTTACTGTTCGGAAGGGCCCCTTCGCGGAGCCCATTCACAGGACTCAACAGTGGTGCTGCACCTGCTGAACGGGAAGCTCACGGCGGCGCCTCCACACACCATGACACCACCCCACCGCATCCACTGTCCACGGAGTTGTCCACAGGCATATCCACACCTGGGGATGAACGACAGATGTGTCATTCCGGCGTCCGGCGCATGACGGCGGGGAAAACTCCCGATGTCCACCGTTGTGAACTCACCGTGCACAGCCAGTGAACACCGAATGGCTCGGTATCCGCGCCCGCAACGACTGCTCCGACCTCATGGCATCCCGAACTCGCGACGGCCCGCGCCCGGAGCGCCGCGCACGTGAGACGACCACTCAGGCTCAGGACACCAACAGTGCGTAGGCTCCCCAGATTGCGGCAATGAGTACAGCGAGCATTCCGAGCGCCACGGCCCGGGCCCACCATTCCTGCACTTTCGCCGTCATTCCCCGGCGCGGCTTCGCCAGCGCGACGAACGCCCAAGTGACAAGGACTCCCACGATCATCCCGCCGACGTGGGCCTGCCACGAGACACCCGACGTGATGAATCCGTAGACCAGGTTGATGCCGAGCAGGACGAGGACTGCCGTCGTGTCCGACCCGCTCATCCGCTGGAGGACGAAGATCGCCGCAAAGAGCCCGAAGACGGCGCCCGAGGCGCCCACGGTGGCCGTGAAGAACGAGGCGGGCTGGACGAAGCACCACAGGAGGACCGCCAACGACCCGCCGATCGCGCTGAGGATGTAGAGGACGGCGAAACGCCAGTGTCCCAGCGCGGGCTCGACGGCCCGTCCGACCCAGTACAGGGCCAGCATGTTGAACGCGATGTGGAAGACCGAGGCATGGAGGAACGCCGTGGTCAGGAAACGCCACGGCTCGGAATAGCCGAGCACCGGCGCGAAAGTCAGCGCGCGTTCGGCGGCGGGAGAAATCCAGCCCATCACGTAGAGGATGGCGCAGATTGCGATGATTCCGATAGTGACGACCGGCGATGAGGGCGAGACACGCCGACGCAGCTCCTGGGCGCAATCGACACAAATCGAGCGCACCTCGGTCGGGATGGCGCAGTCGATGCACATCGGCCGACCGCATCGCTTGCAATAGTCGACGGCGCGCACCCCGGGGTGCCGTGGGCAATCGGGCGCTGCACTCGCATCGGAACGCTGACCGTACTGCGGCAACCCACTCATCGGTGCCCTTCCATCCCCTGGAACAGGCCGGGCCGGAGCGGAGTACGCCCCGGCCCCGACCTCGTCCGTGCCTGTCTGAACGGAGTCTCAGTCGACGATGTCGACGGAGGTGATGACAACATCCTCGACCGGCTTGTCATTGCGGCCGGTGGGAACAGCGGCGATCGCGTCAACGACGGCCTTGGACGCCTGATCGGTGATCTCTCCGAAGATCGTGTGTTTGCCCTGCAGCCACGGAGTGGGGGCGACCGTGATGAAGAACTGCGAGCCGTTCGTCCCGTGCCCCATGCGTTTGCCGGCGTTGGCCATGGCAAGGATGTAGGGCTTGGTGAATGAAAGCTCCGGGTGGATTTCATCGTTGAACTCGTATCCGGGACCGCCTGTACCCGTGCCGATCGGGTCACCACCCTGGATCATGAAACCCGGGATGACACGGTGGAAGATCACGCCGTCGTAAAGCGGCTTCGTGGTCTTCTGGCCAGTGGTGGGGTCGGTCCACTCGCGGTCACCGCGGGCCAGACCCGTGAAGTTCGTGACTGTGTTGGGAGCGTGGTTCGGGAAAAGCTCGACCGTGATGTCGCCGAGCGTGGTGTGAAGGATCGCATGCATGGGTCAATCCTCCCAGATCCTGGTGCTCCGAGCACACTCTGCGAGTGCTCACATGGGAGTGATGGGCTGCAGGTCACATCGCATCGGTGCACAATAGGGTGACGATTGGCGCCCGCGGGCGTCAAGAAGACCTGGACACGGAGGCGTCATGGCCAAGACCCCGAACATCGATCCTGAGCAGATGCGCGCGGACGCGCTCAAAATCAAAGACGCCCTCACTGAGCAGGCCAGTCGTGCAGCACTCAAGGCTGCCGACTTGACCGGTCAGGGCATCGACTGGGCAGCACCGAAAGCCCAGCAAGCCTTCGAGAAAACGATTGAGAGGGCCACACCGGCGATCTCCTCGGCTGCGGAGAGGGCTCAAGCGGCCGCTGACGCAGCCAAGCCCTTCATCGACGATGTCCAGGGGAAGGTCGTCGACGACTACCTTCCCCGTATCAACAAGGCCGTCTCCGATGCGACGACCGCGGCGACCACCGATGCCGATCTGGCCGAGCGTGCTCGCTTGGTCCGCGAGGCCTCCACGCACGCGCTGACGACCCCGACCGCCATCACTCATCCCGTCGTCAAGCACCATCGCGTCGCCAAGGCACTGGGCTGGACCGCGCTGGGTGCGTCCGCCGCCGGAGTCGGCTACCTGCTGTGGAAGCGCAGCCAGCCGATCGAGGATCCGTGGGCCGAGGAGTACTGGGCCGATCTCGACACCGATGCTCCGGTGCCCGATGTCGCGCCCGAGCCCGTCGATGACATCCCCACCCCCGTCAACGGGACCGAACAGATCGTCACCGACGAGGTCGCGGAGGCCGGAGCCGAGGACGAGGCGGAGTCGCCTGTCTCCGAGGAGACCCCCGAGTCCAAATGACTCACTGCATCTGCCTGCCGGGGCTGTTCCTCAGCCCGTCAACCCCAAGAGCGCCCTCAACACCGTGACCACGCCGTCCTCGGTGTTCGCGGGAGCGATGTGATTCGCCGCGGCGATGAGGTCGGGGTGAGCATTGGCCATCGCGAAGGACAACCCTGACGCTTGGATCATTCCGAGGTCGTTGAGGAAATCACCGAAGACCACGGTCTGATCTGCGCCGATGCGGAGGAGGTCTTGCAGGTCCCGCACCGCGGTCCCCTTGTCGACGCCCTGAGTCATCAGATCGGACCAGTGCTCGCCGGAGATCACGACCTGGTGACTGTGGCGGGACCGACCGAAGACAGCCGGTACAGAAGCCTCGACGTTCCCGAAATCGTAGAGGGCGACCTTGACGACACCTTCCGCCAGGACCTCCTCGCCCACAGCATCGGGCACCGGAACGATCCGCCGGTAGTAGGGGCGCGCCTGCTCGAGGAAGCGTTCATCGGTGCGCTCGACATAGGCCGCCGTCTTCGCGCACACGACGACGCCGACATCAGCGCCGGACCGTGCATGCTCCCGCTCGGCCCTGACGACGGAGACGACCGTCTCCGGATCAATCGGCGCGGAGGAGACCTCGACCTCGTCGCGCATGGCGAGCGCGCCGTTCTCCGCGATGATCGTCATGCCGTCGGCCTCGCGGGCGAACATCGAGGCGAGGGTGGCGTACTGGCGGCCCGAGGCCGGGGCGAAGACAATCCCACGGGCCCGCATCTCGGCGAGCAACGGCCACAATCCTCGGGGAATCTGGCTGTCCCCATCCAAGAGGGTTCCGTCCATGTCGGCGACGACCAACCGGACGTCAGCGCCGATGGGCCAATCGGCCAGGTCAGGGGCGGGGCGGTGGGCGGGGATCGCTCCGGAGGAATCCATGCCTCGATTCTCTCCCATCCCGAGAAGCATCCACCGACGAGTACCGAAGGACGTCGCCAATTGTCAGGCGTCATCTCTTCTGAGAGTCTCAGATGTGTTGACCAGTGACTGTGACAGCGGAGCTGGCAGCAGGCTCGCACCCTGGGTCCTCTCACACACCTCATCACTGCGACGAAGAACTACCAGCGACCCCTCCGACCTGAAAGCGTCGCACCCACTCCTGAACTCGCCGACGTGCCTCACGGCCCACAGTCGGCGTGTCTCGGCAAATTCTGGGAACAGCGCAGTTCTCTGCCCCACCCTTTCAATTGGTCAGCGCATGCTGCGCTTCTTCTCGCCTCGGCATGATGCATCGACTCGGCCGCGCGATGGCCGATCCGCCCCACTCGACGCGACCCTGGCTGTCGACGAGGACGTCTCCTGCATCGACAACGGCTGTTCCACCGAGGTCGAGGCCAACCCCAAGACCCCCGCCGCAGCAACTCCCGCCGAGGAGCCGACCAACCGATGACCGCCCCTGGTGACGAGACCCGGAGTTCGCGCCCTCGTTCATCTCCGGGATCGGACTCCTGGCAGGCTTGATCGCCCAATGGACCGGAGCCCCTGCCCTCGTCGCCCAGATCGCCTTCTGGGGCACGCTGCTTGCAGGCGCCTGGACTTTCGTTCCCGAAACCCTGTGCGGCCTCGTCCACGGCAGGATCGGCGTCGGCCTGCTGATGACGATCGCCACAATCGGCGCCGTCATCCTCAACGGAGTCCGCGCCACCCAGCGGCCAACAACGGCTCCGGGGGTGACACTACCTCTACGATGCATCCTTCAGCCGGACCGTGGTGCTGTGCTTCCAATACGTGCGATCGAGCCACTGAATCGACCTCTTTGCCATGCGGCGCACATCGACGAGCCCTCGGAGAGAAGCTCGATGCATGACCGCCGAGCTCCCCTCCTGACGTCAGTGAGGACCTGTTACCTCTGTGGCATCATGTGTCTCCTTTGGTCTCGTGGCAATCGACCAAGAGCTGGCCCGCACCGGTCGATAGCGGGTGCCCCCAAACCGCGCCGGTCGCACGGCGCCGCCCGATAGCGCACGGTCACGACTGTGATCCCCAACTCGCGCGCCAACGCGTCGCGCTGGAGGTTGCCCTTATCACCCGCCGCGTCCATCCAGAACAGGGTCGGAGCCCCGGCGGGCAACGCCAACGGGATCAGTCGGAACGTCAGCGAACTGATTGGGGAACCCGGGAACTCGCCCTCGCGAGTTCCCGGTGAAGTCCCGATGCCCTCTCATCTCAGCCCTGGACTGCGGTCGAACACTCTCGGGTTATCGCGGCAAACCGGGGGTCGCCCTCTTGGCCGATGTCGGGGATCCGGATTACCGCGATCGCACCGAGCACCCCCAGAACCGCGAGACCGCCGAAGAAAGCTGGGAACCCGCCGATCGCGAGCAGGGCCGGAGCGATGAAGGGCACGACCGAAGTGGGCAGAGTCTGCGCGATGTTGAGCACTGCGAAGTCCTTGCCCGACTCCTCGGGGTCCGGCAGCATCCGGATACACAGGGCGAAGTCGGTTGCCATGAACCCGCCGAATCCGAGCGACATGATCGCCA
>JAATFD010000010.1 GCA_015655375.1 Actinomycetales bacterium
CAAGCAGGGCCGCTTCCTCCTGATCCTATGGGTCTTCATCACCGCGGTCGTCCTTGTCTACTACAAGGCCCTCGTCGGCTTCTCCTGGGGCCGGGTCCTGACGATCGTCGCCTTCAGTTTGCTCGGGATGGCCGGATCCTACTCAGTGGCATGGTTCGGCATTCGGGTCAACACCTTCGCGAACTCGCGTACCTCATTCGCGGCCCTGCGCGGTCGCCCCGTCGAAATCCACCGGATCCCGATGCGCTCGGGCATGTCGATCGGCATGGTGCTGATCTCTCTCGAGCTGTTCATGATGCTCGTCATTCTGCTGTTCCTGCCCTCCGACGTCGCCGGTGCGTGCTTCATTGGTTTTGCGATCGGAGAATCCCTGGGCGCCTCCGCCCTGCGCATCGCGGGCGGGATCTTCACCAAGATCGCAGACATCGGCTCCGACCTCATGAAGATCGTCTTCAAGATCGACGAGGACGATCCCCGCAATCCGGGCGTCATCGCCGACTGCACGGGCGACAATGCGGGGGACTCCGTGGGCCCCAGCGCCGATGGGTTCGAGACCTACGGCGTCACCGGGGTCGCCCTCGTGACCTTCATCCTCCTGGCGGTTCCCGACACCGGTCTCCAGGCAACGTTGCTCGTGTGGATCTTCATCGTGCGCGCGGCGATGATCATTGCCTCAGCCTTGGCCTACGTCCTCACTGAACGCCTCGTCACCGCCCGGTATGGCCATGCCTCGCAAATGGACTTCGAGGCGCCTCTGACTTCCCTGGTCCGACTGACCTCGCTCCTGTGCATCGTTGTCACCGCGGTGGCGACCTGGGCCGTCCTCGGCGACCTGCCCGATCTGCTGTGGCTCAAACTAGCGGCAATCATCACCTGTGGCACCCTCGCGGGAGCACTGATCCCCGAACTCGTCAAGGTCTTCACCTCGACCCGCTCGCGTCACGTGCGCGAGATCGTCAAGAGTTCCCGACAGGGCGGGGCGTCGCTGAACATCCTCTCCGGGGTCGTCGCCGGGAACTTCTCCAGCTACTGGCTCGGTATCGCGATCGTCGCCCTGATGAGCGTCGCCTTCCTCGTGTCGACCCTCGGGCTCGGTGACGTCATGCTCGCCCCCGCCGTCTTCGCCTTCGGTCTCGTGGCCTTCGGCTTCCTCGGCATGGGCCCGGTGACGATCGCGGTCGACTCCTACGGGCCGGTCACCGACAACGCCCAGTCCGTCTACGAGCTCTCCCGCATCGAATACGTCGAGGATATCGACCCACAGATCGAGCATGAGTTCGGATTCGAGCCCCACTGGGACTCGGCCAAGCAGATGCTCGAGGAGAACGACGGAGCCGGCAACACGTTCAAGGCCACGGCCAAACCGGTCCTCATCGGCACGGCGGTCGTGGGCGCCACGACGATGATCTTCTCGATCATCATCGGACTGACGAGTTCCCTGACCGATGCCTCCGCCCTGGCGAACCTCTCGATCATGCACGCGCCGTTCCTGCTCGGCCTCATCACGGGTGGGGCGGTGATCTTCTGGTTCTCCGGAGCCTCGATCCAGGCCGTGACGACAGGAGCCTATCGAGCCGTCGAGTACATCAAAAAGACGATCCGCCTGGACGAGGGCGCTGAGCGCGCCAGCGAGGAAGACTCGCGTCGCATCGTGGCGATCTGCACCGAGTACGCCCAACAGGGGATGCTGACAATCTTCCTCGCGGTTTTCTTCGCGACGCTGTCCTTCGCCTTCATCGAGCCCTATTTCTTCATCGGTTACCTGATCTCGACCGCGATCTTCGGTCTGTATCAGGCGATCTACATGGCGAACGCGGGCGGTGCCTGGGACAACGCGAAAAAGGTCGTCGAGGTCGATCTGCATGCCAAGGGGACAGCCCTGCACGATGCGACCATTGTCGGCGACACCGTCGGCGACCCCTTCAAGGACACCTCATCGGTGGCCCTCAATCCGATCATCAAGTTCACGACCCTGTTCGGCCTGCTCGCCGTCGAACTCGCCGTCTCACTGACCGCGCAGGGGTTGGGGACCCTCGTCCTCGTCCTCGCTGCGGTCTTCTTCCTGATCTCTGCAGCCTTCGTCCACCGCTCTTTCTACGGGATGCGCATCCGGAGCGATCCAGATGAGGACGGGTCACAGGGATCTCCCAGCCTCAGCAGGGGAGCCACACCATGAGAATCGCCATCAAACGGGACGCGACCATCATCGACGAGGACGGGAACATCGCCGGACACGATGCCGGCGCCACCCTGGTACGCCGCCTCCTGCGCATCTTCCCCGGCGCGTCCTTGATCGGGCGGGGCGCACGGCGCTGCGCCGAGTTCGACCTCGTCCCACTCGAATTCCTCGACCCGGAGGAGACAGCCATCCTCAACATGGACGTCCTCGATTCCCTGACTGTGTGGACGACGCTGTACCACTCCTCGGGCGGCCTGCGCCCACAGATCATGAACTTCGTGTGGTGGCCGACGACCTCCCTGGAGGAACCGGTCCAGATCAGCGCTTTCGCTCTGTCCTGTGGGCTCTTCCCGACCTTTGCGAACTCGGAGCGCACGGCCAACGAGGTCCGTGAACTCGTTGCGAAGTGGACGGTTCCCCCAATCTCTGAGCAAGCGCGGCTTGCCTGGGTCAACCTCGGGTTCCGCCTCGACCACGTCCAGGAACGCAACGAGCCGAAAATTCCCGTTGTCCTCTACCCGGCGATCTATCTCTCCGAGCGCAAACAGCCCCAGGCCTTCATGAGCATCCTCGACGAGGTCCACGCACGCACGCCCCTGACCGTCCAAATGCGCCTGCACGAGTCCCACCTCGTCTCCGAACTGGCGATGTCATTCTCCCAACGATCCTGGGTCTGGGTCGGTCCGCTGACCGCGAACCGGTCCTCCTACTGGCACGCCCTGGCGGGCACGACCGCATTTCTCGCCACCGCGACCGAGGAGTCCTATGGCCTGTCCTACGTGGAGGCGATGGGAGCCGGAGTGATCGGGATCTTCCCCGACCACCAGTGGGCCCGGGCCCTGCTCCCACCGGACTATCCGTTCCTGTATCGGAGTCCCGACGAGGCCGCCGACCTCCTCGAGCGGGCCCTGACCGCGACCGCGGGCTGTCGCCGCGAACTCGACGACCTGGTCGCAGGCAGCTTCGCCGAGTGGATTCGGCGACGTCACAGCGACGACGCGTTCGATCGGGAGATCAAACGGCGACTCGAGGAATGGTTCAGCCGCTGAGCAGGGCGGAGCAGTCAGGCGAAGACGTTGACGGTCTCCCAGCTGGTGTTGTCGATATGGACGGCGAGCCCATGAAGTTTGCCGGAGATCGTCAAGATCCGCTCCAGCAGATAAGAATCAGAACGACGATGGGCGGAGGAATTCACCTCTCCCAAGGCGACGCCGGGTCGGCTCCCGCCCGGCAGCCATCGGCTCCTCTCACCAGGTCGAACTCCTCGTTGTTGACTCAGGATCCGACCGTCGAAGTGTGGGACATCCCTGGGAACCGCACCCGGACTCAGGCCGTGAGCGGAAGGCCGAGGACAGCGAGAGCGTGTCCTCGTACCCCGCTCTCACATCCCGGAGATCACCACACCGGAGGTCAGGGCCCGCTCGGAGACGTCGGCGGCCAGGCGTCGGACCGCCGCGTAGGCGCCCTCGGCCAGCAGCGCCTCCCCGCGCGCGGTTTCCCCCGACCAGCGCAGATCGAGGCCCTCGGGAGGGGTATAGGCCTCGCCGGCCGGCATGAGGACGACCGCTGCCGCCCGCACCCGAGGATCGTCCTCGCGGCGCACGATGACGTCACGGACCTCGGGAAGCCGTTCGACAGAACGCACCAGCACGCGGCACCGGCGCTGTGAGGACCGAAACGTGAGCGTGACCCGCGCATCCGAGCCCGCCAAGACCCCCGACGCGATCGAATCGACGTTGACCCCACGGGTCGAGAAGACGCCGGCCAAGCGCGTGACGACGCCCGTCCGATCCGCCGTGTGGACGACGGCGACCCACCCCGGATCCTCATCGGGCAGGTCCACGGTCTCAGTCATGTCCGACTTCCTCGAGGTAGGGGGCGCACAGCGCCGAGATATGGCGATGGGATTCCAGTAGCAGATCCTCCTCATCCGGAGCGAGTCCGTCGAGAAGGACACTCGACCACCCCTCCGGGCCGAGGACGACCGGGACTCCGAGGACCCCACGCACAGGCCCGTCTCCGAGGGAGACCTCTCCGTCGAGGCCGACCTGTCCGGCCACGACGATCTCGCGACCGTCCATCAACGTTTCGACAAGTTCGACCGTCGCATTAGCCGTGCCCACGGCGGTCTTCGCGCCCGACTGATGCGTCATCCAGGCGCGCACAACCATGCGGACATCGGGCGGCAACTCCTCGACCTTCTCGAAGGCCAGGCCGATATCACTTGTGGCGGCGTGCCCGAGCCAGTCCTGCGCCTCTGCGATCTCACGGGAGAATGTCGCGAGGGTGCGTGGCCCTCGGGTCCTGCGCACGGCCGCGACGCGTTCGGGGACGTCGAGGCCGACCACTCGCACACTCGACCACAGGGGAACGACCCCACTGCCGTGCTGGCCAGCGACGAATCCGGAGATCCGGTGACGACGCATGCCCATCGACTGAGCAATCTCACGGCGCAGGCGCAGCGTGTCGAGCCACGCGCCCATCCCGATGACCTGGTGGCGGTCCAACGCGCGGGCGAAGGTCGCCACTCCGAGCTCGACTGGGTTTGTCACCATGATGACGACCTCGCGACCCGACCCATGGCACGCCAAGGCTTCGGCGTAGGAAGCGAAGACCCGCGCGTTGTCGCGCGCCAGTGCGTCGCGGTCCGAGGATGCTCCCGGATGTGCCGGCGCGGTCGCGCCAGCGGTGACGACGATGACATCGGCCACGACCTCGGTCGGGTTGAGGGCGACATCGATCATGGGAGCGATCTCGTCGTAAGCGTCGAGAAGATCGGCGCGCAACCCGTGGACGGCCGGACCCGATCGTCCGCCCGCCCGCCCCACCAGTTGCAACCTAGAGGTCGTGGGCAGGATCTGCCTCTCGATGAGCTGGGTGCAGACCTCACGCCCCACAGCTCCGGTCGCACCGATCACCGCCACATCCATGGGGCTCACTATAACCAGCCTTGATCGATTCTTGACTGACGAAAGAGCATCGGCTCTGTCACGGATACAGGCGCAGGCCCCGCGGGACTTCGGCGAATCCGGCTGTCTTCAGCGCCGCACCCAAGGGCGTCGCGTTCACGGGGCTGCCATTGACCGTCAGGACGGACAACGGCAGCGACCGAGTGCGGCGCAACGCGGCGACCAGTGCCTCGGCCACCTCTCGACAGTCCTCGGGATCGTCGCTGAAAGACAGCACGGAGTGCCCGCCCGCCCCGACCCACAGCAAGGCCCGTCCCCTGCCGATGCCGACAAGGGCGCCCGCCCTCCTGGTCGGGGTCGATCCTCCCGGAACCTCGGGCCAGGCGAGCGAGGAACCGAAGGGGGAAGCGGGATCGACCGCACTGAGCACGACGATCCTGCCCGGCACCGCACTCGCGACCGACGACTCCTGAGCGTCCTCGTGGGCACGCAGTCGGTCGATGACGTCGCGCCGGGCGAACTGGGTGCCGCCGAGTCCCTCGACGAAGTGCCCACGCAGGACGCGGCCCGCGTCCTCCAGCGCACCCAGGACGGGAACGACCGCGCTGAAGCCTCCGGGGACGCCCTCGGCGATCGCCGTCGCCCGCACGACGACTCCGGAGCGGTCGAGCATCACCTCCGCCCTGGCGAGGCGTCGGGCGTTGGCGCTCGGCGCATCGAGAGGATCCCGTACGATCAGCGACCATCGCCCGGCCAGCGCCGCGTCGGTCGAACCGGTCAGGGAAGCCACAGCCCGCGCTCTCTGGCGCACTCCCGGGGAGCGCCTGCGCGAGCGAGAAAGGGAACGGGGACGCTGAGCCCGGGCTCCGGGTCCGGAACGGGCGAGGAATGCGCGGACGGGCGCGAGCGTGTCGGTGGCGATGCGCCCGGCCCACGCGAGGTCCCACAGAGCATCGGCCAGAGCCTCGCGTGAGGGCACGCGCGTGTTCGACGTTGCGTCCCCGCGGGTCTTCCCCACGCGCTCCCGCAAGCGATCGGCGAAATAGGCTCCCCCGTCGTCGAGGGCGTCGAGAATGAGTTTGCGCAGTTCGGCCCGCGAGCCGTCGAGACTCGTATTGTCCAGGTCCCCGTGATCGGTGCCTCCGACGAGGTCCGAGGGATCGGGCAGAAGATCACCAGCAACGTCGTCGGGGCTGAGCGCCAGGAGACCGTCGTCGGCACCCAGCCGTCCCGCCCCGCACCAGGCAACCTCTCCCGACGCGATGAGCCGGTCGAGCATGTCGGGACGGTAGCCGGGCACACGCGCCGGCAAGATCCAGCGCTCCCACACCGAGGCCGGCAGGGCGAGACCCGCCAGACGGTCAATCGTTTGGAGGACGGCATCCACGGATTCCTCGTCCTCGAGCACCTCGGTTGCGCCCGCGTCGGTGCCACCGCGCTCCCCAAGTGGAGAGATTCCCTGCCAGTCCAGGAGGAAACGGGTGTAGGCAGGCGCTCCGACCGGCCGGGTCGCCGCCCGTGCCGCAGCCAACGATCGCATCCGCAGTGTGCGCAGGACCTCCACGCCGACCCACTGATGTGCGTCGACCGACACGGAGACGACCAGCCCCTCTCCACGCAGGGAATCCAGCGCGTCGGCAGCGACCGCCGCACCGATCCCGAGGCGCCTGGCCAGCTCGAGCCCGGAGAACGGGCCGTGGGAACGGGCGAAACGCAGGGCGAGCGCGTGCAGGGGTCGATCCGCTTCTTCGAGGAAGACGGCGGGAACGTCCTCGGGCACACTCACGCCGAGCCCGTCCCGGAGCAACGCCAGGTCCTCGACCGCGCTCCACCGTTTCGACCCGGCCATGGCGACCGGTCGGATCCGCCCCTGTGCCGCCAGCTCCGCGAGCCAGCCGGACGTCGCCCCGGGCTCCTCGCAGCGCTGCGCGACCTCATCGGTGGACAGCGGACCGATCGTCCGGAGAATGTCGGCCAGCCCCTCGATCCCGCGGGCTCGGCGACCCGGTTCCGTACGCTGGAGTTGACGGCCGAGCCGGGCGACGACCTTTGGGTCAAGGACTTCTCCCAGGTCTACCTCGCCGAGCAGATCGGCCAGCAAGGACGTGTCGAGGGAGAGGACACTCGTCCGACGTTCCGCCGCGGGCGCGTCCTGGTCGTAGACGTGCGCGGCGAGGTAGCCGAAGAGCAGGATCGCAGCGAAGGGCGAGGGCACCCTGGTCTCCGTCTCGACCAGATGCACGTCGCCGGAGCCGATCCTCTCGAGCAGAGCTGTCAGCGCGGACAGATCGTAGACGTCCTGGAGGCATTCTCGCGCTGCCTCCAGCAGGATCGGGAACTCAGGGTGAGAGGAGGCGACGGCCAGGAGCTGGGAGGCCCGTTGACGCTGCTGCCACAGGGGCGTGCGGTGTCCCGGGTCGCGACGTGGCAGGAGCAGGGCGCGGGCCGCACACTCCCGGAACCGACCGGCAAAGAGGGCGGAGGAACCCAGGGAGTCGCGGACGAGACGAGCGATCTCCGTACCCTCGAAACAGAAGATCTCCGCACCCGGCGGACGCCCGGCGGTCTCCGGCAGGCGCACGACGATGCCGTCGTCGGCGGCCATCACCTGCGCATCGACGCCCCGCTCGACACGGATCCGTTCCCCGATCGCCAGGGCCCACGGCGCATGGACCCGCCAGCCCCAGGGTGAGTGGAGGATCAGGCGCCAATCCCCGGCCTCGTCGCGGCACCGTTCGACGACCAGGGTCATGTCGGTCGGCAGCACACCGGTTGCCGACCGTTGCTCGGACAGTAGGGCCAAGAGGTTGCGGCCCGCCGCAGCATCGAGGCCGTCGCGGGACAGACGCTCCTCGACCGCGGATCCGTCGGACGCCCCCGCCTTTGAGACCTCCAGGGACTCCGTGATCTCGCGGATGAAGGTGCCCATCGCTGCGCCGAGTTCCGCGGGACGTCCCATTCCGTCGCCGTGCCAGAACGGGAGTCGGGCCGGGCGTCCGGGGGCCGGGACGACGACGACGCGGTCGGTCGTGATCTCCTGGATCCTCCACGAGGTCGCCCCCAGGGTGACGACGTCGTTGACCCGGGACTCGAAGACCATTTCCTCGTCGAGCTCGCCGACGCGCTTCGCACCGCGCTCGCCCTCGACCTCGGGCAGGACGACCCGGTAGGACCCGCGATCGGGGATCGTGCCCCCGGAGGTGACGGCGAGGCGCTGGGCGCCAGGTCGGGCACGCAGCACTCCGGCCTCGCGGTCCCAGATCAGACGGGGCCGCAGTTCGGAGAACTCCTCGGCCGGGTAGCGACCGGAGAGCATGTCGAGGACGCCCTCGTAGGAACGCCGGGACAGGGAGTGGAACGGAGCGGAACGCCGAACCGACGTGAACCAGTCGTCGACGCTCAGATCCGCACCGACGGAGGCCGCGACCGTCTGCTGGGCGAGGATGTCCAGGGGGTTGCGCGGGATCGAGATCGCCTCGATGTGTCCGGCCGTCATCCCCTCGACGGTCACCGCGGCGTCGATCAGCTCCCGACGCGTGCGCGGATAGACGAGGCCGCGCGAGACCCCGCCGACATGATGACCCGCGCGCCCGATCCGCTGGAGTCCGGAGGCGACCGAGGGCGGAGCGGACACCTGGATGACGAGGTCGACCAGACCCATGTCGATGCCGAGTTCGAGGCTCGAGGTCGCCACGACGCAGCGCAGCTCGCCGCTCTTGAGGTCGTGTTCGATGAGGGCGCGTCGCTCCTTGGAGACAGAGCCGTGGTGGGCGCGGGCGATCTCGAGCGATGCGCCGCCCGTCAATCCCCCTTCGGTCGAGCCCATGCGCGAGTCACGATGGAGCAGGTCGAAGGTGTCGGCAGGGTCCGGAGTGGCCGGGTCGTCGAGAGTGTCATCCGTCGTGCGTCTGCCCGGTGCCGCGACCTCGCCCGCCACGCGCTGGGACCACAAATCGTTGAGCCTCGCGGTCAGTCGCTCGGCGAGCCCCCGCGAGTTGACGAACACGATCGTCGAGCGGTTCTCGAGGATCCGCTCGAGGATCGAAGCCTCGACATGCGGCCAGATCGTCCCACCCGCGCGCGAGGAGTCGGCATCGTCCTCTCCCGGGGCATTGCCGTGCGGGACGGGACGGGCTGGCAGATCACGCATGTCCTCGACGGGCACGACGATGCGCACGTCCATGTGGGTCGACGCGGGTGGAGCGACGACCTCGACCGGCCGGGACCCCCCGAGGAATCGGGCGACCTCGTCGGCGGGGCGCACAGTCGCCGACAGCCCGATGCGCTGCGCGGGATGGGCGAGCAAAGCGTCGAGTCTCTCGAGGGAGACGGCGAGGTGAGCACCGCGCTTCGTGCCGGCCACGGCGTGGACCTCGTCGACGATGACGGTCTGGACCTGGCGCAGGGTCTCACGGGCCTTCGAGGTTTCCATCAGATAGAGCGACTCGGGAGTCGTGATGAGGATGTCGGGTGGCTTCCTGACAAGCCGGGCGCGTTCGGACGACGGCGTGTCGCCGGAGCGCACGGCGACGCGGATGTCGGGGACGTCCTCACCCAGCGCGCGACGACGTTCGCTGATTCCACGCAGCGGGACAGTCAGATTGCGCTCGACATCGACGCCGAGCGCCTTCAGCGGCGAGATGTAGAGGATGCGCGGGCCACGAGGTTGGGGTACCGCACGGGTCCCCCGGCCAAGACTGTCAGTGGTCCCCGTGGCGGCCGAGATGTCGGCCCCGTCCCCGCGGGCGTCGAGCAGACGGTCGATCGCCCACAGGAAGGCCGCCAGCGTCTTGCCGGAACCGGTCGGAGCGATGACCAGCGCATCGCTTCCCCGCCGGATCGCGTCCCAGGCAGCGACCTGAATCGGTGTGGGCACATCGAAAACGCCCGTGAACCACTCACGCGTCGCGCGCGTGAACAGTCCGAGGGTACCGGTCGACGTCATGCCCTCATTGTCCACATCACCATTGTCCACACCCCGCGCTCATCTCCGCCGAGGCACGTCCTCCGTGAAGCTCGAAGTCCATCGAGTTCAGGACGAGATCGCCACGGCCCAATGAAACCGGCACCAGCTCAATGGACCGCTGCCTGCAAACAACGATCCATTGAGCAACCGCGACGGACAACCGACCGTGCTTCGCGGTCAGATCTTTCCGATCAGGTCCTCGGGGACCTTTGGCGAGTGATCGGCGAGCAGGTCGGCGGCGATGGCCTTGGTGTCATGATCGTCGTCACCCCAGACGTTCCACAAAAGGACTCCCCGGAGGACGTGGGTGCTGTCCAGGTAGTAGACGACGGCCTCCGAATCCTCGACCTTCCAATCGATGACGGTCTCGAGGGACGAGCTCAACCGCCCCAAGGCCTCGTACCCGTCCTCGTAGAGATCGGAGTAGAAGAAGGGCAGATGCCCATCGACGGCCTCCGCGCCCGCCGCATTGCGGCCGGCCAGTTCTCCACCTGTCACGGCGGCGTCCTCGTGTTCGATGCGGTGGCGTCCGAACGCGGGCAGCGGGACCGACGCGATGTCGCCGGCGGCAAAGATATCCGGATCGGAGGTCCGACGGTGCTCGTCAACGAGGACCCCACCATCCACAGCGATCCCGGCAGCCTCGATCCAAGACGTGTCGATCTGCTCGCCGAGCCCGAGGACGACGGCATCCACATCCATCGTCAGCTTATTGTCGAAGGTCACGTGGACGCTGCTGCCCGTGTCCGCGGCAGACACGATGCGCACGCCGGACATCAGCTCGACATCGTGGGCCGTGAAGGTCCCATCGAGATGTGTGGCGATCTCGGCCGGGAACTGCCTCTGCCCGATGTGAGTCCCCGGGAAGGCATAACTGACAGTGGCGGGAGTCTCCGACAGCACGGCGGAGATCTCCGACCCGATGAATCCTCCGCCCACGACGAGGACGTGCGCGCCAGCGTCGGCGAACGCCCGCAAGGCGCGGTAGTCCGCCAGGTCGTGATAGGCGAAGATCCTCGGTCCGAGCTCGATGCCCGGATGCCGGGTCGTTCCTCCGGTCGCGAGGATCAGTCGGCCGTACGTGACGGTGTCCCCGGCATCGGTCGTCACGGTATGGGCCTCGGGGTCGACTGCCGTGACGGTCGTCGACAGGCGAGTATCAACCCCGGGCAGGTCCGGTCCCTCCAGGGGAATGGTCTCCAGGGTCGTGGTCTCCGGTTCGCGCCACAGATGTTTCGAGAGAGTTGTGCGGTTATAGGGGGCGTCCGGTTCACGCCCGATCAGGAGGATCGACCCCTCGGAGTCCTCCTGTCGAATCCCGCGGGCTGCTGCGGCTCCGGCCATGCCGGCACCGACGATGACATAGTCGACGTTCGTGTGTCCCATGGCACATACCGTAAGCCCCCGGACCCCCACCGCGACAGTGATTGAGGATGCGCCGAGGGTGAACGGGCTCGGAAGTGCTCCGCCTGCCCCGGAAACACCGCGATATCACGAACCTTCGGCACGCCGCGAGGCGTGGTGTCCGCCAGCCTGGGAGTCGGGCTCTCCCACAGCGCTCTGGGCCAGATCATGACGGTCAGGAATCTCCTCCCCGGGACCCCGCAGCCGGGATCGATGCAGTCCTTCGAACCCGCCGACATCTCCGCGGCAAACCCCGTGGCCGTCCTGATGATCGGAGGTGATGAGGACGACGTGCGGGGGTACACGATGACGTTCCTTCACATCGCCGCTGATCGCACCGAGGTCCGCATGGCCTCAATCCCGTGCGACCTGATGGCGGGGATCCCGTTCTGCGTATCCGGGGGCGAGGAGGTCCTCGCCGAGTTCAATCAATTCACCAAGGCCTTCACCAATACCTTCAGATCCACCAACGACGTCAACGGGTCGCCTTCCTGTGTCGCCGCGACTGTCCACGTACCAACAGGGATCACTGCTTCCCGCTTCGTGCAGGCCCTGGGCATCACCCGCATCGTCGCCCAGAACATCGTCCTGACGGCGAACCTGACCGGTCGATCCGATGCGGCTCACCTGGGGCGAGAGCGTCGAGCACTACTACTGAAGCCTCACGGGCACGACCGCGGACCACGCTTCGAGCCCGCACGACCGAAAACGAGAGTGAGCCGGACTAACCCTCGCGCCACGAGCGACTCTGTGACGCTTGCTCTTCTCGATCGGGCCCGTCCGGACGATCTCGATGCGCTCCACGAGCTTTATTCGGATCCACGCGTGTGGCGTCACCTGCCGTCGGGCCGCCACGACGACGCCACTCACCCCGACAGAGCTGCGGACCGTGATGGAACTCTGACGGGCATGTCCCGCGTCTGCCCGATCAGCAACCCTGGTATCCCATCGCGGCACGGAAGCCACGGCCATCGTGGTGATGTCCACGTCCCCGACCACGGGGAGGCTCGGGCTCCTCGGGTCCTTCTCCCCAGTCGTCAGGTCCGGCCGGGCCTCCCATCCACGGTCCGGGACCCCAGGGGCCACCGAATCCACCACGGCCCCGTCCACGTCCACCATGCGGAGCGGGTCTGTCCTCATCCACTCCGAGGGTTTCCTCGCGGTGAGCGATGATGCGGTCGAGCATGGCCAGGAACTCCGTGCGCTCATTCTCGGAGAGCGGTGCGAGCGGATCGATGTCGGGCTGCTCGGCCAAGTCCTCCGCAACCTCGCGCCCCTTGTCCGTCAGCTCGACCAGACGAGCGCGGGCATCGTCGGGGTCGACGGTCCGAGTGATGAGTCCGTTGGCTTCAAGCTTGCCCAGCAGCTCACCGAGCGACTGGGGCCGGACGTCGAGCAGATAGGCCAGGTCGCGCTGAGCGACGGGGCTGTGCAAGGTCAGCAGGCGGAGGACCCGCCCCTGCCCCAGGAAATGGTGGTGCGGTCCGGGGCCTCCGCGTTGCCCGCCCCGTCGCAGAAGCATGGCGAGGTGGAAGAGGCGGTGCCGCAGTTCGTCCTCGGAAGAGCCTTGCGAGGAGTCGGTCTCCGGTGCCGATGTCGGCCCGGCGGGCGAAGCAGTCGCGTCGTCGGCGGTATCCACCGGTGGTGTCGAGTGTTCTGTGTCAGTCATGAGTCGGTCCTTTCGGTCTGTTGTGCCTGCCGATTCATTCAGGCACCTTCATAGAATACGAAGGTGCCGAACTATTGTCAACAGGTACCTGATTGATTGACCGACTGCGGCCCAGATCTCACTCGCGAGAGGCGCCCACCCACGACATTGACTCGACGACGAAACCCGCCGCGAACTCATATCCGGCAGCGCTGGGATGAAAGCCGTCGCCCGCCCAGAATCCGTCGACGAGCAAGGAATGGGCCGCGTCGGCGAAATCCACCCCCTCGCGCGCACAGAGCTCCTGCGAGATCCGCGTCTGCTCGTCGATACGCCGGCCAAGCTCCCGTCGCAGTGCCCGTGGCAGTTTCGGGCTGTGATGGAGCTGCCCGGAACTGCACAGCACGACGTGGGAGGCCTTCTGCCGCGCCGAATCGAGCACCGACAACAGATCGTCGTTCCACTCCTGTGGGCTCCGATTCGCCATGACGTCGTTCGATCCCGCACACAGGAAGAGGACGTCGACGTCGCCACCGACCTCGGGGAGGAAGCGGTGACGGACCCGCCGCATCGTCGCGCCGAGGCGGGCGTGGGTCTCCCATGCGACCGATCGCCCGGTGCGCTCGGACAGATGGGCCGCAATACGTGGGGTCAGCGCGTGCGACTGGTGATCGGTCCCGCATCCCGCGACCATGGAATCGCCGATGGCAACCAGCCGTAGAGGTGCTCCAGTCCCATTCTCAACGACTCCGACCCGGTCTCCGGGAGGCTCCGGATCGAGGGTGATCGCGTGCTGTGCCCACACGCTCTCAGCCAGGATCAGGCTCCTGTGAAGGATTCTCACGGCTGGCAGCCTACGCGCGGAACGGTCGACTCCACCAGTATGAACAAGCAGGTGAGCAACCCTTGCATCTCCACGATTCAGGTGCCCACAGACTCTCGCGGATGGGAGTCGAGCCACAGGAGAACGGCGCGCACGCGACGGTTCTCCTCCCCCGGTGGAAGGTCGAGCTTGAGCAGCACGTTCGCCACATGCTTGGACACCGCAACGCCCGAGAGCCTGAGCAGGTCGACGATCTGGCGATTCGACAGCCCCTGTGCCATCAGCGAGAGCACCTCGCGCTCCCGTTCGGTCAGACACGTCAACTCACGAGAAGCTCCCCCGACCAAGTGGGAGACGACCTCCGGGTCGACGACCACACCGCCCGCAGCGACGACCTCCAGGCTCGACAGGAAATCGGAGACCCGCCCGACGCGCTCCTTGAGGAGGTATCCGACAGATCCGTCTTTCTGGCGCAACAGCTCACCCGCGTAGGGGCCCGCGACATAGGCGGAAAGCACCATGACAGGCAGTCCCAGATGGACCCGGCGCAGGTCGAGGGCGGCATGCAGCCCATCGTCCGTTCCTCCCGGTGGCATCCGGACGTCAGTGACGACGATGTCGGGCCCCGCTCCGGAGTCAGTGCGTCCGGATTCCTCTCACTGTTCGGCTCGGCGTTGCTGGTCGCCTGGATGGGCGGGATCGGTGTGATCGCCATGAGTGCGCGACGCCGCCGCGCAACACTGGTCGTCACCTGCGCAGCGGTGACTCTCTTCCCGATGCCCGTGTCGAGGACGCCCCTCGGCGTCCGACTGCGCGAGGCCGACTGAGAGCCGTCCGTAGAACAACCCCCCGATGCGTTGAGCGGGTGGTGGTTTCATCCGCATTCGCGATCCTCCACGGGCCGAGCAGCTCAGGACACGGCACCCCTCACGCGGGAAACGGATCTGACGACGGCGACCGAGATCATCCTCGTGAGGATCGGATCCGCATCGTCGCGTCCACATCACCGGATGCCACACTATTGACGACTATGAGGTCGTCGCCAAACACGCGAAGCGGATCGGACCCTCCTCGATCGAGTCGGAGGTCTCCGACGGCTCCGCGATCGACAACCTCGAATGGGATGCAGTGGCGTCCGTCCGGACGCGGGCACTACCCAAAGTCCGGCATTCCCGCCGAGCAACTGCGCGACCACGCTCAGACCGTGAGCGTGGCCCGCCTGGCAGGCACCGACGACGGGCTGTCCTCATCACGGCCCATCTCACCGGAGACTAAGGAGCTTCATCGAGCAAGCGGATTCCTCGGGGAATCCGGTCCCGGATCCCCGAGCGCGTAGGGCGACACGGACTGCGCCGACCGCGAAAGCGCCCGTCCTCACACGTCGATCTGGGTGCCGATGACGACGCTGCGATGCGGGGGCAAGCGGAACCAGGACGAGGGCGTCGCCGAGTACTTCGACAGACGGACGAAGAGCCTCGACTGCCATCGCGGCATCGCTCCCCCACCGTCCTTGATCGTGAAGACCATCTTCGAGACGAAGAAGACCGCCCGTGCCCGGTCCTTCGCGCACACCACTCCCGCCAGCGCCTGGGGGACATTGATCGGGTCCATGAATCCCTGACGGATCCGGACCTGAATGACGCCCCCGATCTCGGAACGGTGCTCGACGCTGACTCTGTCCTCCTCGGAGACGTGCGGCTGGTCGACCGGAAGCACCGAGACAAGGACCGTGCGTTCGTGGAGGACTTCATTCAGCAGGACGTTCTCCCGCAGTGCCAGCGGTGTCGCGCTCGGCTCGGCGTGGAGGAACACGGCGGTCCGACGGGGCCTCCGAGCGGCGGCGACCTGCGGGGATCGCAAGAACTCCGAGAGGTCGCCGGCCAGCATCGTGCGCCGCGCCACGACCTCGGAGGTCCCCCGCATCCAGGTCAGCATGATGACGAAGAGGATCGCACCGATCGTCACCGACAGCCAGCCGCCAGAGGCGAACTTCGTCGCATTCGAGGCGAAGAGGAAGAGCTCCGGAACGCCGATGCCCACGGCGATGGCCGCGATCGCCCAGATCGGTCGCTTCCACCGCCGACGCGCGACGACCTCGAGCAGCACCGTCGTCACCAGGAACGTCCCCGTCACGGCCAGCCCGTAGGCGTCGGAGAGTCGGGCCGAGGATCGGAAGACCCCGATCAAGGCCAGGACGCCGATCATCAGCATCGTGTTGACGGCGGGGATGAAGATCTGTCCTTCCTGCGTCGAGGAGGTGTGCTTGACCCGCACACGCGGGAGCAGCCCGAAGCGGACCGCCTGCTGGGTCATCGAGAACGCCCCGGTGATCACCGCCTGCGACGCGATGATGGCGGCCATCGTCGCGAGGACGACCAGCGGAGCACGTGACCAGGCGGGAGCCATGAGGAAGAAGGGGTTCGAGGTCGCACCCGGGTCGCGCAGCAGCAACGCCGCCTGCCCGAGGTAGTTGAGGACGAGACTCGGCAGGACGATGCCCGTCCAGGCACGGCGGATCGCACCGACACCGAAGTGACCCATGTCCGCATACAAGGCCTCGGCCCCGGTGACCGCCAGGACGACTGCGCCGAGGACCAGGAAGGCCGGTCCGGGGGCGGCGACGACGAAAGACAGGGCCGTTGTCGGCAGGAGGGCGACGAGGACGGACGGATTCGACGCGATTCCGACGACCCCCAGCACCGCCAGGCACAGGAACCACAGGGCCATGATCGGCCCGAATACCCGGCCGATGCGCTCGGTGCCGTGGCGCTGGAGCAGGAACAGCCCCGCGACGATCACCGCCGCGATGACGGGAACGACCTCGGTGATCGAGGGCGCGATGACACGCACGCCCTCGACAGCGGAGAGCACGGAGATCGCTGGCGTGATGAAACCGTCGCCGTAGAACAACGCCGCGCCGATGACACCGACGATCATCAGGCGCACGCCCCATTGCGACCGCGGAGCGAGGCTGCGCCGAGCAAGGGCTGCCAACGCAATCACTCCACCCTCGCCATCGTTGTCGGCGCGCATGACCAGGAAGACGTACTTGACCGTCACGATGAGGACCAGGGTCCACAGGATCAAGGACACGACGCCGAGGATCTCTCGCGGGTTCGGATCGAGGGCACCGTGAAGCGAAAAAGCGGCTTGCATCGCGTAGAGGGGGCTCGTCCCGATGTCGCCGAAAACGACACCCAGAGCCGCAAGGACCACACCACCGCGGACGGTCCGAGCCTCAACGGCACGCGAATCTGCAGGGCTTCCGGCGGATGGCGACGTCGATCTCTCCGCGGGTGAGCCGGTGTGGCTCGCACCATGTTGATCGGTTGGATCGGCGTCCGATGGAGTGACCGGGAGGCAATCATCGGCCGCCATGTGTTCTCGTGGCACGATCGGCCAGTATGGCACCCCGATCCGAACGCGCCGGGTGAACCCTGACACACTCGCCGCACACTGGGGCCAACGCCCCCAGATCAGCGGTCTTGCCTGCTCTGGCCACCGAAACCTGAGTCTGTTCACCGAATGACCGCGCACAGCAGCCGATCCACTGAGCAACCACCCGTCTCTCGGGTGGTGTGGGCCGATCAGGCGTCGCGCCGCAAGAGAATCGCGCCGATCACCGCTGACACGAGCGACGCGGCCATCACCGCCATGCGCGCTGTGTCGACTGCCCCCTCGCTCGCGAAGGACAAGCCCGCGATCAGCATCGACACGGTGAAGCCGATCCCGGTGAGGAATCCGACCGGCAGAAGGTCGCGCACGCCGATCGAATCGGGCAGACGGATCGGGGTCAGCCGGGTCAGCATCCACGTCGTCGCGAGGACGCCGACAGGCTTGCCGAGGACGAGGCCGAGCGCCACGGCCCACGCAACCGCTGGAACGACTCTCTCTCCGGACGCCGCCGCCGCAGCAGTCACAGGCACTGCCGCAGCGAAGAAGGCAAAGACCGGCAGGACGATCCCATTGACGAACGGACGCATCGCGAGGTCGAGGCGGGTCGCCGGTGGCATACCGGCTCCGCGTTCCCTCCGGCTGCCGCGCCCCTCCCCACGCGCTCGGGTCGGCACCGTCAGGCCCAGCGCCGCTCCGGCGATCGTCGGGTGGACACCACTCGTGTGGAGCAACCCCCACGCCACGACCCCGAGCGGAACGAGGATCCACCACCGCGGGCGCCCGACCCGAAACGCCACGGCAAACGCACCGACGGTCACGCACGCGCCCAGCACCGGCAGCACCCGGACCCCGCCGGAGTAAACGACCGCGATCACGAGGATTCCCAACAGATCGTCGACGACCGCGAGCGCAAGCAGGAACGTTCGCAGCGCCGGAGGGAGCCCTCGCCCGAACATCGCCAGCACCATCAAGGCGAAGGCGACGTCCGTAGCGGTGGGGACCGCCCACCCGTGGGCAAGCTCGGGTTGTCCGGCGACACGGATGACGAGCGTGTACACCAAGGCGGGAACGATCATCCCTCCGATGGCTGCACAGAAGGGAGCCGCCGCACGGCGTGGCTCCCGCAGACTCCCGACGGTGAACTCTTGAGCAAGTTCGAGGCCGACCATAAAGAAGAAAAAGGCGAGAAGACCGTCTTGTGCCCATTGGGAGATCGTGAGGTCGAGGCCGGCGACGCCGGGCAGCAGCGTGGCGGAAGCAACGCTGCGGACCGCGTCCCGAACGGAGGTGTTCGCGAGGATCACACCACCCACGGCGGCGACGAACGTAAGCATCCCGCCGGTCGTCTCACGTCCGAGTACCTGACGCAGCGCGTCAATCCATCGCGGGAGCCGTGGCTGTGTACGTGCTGGTCGTTGGTTCTCGGAATGCGCGCTCATCAGGGTCGTCCCGTCCTCAGCAGTCACCCCGCGATCGCGAGGCGGTCGACCAGACTTCCCGACACACCGAGTGCCGAACCTATCAGATTTCTTCGCGCCCGCACCGACGTGCGCTCCCTCTCCTCTGACAAGGCGATCGACACCATCGGCTCCTCACGAGGAATGCGCGACGGAGCAGGCCGCTGCGGCCAGCCGACCACCACACAACTGCTGTCATGATGGATCCCACCCCGACGGCCAACCGTCCTCGTCGGGCACCTCCCCCATTTCCACGGCCGCGTCAGACCAGGGTCGCGGGCTCCACCTCGGGTTCGCGCGCGAGCAGAGCCGCGAACGCGCCGTCGGCCCTCAGGAGCTCATCGGCCGTGCCGCTCTCCACGACGCGTCCGGAGTCGAGGACGACGATCTGGTCCGCGTCCATGACCGTCGAGATCCGGTGGGCGATGACGATCAGCGTTCGGCCTCGCGTCGCCTGCCGGATGCCGGCCAACACGAGTGCCTCGGTGGCGCCGTCCAGTTGGGAGGTCGCCTCGTCGAGGATCGTCACCGGAGCCTCGCGCACCAACGCCCGGGCCAGGGCGACCCGTTGGCGTTGACCGCCCGACAACCGCTCGCCCATCTCACCGACCTGGGTGTCCAATCCGTCGGGCTCGCTCTCCAACCATTCGGCCAGTCCGACCTGTCGGCACACCCGCAGGAGCTGCTCATCGCTCGCGTCGGGCCGGGCGAGCAACAGATTCGCCCGCACCGTGTCGTTGAAGATGTAGGGCCGCTGTGGGGCGAAGGCGACCAGATCGCGCAGCCGCTGCTGTGTGAGGTCGCGGATGTCGACACCATCCAGCGTGATCGTGCCCGACTCCGGGTCCCACACCCGCTCGATGAGAGAGGCGACCGTCGACTTGCCCGAGCCGGAGGCCCCGACCACCGCGCTGACGCGCCCCGCCGGGAACGTCAATGAGACGTCGCGGAGCGCCTGGGGCCGGACCGGCTCCCCGCCCTGGAAGTCCTCGACCAGCGACGGATAGCGGAAGCCCACATTTGCGATAGTGACATCGCCCTCGCCCGAGCACTCCTGTGGGTGGTCGGGATCCGTCACCAGGGGCTCACGTTCCGTGATCGAGAAGACCCTCCGCGCGGAGGCAAAGGCCTGGTCGAGGTCCGCCGAGAAGTCCTCCACGGCGAGCATCGGGGCGAAGGACCCGAGAGTCGTGCCCAGAGCCAGGCCGAGCTGGCCGACACTCATCGAGCCTCGCGAACACAGCCAGGCTCCGACGGCCAGCACCGCGACCATCGCCGCGGCAATGAGGAACTGATTCGCCCCTCGCCGTGCAGAGACAAAGCGGGAGGACACCTGCTGTCTGGCACCGATCTCGCCTTCGATGTCGGCCATCTCCGACAACCGCGCATCCTGATGGTTGAAGGCAAGGACCTCGCGCACGCCCTGCACGGAATCCGTGACGTGCTGGGCCAAGGCGCCGCGCCGGTCGCGGATCACACGCGCTGCTCGATCGGTGCGTCCGACTCCCCAGGCGGGCACGGCAGCGCCGACCAGAACCAGGAAGGGCAGCAGTGTCAGAGCGATCCACCATGACGTCGCACTTCCCTGGTATACCAGGATGATGATCGGGGCGATGATCGCCGTCAGACCCGGCGCCAGCGTGTGAGCGAAGAAGACCTCGATGCGGTCGATGTCCTTCGTCACCCGGGACAGCAGATCTCCGGAGTCCTCTCCTTCGGTGCGTCCCGGTGCCTGCGGCTCCAGACGGTCATAGAAGTAATTGCGCAGCAGCGCGAGCGAGCGGAATGCCACCCAGTGCCCGCTGAACTGCTCGAGATAGCGGAACAAGGCCTTGATCAGCGAGATCACGATGAGGACCACGGCAGTCCTGCCGATTGTCCACGAGGGCGCTCCGACACCGTGACTGGCGACGACCCACCCGCCGATGGCGAAGAGCGCGACCCCCAGCAGCAGGGCGATCAACCGGGCGACGATCGAGATCCCGAGCGGTGCGAGGACCGGACGAGCGACGCTCAGCAAGCGACGGGCGAGCCGACCACGCGATTCGGTGGCGATGTCCGTGCTCATGCGCCGTCTCCTTCAACTCGTGCAACGTGGCCTCCGACCAGTTCCAACCGGGTCGGGGCATGGTCGATCGTGGCCTGGCGATGCGAGATCGTCAGGGTCGTCCGTCCGATCGACGCCTCGTCGAGGGCTGCGAGGATCTCCCGCTCGGACGTCAGGTCGACGTGCGCGGTCGGTTCGTCGAGGACGAGGATCGGGGCGTCCTTGAGCAGGGCGCGGGCGATCGCCACGCGCTGCGCCTCACCTCCCGACAGCGACAGGCCCCGCTCCCCGACTGGGGTGTCCAGGCCTGCCGGCAATCGGACGAGCAGATCCTCGAGATGTGCCTGTCGTAGGGAGTCGACCAGCCGCGCGTCATCGGCGTCGGGATCTGCGATCAGCAGGTTGTCCCGCAGAGTGCCGGTGAACAAGTAGGTCTCCTGGGCGACGACACTCATTCGGGCGCGGATCCATGCCAGGGGGACCTCGGTCAAATCGTGTCCTCCGATCAGCACCCGGCCGCAATCCGGTCGCCGGGTCGCCTGGACCAGGGAGGCGATCGTCGTCTTGCCAGCACCAGAGGCACCAGTCAGCACCACGTTGTCACCCGCCTCAACCGACAGTGTTGCGTCGTCCAGGACCGGCGTCGTCCCGTCGTAGCTGAAGGAGACGTCCTCGAGGTCGATCCCGGGCAACCGCTCCCCGGACGGCGCAGCGACGATCCCGGCGGCGTCCACGACGTCGGGGACCTCAGCCTCAAACTTCTTGATCTCTCGGGTCGCGGCCATCCCGCCCATCCCGATGTAGAAGAACTGGCCGATCCGATCGAGGGGATCGAGCATGATCGCGGACATGAGAACCAGAGCGATCGCCCGGCCGACTCCGATCGCACCCGAGTCCATGCGCCACAACGCCAGGACGCCTGCTCCCGTGATCATTCCCAGGGAGAAAACAGAGTCGACCAGGAAGAGGACGATCTGGTTGCCTGCCAGGTAGCGCATGACGTTCTGGCGGACGTCCTCGGCCGCGCGGGCCAGCCGCTCGCCCATCGTCCGACCCGCGTTGAGCAGCGCGAGAGCGGACAGGCCCTGAATCGCATCGAGTTCCTGGGCCGCGAGCGCCCGTGAAGACGTCCGGTACCGCTTCGACACCGTCGTGAAGGCCATCTGGAAGGCAAGGACCGAGGCCGGGACCAACGGGATCGAGATCGCGAGGAGCCCGGCGGCGAGCGGGTCGATGGTAAACGCCACGAGGACGACGACCAGAAGGGGCGTCGCCAGTGAGGCAATCATCGGCGCAACGAAGGTCGCCGTGTAGGTGGCGGAACGCTCGACCCCGTCGGTCGCCGTCGAAACGACCCGTCCGGTGCGCTCCCGAGTCCGTTCGGAGGGACCGAGGGCGAAGACCTGGAAGATGACCCGACGTCGTAGCGCGGGTTCGGCCCCGACGAGTGCGGAGCCCGACAAGCGGGACGCACCCCACGCACAGGCCGCAGTGAGGCACGCACCGAGGATTCCGGCGATGAGGACGCTGGCCCCCAGGGACCGGCCAGCGGCCACGTGATCGGCCCCCGCCCCGACGCTCAGATCGACGATAGCAAGTCCGATGGAGGACCCGAATGCCAACGCCATGATGGCCAGCTTGTTCACCTTTATTCCCCTCACTCGGACTATTACTTAGGTGAGCCTAACCTAGGCATCTGACACGTTGTCACCTCGACGCACGTTGCGTGAGCTCGAACCCGGGGTCCAGCCCCAGCCTCCGCCGGATCACCCACGCCGCAGCCAAGGGAGCACCGGACGCAAGGGCGACGCCGCCCGCGCCCAAGGCGATCTTTCCCGCGCTGTCCGTCGCATTCGACGAGGCCGGTGCCGCCGCGGCCTGAGGCGCGGGGGCTGCTGCCCCGTTCGCGGCGGGGGCTGCTGCCTCAGGAGCTGCCTGGGGTGCGGCCGCGGCCTTCGGCGTCGTCGCGGTCGCGCCCGGAACCATGCTGTCCGACGTCACACCCGAGGTCGTCGTCTTCGGCGTCGACGAGCTCGGCACCGGAGTCTCGTAAGTCGCGTCGTAGGCGATGGTCAAGTCGGTCGCGGGCTTCGCTTTGTCCCGCTGCCCGTCGGAGGAGTACCAGTACGAGGACTGGCCGGTCTTGACCTGGAAGTCGATGAAGCTCTGGGGGAAGGACCCCCAGTAGGCGGCATTCGCGTCGGATCTCTCCGACTGACTGTTGCGCCCGCCCGTGTCGTTGATCGTCACGCCGAGATACTCGGGCGTCTGGGTGAGTCCATGGTCACTGGCTGCTTGCGTGACATCGACGCCGGTGAGATCCGCGAGAACGATCGTCGTGGACTCCAGGGTGTCCCACGTCGTCAGATTGTCCATGTCCGCGCCGTATCCGGACGCCGTCGCCGTCAACTGTCCCTTTCCAGTGGCGTCAAGCGTGAGCTTCGGGTCGCTGACCGACCAGTACGTCATCCCGTCGTAAAAGGCGACCGTCCACGATCCCGTCCACTGGACCGTTGTGGATCCGTCATCGGCGATCTTGCCCGTCCCGCTCGTGATGACGACCTGGGACTCGCTGGTCATCGCTCGGCTGTTCTCGAGCCACGTCATCGACACGGCATCGCCGTTGCGGTCTTGGCACCGAGTGTCCCAGCTCGATTCGACCCAGTTCCCGTTCGCGTTGGGCTTCTGGATGCTGACATTGCCGTCGCTCGCCTTGTAAAGGGTCCCGACATCCGCGGATGTCCATACGCGGGCCGAGCCGGAATCCCCCGCTTTGCCGGCCACGAGATAGTTGCAACCGCCGTAGAACGACTTCGAGTTGACCTCATCGTTCATTCCCCAGCGCAGGGTGACATCGGAGAGGTCCTGACCGAGCAGACTGCCGACGTCGCCATCGGGGGTGTCCGGTGTCTCGGGTACGACGACCTCCACCGACGACGAGGCCGGACCGGTCCCCACGATGTTCGCCGCCGCAACCGTCACGTCGTACGTCGTGCCGGCGCTCAGCCCGGTCAGCGTGCCGCTCGTCTGACCCGATTCCCCGACATTGGCACTCACCGCCCCCGAGTCTGACCCCTGAGGCGTCGCCGTGGCACCGTACTGGGTCAGGGCCGGGTCCCCGAAGTCGCTGGGGACCGACCACGTCAGATCGATCGACGTTCCAGAAACTGTCCCCGCGCTGAGCCCTGTCGGCGCACTTGGAACATGACCGATCGGAAAGGACACAGTCGCAATCGACTGGGACGCCGAATCGAGCAACCGCACAGTGTAGAGACCCCCGGCGGTCGTCGCAGGGATCGTCACCGTAGCGGTGCCGGCGCCCGACTCATCTGCCGTCATCTCCGTTGGTCCACCCAAGGAGACGGATTTCCCATCTGCTCCGATCAGATCGAGGGAATAAGAAGCACCCGATGCCAATCCAGACCCAGTGACCGTCACAGAATCTCCCGGCGCGACAGACGCAGCGCTGAGCTGGATCTGCGGGATTGCGCCTGCCGTGATCGTGATCGATGAGGCCGGCTTGCGCGGCTGGATCGTTTTCTCTGCACCGTCGGAGGTGTACCAGTACGAGCTCTGACCCGTCAGCATCGCGAACTGCACCCACGATTCCGGGAATGCTCCCCACCACGACGCATTGACGGCGGTCCTCTCCGCCTGCGCATTGCGACCAGTGATCTCACTGGACACCGCAACACCCAGGAAGTCCGGCGTCACCGAGATTCCGGAATCCGTCACCGTCACATCAGACAGATCCGCGAGATGGATCGTCGTCGAATTCAGCGTGACCCACTTCGAGGGGTCATCCATGTCGGCGCCGTATCCGGACGCCGTGCCCGTGATCGTTCCGACCCCGTTCACGACAGACAACCTGGGATCCGTGATCGTCCAGTACGTCAGCCCACCGTAATAGACGGTCGTGAACGACCCCACCCACTGGATCTCAGCGGAATTCGTTGACGGATCGAGAGTCCCCGACCCGTTGGCGATCCGGACGACGTTGCCCGAATACGCCGGCTGATCCACCCCGTCCACCGTCATCGTCAGGCCGGACGTCCGTCCGTTGATATTCGTCCCCAGCTTGTTCTGGCATTTCGTCGACCATGTCGGTTGGGTCAGAGAATCAGAGGAATCCGGCTTCAGGACCGTGACGTCGCCGTCCACGGTCTGGTAGAACTCATCCGACTCTGACCACAGGCGGGACGAGCCCGTGTCTCCGGCCGTGCCAGCAGAGAGAAAATTGCACCCACCGAAGTAGGCACCGCCACCGGATTCATCGTTGAGCCCCCATTGGAAAGTGGCCGTCTGGGTCTGGATCCAGCCATCCGAGCCGGATTGAGAAGTCTCCGCATCCGCCGCTCGCGCAGGGGTTCCCGCCCACACTCCGCCGGCGACGATCGCGACTGCGCTTGACGCGATGAACAGGCCCTTGGCCGCCCTCGTGATGATGCCCATCAGCGATCCACCCTCTCGACGTGCTCAAAGAACTCCTTCAACCCGCCACCGTTCGCCCGGCCGGAGGCCACTGGTGTCCCGGCACCGCCCGGCTCGCTGGTGGCAACCGGCTCGAACTCCGTCGTCAGCGCCGTGTCCTCGGACTTTTGTCCATCGAGCGTGGGCCGCGGGCGCTGCAGAACCGGAGCACCACCGACCTCGGACTCGCGCGTGGACGAGGGCGACCCGAGGGCGGCCCCCGCCTCCAACGCGGCTGCGTCCGCCCGGTCCTCCTGTTTCTGCAGGCGCTTGTACGCCCGGTGTTTGGCCTTCGCCCGCTTCATGTCCTCGCGGTGACGCACTCTGTCGGCGCGGCGCTGGCGACGCCCGATCTCACGCTGCAATGCCGCCGGGGAGATCCCCAGGAGCAGCGACTTCGCGGCCAGGTACCCGCCCGTTCCGGCGGCCAGCACAACGAGCGCCACTCCACCGATGAGCGCCCCGATGATCAGCAGCACTGTCGAGAGCAGCATCGGTCCGCTGGAGTCCTGATTCTGGATATCCGCAGTCGCGACCGGAGCGACAGCAGCCGCGGCAGTTGTCGGCGCGGCCGGCGCCTGGCTCTCCTGGGGCGCAGCAGTCACCGCATCCGCTGCCGTCGTCGCCGGGGCGTCCGCAGCCGCCTGGGTTGCTTTTGGAACGGCCGCGGCGGCAGTCTCGAAGGTCAACGCCGTGAAGGACTCATTGTTCGGGTTCTTCACCCCGTGTGCGCCGATCGTGATGATCCCACACTGCTCCGTCGTGCAGTCGACGGGCGTCTCGTTCTGCTGACGGTCGTAGGACGTGAACGTGGCGCCCGGGATCTTGATCGTCGCATGCCATGTCCCGTCGGCCGCGATCTCCCCGCCATTGGCGGCGTACTCCGTTGAGGATCCGGGGAACGAGACGAAGACCTGGTACCCGGCCGGATTCGACTCGTCGTCGAAGGCATACTGGTAGTTCTCGCCCGTGATGCCACCCTGCGAGGGCCGCCAGCTCCCACCCGTGGGATCCGAGACCCACCCGAACAGGACGTAGATGCCGCCGAATCCACCCTGGATCGATTGGAACCCACTGCCGGAGAGCTCGACCGCTGTCTCACCGTCCACATTGAGCGTGCCGCCCTCGATCGTGTAATCGACGCGAGGTTCGGCGACAGCCGCACGCGTGACGGCGACCAGAGCACCGACCCCGATGCAGACTCCGGCGACGATCAGGGCGATCACGCGTGTCCACGCCCCACGGGTCCGTCGACGTGCCTGGTTGGCTCGCGTCTGCTCCATCACTGCGCTCCCCCGTTCGTCCTCCGGTCGCGCACGGGCAGCACCAGCAGATCGCCGGTACGCGGGTGCGACAGAACCTCAATCCGATACTGGTAGACCTCAGAGAGCTGCTCGGCGGTGAACACATCCTCCGGTGTGCCGATGTCACGCAGGTGACCGAGGCTGAGCAGAGCGACCCGGTCCGAGTAGGCTGCGGCGACGTCCAGAGCGTGGACGACCACGACAACCGCACATCCCGTGGCTGCATAGTCGCGGGCACGGCGCAGGACCAGCTCCTGATGACGGATGTCCATTGCTGCCGTCGGCTCATCGAGGAGCATCAACGGCGAGGCCTGGGAGAGCACTCGCGCGAAGGCCGCTCGCCCTCGTTCGCCACCGGAGAGCGACGTGTACGTGCGCGTGCCCAGGTCCTCGGTGTCGGTCAGGGCGAGAGCACCCGTGACGACGAGGTCGTCGTCCATCTCGGCCGGAGTACCCGCCCAGGGCGAACGCCCCATCTCGACGACCTCCTGGACCGTGAACGGGAAGGAGATGTCGACCTGCTGGAGCAGGACGGAACGCCTCATCGCCCGCTCGGTCGGATCCCAGACCCGCATCTGGACACCGTCGAGGTAGACGGCTCCGGCATTCAGCCCGACGTCACCGGTGATCGCATTGAGCAGCGTCGACTTGCCGGCGCCATTGGGTCCAACGAGGGCGAGGACTTCCCCCGCCCGGACATCGAGCGTGATGTCCTCGAGGATCTGGTGGTCGTCGATCGTCACTCCCACTGAGTCGACGGCGAGGACGACCTCGCCCCGCACCGGAGCCTCGGGTTCGCGATGCGTGGTCTTCCAGGGTGCGTGCAGATGCATCAGGCCCAGCCTCCCGCCCGCGAGCGGCTCCTCCGCAGGAGCCAGAAGAAGAACGGACCGCCGACCAACGAGGTCAGCATCCCGATCGGAAGGTCGGCGAACTCGATCAGCGTGCGGGCCGCGAAGTCAGCGACGACCATCAACAACGCTCCGCCCAGCGCACTGGCCATCAACAGCGGCCGGTGCGCCGGACCGATGATCATGCGCAACAGGTGAGGAACCACCAGACCGACGAAGGCAATGATCCCGGTGAAGGCGACCGCCGAGGAGACAAGCAAAGCGACCAGCAGCATCGCGAAGAAGCGCAGTCGCTCGACGTCAACGCCCAAGTGGCGCGCGGCCTTTTCACCGAGCGAGAGCAGATCGAGTCGGCGGGCGATGAACAGGGAGGCCAGCACGCCGACCACGCACATCGGCGCAACCAGAGCGACCTGCTGCCAGCGACTGCCGTTGAAACTGCCCATCTGCCAGAAGACGATCTGATCGCGCGCCGAGCTCGGAGCCTTGAAGACGATGAAAGAGATCGCAGCGCCCGCGACTGCGTTGACGGCGACACCGGTGAGGATCAGGGTGACGACCTCGGTGCGACCGTTGCGCCGGGCCAGGAAGTACACCGCCAAGGTCGTTCCCAGACCGAAGACGAAGGCGAAGGCGGGCGTCGTCAGCGGACCGAGGAACGTCCACTCCATGAGGATCGTCAGCGCCGCGCCCACCGCGGCGCCGGAAGAGACGCCCACAGTGCCAGGCTCGGCCAGAGGGTTGCCAAAGACGCCCTGCATGATCGTGCCGGCCACGGCCAGAGAGGCCCCCACGACGATCCCCAGGACGATACGCGGGAAACGCACGTCCCACAGCGTCTCCTCGCCAAACTGCCGGTCCGGCAGGGGGAACCAGTCGAGGCCGATCTTGTGGAACACAGAGCCGAGGACCTGGTCGAAGGGAATCAGCAGCTGACCGAGCGCCGCCGAGATGACGATCGCGAAGATCAGAAGGACGAACAGAACGATGAAAGTGATCGTCGTCTTCGACCAGGAGCTCCTCGCAGAGATCCCAAGGTCCTCGTCGGGCAGCAGGCCCGGGGCCGGATCGGTCCCTTCCCGGGCCGGTTTCCGCTGCCCTCGGTGAGACATGATCGAGCGCCGCGCACCCGGTGAACCCGCGCTCGTCGATGCCGGACTTGTTCCGGTCGCCGTGTCGACACCATCCACGTCGATAGTCATTTGCTCTGATCCTGCCCGATCTCCTGGAGCCGATTCTTGATCATCGCCGGAGGCTCGTCCGGCCGGTAGGACTCGTCTGGGTCGTAGATCGCGGTTGCCAGCGCCGCAAGAACCTGCGCCGTCTGGGGTCCGAAACTCATGACCTCGTAATCGCTCATGTCAATGACGCGACGGTTCTGCCCGGCCGGGGTCTGCGCGATGCCCGGAAGCTGCAGCATCTCATCGAGTCCCCCGGCCGAGGCGATCCCGAGCGTCATCGCGATGATGACGTCCGGAGCCGCTTTGACCAGGGCCTCCGAGTTGGTGGGCGTCATCCCCTCGAAACCGACTTCCATCGCGACGTCGTTCCCACCGATCGCCTGAATCAGCGAATCGGCGCCCGAGCCCTCTCCGAACCAGTAGTAGATCGACTTTCCGCGCACATAGAGGAAGACGATGCGCGGCTTGTCAGCCTCACTGGACGGAGCCATCTTGTCGATGGCCTGGATCGTCTGGGAGATCTCCTGATTGGTCCGATCCGCCAGTTTCCCCCCCAGCTCGGACACTCCCAACGCATCGGCGACCTGTTGGATCTGGGAGCCCACGCCCTGGATCCCATTCGTATAGACAATCGGCACGAAAATCACGGGGATGCCTGCCTCGCGCAACTGCAACTGGACATCGTAAGGACCGATCGATGTGTCCGTGATGACAACCGTCGGTTGCAGGGCGAGGATCGCCTCGGCATTGAGTTCGGTCCCGTTCTGGACCACCAGGGGCAGGCTTGACAAACCAGAGAATCCGGTCGCGATATCGCGACCGACCAGATTGCATCCGAATCCGAGGGCGTAGACCGCCGCCGCAAGCCCACCGTTCTGGTTGAGGGCGAGGATGCGCGTCGTATCAGTAACCGTCTGCTCCGGGCCGTCCGAACTGGTCACAATCGATGGCAGCGTCTGATATTCCGTGGGGATGTTGCTAATCGGGACGATCTGGTCGGTGTGCGTGTAGGCCGTCGTCGGGCCGGTCATGGCACGCGGATCGGGAAGCTCTGCGGACGTCTTGTCGGGCAGCTGGGGCGGATTCGGGTCGGTCGAGGCCTCGGGCATGTCGCACGCATCCAGTCCCGACTCGCTGATCGTCCCGATGTTCGCGCAACCCGTGGCCGCAAGGCTGGCGACAACCAGAGCGGCCATCGCGCAACCACTGGCACGCCTGGATGGGCGACGAACGTGGATCATGGTGTCGGGAACTCCATTCGAGTACGGCATGGCGGCGCACGAACGCCGCGGAAAGCGGGACCGCCGGTTCCCGGGAGCTCATAGCCCTCCCGGGAACCGGTCAGTCACCGTGTGGAGATCACGTCAGTCCGACTCATGCTGACGACGTCCACGCAGAGCCAGGCAGGAGGCACCGACGAGGAGCAGGAGCACCGCCCCGCCGAGCACCGGGATCGTCATGGACCCGGTCTTCGCCAGATCCTTGTTCGGAGTCGAGGCACTCGGCGAGGCGGCCGAGGTCGCGGGCGTCGGAGTGACCGACGTGCTCGAGCTCGGCGAAGGGTTCGTCGGGCTAGAACTCGGGCTGGGATCCGGATCAGGCACTACCGCAGGCGTGGCTGCCTCCGAGGTCGTCGCCTTGGAGTCCCCGACCTCGTTCGTGGCGGCGACGGACAGCGTGTAGGACTGCGTGGAGTCCAGACCCGTAAAGGTGTACGACGTGTCCCCCGACTCAACTATCTGCGCGATCGGGTCCTCCGCGACATCCGCGGAGGACCCGGGCTTCGCGTCGGCAACCGCCAGCGTCAGCGTGTAAACGGTGATCGCTGAACCACCGTCGTTGGTCGGGGCCTCCCAGCTTCCGACCAACTCGCCGGCCACACCGTTGGACGCGAGCGTCACGTCGGTCGGAGCTCCCGGTGCCGTCACCGGCTTCGCGGCCTCAACGGTGACGGGCTCGGACGCCACAGGAGCCGACGAGCCCTTCGCGTTGACCGCAACGACGGAGACCGTGTAGGTTCCGACCTCGACGCCGGAGAACGTCGCCGAGGTCGTACCGGCGGCCACCTCCTTGCTGTCAACAGTCTTGCCATCACCCAGCAGCGCCACGGTGTAGCCGGTGATCTCAGATCCACCATTGTTCGAGGGCGCCTTCCACGAGACCGACACAGACGTGTCCGCAGCCGACGCCGTGATGCTCGCGGGGACACCGGGGATCGTCGACCCATCGAGGGAAACAGCCACAGCCTTGTCAAGCCGGCGGTCGGTCATCGACAGCTGGCGGGCCGCCATCGTCCCGACGACATAGCTCGTCGAAGAATCCAGCGTGTCGGCTGAGACCGTGATTGTCCCGGTGAACGAGCCATTCGTGATGTCCGAGGCCGCAACAGCCACCGAGGTCACGAATGCCTCCCGCCCGCTCGGAGCCTGCCCGGGGGCCCACTTCGAGGAGTCGGCAACGACGAGGTAAACCCCGTACTCAGCCGCCCCACCGGTGTAGCCGGAGCCCGTGACGGTGAACGTCGTCTCCGTGGAGGGATCGATGTCCGCGGACGGAGTGACCGAGAGCGAGAGCGTGCCCGGATCCGGGTTCGGCGTCACGGCCGTCGAGGCCGTGGAGGCCGTCGAGTTCCCGATGGCATTGCTCGCAGTGAGCGTCGCCGTGTAGGACACTCCCGGCTTCAGGTCTGCGAACCTCGCCGACGTCGCATCGGCGCCGATCTTCTGTGAGATGGCGTCACCCTCTGTGGAGCTCAGCACGACCGTGTAGCCGGTGATCGCCGAGCCGCCGTCCGAGGGAGCCTTCCACGACACGTCGACCGAACTCGTGGACGCCACCGTCGCCGATGGAGCCGCCGGAGCGTCCGGCACGCTCGCCGAGCTTCCGATGCTGATCGCCACGTCCTTGTCGAGCCGACGATCCGTCAGGGAGAGCTCGTGGGCCGCCATTGTCCCGACGACATAGCTCGTCGAAGAATCCAGCGTGTCGGCAGGGACCGTGATCGTCCCGGTGAAGGAACCCTCCGTGATGGCAGTCGGCTTGATCCATGCGGAAGCGACGAACTGATCGCTTCCACTGACAGGGGAACCGGCAGTCCACTTCGAAGAGTCGGCGACGACCAAGTAGACGCCATTGGCTGCGGCCCCACCGGTGTAGCCGGAGCCCGTGACCGTCAGCGTCGTCTCCGTCGAGGGATCGATGCTCGAGGACGGCGTCACCGAGAGCGACAGCTCACCCGGGCTCGGGTTCGGCGTCACGGCCGTCGAGGCCGTGGAGACCGTCGAGTTCCCCACCGAGTTCGTCGCGCTGACCGTCGCCGTGTAGGACACTCCCGGCTTCAGGCCATCGAACGTCGCCCTGGTCGCATCGGCATCCACCTGCTTCGTGATGGCCGCACCGCTCGAGGGAGTCAGCACGACCGTGTAGCCGGTGATCGCCGAGCCGCCGTCCGAGGGAGCCTTCCACGACACATCAACAGAACTCGACGATGCCACCGTCAGCGCGGCCGCGTCGGGGGTCTCCGGCACGCTCGCCGGCTTCGTCGCGGTGTAGGTGATGGTGACGGGCGAGGCTGGCTTGCGCGGCTGGATCGTCGTGGCGCCGCCGTCCGATGTGTACCAGTACGAGGACTGGCCCGTCAGGACCGCGAACTGCAACCACGAATCCGGGAACGCACCCCACCAGGACGCGTTTGTGTCGGTCTCCTCCGCCTGCGGATTGCGCCCACTGATCTCATCCGAGACTGCAACACCCAGGAAGTCTGGCGTCACCGTGATCCCCGAATCGGTCACCGTCACGTCGGAAAGATCAGCCACATGGATCGTTGTCGGATCAAGCGCCGTCCAGATGCTCGTATCATCCATGTCCGTGCCGTAGCCGGAGGCAGTGCCGGTGATCGTGCCTATGCCGTCCTTCACATCGAGGACGGGATCCGTGATGCTCCAATACGTCATCCCACCGTAATAGGCAGTCGTGAATGACCCCGTCCACTGGATGTGGGCCGAATTCGAGGACGGATCCAGTGTGCCGGTTCCCTTCGCGATCTGCACCACGGTGTCCGAGTAGGTCGGCTGCTCAACGCCGCCCGTGGGCGTGAACGTCAAGCCAGAGGTCCGCCCGTTGATGTTCGTCCCCAACTTGTTCTGGCACTTCGTTGACCATGTCGGCTCGACCAGATTCCCGTCCGCGTCGGGCTTGAGCACGGTGACGTTGCCGTCCTCGGCCTTGAAGAACCCGTCCGCTTCTTGCCACAAGCGGGCGGCCTGCGTGTTCCCGGCCTCGCCTGCGGAGAGGAAGTTGCAGCCACCGTAGTAGGCACCGCCCCCGGACTCAGCATTTAGGCCCCACTGGAACATGGCGTCATTCGTGGTGTAGTCGCCGTCGGCAGCGAAAGCCTGCGGCGCGATGATGCCGGTGAGGGCCATCGCTGCCACCGCCGCACCGGCCACCCAGGTCCGCCCTCGCACTCTGCCATGAGACCTCAAGGCTCTGCGCCTCGGGTCTCCACTCGTGTCTCGTTGCACGGGATCTCCTCACTGATCTCTGCCCACGTCGACGGAGCGGCCCCGTCGAGTGGATCGTCGTTGTGTTGACAGGATCTGACACGCTATAGGTAAGCCTTACCTCAGCTACTTTAGGGAAGGTAAACCATAGTGGCAAGAAGTATTCGCCCCGCGATGGACGACGTGCATCACTCTTGACAACTTGACGAGTCACGAGTCTTACCTGACGGCTTCGAGAAACGCACGGCGGCCACGACGTCTACGCCGCGCTGCACAGGGCCAGAGTTTCTCCCAGACACACCAGACCCCGTTCCGCTATGACGAGCCCAGGTCCGGTGCCCAGGCTGCGTCCACCCGGGTGGAAACGCTGCGGTCCATCCCGCAGTATCAGCTTGGGGAATCCCCTCCCATGATCGTCGGTGGACACGGTTGTTTCGCCCCCTCAAGCCCGACCTCGACCTTCACCAGAGCCTGACCGCGATCGATGAACACCGTGGTGAGTACCAGTCAACGACGGCCGCGATCAGAGCAGTGGTCTGCCAGGAGCGCGTGAGGGATGAGGTCCTGCACCGCGAAGTGAACCAAGCCGAGATTGACGCTGGCACTCGAGAAGGCACAACAAACCAGGGGAATGCGGAGAATCGCAGGCTTCGTCAAGACAATGAGATCTTGATGCGAGCGAGCGCTGAACCCCTTGAAATCGATCATCTAGGGTTGTGACGTGCCATCAACCAAACCCGACCCCGTCCTGTCCTCGATTCGGAAAGCCACCGCGCCATGACACGGGCCGAGGCCGCGCTTCGCCGCGCTGTCGCCGAGATCGCGGCGGAGAAGCCCATCACCAACGTCACCGTCTCGGAGGTCTGTCGGCGAGCCGGAATCACCAGGGATTCGTTCTATCGCTTTGCGCCTAGCGCGGTGGCCCTGCTCACCGCCTACCTGTACGACGATCACGACACCACCCTGGTGACGCCCATCGCGAGCTCTCACGACAGCGGTCTGTGGACGTTGCGGCCCGCCACGCTTGTACTCCTCCAGCACGTACAACGCAACCGCCGCATCTACCGCAACGCGCTCACGCCCGGCCTGCCCGCGGAGCTCCGCGAGGCACTGCTACGCCGCCTCGAGGAGGTGCTGTTTGCGCGTGCCCGCGCTTTGCCTGGGAAGCTGCCCGACATCGAGGGAAAGCGCCCAAACGCCGACGAGGTCGCCGCCCTCATCCATTTCCAGTCCAACGGCGTCGTCGGCATCCTGGAATACCTAGTCGGCAGTGACCTCATCGACGACCTCGAGCACTGCACGGCAATCATTCTCGCCAGCACCGCCCCATGGTGGCAGAGCAATGAAATGAATGAATGAACAGAGGCCGGTTCCCGCGATCTCCGTCGGCAGAGCAGAGCGATGCAGCACGTTGCTCGGCACGAATTGCTCCCAAATCACGGAGTCGTTCGGCCGCGCCTGCGTCATGCACGTGTCAACCATGCCGGAGGCAACGGAGTCGACGTGAACCCTCGCCGCTCCTTAGTCAAGCGCCTCGGCTTTTGTCAGTCCGATCAGGCCAGGCCTGGGCACTGAACACAAGGCCACGCTGAGATCGGCGCTTGGCCTGCGACCGAAGCGATAGTGATGATCGAACCGCCTCGGCCGACGCTGCCTTCGGCGGGAGAAAGCTGGCGTTGGTAGACGCGACGTCCAGGCATCCACACGTATCGGTGGTGACTTTAGCGGGGTCGCGCGCGGGTCTCGATATCGCGAGCTACCGCCTTGGCGCCACGCTCAGCGAACACCACGGCGGTGGCGCCGCCCATTCTGACAGCCGCCCTCGCGATGAGAACGGCCTTATCACTGAAATCCGACTCTTCCAGACTGAGAGACCTGTTTCGAGCGGAGTCGGTGAGGTTCGAGTCGTGTTGTGAGGTGGATGATTGCCGGTAGTCGTTTCTGATGGGTTTTGTCGTCCTTAGTTCTGTCGTATTCGATCTTCTTCTTGGCAGAGTTCAGGACGTTCATGCCCTGCGGCCTGCGTCGGCGAGCCACTGGGCGTCTGCCAGGACGTCTTTCCACCCACATAGTTCAGGGGCCTTGATGTTGTGATGGCGGCCGGCCGTGGGGGTTGAGGCTGTCAGGAGTGCACCGTCGCGGTCGACGAGAACGTCGCCGAAGGTGCTTGCCCCGTCGAGGACAAGTTGGATCCGATCCTTGATGTTCGACAGTGCAGACTGCGTGACCTCAAAGATCTCCGTGACCAGATCTTCGGCCACGTTGCAGCGCAGCGAGATGAGTGTCACTGCCATCTCTCATAGAGAGAAAGAAAGCTCTTGGTCCGGCCTTTCTTGGCAGAACTCGATTCGAATATGCCTTCCCCGCACACGCAACTCACCGAACTGCTCGTCGTTGAACCCAGCGATATTTCGCAGCGGCATTGATTCTTTTTCACATGATGACTATCAATCGCATGATGATTGCCCCAGAAAAAGTATCGATTCACTTCTCAGAACACTGAGCCAAGAATAGGACTCTTAGTTGCGAGACCCTTTATCAGCCTTTTTGTCTACGCAATCCGTTTGTCGAGCCCCCGAACCCGTGCGGGGAACGCCGTTCATCGCCACGACGTCTGACTTCGCCCGTTCATCCCTCGCGGAATTCCACGCCTGTTCCCCCGCGCGGGTAGTGCCAGCTCAACGTCCCGGGTGGGGCCATCGCGAGGCAAGTCCCACACTCAAGGCATGCCTCGTAGATGACTCCGATCGTGCCGTCTGCCCTCACGGAGTACACGTGCGCCGGGCAGATGCGTTCCAGCAGCGGCCCCACGCACAATCGGGCGGCGGCCTCCTGGTTCACCTCGATGTGCGACTGTTCGGCGTCGGGCTCAAATCTGTCGTGCGCGAGACGTTCCGTTACGCTTTCCATCTGTCCTCCTAGAGTGCTCGTACCGCGGCCAGGCCGATACCGCCCAGTCCTGGCACCGTCAGCGGCGAGTTCTTGAGTGCTTTCCGTGCGCTCGTGACGATGTGCTCACGCGGCGAGGTATCCAGGTTGAACAGGGAATGCATGACGTCGCCCAGCAGGTCGCCGACGTCCCCATACATTGCCTGGCGTTCGAGGAATGCCGGCGCCTTGGCGTACGTGCACATGTCGGCCCCGACGAAGGATCTCTTCAATTCCGCCTGGTATGCGCTCACCATGGGCTGGCCGACCTCACCACTGTCCAGGGCGCGCCCCGCGGCACTCGCAGCGGCGATCGCGCTGCCCGCGGCGAGGTCCATGCCACGAATCGTCAGACCCGTGTTGAGAGTGAACCCAGCCGCGTCTCCGACGATGAGGAGCCCGGGGCCGGCGATGTCGTGGGCCGCCATCGCCGGCCCGGCCTCGATGGTGAGGTGACAGCCATACTCAGCCAGCTCCCCGCCGGCCAGCAATGGGGCGATCGAGGGGTGCTCGAGAAAGTGGTCGTGCACGTCGGAGGAGCTCAGGCCCGAATCCGCCAGCGAATCGAGCCGCAGCACAACGCCGATCGACACCGACTCACGGTTGGTGTAGAGGAAGCCACCGCCAGCGATCGACTGGGTGCAGTCGCCGACCAGTGCGTAGGCCACGCCCTCGTCGCCGGTCAGATTGAAGCGTTGCTCAATCACCTCTTGCGGCAAGGCGATCACGGACTTGACGCCCACCGCCAGATGATTCATGGGCTCGCGCTCACGAATCCCGGCATCGCGGGCCAGGAACGAGTTCACGCCATCGGCGAGAACGACGATGCGCGCCCGCAGCTCATCCTCCCCCGCGCGGATGCCGACCACCCGGCCGCCCTCGACGATCAGGTGGTCGACCTTCACGCCTGGCATCACCATGACGCCCGCGTCCTCGCATTGTTCGCAAAGCCATGCGTCCAGGCGGGACCGGAGGACGGTGACTGCGTTCTCCGGTTCGCCCAAGCGCTGGTCCCAATAGTCAATGCCGACCGAGGACGTCGGAGAGAGGAATGTGATGCAATTGCGTGTCACCACCCGTTCCACCGGCGCGCGGGAGACAAATCCAGGGAAAACCTGTTCCATCACGCGGCAATAGAGGACGCCGCCCGAAAGGTTCTTGGTTCCTGCCGCGCTTCCGCGCTCAACGAGCAGAACCGACCGTCCCTGGATCGCCAGCTGGTAGGCGCAGGTTGAGCCTGCGACTCCCGCCCCGACGACAATCACGTCGAAGTCCACGCGATCCGTCTCTTGTGATGCCATCTCAGTCACGTCCTCTCTTACCCCGGTGTGTTTCCTCCCCGATGCCCGATCAGTGCGCCGCCACAGGCGTCGCCTGATCGGCCTTCACCGAATCGAGGATGTGACGTGCGGCCACCCGCCCCGATGCGTGCGCGAAACTGTTCGCAGTTCCCGGCACGTCCAGGTTGTAGGTGTCGCCATACAGCCCGCTCGCCTCCATGCCCACGGCGTACAGACCGGGGATCGGTGTGTAGTCCCTGTCGGTGACCTGCATGTCGCCGTTGACCCGAATTCCACCACAGGACACCAGGACACTGGGCGCCATGTTGATCGCGTAGAGCGGCGCCTTGCGCACCGGACGCAGGAACCGCGAGGGCTTGAAGAACACCGGGTCCTCCCCCTGATCGCAGGCATCGTTGTACTCGTCGATGGTCTGACGCAGCACCTGCGGATCGAGTCCGATCGCTTCGGCCAACTCCTCGGGGGTACCGCCCGTCCAAGCAATGCCGTCGGCGACGTCCTGGTCGAGCTCCGTCTGGAGGCGGACCAGCTTCTCGTGGTAGGGGATGAAGTCACCCAGACCGATGTCTGAGCCATTCTCGATGAGGTGGGTCACGGTGTCCACGTCGATGATGGCGTAGACAGCGCCTTCGGGCTGTTCGGCCATGACGTTGCCCGCGTCAGCGAAGCTGAGGGCGACCTCTTCGCTGGCGAACCGCTTGCCGGTCTTGTTCACCCACAGCACTGGCTGCGAGCCAGCGCCGCTGCTGTGTGAGGTGAGCGTCTTGCCGCGGGCGCAGCAGGCGATCATCAGGGCGCCCAGACTCTCGGTGTCTGCACCGGCCTCCAGCGCCATCGCCAGCCCGTCACCGGTGTTCTGAGTTGGCACGCACTGATACATGTCGTGAGCCGTGCGGGAGAACCAGGAGTACTTCTCAACCAGGTCAGGGTTGTTGCCGAATCCTCCAGAGGCGAGCACGACCGCCCTCGCCCCCAACCGGATGGTCTTGTCCGAAGAATCCGTGGCGACGACACCCCTCACGGCGCCGTCGCTGAGGATCAGGTGTTGGGCCCGCGTCGAGGTGAAGATGTCAACCCCGGCGTCCTCAACCGCCTGGAGCAGAACTTCCTGGCAGTGCGCGCCCAGGCCCTCAGGCCGGTGGAACGTGTAGAGCTCGTTCGGCTGGTCGTAGGCATAGATGGTGACTTCGCTGTAGTTGATACCGAGCGATTTGTAGATGTCAATGGTCTCGGCGCTGTTGTCCACGAGCGCGTGGATGACGTCGGGATTGGCCCGGTGATGGCTGTAGTCCACGTAGCGGCGGTAGCCCTCCTCCTTGGTGGGGAACTTCTTCCCTTCCTTGTCGGGAACTCCGCGGGCCTTTTGCTCGCTGGACTCGAAGGCCGCCGTGCCTTCTGCGTAGATCGAGGTGCCGCCGGTCTGCGGCATCTTCTCGAGGAGAGCGACGTTCAGGCCGCCCTGCGCCGCGGTCAATGCGGCCGACTTGCCGGAACCGCCGCTCCCGATGACCACCACGTCGTACTCTGCGTCAAATGACAATGCTTCAGACATTTCTACCCCTCCATTGGGATCGGTCAGACGTTTGGAACTTCCGTTTGGACTCGGTTAGATCCGGGTTCGCGATGCCCGCCCTGACTCACGCCTCCTTCAAAGCCTGAGTCAGTGCGGGAACGATTGCATACAAGTCACCGACGATGCCGTAGTCGCACCTGCGGAAGATCGGCGCATCCGGGTCGTCGTTGATGGCGACGACCACCTTCGCGTTGCGCACTCCGGCCATGTGTTGCGGCTGGCCGGAAATGCCAAGGGCAATGTAGAGATCGGGGGCGATCAGATTCGCTGACGTTCCCACCACGTACGAGTGGTCGTACCAGCGCATGTCGTCGCACAGAGGCAGCGAACAGCCGATTTCGGCATGTAATTGGGTTGCCAGTGCGTCTACGAGGGAGAGGTCGTCCTTGGAGCGCACTCCCAGGCCGGCGCCCACCACTCGGTCCGCGTGGGCCAACCCTTCAGCTCCACCCAGCGTCTCCTCGCGTCCAGTCACGTGAATATCCGCCAGTTCACCGGCGCCCTGGCGGATCACGGGCGCCGCCGCGGCGCCCTCCAACGGGCTCTCCAGAGCGCCGCTGTACACGGCGGCAACTGGGCCCGTGACCACCAGGGTCTCGACGAGGGCGCCCTCGTACACCGCCCGGCTCACCACGATGTCGCTGCCGTCGAGCGAGAACTTGCCGGCTGAGCCGAGCACTACCGCAGCCATGCGGGCGGCGCCGCTGGCCAGCAGGACCCGCGACGAGGCGTCATCCACGCACAGCAACACTCGCGGCTGACCGGATGCGACAGCATCCCCGAACACCCCGGCGAACGCCTCCGGCGCCACGTCCGGCGCCGTCTCGAACCAGCGCACCTCGCTGGCTCCCGACACGGCTGCCGCATCCGCGCTCTCGCGCGATCCAACGATCACCGCAATGACACGCCCGCCCAGCTCCGAGACCGCAGCCACCGCCCCGGCGACGGCCTCTCCGCGCGCGCCGACAATCCATGCCTCCACAGTCACAACACTCCCTCCCCCCGCAGCGCGGCGACGAGCTGCGTCGCCGCGGCAGACGCATCAGCTCCATCGATCATGCGCACCGCTCCGCCCTCTGGCTTCGCAATTCCTCGCACGGACACGCGCGCTGCGCCTGCGTCAACGCCGAGGTCGGCCGTTGTCACCTTTTCGACGGGCTTCTTGCGAGCCGCCAGGACATCCCGCATTCCCGGTGCGGCCTCGGCGCGCTGAGCCACCACCGCCAGCACGCAGGGGGTGGGCACGTCGAGGGTGATGGTGCCAGATTCGGCACGCTGGATAACAGTGAGCCGATCGCCGTTCTGCTCGGCTGCGACGACTCCAGCGACCGTCGGGATGCCCAGCGCGGAACCGATGCATACCGGGACTGCCAGGTCCCATGCGCCGTCGCCCACCACGACGACATCCACTCCGCCGACGTGATTGACTCCGGCGGCGAGCACTGCCGCGGTGGCGGCGGCGTCCAGGTTGGCGTCGGCGTCAGTGACAACCACGGTCTGGGCTGCGCCCCGTGCAGCCGCCCATGCCAGGTCACCCGACCCCAGAGTGATACCGACGACCTCACCGTCGCCGGCAAGCACTCCGGCGACCCGCGCGGCGGCAGCATCGTCGTCGCTCGACTTCAAACGCGCCGCCGACACGTCAACATTTCCACTGCTTGAGATTCGAGCATCCTTCGGGTCACGTGCCCACTTGAATGCGATGGAGATCTTCATCGAACGACCTCTCGCCGATGACGCAAAAGACTCGAGCCATTGCAGCTCCCGAATCGCGCGGCACAGACTCTGCGATGGACACCTAGCCCGTCAATTTGCATGTCGATGTTGGACAAGACCCCTCCTTCTGTCTGTCTTTTGTTTCCTTGGACGCCGTCGCATCGTCGCGCGGACCCACGTCAAAAATCTGACACCTGTAAGACACATAATGTTACGACGATCCGAATCGTTCATCACAGGCCCTTGGTCCCCGAGACGCGAATCGTCGCGCTGCCCGAGTTCTGGTCACTGTTGAAACTCGGCACCTGATGGAGCCCGCCGGCCAACGGTCACACTGCTCGCACCGGCCTGCCCATCGTCGGCGGCGTGGCCGCCTGCATCGTGTGCACGTTGGCACGCCACGCCGCGAGTCCCTCCAGCGCATTCCTGTCGACGCCCGTCATGCGCGCAGTGGACCAGCACAGTTATGGGCTATATCTGCGACCTTGGCCCAGTGCGATTCTTCTCAGCAACGCGTGTCCCACTCCGGGTGGCAGCTCCCCGGCATTGGTCACCTCGGTCGTCAAGATCACGACGAGGGGCACCGAAGCCTTACCGCTTTCTCGAGCACCCCTACGTGCGATGGAACGCCGGGACCGCAGTCCGCTACGCAGTGGCCGCTACCGGACAGGGTGCAGAGCGGATCGACCAGCGAAACACCTGCTGCTCGCCACCCGCGGTCAGGCTACGCGACCCCGGAAAGCTCCCTCGCCAGGATCCTGCGAGTCTGTCAAGACGACGAAGGACGGAAGGGAGCCGCCTGAGACTTCGTCGTGCTCGCAGTATGACCCAGCTTGGTCGCGCGTCTATCCCAGATCAGCAACGGAGCCATCGCGAGTCACGAGGCCCGCGAAATCCCGCAGTACCGCCGTCGCTCGTCTCCCCGGGCGCTCTGCCATCCGCCGTCGTAATCGGAATGGAAACGAACGGAGGTCTTGGAAGCGACAGGCTTTGGCGGCTGCACACCACAATGATCTGTCACCGAGCCACATTCACTTCGGCTGGGCAGGCGCCGATCCGTGCGCCAACGCCTCGGTCCGCCCGTCGGATTCCGAGATTCCCGAATGAGGGAACGGACACCTCGCGCTGGGGCCCGTCGCCCCGCCACCGCCCGTCGCTCAGGCCGCCGGTCCGTCGATCGACGTGACCGTCGCCGTGTGGCTGGTTCCTGCAGTGTCGGTCCAGGTGACGCTCACCGAGTCCCCGGGCTCATGGCTCGACAGAGCGGTGGACAGAGCGTCCGAGTCCGCGATGACACTCCCGTCGATCGCCGTGATCGTGTCACCGGCCTCGAGACCCGCGTCGGCAGCAGGTGTGTCCTCGAAGACTTCCTGGACGCTCGCGCCCGTTGTCGTCGACGAGGTCGTGCCCTCGCTCTGCGTCTGCCAGCCCGGGCTCGCCGCGCCGTTGCTCTGGCGTGTCGTGCCGGGACCCATCGATCCACCCAGGTTTCCTTGACTGGACGACCCGCTACTGGACGACCCGCTGCCCAAGGACCCCTTCCCGTTGGTCCCGGTAGCCGTGTCGGAGCTGCTGACCGCAACGCCCAGGAAAGCCGGGTAGCCGAGTTCCACCCCGCCGGACTCGTCACCGGAGCGGATCTGGTCCACGATCGTCATCGCATCCTCGATCGGAATCGCGTAGCCCGTGACGACTGATGTCCCGCTGGAGGCGGCTGTCGTCATGCCGATGACCTCGCCCTCGTCATCGAGCAATGCACCACCCGAGTCCCCGGAGACCACGTCCGCGGAGATCTCGATCATGCCGTCCAAGGTCTCCGAGGCCGTGGTGCTCTCCGACTGCGTGGTGACCGTCGCATCGAGCTGAGTGATCGAGCCATCGGCTGCCATCAGTTCCCCGCCACCTTCGGCGTTGCCCACGGCGGTGACATCCTGACCGACCGATTCCGTATCGTCGTCAACCGTGATCGTCGTGAGGCCGGAGGCATCGGCGAGCTGCAGAAGCGCGACGTCGTCCTCGGAATCCGTGCCGACCACGGTCGCCGTGTAGGTCGCACTCGTGGAGGGATCCGTGACCGTGACCGTCGTCGCGCCCTCGACGACATGGTTGTTCGTCATGACCAGACCGCCACTGGTCAGCACCATGCCGGTGCCGGCCGCGCTCGCGTCGTCGTACTTGAGGTCGGTGTTGATGAGGACGACTCCCGTCGCCTCGCTGGAACTCGCCGCCGTCGCCTCGCTCTGGCTGGATGTGGCCCCTGTTCCCGAGGGTGTCGAGCCGGTCGACCCCGTCGGTCCTCCCAGGGACGATCCATATCCCGATCCATACCCCGACGATGTGGATCCCCGACTGCCCTCGGATGAGGTGCTGGTCGTCGTCTGCGCGGCGGATGTCCCCGTCATCGCGTCGGCCTCGAGTGCCGATCCCACAACCAGGGACGCGCCGAGTGTCAGTCCCATGACCAGCGTCATGCTTACTGCCGCGAGCGCCAGTGGCCAACGCCGACGGGCGCGAGCATTGGCCCGATTGTCCGTCTGCCTGTCGCCGGTGCCCGCGCCAGAACCTGCGCTGGACCCAGCGTGTGTCGTTCCATCCGTGAACATGTCGTTCTCCTCGTGTCTGATGGATCCAGCACAGCAGTGCTACCGGTGAAGATCCCGAACGTCTGCTGTGGAGGAGCTTTGAGGCAACAGCGACGATCCACACGCTCGAAACACCTGCCCGTCCAACAGTGGAAGGAAACCTCAGTCGTGTCGTCGTGGTGGTCGCAGGTACTGGCCCGATGATCCTGGCGATCACCGACAACGGGACCGAGGTGGACAGCGGCAAGTCCGAGCGCTATCCGGTCGGGGTTCGACATCTCTCCTATGAGGCACTGCACCTCATCCTGACCGGCGGCATCGAACCAGCCGACACGTCACCCGTCGCGGACCGGGTGCTCCGAGCCCTCTCGGGCAGAACTGCTCGAGAAATGAGGCTGCTCGCGACTCTCCGCGTCTCTTCACGAGTGCGTCGCCCCACGGGCCACAGTCGTTCCGAGCACCATGGCCCCCTCGCGGCGCCGCTCATCGCCGACCAGCGGATGATGGGGATCAAGGTCGGGACGGACCGTGTGGCGCGCGGGTGCCCTTGGTCTCCCCGGCATGATTCATGTCACCGACCGTCCCGTTGAGAGGATCAGCCACAGCGGGTAATATTTCCTTTGTCGACGCGGGGTGGAGCAGTTCGGTAGCTCGCCGGGCTCATAACCCGGAGGTCGCAGGTTCAAATCCTGCCCCCGCTACCACAGGAAGGGCTCCTGGCCAGCCATGATGGCGGTCAGGAGCCCTTTTTCTTGGGCCACATCCAACGACGGTATGGCTGGCCCGTACCGACAGAGCCCCACCCGCCATCAGACTCCGCTCACAACGGTGACTCGGCCCGGGTCTGTACAGCGAACGCCGCGATGCCATCCCTCCACCAGAGAAGATGGCACAACAGGCCTGGGACGGTTCGCGTTACTGCGGCAGTCTCCAAGCACGATCCAGCGGACGTGATCCCCGATGTCAGCGGTTTTTCGACGCGAGCGCACCCGCAAGTACGGTTGCGTACCCCGCCCAAGCAACATACGGCAGAAGTGTGAATCCAAGCGTCGGTTGTGCCGACGCGGATCGCCGCACCAGATCCGCGGTGCTCACCGCCAACGCTGCGGACTCTGCAGTGGCGGCGGTGAGATGGCGCCCACGCCAGAAGATGACGCTCCACGCGCCGTTGAGCACCAGGTTCACTGCCAACGCCTTGCGGTAAGCCGACGACTCAGTCGATGACGGGTCACACGCCTCTCGCTGATGCAGACGGTGCAGCACCGCCGCAGAAGTGACGGCGAGCCCCGCATACAGGCTGCTCCACACGATCGGGAAGGCCGCAGCCGGTGGCTGCCACACCGGTTTGTTCAACTGCCGGTACCAAGCACTCTTCGGATCGGTGGCGAATTTCCCAACCGAAGCGGTGGCGGCAACAGCTGCAACGGTTTTCACCAGCGTGTTCGCGAACGATGAGGTGCGATGTGCGGAGTATCCCTTGGAAAGGCTCACGGCAACCCTCACTTCTCGATGAACGACGCCGACACGATCACTGGATGAGGCCCGTCGTCGGATCCGGAGCATCCAGTCTTGCGCAGCTGGAGTCGAAAAGAAAGAGGTCGACCGCTGCCTCGAGACTGACAGGTCCTCCGTCCGGGACCGCAGGCTGGCTCATCCGGTCATCCGACGAACCAGCCACACCGACTCAGTCCACGCGACCTCAACTCACCCACCCGACTGGGAGGAGTCTGCCGATGCGTCACCGGATTGCGAATCCGTTCCGCTCGTCGCGCCCGAGGTGGACTGCCCGAGCTCGTCCTGAGCAGACAAGGCCGAAGCCAAGGCCTCATCAAGCTTCTTCTGCGCATCTCCATAGGCCGTCCAGTCACCGGCCTTCATCGCGTCGTTGGACGCCGTCAACGCAGTGGACGCGTCGGCCAACGCCTGGTTGAGACGCGATTGGGCATCCGAGGCGGAATCAGTGCCTCCCCCACTCGATCCAGAGTCTGTACCGCCACCTGATGAGTCCTCACCCGCGACCTCGGCCGCGGAATCGCCGCCGAAGGTCTGCTTGAGGGAGTCCTGCAGTGTCGGAGCAAAACCGATCTGCGACCCGAATGCCGTCAGCACAGATCTCAGCACTGGATAGGACGCAGTCCCACTGCCCTGGACATAGACCGGCTGAACGTACAGCAATCCCCCTCCGACCGGAAGCGTCAGCAGATTGCCTCGAATGACCTTCGACCCCTGTTGGTCAAGCAGGTTGAGCTGCGTGGCAATCGTCTCGTTCGAGTTCAACAGGTTCTGGACCTGACCAGGTCCGGGCACTGTCGTCGAGGATGGCAAGGCAATGAGCCTGAGCTTCCCGTAGCCCTCACGAACCTGGCCTGCCTGGTCTCCCGTCTCTGAATCAACCGCGAGGAACCCGGCCATTGCTTCACGTTTGGACTCACCACCCGGGACGAAGACCGACGTCAGGGAGAACTCGGCGGAGTCCTGCCCCGGCATCTGCATCGTCAGGTAGTAGGGAGGCTGTGACGTGACCTTCGAGGACGACGACGAGGACGAACCCGACTGCGAATCGTCGCTGTTGACCTCGCTGGCGGTCGACGTGTCCTGAGCCAGACGCCAGCGGTCCCCGCCGGTGTAGTACTGAGACGCCTCGGTGACGTGGTAAGAGGCCAACAGATTGCGCTGAACCTTGAAGAGATCCTCCGGGTAACGCAAGTGGCTCATCAGATCCCCGGAGATGTTCGACAAGGGCTCGACCGTGCCCGGATAGACCTTCATCCAGGTCTGGAGCACCGGATCGTCCTGATCCCACTGGTAGAGCTTGACCGACCCATCGTAGGCGTCAACCACGGCCTTGACGGAGTTGCGCATGTAGTTGACGGTGTCGTCCTGGAGATACTGCCCGGGCTGGGTCGACCTCGAATCGACGGTCGTCTGGTCGAGCGACTGGTGCTCCGAATACGGATAAGAGTTCGTCGTCGTGTAGCCGTCGACGATCCATACCGTTCTCTTCGGTGTCGAAGGATCGCCATCCGTGTCGACCACCGCCGGATAGGCCTTCTGCTCCAGAGTCAGATAAGGCGCGACCTTGGCGACGCGCTCAAGGGGATCACGGTCGTAGAGGATCTGCGAAGCCGAATTCGTCCGCGACGAGAAGAAGATGTCCGAGGAGCCGAATTTGATCGAGTACAGCAACTTGTTCCACAGGTTGCCGACACTCGGCCCGCCCTCGCCGGTGAAAGTCGTCAATACCTGTCCGCCAGCTGCGTTGTCATCCGGGTAGTCCAGTTCCTGATCGGCAACGTCTTCGGTCTTGCCCACGATCGAGTAGTCCGTCATCGAGGGAGAGAAATAGATCCGAGGCTCGTAAGAACCCATCTTGCCCTGGGACGGGATCGACTGCTCCCAATAGCTCGGCAAGCCGTCCGATGTGATGGTGTTGCCATAGGCAGCGACCACACCGAACCCGTGGGTGTAGACGGTGTGGCGGTTGACCCAGGTCTGCTGCTCGCTGGAGAGGCCGGACAGATTGAGTTCACGGGTCGCGATGACCGTGTCGCGGCGCTCGTTGTCGAGCGTGTAGCGATCGACGGCCATCTCGGAGCTGAAGCTGTAGTACGGGCGGGACTGCTGAAGCTGTTGAGCGGTCTTCGAGACGACCAAGGGGTCGAGCAGACGGATCTGGGAGGTGGACTCCGAGTCCTCTCGCAGTTGTCCGGGCTGGGTGTCGGTCTGGGCGTCATAGGTCTGGTAGTCGACGTCCTCGAGCCCGAACGCCTGCCGGGTCGCATCGATGTTGCGCTGAATGTAGGTCGACTCGAGGGCGCCCTCGTTCGGCTTGACGCGGAACTGCTGGATCAGGCTCGGATAGACCCCACCGATCACGATGGCTGAAACGACGGTCACGACGACACCGATGACCGGCAGGCGCCACGTGCCCCGGAAAGCCGCGACCACGAAGAGAACGGCTACCAACAGGGAGATCACCGCGAGGATCGTGTGGGCCGGCAGCGTCGCGTTCGCCTGTGAGTACGTCGCACCGTCGATCAGACCATTCGTGTCGGTCATCAAGGCGTAGCGACCCAGCCAGTAGCGAACCCCGAACATCACGGAAATACCGGCAGCCAGCAGACCGATGTGCGTGCGGGCAGCGCGAGAGGCGTGCGGACGAGGGGCTACCACGATCGACCCGTACAGGTAGTGCACGATAACGGCTGCGATGAGGCCGATGATCAGCAGATTGAACAGGAAAGACGCGATCATCTGCAGAAACGGCAGGGTGAAGACGAAAAAGGAATCGTCCATGCCGAACTGTGGGTCGTCTTCTCCGAAGGACGTTCGGTTGAGGAAGGTCAGGACCGTCTGCCAATGTGCCGCCAGGTTCGCGCCATTGGTGAACCCGAGGAGGACGGGGAGACCCCAGAACAGCAGCCCTCTCAACGGATCGATCGCTTCCTGGTACGCGCGCAGATTTGCTCCCGCTTGTCCACGCATGGAACCCGCTCGCCGTCGATAAGCGAACTGGATGCAGAAAGCAGTGAAGGCAAAGACCGCCACGAAGCCGATGACGAAGAGGATCGCCATGGTTCCCCAGCGCGTCCAGATGATCCGACCGGCCTTCATCTGGTCGAACCAGAGGATCTCCGTCCAGAACGTGGAAGCCGCAAAAATGACCACCAGGATCGCTGCGAGTACGCCTCCTGTGATTGCCAGGGGGCTGACGTGCCGACCCTTGCGGCGTGGACCACCCCCCGTTGGGCGTCCCTGTCCGGATTGTGCTGTTGGGAAGGCGCTCACCGCGTCGACCTCTCATTCGCGTGTCGTGTTGACCGGCCCAGTCTATCCGCCGATGGGCGGCTTCTGCCCAGTGGGACCGGCACACCCGGGCCCAAGAGGTCCGCAGACGGGGGCGACATGCGACGATGGGATCATGATCGAGACCATTGCCGAGCCGTCCTCAACACCGAGCGGACAGGAGGCCCTGACCCGCGTCGTCCATGACATCGAGGTGACCGCTTCGCGGGCGGGTTGGGACCACGCGCCGTCCCTTTACGCCCTCGTCCCCACCGCGCAGCTCCTCACCCAGGAGGATCTTCCCGCCGACGTCGCGGCCCAGCTGCGCAGCGAGTGGGACGGGACCGACTCTCATCTCTCGGCGATCATCCAGGAGGATCTTCCCGCCGACGAGCTCGAGGAGATGCTCGAGCATCTCGCTTGGCCCGACGTCGTTGCGGGTGCCGCGCTGACCGTCGAGCGCATCATCGTCCCCCCCGAGGTCGAGGCCGCTGCTCCTGAGGACCCGGACGAAGCGATCGAGTTCATCTCGTCCCACCCCGCACGCACTGAGGTCCGCCTCGCGGTCGGCGTGCTGCGGAGTGGAGAGACGTGGAGCGCCCTTCGTGCGCGCCCCTTCGACTCCGACGATCAGGTCGGTCAGGGCCCGAACCTCGTCCCAGGGCTGGTCAGCGCGCTCCTCGCTTCCTTTGCCCCCGTCACCGACGAGGACGACGCTGCGCGAGGGTGACGGGATGACCTTGGCCGGATGCGACCTCGGCCACGAGACAGCGACACCCGCGGAATGTGAGGATTCGGTGTGCTCGGCCGCTGGCGCCCACCCACGAATCGCGATTTCGAACCGAGTTGACGTCGAGATTGGAGCCTTGGGACAGGACCTGTGCAAAAGGTTCGATCTCGATCGGAATCCGGGTCGACTTCAAAGATTGTGAACACTCTGCGGGACCAGTGGGACCAGTCCCACGGTTGCTCCACGAATGGTGGGCGATGAGTACCCGCCCATTGAGCAAGCGTGGGCTTCGGCGGTGCAGCCAGTTCGCACACCGCCTCACCCTCGTCAACGCGTGCGCCCGAACGCGTTCCTTCAGGACTCGGCGTCCCCGTCAGCGGAGCACGTGGCGAGCGTGTCCCCCTCACCATTGGCAATGGCTTCGACGGCGGACCGCGCCTCAGCCAAGGTCGAGACCGTGACGACGGACAGGCCATCCGGCACGTGGCCGATGACCTCGTCGCAGTTCGAGGACGGGGCGAGGAACCAGGTGGCCCCGTCACGCACCGCGCCCCACATCTTCTGGCGGATCCCGCCGATCGCCTCGACTGTTCCGTCGTAGGACAACGCGCCGGTCCCGGCGATGTTCTGGCCACCCGTCATGTCGCCGGGCGTCATCTGGTCGATGATCCCCAGGGCGAACATCGTCCCGGCCGACGGCCCGCCGATGTCGCTCAGATGGATCGTGATGTCGACAGGCAGGTCGGCATCGGCGCTCAGATAGATGCCGAGTTTCGATCCTTCGGCCCCCTCTCCACCCGAGACGGTGGTGATCGGGATGTCGACGTTCTGGCCGTCGCGCGCCACCGTCAGCGTCAGCGCAGTGCCCACCGGTTGAGTCTTCATCAACGTGAAAGGTGTCGAGGCGGAATCCATCGCATGGACGACGCCATCGGGAGTCGTCACAGAGACCATGACGTCGCCCTGCTGGATCTTGTTCTCTGCATCCGATCCGGATACGGCGCCCTCGATCGTCACCGTGGCCGGCACGGTCCACCCCAGTGATTCCAACGCCGCGACGCTGGCGCTCGACTGCGAGCCGGTCATCTGGGCCTGTGCCGCCTCGTCCACCTGTTCCTGGGTGACTTCGTCCGGATAGGCCTGCGAATATGGGATGATCGCGTCGCGCCGATCGAGCCAGGCAGCAACAAGTTGGACAAAATTGAGCCGGTGGGCCGGACCTCCCTCCTCGGAGACCGTGACCATGCGGAGCTGGCCGACTCCGTCGCCGGAGGCGTGCGGGTCGTCCAACTGAACGGCTTGCCCCGTCGTCGGGTCCGTCCCGGAAATCTCGATCAGAGGAGTCCCATCAGAGGCGGCAGTGACATCGACCGTTGGCCCGGGACCGTCCACGACGTAGGGCATCGGCACCGTGACGGCAGCAACCGCGACTCCCACGACGACGAGAACGCCCAGCACCTGCGTGGCACCGCGCCGCCGACCGCCACGGCGGCGTCCCGCGCCGCGCTCCACCGGCGACAACGCAACCGGGATCTCCTGACCGGAATCGGATCCGGTCCTCTCGGACGAGGCGTCACGCGAGGGCATGGTGGGTCTGGAATCGTCGAGCACCCGCCCATTGTGACCCGAGTGACCCCGATGGTCGCGCCAAGGGACCGTTCCACGACGTTTTCCCGTTCAGCTCACAGCACACTCACATCTCCCGGTCAGACCGGCCACACCCACAGCCAGTAGAGTCTGTGTCATGAGTGAGGCAGACGACAGGTCCTCCGAATCCTCCGGAGGAGCCCCCTTCGAGGAATTCCTCCGACGCATGCTGGGCGACCAGGCCGGAGAAGAAGCTGCTCGCGCCCTGCGCGAGCAGGGCTTCGACATGTCACCGGTCAATGCGATGTTCTCCTCCCCCTCCCAAATGCAGGCGGCACTGGGCCAGTTCCAGTATCTCCTCGGAGCCACCGACGGACCCGTCAACTGGCAGATGGCCCACGATCTCGCCAGACAAAAGGCCTTCCAAAGCGGCGACCCCTCGTTGAGCGCCTCCGAGGCCCAGCTCGCGCGGCAGTCATTGACCGTCGCCGACCTCTGGTTGGATGCCGTCACCGACTTCGCTCCGGGCCCCGTCGAGCGCGACGCCTGGACCCGCATCGGGTGGGTCGAGAAAACCCTGCCGATGTGGAAGAGAATCTGCGAGCCCGTCGCGGCCAATGTCTCCCGGGCCCTCACCGAGGCGCTGATGTCCCAGTTCGGCGACGGAACCGGCTTGATCGACTCGATGCCCGAGGGACTTCCCCAGGGACTCGGCGCAATGCTGGGACGCACGCAGGAAATGATGCCGAAACTCGCCGCAATGATGTTCTCGATGCAGATCGGGCAGGCCATCGCCGCACTCGCCGAAGAGTCCTTTGGCTCGACCGACGTCGGAATTCCCCTGATCGAGGGCACGACCACCGCGCTGGTCGTCCACAACATCGGAGTCTTCAGCGAGGGACTCGACATCCCCTTCACCGAGGTCCAGCAGTTCATCGCGGCGCGCGAATGCGCCCACCGTCGTCTCTTCGCATCGGTGCCGTGGCTGACCCACGACCTCGTGCACGCTGTTGAGCAGTATTCGGCGGAGATCGCCATCGACACCGAGGCCATCTCCGAGGCTGCCCGGGAGATCGACCCGAGCGACCCGGAGTCGGTGAGCCGGGCAATGTCACAGGGAGTCTTCTCCCCGGAGCCCACGCCCCGCCAGCAGGCCGCTCTCGAACGCCTCGAGACGCTCCTTGCCCTCGTCGAGGGATGGGTCGAGGTCGTCACGGCACACGCAACCGCCCCCTACCTGCCTCATGCTGAGCAGCTGCGCGAAATGATGCGCCGACGCCGGGCCACCGGAGGACCGGCCGAACAGATGCTGGGTCAGCTCATCGGATTGGAGATGCGGCCCCGGCGCGCCCGCGGAGCAGCGAAGGTCTTCACCCTCATCGAGCAGGCGCACGACGTCGAGGCTCGGGACGCTCTGTGGAACCACCCCGACATGGTGCCGACCGCCGCCGAGCTGGATGACCCGGAGTCCTTCCTCACCGGACGGGAGGCCGCCAAGGAGCAGGATGCGGAGATCGATGCCGCCCTGGACTCCCTGCTGGACGGAACCCTCGGGTGGGCCGAGGGTCTCTCCCCCGAGGACGATCCAGAGGCCGAGAGCCTGCGCCGCGCCGACCTCGATTCGGATGACTCCTCTGAGGACGACGAGTCCACGAAGAAGTCACAGGGCGACGACGGCGACGACATCTGGGATTCAAATGACGGAGATCCCGACACGGGGCCCACCGGATCGGGCTCCGGTCCGACCCACTGATCGTTGTCCCCAGGCCCGTCTTTCCCATCACCGTCATCCACAGATTTGCTCGGTTCTTCCACCTCCCCACTCATCATCCCGAGAATGGGACTGTCGAGCGAAGGGTGGGGGACCAGTGAAAATGCGCAGCGGAACAGCGGTGCTCGAAAGAGGCGCCGGGGTGCTTCAAATCGGTGGGGACCCCGATCGCCATGTGATTCTCAAGGGCGTGACCGCGGCCCAGCACCGCTGGCTGACTGAGACCGCCCGTCGCGCGCTCCCTCGCGAACCCGGAGACCCGGATTCGCGGCCGACGACCGAACTCCCGCTGCCTCCCGGAGGGACCCGCATCCAGTCCCGCTTGGCGACAGCGGGTTTCCTCGAAGACTCGCTCTCCGACGAGCACTCCCGGTTCCCGAGCGTGCGCATCGACGGCGTCGATCCGGTGAGCCTGACGGCCTGTGAGCTCCTCGGCCGAGTAGGCGTTCGACGCTTCGATGCCGTCGATTCCCGATCGGTCGGTCGGTCCTTGGCCTTCCCCGGCTATGAGGACACCTACGCCGGAAGCCGAACGACACTGGCGGCCGCGGTGATCTCCCGTTCAACGCCGCGGGCACGCGTCGGCATGCTGACCGACCCGGACGTCGTCATTGTGTCCCGTCCGCGAACACCCAGTGTTGTGGCTGCGGGATTGCTGATGTCCGAGGACCGGACCCATCTGCTGGTCACTCGTTTTGAGCACTCGGTGATCGTCGGCCCCTTTGTCCGACCCGGTCTCACACCCTGCGGGCAATGCCTGTCCCTCGCGCTCACTGATTGCGATCCCGTATGGCCTTTCCTTGCCAAGGAGATGCCCCCCTGGCCGTTGCCGGACCCCACACCCGCCCTGGTCCATTCCGCGGCGTTGGTCATCGCCCGTGCCGTCGTCTGGTCGTCGGGGCTCACCGACTTCGGGCGCTCCGAACTCGTCACGCCGGGGCAGCTGTACGCCCGCATCGGCGAAGACGGTCGAATCGCCCACGACCAGCTGCGTCCCCACGCCCGTTGTGGCTGCGGCGCATGCGGGACTCCCTTCCAAGCACCCGAGAGATCCACCTTGACCTGAGATCGGTGGGGCTCTCAATGCGCCCACGCCCCAGCACACGCCGACCCGCAGGCGTCAGTGGACCCAGCGATTGTGTGCGCGGGCTTGCAGGATCCGGTGCTTCTCACCCCTTGTCGGCCCGTCAGCCCTCCGGAGCCTCGACCTCCGTGTCTTCGCCGCGCACGATCGCGAGCACCTGGGGCCCATAGCTGTCGAGCTTGACGGCGCCAATCCCCCGGATGACGCCGAGCTGACGCAGGGTCTTCGGCTGTGCGACGGCCACATCGCGCAATGTCTGGTCGGTCAAGACCGTGTAAGCGGGCTTAGAGATCGCCCGCGAGACCCTCAGCCGCCAGTCTTTGAGCCGCTCGAAGAGGGCGACGATCTCCGGGGAGTTCTCCTCCTCGAACTCGTGGGCTCGCGAGCGCGCTCGGTGCCGTGATGACGAGGACGGCGCCGAGGACGACAACCCACGAGACTCGGCGGGGTCCTCGGGCCAGATCCCATCGAGGAGCCGACTGCGCGTACGCGACCGGCCCCGATCCTGGGACCGCGACCTCGACCATGAGATCTCGAGGACGTCACGGGCACGGGTGACCCCGACGTAGAGCAAACGGCGTTCTTCCTCCCGCGCCTCCGCATTCTTAGCCATGGAGATCGGCAGAAGCCCCTCCGAGACTCCGATGAGGAAGACCACGTCCCACTCAAGCCCCTTGGCCGCATGCAGCGTCGAGAAGGTCACGCCCGCGACGGCGGGGGCTGCCTGTGCGACCGAGCGCTCGTCCAGTTCGGCGACGAACTCGGGCAGAGTGCGGTCCTCCCGCTCCCTCGCGAGATCGACCAGGGCGTTGAGGTTGTCCCATCTCTCGCGCACCGCTCCGGTCCCCTCCGGGGGGGCCGCAGTCCATCCAACCAGCCCCACCAGCTCTGACACCTGCTCGACCAGCCCGGCGATGCCCGAGGCTTCGTCCGGAGAGGACGCAGTGGCGGAGCCTGCTTCTGAGCCCGTGCCGACGGCCTCGTCACCGCCGGGCTCGACGTCCAGGCTCTCCGCACCCGATGCCCGCACCACGGCGGCCTGACGACGCAGCAGGAGCATCGCCCGTCGGATCTCGTCGCGGTCGAAGAACCGGGCACCACCACGCACGACGAAAGAGACCCCCGCATCGGAGAATGCTTGCTCGAGGGCCTCCGACTGTGAGTTCGTCCGGTAGAGCACAGCGATCGAGTGGATCGGTGTGCCCCGGGCGACGAGGTCCTTGATGCGGCCAGCAACGCCCTGGGCCTCGGTCGCGTCGTCGGGATACGTCCGGAATGCCACCCCCTCACCCATCGGACGTTGGGAGACCAGATGGACCGCGCCACTCGTCGATCCCCGGTGTGCAGCGCCGGTCAGCCCTGCCCGGCTCATCACGTGGTTCGCGATGGCGACGACCTGCGGAGTCGAGCGGTAGTCGCGAGTCAGCTCCACTTGACGGGCCCCCGGATGGTGCTCGCGGAATCGCAGGAGGTGACGCGGATCCGCACCCGCGAAGGAGTAGATCGTCTGGGCGACGTCACCGACGACGCAGACGTCATGGCGATCCCCCACCCACAGGTCTAGGAGGTGTTGCTGGAGCAAGGACACGTCCTGGTATTCGTCGACGACGAAGTTGCGATACTGCGCCCGTACCGTCCGCGCGATGTCCTCGCGATCCTGGAGGACCCCGCACATCAACAGCAGGACGTCCTCGAAATCGATGACGCCCCGGTCCTGCTTGGCGTCCTCGTAGGCGTCCATCAGGCGCGCGACGTCAGAGATCGACACTCCATTGGGAGGCACGCGTCCCTCGGAGTCCGCCCGTTCGGCGTAGCGGGTGGCATCCAGCATCGAGACCTTCGCCCACTCGATCTCACTGGCGAGGTCGCGCACCGTCGTGCGGTCTGCGCGGATCCCGGTCCGGGCGGCGGCCGCGGCGACCAGTGAGGCCTTGTGCTCGACGATCGAAGGCAATTGCCCGCCGACGACCTGGGGCCAGAAGTACGACAGCTGACGCAGCGCCGCCGCATGGAAGGTCCGGGCCTGCGCATGGTGAACTCCGAGGGTCCGCAGGCGCTCGCGCATTTCCGCGGCCGCCCTCGACGTGAAGGTCACCGCCAGCACGGTCGACGGATCGAAGGCACCGACGGCGGCGCCGTAGGCGACCCGGTACGTGATTGCCCGTGTCTTTCCGGTTCCGGCGCCTGCGAGCACCGCCAGGGGGCCGCTCACCTGCTCAGCCACCGCCCTCTGGTCGGGGTCGAGGTCGGCGAGGAGTGCTTCGGGATCGGGAGACGTCATGATCGGATTGTCGCAGCCCGCGCCCTCGTCTGCGCCATCGGATGGGCCGATCTGTGGATCACGCGCGCCGCAGGGGGTCGATGCGACGTGGGGATTCCGGCAATGGCTTCCCGAACCATTCCTCGAGCATGTAACGTGCGATCGCGGTAGGGCCGGGGGGCTCGATCTCCCCCGACGTGATCGCGGCGCCGAGTTCCGCGCGTGAAAAGAACCGCGCCCGGTCGATCTCCACGCCGTCGGGACGGGGCACAGAGAGTGTTCCCGGGACGACGCGCGCCCGGAAGCCCAGCATGAGGGAACGCGGGAACGGCCACGGTTGCGCCCCGATGTAGGTAATGTCTCCGACCTCGATCCCGACCTCCTCGAGGATCTCGCGGCGGACGGCGCGGTCGGGTGCCTCCCCACCCTCGACGAACCCGGCAAGCACCGACCAGAATCCAGGACGCCAGGCCGCGTTGTGCGCCATCAGCACGCGGTCGTCAGCGTCGACGACTGCCATGATGACCGCCGGATCCTGGCGCGGGTATTCAATCGTCCGGCACTGCGGACAGGTCGTCGTCCACCCGGCCGAGGTCGTCTCCACACGCGTCCCGCAGACTCGGCAGTGGAGTGATTCCCGGTGCCAGTTGACCAACGTGACCGCGCCGAGGGCGAGCGCCGAATCGTCATCGCCCAGCAGGTGTCCGCACCACCGAAGGTTCACCCACGACAGGTCCGGTTCCTCCAACGGCTCGATGACGAGGCCGACATGGACGATCCCGTCGCCGGTACGACCCATGAGAAAGGCATCCTGACCGAGCGAGGCGAGACGCAGTGCCTCCTCCGTTCCCGGATGCCACAGGCACAACGAGCCGGGCGCTCCCTCGACGCGGTCGACCATGCGGGCAGCGGGGAGATCAGAACGCGGGATCGTCGCGAAGGGCGTGTCCGAGTCCGCCCTCACCCGTGCCCCGGCCCGACGTACCGGCAACGCGGTCCGGGCGATCGCCCGGACACCGATTGCCCCAACCGGATCGAGGAGGAAGACCGATACTCCCGTGACGTCGCCCACGTCGAGGTCAGTCAACGCGTCGGGCCCACGCCGCACCAGATCGAGGGGATCGACCCGTTCCCGCGCCATCGCCAGCGCATCAAGATCACCACGGGCGAAGGGCAGAGCAAGACTCATGGGGTCAGCCTAATCGGTGGCGGTACGGTGGACCCATGACGTCTGTACCCACGCGCGCCGACGGCCGCGACCTCGATCAACTCCGCCCCGTCTCCCTGACCCGTGGCTGGTCCGGCACCGGGGAAGGCTCCGTCCTCATCGAGGCCGGGAACACCCGGGTCCTGTGCGTCGCCTCACTGACCGCTGGTGTCCCGCGCTGGCGCAAGGGCTCCGGTCAGGGCTGGGTCACCGCCGAATATGCGATGCTCCCGCGTGCGACCTCCGACCGCTCCCAGCGGGAGTCCGTCAAGGGCAAGATCAGCGGTCGCACCCAGGAGATCTCACGCCTGGTCGGACGCTCCCTGCGGGCCGTCGTCGACGTCGCGGCGCTGGGCGAGAACACGATCGTCCTGGACTGCGACGTCCTGCGGGCAGACGGCGGCACGCGCACCGCCTCCGTCACCGGCGCCTACGTCGCCCTGGCCGACGCGATCGCGTGGGGCATCGGCAAGGGCCTCATCACCGAGCGCCCGGGCCATCCCGTGCTCTCCGATTCCGTCTCGGCGATCTCGGTCGGGATCATTGATGGGACCCCAATGCTCGACCTCCCCTACATTGAGGACGTGCGCGCCCAGACCGACATGAACGTCGTCCAGACCGGCGATGGTCACTTCGTCGAGATCCAAGGCACCGCCGAGCACGCTCCCTTCGACCGCGACGAGCTCGACCTGCTGCTCGATCTCGCGGCGACCGGCAATGCCGAGCTCGCCGACCTGCAGCACGGCGCGCTGGCCGCGGAGGTCGGGACGACTCTCAGCCTGCCCGCCGCATGAACATGGACGACGCCGCCGTCCCGACTCCCGCTCCGCGCGTCGGCGTGGCTGGCAGCTCCAGCTGGCGTCGGTTGGCCTTCGCCACCTCGAACGCACACAAGATCAGCGAACTCGAGGCAATACTCGCTCCCGCGCTCGGGCGGTCGGCAACCGGCCTGATCGCGCGGATGAGCGATCTCGGAGCGGGCTCTCCCGTCGAGGACGGCGCCAGCTTCGAGGAGAACTCGCTGATCAAGGCCCGCTCCCTGTGTCAGGCGACCGGGATCGCCTCCGTCGCCGACGATTCCGGCCTCTGCGTCGACATCATGGGCGGGGCACCCGGGATCTTCTCGGCACGCTGGTGCGGGCGCCACGGCGATGACGTGGCGAACCTCGACCTGCTGCTCGCCCAACTCGACGACGTGCCCGACGCGCTGCGCGGCGCGTCCTTCGTTTCCGCTGCCGCCCTAGTCCTGCCCGATGGACGCGAATTCGTCGAGACTGGGCGTGTCAGCGGTCGTCTCCTGCGCGAGCGGCACGGCGGGGGCGGATTCGGCTACGACCCGGTGTTCGTTCCCGACGGACACGATCGCACGACCGCCGAGATGAGCCCGGAGGAGAAGAACGCGCTGAGCCACCGAGGCCTCGCCTTCCGAGCGCTCGCCCCGCGTCTGCTTGAGGTCCTGCAAAGCTGAAGCCTGCGCGTGGCAGGCTTTTCTGCAGTCTCATCGGAGGGTCGTCCCAGGACACGGGGCCCGACGGATCACAGAGTGAAGAGCCGACCCGCCTCCGCCACATCGAGCGGGCCATCCCACACGGTGCGGGCCTCCCTGAAAGCGACACCCGAGTCGGTCCACGGCTGGATGTGGGTGAGGACCAGGCGTCCGACCGTGCCCGTCGCAGCGATCCGGCCGGCGCGCGACCCACTCAGATGGATGCCACGAACCTCGTCCTCGTCGGTGAAGCCGGCTTCGCTGAGCAGTAGGTCGACGCCGCTCGCGCCCCGGGTGATCGTGTCGCACTCATCGGTGTCACCGGTGTAGAAGAGCGTCGCCGGACCCGCACCGTCCTCGCGAGGTCCCTCGATGCGGATCCCGAATCCGGGAACGGAATGCCATGCGGTCGAGGGCGTCAGGGTCAGTGGTCCGATGCGGAAGGATTCTCCGGCGATGAGCGTACGGAGCGCGAACTCACCCTCGTACGTCTCCTCGGGTCCAGCTCCATCGATCTGGCGCACGCGGTCGAGGACGCCCTCGGGACCTCCTAGGACGATCGGCGTTTTCCCCCGGGCGGGACCCCATCGACGGTGGACGTGCAGGGAGATGACATCACCGATGTGGTCGGCGTGGCAGTGGGAAAAGATCACGCCGTCGAGGTCACTGGGGTCCATGTGCGTCCACAACTGGCCGAACGACCCTGGCCCCATGTCGAGGACGACGCTCCAGGTTCTCGTGGCGCCGGTCGCGGGATCGGGACCATCGGCCTGGACGAGGTAACACGAGGCCGCCGAACGGGGACCGGACATCGAACCCGTGCAGCCGACGATCTGAAGTCTCATGGGGTCAGATCCCTCCCACCAGATCGACTTCATCGGCGCTGTTGACCTCGGGGCCGAGGAAGCGCCGAGCGAGCTTGGCGAACGTCGCGGGAGTACTGGTCGTCAGGAAGCGGTGATGGGGGACATCGTCCTCGGCCACGCGCGGTTCATGGAGCAGATCGCGGTCCGTCAACTCGTTGTAGGTGACATTCGCCGTGGCCTCCGAGGAGGTCACCAACGAGACACCCTCCCCCATGACGCGTCCGATCACGCCGGTAAGCAGCGGATAGTGGGTGCACCCGAGGACCAAGGTGTCGACATCGGCCTCACGCAGGGGGTCGAGATACTCGTGGGCGGCGGCCAACAGGTCTGGTCCCGTCGTGATCCCGGCCTCGACGAACTCCACGAAGAGGGGACAGGCACGCGGCACGACCGTCAGGCCGGGTACCGCTGCCAACGCGTTGGAATAGGCCTCCGACTGGATCGTCGCCCGGGTGCCGATGATCCCGATGCGATGGTTGCGGGTCGTCGTCACCGCGGCGCGGGCGGCCGGAGTGATGACCTCGATGACGGGGATGTGCGCGTCGACCCAGTAGCGCTCCCGCGCGTCCGACAATGCGGCTGCCGTCGCCGTGTTGCAGGCGATGACCAGGACCTTCACCCCACGTGAGGCGAGCTCATCGAGGCCTGCCAAGGCCAACTCCCGGATCTCAGCAATGGGGCGCGGACCGTAGGGCGAGTTCGCCGTGTCACCGAGGTAGAGGACCTCTTCGTCGGGAAGCTTGTCGATGACGGCACGCGCGACGGTGAGCCCTCCGAGTCCGGAGTCGAAGATCCCGATCGGCGCGTTGTCCATGTGTGGGACCCTAGTGCGACCGGGCGTCCTCCCGCATCGCTCGGAGCAGTGAATCCTGCCACCACGTCACCGATGTGTACATCGCACAGACCATGGCCGTGCGACCGGCGGGGGTCTCTTCGGCGTCGATGGACTGGAGCCAGACCCGCTCGGCGTCGGCGTCGCACTCGATGCCGAGTTCTCCCGCGAGCGCCAGACGCACATCGTTGAGCCCGGCCAGCCAGTCCCACACCTCGGGCCGTGCGACGACGACACACGATCCCGGAGACCCACCCGCGGTCAGCAGCTCGCGACTGATGCGTCGCAGACGGACAGACTTCTCTGAACGCAGGAAATCCTCCGTCAGCGCCCGCAGCCGCGCGGCCTCCGGCGGATCGTTGCTCATCGGGGGAAGAAGATTGTCGAGGGTGGGATCACCAGGCTCGGGACGCGATGACTCCGGTTCGGTCGCCGCCCGCACGAACGAGGCCAGTTCGTCCGGTTCGTCGAGGACGACCAGGATCTCGTGGACGAGTTGCTGAAGGAGTCGGCTGTAGCTGGGGTCCAATGACGCCCGGTATCCCGCCACTTCCACGGCGAACGCACCGATCATCCGACCCGCTCCAACGTGGCATGCAGCCCATAGGCATGCATCGCCAGGGCGTCGGCCTCCATCCGTTCCCTCTGGCCCGTCGAGACGACGGCGCGCCCGCTCTGATGGACCTCCAGCATGAGGGCCTCAGACTCCGTTCGGTCATAGCCGAAGTGACGTCTGAACACCTCCACCACGTAATCCATGAGATTGATCGCGTCGTCCCACACGACCGTGCACCATGGCGCAGACAGGAGGGTGCGAGGGGCGGTCTGCCGCTGGGCGGCGGGATCGTGGCGCGCTGACATGGTCTCAGCGTAGGCATGAGCCGGTGATGGGCGTGCGTGTTTGGAGGACCACCGATCCGCGCCGGAACTAGGATTGACATATGCCTGCCTCCACATCAACGGCTCTACTCACGGACATGTACGAACTGACGATGCTCGATGCCGCCCTCCACGACGGAACGGCCCACCGACGCACGGTTTTTGAGCTCTTCGGACGCCGACTGCCCACGACCCGTCGATTCGGGGTCGTCGCCGGAACCGGACGCATCCTGGAGGCCCTTGAGCGTTTTGAATTCTCCGGGGACCAGATCGAATGGCTGCGCGAGGCGCACATCGTCTCCGAGGAAGCCCTCGGTTATCTGCGGGACTTCCGCTTCGCCGGCGACATTGACGGCTATCCGGAGGGCGAATGCTACTTCCAGGGCTCACCCCTGCTGACCGTCGAGGGCACCTTCGCGGAATGCACGCTCCTGGAGACCCTCTTGCTGAGCGTGCTCAACCACGACTGCGCGATCGCCTCGGCGGCCTCGCGCATGACGATCGCCGCACACGGCCGGCCCTGCCTAGACATGGGAGCCCGACGCAGCCACGAGCGAGCGGCGGTCTCCGCGGCACGGGCGGGCGTCATCGGTGGGTTCGCTGGGACGTCCGATCTCGAGGCCGGCAAACGCTACGGAATCCCGACGATCGGGACGTCGGCGCATTCCTTCACGCTGTTGCATGACTCGGAGCGCGCCGCCTTCGACGCACAGATCGCCCTGCTCGGGACCGACACGACTCTGCTCGTCGACACCTTCGACGTCACCCGGGGTGTGAACAACGCTGTCGAGGCCGCCCGGGCCGCTGGCGGCGAGCTCGGCAGCGTTCGCTTGGACTCCGGCGACCTCGTCGCCCAGGCGTTCACGGTGCGCGGCCAACTCGACGCGCTCGGCGCGACCTCGACGAGGATCACCGTGACGAACGACCTCGACGAGTATGCGATCGCAGCCTTGGGCGCAGCACCGATCGATTCCTATGGCGTCGGCACGAAGCTGGTCACCGGGTCGGGTGTGCCGACGGCCGCCCTCATCTACAAGATGGTTGCCCGCGAGGACACCTCCGGGCGGATGGTCGGGGTCGCGAAGAAGTCCGAATCGAAGTCCACCGTCGCCGGGCGCAAACTCGCCGGACGGATCTTCGACGAGGACGGCTACGCCTCCGAGGAGCTCCTGGTCGCCGGGGGCGCCGAGGACCGACGTTGTGCCGAACTCGAGAGTCAGGGTGCCCGGCCGTTGCAGGTCCCGCTGGTCCGGGCCGGCGAGATCTCCGCCGAGACGTGGGGCCCCGATGCCCTGCCACGCGCCCAGCAGCGTCACCTGCGCTCCCGCAACGAGCTGCCCTATCAGGCTTGGCGCCTTTCCGAGGGCGACCCCGCGATCCCCACCCGTTACCTCTCCCTCTGAGCCATCGACACCCACCCGCGAGGCATGCCCTCCTCGAGGCTCGAGACACGCGAAGTCCCTGTTCCCTCAAGACACGTTGGGCACGCTCAGCGACGAGGGCGAGAATCGGCTGCGATCCCGTGAGTGGTTCCACCGGACGCCGGCGGTCAGGAAACCGCTCGTTGCACGCTGAATCATGGGTCGCTCATCGCCTTCACGGCTGGCCCACAGTAGCGACACCCGACCGGCAAGCGGTGACGGCGCCACCGGGACGCCCCGCGGGGATCGATCAGGGGGTTGCCAGCTTCAGGCCGATGACGCAGCCGACAATGCCCATCAGCAACAGCATCCGGACGACCGAAACAGGTTCTGCTCCGGTCGCCATTGCCCAGACGGCGGTCGTCGCGGCACCGATCCCGACCCACACCGCATAGCCCGTGCCGACCGGGATTTCCTTCAGTGCCAGAGCCAGCCCGGCCATCGACACTACCAAACCACTGACGAAAACCACCGATGGTACCAGCCTCGTCAGTCCCTGCGACTGGGACAGAGCAGTGGCCCACACGGCCTCGAACAGGCCGGACACGACCAGAATGATCCACGACATTGAACGGTCCTCCATCGGGGCCGTCCCCTCGCGATCACGCATCCGGGTCGTCCCGGGCCGAGGACGAGCTCAGCGCCGCCCCACGAACCAGTCTCTCAACAAAGCGATGCGCGCCTCAACCTGTTCGGTGGTGGCCTGTGCCACCTCCGGCCCACCCGCACGTTGACGCAGCTGCGAATGGATCACCGCATGCGAGTCACCGGAACGCCGAGACCATGCCGAAACCAAGTGCTGCAGCTCCTTGCGCTTGGCCGCGCGCACGCGGTGGTCGGAGACCCCCGCGTTCTTGTCACGCAGCGTCTCCGCCTCATGCTGGCGCTTCTGACTCTTGACCTGTTCGTTCTGATGAGCACGCAACAACATCGTCACCTGGTCAGGATCGAGCAGACCAGGAATACCCAGGTATTCCTGCTCCTCGACGGAGCCGACCTCAGCGACCGAGCCCCACGCATTGCCGTCGAACAGCACCCCGTCGAACTCCGCATCCGCCCCCAGGGCTTCGAACCCGGGCAACAGATCTGATGAAGCCTTCTCCTGCCGGTTCGCCTGCGCGACGAGGGCGTCCTCGGGGTTGTACAGGTCCCCCTCGGCGTTCTCCGTCAAGGGCCGGTCGAGGGCGTGGTCGCGCTCGACCTCCATCTGTCCGGCGAGGTCGAGAAGCTGGAGAACTGAGGGGATGAAGACCGTTGCCGTCTCGCCTCGTCGCCGGGCACGCACGAAGCGCCCGACGGCCTGAGCGAAGAACAACGAAGTTGCCGTGTTCGTCGCGTAGACCCCCACAGCCAAGCGCGGGACGTCGACGCCCTCGGAGACCATCCGCACCGCGACCATCCACCGGTCATTCGACACGGTGAAGGCATCGATCCGGTCGGAGGCGTCGCCATCGTCGGATAGCACCAGCGTGGCGGGCTGACCGGTGATCGCCCGCAGATGTCGGGCATAGGCGCGCGCCGCCGTCTGGTCGGAGGCGATGACGAGCCCCCCGGCGTCGGGGATCTGGCGTCGAACCTCGGACAAGCGCTGATCGGCCGCCTGGAGCACCGAGGGAATCCACTCCCCCCTCGGATCCAGGGCGGTGCGCCACGCCTGCTTCATCATGTCCTTGGTCAGCGGCTCACCCAGGCGCGCAGTGAACTGCTCGCCAGCCGAGGTCCTCCAGGACATGTTCCCCGAATACGACATGAACAAGACCGGCCGCACGACACCGTCGTGCAACGCATCGCCGTACCCATAGGTGAAATCCGCACGAGAACGGCGGATTCCCTGATCGTCTTCGACGTAGCGCACGAAGGGGATCGGCGACGTGTCGGAGCGGAAGGGCGTTCCGGTGAGAGCCAGACGCCGGGTTGCATCCGCAAAGGCCTCTCCCACCCCGTTGCCCCACGACAGGGCATCACCGGCGTGGTGGATTTCGTCGAGAATGACCAGGGTCGAGTGCGCGCGAGTGCGCGCGGCATGCAGCGCCGGGTTGGCGGCGACCTGCGCGTATGTGACAGCGACCCCGTCGTAGTGGGACCCGGCTCGTCCCTGCGAGTTCGTGAAGGCCGGGTCGATGTGGATGCCGACCCGAGCGGCAGCGTCCGCCCACTGGCTCTTGAGGTGCTCGGTCGGGCAGACCACCGTCAGTTTCGAGATGGTCCCGGCCCCAAGCAGCTCGACGGCCACGCGCAGGGCGAAGGTCGTCTTTCCGGCCCCGGGTGTCGCCACCGTGAGGAAATCATGAGGGTGGGTGGACAGGTACTGGGACAGAGCCGCCGCCTGCCAAGCGCGCAGACTCCCGGCCGTGCCCCAGGCCGCGCGCCCCGGGAAGGCCGGGGAGAGCTGCTGGGCAGCAGTGGGAGAAATGTGCGCGGGACGGACCTGAGAGCCGTCTCCGCCGCGCGTCACTGGTCAGGCCCGCCAGATCCACCTTCCGAGAAGGGCCAGTTGCGCCCGTTCTTCCCCATCCCGTCGCGCAGTGCCTTGCAGCGCGGACACACCGGATACTTCGAGGCGTCGCGGGAGGGAATCCACACCTTCCCACACAGAGCGACGACCGGCTGGCCGGTCACCAGGGACGAGTCCACGCGGTCCTTGCGCACGAAATGGGCGAAACGGTCCCCATCGCCGGGATCCTTCTCGCGCTCGGTCTCGGTGCGTTCAAGCACACCGGTGGCGGAGTGGGGTTCCGCCGACGGGACGCTGGGGGCTTGCGGGGCGCCCGGGCTCTGGGGTTCGTCCAATGCCTGCATGGCCACCAGTGTAGGTGGCACCTCTCCGGACGCCGCGACGGTTCCTCTCTCAGCGTGCGTGCGACATCCCACCCCGTGAAATCTCGTTCCCTGGCGAGGCTGTCCGAGGACGGATCCAGTGGCCCACTCCCGGCTCAGTCCGTCGCGGGCTCGCGCGCCCATAACTCGCGGTAGTAGTCGGCAAGGACCAGTTCCGAGGCCGCGTCCTCGTCAACGAGGACGAGAGCGTCGTTGTGGAACTGCATGATGGAAGCGGGCCAGAGAGCAGAGACCCCGACCTCGACCATCTGATGGACGGCTGCGGCTTTGCTGGCGCCTGTCGCGATGAGGACGAGGCTGCGGGCCTCCATGATCGTGCCGAGACCCTGAGTGATGCAGCGGGTCGGAACGGCCTCAATGTCCCCATTGAAGAAACGAGCGTTATCGCTGCGGGTACGCTCCGTGAGGAAACCGACGTGCGTGCGCGAGGCGAGCGAGCCGCCGGGCTCGTTGAATCCGATATGACCATCGGCGCCAATCCCGAGAATCTGGAGATCGATACCACCTGCTTGCTCGATCGCGGCGTCGTAAGCGTTGGCCGCGGCGTCCAGGTCGCTGGCGAGACCGTCCGGGCCTTGGACCTGGTCGTCGGGAATATCGACTTGGTCGGTGAGGTGCTGACGGATGAAGGTGATGTAGCGCTCCGGATGGTCGGCGGGCAGGCCGACATACTCGTCGAGGTTGAAGGAGCGAGCGTTCGCCAACGACAGCGCCCCGGCCCTGTGACGGGCGATGAGCTCATCGTAGAGCGGCAGGGGAGAGGAACCCGTGGCCAGACCGAGGACGGGATACGACGTGCTCGCACACACCGACTGGATCCGATCGGCGGCAACCCGCGCGATCTCGGTGATACCGGGCAGGATGGCGACCTTCATTAGGACTCCTCGATCGAACGACTGTGTCAGTGCCACGCGAGGCGCCATGCTCCCGAACACGCTCCCCGGCAGTGATTTCTACTGATCATTCTAAGGTACTTCTGATCAGTTACCATCATCCTCGTCGAGGATGACGCATCATTCGTCTCAGCCGACCGCTCGGACATGCGAGGGGGGGCGGACACCGAAGAATCGGTGTCCGCCCCCCCTCGGAGCAGTCAGGCGATGCTCACTTGGCGACAGCCTTCTTCAGGGTCGAGCCGGCGGAGATCTTGACGCCATAGCCTGCAGCGATCTGGATCTCCTCACCCGTGCGGGGGTTGCGACCCGTGCGGGCAGCGCGCTCGACGCGCTCCACGGACAGGAGGCCGGTGACCTTGACGGGCTCACCCTTGCCCAGGGAGTCCACGAGGACATCCTGGAACGCGGACAATGCAGCGTCTGCCTGCACCTTGGTCAGGTTGGCGCGCTCGGCAATGGCGGCCACGAGCTCAGTACGGTTGACGGACATGAAGGAACCTCTCATCTAGCAGATTCAGGGACCACAGCGGTGGCCACAGGGAAACACTACGAAACGATGGGCCTGATTGTCAGTTCGAGATCGGCATTTCGGCCCATTTCGCCTCCGTGACACCGCCCTCAAGACTGCCAGGACCCCGTCCGAGTACCAGCATGGCACTCCCCGGAGGATGATGCCTCGCCCGGCGAGGCCCTTTCACCTGCCAGAACGCCTCCGACCCGTGCGCCCAGGTCCTCACGTGCGCGTCCGCGAACCACACACGTGCATAAAACCTCTCTACGCCCAGACTATGAGAAGCCACCGTTCACCTTGTCCCGCAGTGCGCCCATCGTCGGGTCTCGCAACACTTTCCGGTTGCGCCGGTTACTCCGCCATGAGAGTCTCATCATACCGTTCGAGAGAGGAGACATCCATGAGCGAAGCAGATGCCACGTGGGACAAGGCCGCTGGAAAGGCCAAGGAGACCGCTGGAAAGGTCACCGGAGACAAGGACCTCGAGGCCGAAGGCGGCGTCCAGAACGTCGCCGGCAAGGCCAAGGACGCCATTGAGGATGCAAAGGCCGGGGTCCAGGCCCTGGGCGACCGCATCTCAGACGCGATCCACAAGAAGGACGACTGACCTCGCGGACAACCCACATCGTCAGGGTGCCTCCCGTACGAGCGATCGGCGGGAGGCACCGTCGTGCTCGGGCAGGCCCTTAGCCTGCAACGCTGTTCGATGACCCTCTCAGTGGTGAGACGAACGAACACGGACACCTCGGGGGCAGGGGGCCTCGGCTCTCCCAGCACCCCGTCCCGGTACCCTGCCCACTGCGCGCAGGCACTCGCCTCCGAGGCCCCGGCCCCATAGAGTGAGAACCCAACGACGACGACCGAGGAGCCGCGCAGTGACAGCCGACCGAACGCCCTCGTCAGACGGCGAACAGGGCGACGAGCGACCACCGTTTGCGCTCCAGCCCGGCTACACGGCGTCGATGGCACCGATTGCCTCGGCATCGATCACTCGGCCGGATTTTTCGATGGCACCGTTTCCCCTGACCTCCCCTGTGGAACGCAGCGACGACCCCGAACCGCTTTCCGTTCCTGAGCTGGCTCCACAGGTCGCTCCCACCCCGCCCTCTGATTCAGAGTCTGACTCCAGATTCGCACCACCGGCTACCCGGGCGCGACCGAAGCCGGCCACGCGGGCCTCGTCGACAGGTCGGCAGCCGCCCACAGCCACGCGATCCAGCCGACAACGGAGGCCAACGTCACCGTCCATGTCCGCGGGGAGTCCCCAGCAGTCATGCCCGACGAGGTCGGCTTCGGCTCAGCCGTCCGCCTCCGGCCCCTCTGCGCCTCCCGGCGGGAGGTCCAGACGGAATCGGCCGGTCAAAGACCCCCGTCTCCGGAAGAAGGGCACGAATCTCTTCAGCGCTCTCGTCGTCATCGCGGTCCTCCTGTTCGCAGGATTTCGGTTCGTCGCCATCGTCCGCAGCCACGTTGCTGATGATTCGCTCAGCCGTTCCACGTCGGCGACAGCCTCCGAGAGTTCTTCCGGCTACGATGCTTCCTCCCCCAACGAATTCGCCGGGAGGATGGCCGAGGTCGCGGACAAGACGGATTCGTTTCCTCAGTTCGACTCCATCACACGCAGGGGAACGGGGAGTCAGACCATCAGTGGTCTGACGGTCGATCATGCCGCAGTCCTTCATTTCGAGTGCCCTCAGTGCTCCGGGTACATCTCGATGGACACCGACTCCCGGGAGGACGGATATCCCTTCTGGGGCGACGGGCCGCAGGACGCTCGCATCCTCGTCGGGGCCACGGGGGGCACGATCACGCGGATGACAATCGCTGCCGATGCCGACTGGACGCTGACTGTCGAGGACCTCAACTCCCTGCCCACCTCGGATGGTGTCATGCAGGGCAGTGGATTCCAGGCCTTCGTCTACACCGGTTCCGGGCCTCGGATGACAATGGACTATCAGGGCGAGTCGAATTTCATGGTCGACGCCTACTTCGACGACAGCCGCCAATTGCTGGCCAACGAAATCGGGACGACGACGCTGACGGAAGACATCAAGCCTGGGGTCATCGCTGTCCAGTCCGAGGGAACGTGGAGTTTCACACCGGAACAATGAGGGGGCACTGTCACTGGGACATCAGTTTTCCGGTCACTGCGAGGGGTTTCGCGGGCTGATCGGTTCCCGGCAAGTGCGCCGTGTGGCAGCTGCCCAGATACGGGAAAACCCCGGAACCATGAGGCTCCGGGGTTACCCGTTGTGGAGATGGGGGGAATCGAACCCCCGTCCGGTGGCCGGCCCCGAGGTCTTCTCCGGGCTCAGTCTGCTAGATATTTCTCAGCCCCCGGCGACATGCAGACCTGCTACCGGATAGGCTCAGTCGGCTAAATGTCGAAGGA
>JAATFD010000050.1 GCA_015655375.1 Actinomycetales bacterium
CGGGGTGAAGGAGCCTGCGCGGTCCAGGACGGCCGCCCACATGCCGGTGGCCGGCGCTTCCTCGCTCGGCGTCGTCGTGGCAGAAGCGGCTTCGTCGATCTCTCCGGCGGGGTCGGGGATCGGTTCCGGTTCGGGCTCCGTGGCGGGTGCGGTCGGCTCCTCGACCGTGGGCGCGGGTGTGTCAACGGGCGTCTCGGACGACGGGGTCAGTGGTTCGAACACCGGCTGTGCCTCGAGCACCAGGTCGGCGTCGGTGGGGATGGGCGACTCGGCGTCGGGGGTACGGGCGTCGTGATCCTGGTCAGACATAGGGCCTCCTGTTCGTGCCCCCAACTTAGCGCCGGAGTCTGCCGGTTACCGTGAAGGGGAGCGGCAGGCCGTCAGATCGGGGATTCCTCACGTCCGATCGAGGTGACAGGGAGGGCCTCGCGAATCTGACGGAACAGGAACCTCCGTGCCCAGTGGACCCCGAGGGTGACGGCACTGAGCGTCAGGCCTTCGGCGGTCAGCGTCGGCGCGGCCAACGACAGCTGGGTGAGTGCAGAGGCGCCGGGCGTGACGACATTGCCGGTCAGGGACGCCCATACCGGCAGGATGAAGTAGGAGGGGAAGATCATCAACAACCAGGCGACGAGCTGGGAACCGAGGGCCGACCAGTGCGAACTCCAGGCGACGACGCCGAGACATACCGCGGCGAGCAGGCCTCCACCGAGGCGCATTTCCGAATTCTCGGTCATGCCGGCCAACCCGTGCGCGGCCACGGCGATCGTGTCATCGGGGGCGGCCCACACGGTCGCGGCGATCGCGACACAGGTCAGGAGAACGGACCCCACCATCACCAGGGTCCGTTCCCGGTAGTGGGAGCGTCCCGGGGAGAAGATGTCGGAGAAATCGTCGAGCGGATGGGCCGTCTCCGATGACGGGGTGTCCTCGTCGTCGCGGGCATCGAGAGCCCGGCCGACCACGATCGCTCGGCACCGGGTGTCGTGGAAGGCCAGGGTCGCGCCCAGGCAAGTCGTGAAGACCACGATCGGCGAGAGGCTCCAGGTCATCGCGCTCATTGACTGTGCAGTGGAAAAACTGGGGGCGTGGATGACGCCGGACAGTTGGAGGCACCCGATGATCGCGGCGCATACCGTGACGACGACCATTCCGACGGAGGATTCCTCGGAGTTCACGGCGATGAGCGCCAGGAGGATTGTCGAGATCAGCAGCCCGATCAGGCCCTCGGAGGAGGACAGGGGCTGCCCGATCGCGGTCTCGGCCTGCATGTCGATGATCGCGAACCCCATGACGATCAGTGCGACCGGCGCGAAGACCAGAGCGAAGAGACCACTGCGGATCTGTTGGGAGCGCGTCGGCACAGCGGTCCCGGGGGTCGGGTCCGGAACTCGGAAGACGGAGGGGACGCCACGCCGGGCCGGCCCGCCGGGGCGGAAGGAGGCGTCGGGCGCAGTCATGGTTCCAGTATCCATCGGCTGCTGGGATCTGGCTGGGAGCGTCTTGGGAGCTTCCCGGGTGGGAGCGAACCGTATCCTGTGCGGGTGAGCGATCCCGTACCAGACGATGCGACCAACGACGGCGTCTCCCTGACAGAGGTGGCCGCGCGCGAGGACGTGCGTGCGGCGATCGGGCAGGCCGAGGCCTCCCTCGCCCACCTGCGTTTCCATGAGGGACTGCGCCGTGGGTGGGAGGAGGCCCGGGCGGAGGCCGCTGTGCGGGAAGCGTGGGCGCTGGCGAGTCTGGAGGGTGTGAGGATCGGTCTGGACGATCTGAGGGCGCTGACGATGCTTGATGTCGGGATGGCGGGGGCAGACAGCCTCGACGAGGCACAGGCCGACCCCGGCGTGGCGCTCGCGGTGGGGATCTGGCGGGCGCAATGGAGTCTGACGACGGCTCTTTCTCCCCTCAACACCCGCACACCGGTGGCTCCGCGGTCACGATCCCTGCCCGGTCTCGTCGCGGGGTGGCACCGGGACATCTGCTCCGGACTGGCCTCACGCGGCATGGTCGATCCCGACCGGGTCGCCGTTCCGACCGACCCCGCGCGGATGACTCGCGTCCTGCGAATGGCGGGATCGAGCGAGCCCTCTCTGGTCGTGGCCGCGCGGATTCTCGCCGAGTTTCGCCGCGAGGACCTCGTCTCACCCGGGTCACTGGCCTGTGGGGCGACGGTGGCGCGGTGGATCCTCGTCCAGCGGGGGCTCGATCCGACGGGCGTCGCCGTGATCTCGGCCCTCGATGTGGAGGATGCTCCCGGCGCGGGTCGGGCCCTCGGAGGGTGGATCCGCGGGGACGAGGACGGGGTGGCCGACTGGATCATCCGCGTGGCGGCCGGGGTCGAGCGAGGTGCACACGAGGGTGAGGACGTCGCCCTGCGTGTTCAGGCGGGCCGACTTCGCTGAACTCGGGCGGGTGGTCCGGGTGTGGCGGGAGGCTCCCGGCGGGGCAGTCAGGCGTGGTGGACCTTCCAGGCGGCCAGGACCGTCAGCCCGAGGGCCACCGCCGCCGCGAGCGCGGGAACCACACGCGCGACGCGGCGAGGTCTCACCCGCACCGTGTGGGTGAAGGACATGACCTGCCAGCGGCGCTCGAGGGCGATCCGGTGGAGGGCGCGATCCGGATTGACGGCGACGGGATGCCCGACCCACTCGAGCAAGGGCAAATCGGAGACGGAATCCGAGTAAGCGAAGCACTCGGAGGGCTCCCATCCCTGATCGGAGGCCAGCTCGGCGCAGGCCAGGGCTTTCTGCTGCCCGGAGGTATAGGTACCGATGATCCCGGTGAAGACCCCGTCCTCGTCGACCTCGGCGCGGGAGCCGATGGAGAAGTCCGCACCGAGCATCTCGGCGATGGGGCGGACCATCTCTTCGACCGAGGCTGAGGCGACGACGACCGCTTGTCCGGCGCTGCGGTGCAGGGCGATCATGTCGAGAGCCTCCGTGAAGCACAGAGGATCGATCGACCGGGTCAGTGCGTCGCGCACCGTGGATTCGACGACGGTTGCGTCCCACCCGCGGGCCAACGCCCCCAGGGCCTCGCGCATGTGCTCCATCGCCCGGTCATCGGCCCCGCGCACCAGGTAGGGCAGGTGGATCAGCAGGCCGAGGGCGGCACTGCGCCGCGTGATGAGTCCCGCGTCGAGGAGCGGATCGCGCAGGGCGATCGAGGACGCCGTCGACAAGACAGTCTTGTCGAGGTCGAAGAAGGCGGCGGGCCTGGGGCGCGAGGGCGATGTGGTGGTCACGGTGTCTCCTCCCACAAGGGCGTCGAACGGGGCCGGGTGGGCCTGTGCGCGGCGATGCGGACTGCTGTGGATCGGTTGTCCACAGGTTCGGCTCGTCGCTCAGTCTTCCACAGATCCGGCGGGAAGTGCTGGCTGGCGGGACGCGACGGGTATGGGCTGGGGCCATGATGCACAGGGCGCGACGACGCAGCGGACGGGCGATCCTCACACGACGAGACCGGTGTGACACCGGTGGGCGGACGCGCGAGGGAGTGTCGCCGCCCCGGGCGCCCCGGGTGCTCGTCAACGGCCTGGACGCGCCCGCCCGCCACCTCGTCCGGGAGGTCGCGCGGTTGCTCGGGGCCGAGGTCATCGAGGCCGGTGTCGGGAACGTCGGGGCCGAGGAGGTCGGAAAGGTCGATCTCGTCCTGGTCGGTGGAGCGGCGAGCGAAGGGAACGGGACGGTACACGTGGCGCCCGCGGCCCCGACGGTCGTCGTCGGTCCGAGTGGATCGATGAGCCTGCCCGGGGATGAGGCGATTCTGGCGGAGATGATCTCGTCTGTGAAGGTTCCCCGGGACGACCCAGTCATCGCGCCGACGCGAAGCCGGGTCGCGCGTCCCCTCGTCCTCGCGGTCGCGGGCTGGGAGGGCGGCGTGGGCGCGACGACGCTGGCCCGGGGGTTGGCCGGCGCCGGTCGGTCCGTCCTTGTGGACGCCTCGGGGAGCGGGGCCGGCGTCCTCGGGCTCGAGGAGACGCGGGATGAGGGCATCCATTGGGCCGACCTGGATCCGGAGGAGACCCGATTCGGCGTGGACCTGATGGAGGCCTTGCCGCGTGTGGGTGGCATCCCGGTGCTCGCGGCGGACGGACGCGGGGGAGTCAGCGGATCCGATCCACGGCTGACGCGCGTCCTGCGGGGGATCGCCGGGAGCACAGATATCGTCGTCGACCTGGGACGATGGGACGACCGCGCGGTCACGGCATTGGTGGGAGGCATGATCGACGCCGTGTGCCTCGTGGGCAGAGGAAACCGGGATTCCGCGGTCGCCCTGTCCGCCTCGATCGCGATGTGTCCGCCAACGCGCCCCGTCGTCGTCGCCCACACCGGCGCGTCGCACCCCCTGCTCGGCCTCGCGCTCGATGCCGTGGGCCAGGATGTTCCCGTCTGGCGTTTCCGGCGACGCCATCACGGTCCGCGCCCACGGGAGACACGACGGCTGTGGGACCTCGTTCGCCAGGAGGAGTCGCACCGGTGGATGTCCTCGTGGTCGGCGGTGCGCACATGAGCGCCGGAGCGGCCTGGCGCCCGACGGGTCGGGAACAAGGGGAAGTGACGCGGGCCGGTCCGGACGACCGGCTCCGGCGGGCGGTCGCGTCGGGTGAGGACGTGGCCAGCGCGGTGCGAGGGCATGCGCGCCCCGGTGCCGGGGTTCGCGAAATGGTCTCGGCGCTCGTACAGATGGACACCCTGGTGGCGGGGGTCGGGCCGGAACTCGCCCCGTTGCTCGCTGACCCCGCGGTCACCGACGTCCTCGTCAATTCCACAGAAGTCTGGTGCGACCGTGGCGAGGGCCTCGACCGCGTTCGGGTCGAGCTGGGTGGGGATACGCAGGTGCGCTCGCTCGCGGTGCACATGGCGGCGGTGTGTGGGCGTCGCCTCGACGAGGCCAGTCCGATCGTCGACGGAACGTTGCCTGGGGGCGTGCGCCTGCACGCCGTTCTTCCCCCATTGTCCGGCACGGGAACGTTGATCTCGCTGCGGACCTCACGCCCGAGCGCACTGAGCATGGCGCACATGATCGCCACGGGGACTCTGCCAAGAGCCATTGAGCCACTCGTGCGGCTGTTGGTGGAGCGTCGGGCGAACACGATGATCTCCGGCTCCACGGGCTCGGGCAAGACGACGGTCCTGGCCACGCTGCTCGGATTGGTCCCCCGCGACCAGCGGATCGTCTGCATCGAGGAGGTCACCGAGCTGCGGCCCGACCATCCGCACGTCGTCCACCTCCAGGAACGTCGGCCCAATGTCCAGGGAGCGGGGTCCGTGACCCTGGCCGACCTCGTGCGTGCCGCGATGCGAATGAGGCCCGATCGAATTGTGCTGGGGGAGTGCCGGGGCGCCGAGGTCCGCGACGTGTTGACTGCGCTGAACACCGGACACGAGGGCGGATGGGCGACGATCCATGCCAACGATGTCCAGGACGTCCCCGCGCGTCTGTCGGCTTTGGGCGCTTTGGCCGGAATGGATGATGCGGCAGTGGCGGCGCAGGGTGCCGCGGCGATCGATGCCGTTCTGCAGATGCGGCGGTTCTCGGCTCCGATCGGAGCGACCCGTCGGCTCTGCCAGATCGGGGTGCTCGTGCGCGGCGGCGATCGGCTGACCTGCCGGCTGGCCGTGGATCTTCCGACCGTCGGCCACCCCCGGTTGGAGCAGGGGTGGCCGGTGCTCGCCCGGCGCCTCGGCCTCGATCCCGATGCCGGGTTGCCCGACGGGTCACGGGACGCTCCGCCGGACGCGACGCGGCCGGAGTCGCTGCTGTGACGGGGATCGAGGTGGCGATGCTCGCGGCCGTCCTGTTGGTCGTGATGGGATCGATCGACCTTCTGGCGGAGTCCTCACGTCTGTCGTGGTGGAGGGCCGGTGCCGGCCGCGACGTGGGGCCCGCTTCCGGAGCAGGCTCCGGTGCTGCCTCCGAGAGCGGGCGACGTGACCGGGGTGAGCGCGAGCGTCGTGCTGGCGAGCGTCGTTCGCGCGCGGATCCCAGCGTTTCCCTGGCCCTGGTCGTCTCCGAGGTCGCGGCGCGGCTGCGGGCGGGCGCTCCGGTGGTCGGAGCGTGGAGAGGCGCCTGGCAACGGGTTCCCCGATGGGGCGATCTCGGCCCGATCGACGAAGGCGTACCCCGCGGGGTCACGTGGCTTGCGCGGCGAGCACGGTGGTCGGACCTGATCCCCGGGGGATCCGACGATGCCTCCGACCAGGGCGGCGGACCTGCGGCTCGACCCGACCGCCCCACGGTGCGCGAGGTGATCAGGGATTCCTCGCCGAGGGCGGCGTCCATGCGCCGGGCTGCGGCCGGTTTGGTCGCCGCCTGCCGGTTCACCCACCGTCTGGGAGCTCCCCTGGCCGATGTGCTCGACACGGTGGCCGACGGGATCGATGAGTCGGCGGCCGCCGAGGACGCACGACGGGTTGCGGGCAGTGGTCCGCGGATGTCGGCGCGGATCCTCATGGCGCTTCCGCTGCTGGGCATCGTCCTCGGTCAGTCGGTCGGAGCGAAGCCGCTCGAGACCTTCAGCGATGGGGGAACCGGGACGCTCTGCCTGATCGTGGGGGTGGTCTGTCTGCTCGGCGGGCGTCTGTGCGCGACGCGGATGCTTCGACGCGCCGAACGCGGGGATCGGGAGGCGATCGATCCGGCGGTCCTGTGCGACCTGGCCGTGGCCGGGCTCGAATCGGGGGCCTCCGTACCAGCCGTCCTCGCTGCCCTGGGGTTGGCGAGCGGTCTGGACGACCTCGGGCGCATCGGCCGGGAGCTGACACTCGGTGCCCCATGGGCGGTGGCCTGGGATCCTTGCCCCGACGAGGCGGTGCCCCTCGGGCGTGCCCTCGAGCCGGCCTGGACGGACGGAACCTCGCCCGTCCCCCTCCTGAGACGCAGCGCCGCCCAGATCCGCGTCCATCGCCTCAGTGAGGCCCGCGCCCGCGCCGAGGAGCTCGGGGTGCGTCTGGTCGTCCCGCTGGGAGCGCTGTTGCTCCCTGCCTTCCTTGCTCTCGGTGTCATCCCGGTTCTCCTTCACCTGGGGATCGACGGATTCGAGAACCTCTCCCCGTGAGAGTTCTGTCGCTTCGCCCCCCGCTGCCGAGGAAGGTCCGTGAGGCTCCGAAACGCGGTCATTGACGAGGACGAGGTGGTTTGGTGGCTTGGTCGAGTGTCCTCGTGGATGTGAACCTCCATGAGACCGTCGGCTGCTCGATGGATCGACGCCCATGACCCATGACCCACGATTCATCGAGCATTGCGGGAACTGGTCTCGCAGGGCGTTCAGGATCTTCGATAGTGGCGCAAATCCGGCGTGAGGTCGACGATCCAGGACAGTCGGGACAGTCAGGTGTTCCGTTTCTTTCAATGTGGGAGCGGTCGTCCTCGAAACCAGTGCCGCCGCCGGGCCCGCTTGTGGACTGTGCCCAGGTGGGCCCTCGACTGTGCTCTTGGCAGGATTCGCGCCATTTTCACAGTCAACGGCACATCCTCTTGGACCGGTTGCGTCGACCCGATCTCGACCGCCTCGATGCCGAGGGCGCAGGTGTCGGGGACGTCGCGGTCGACGCAGAGAAACCGCCTTCATGCACAGGGGTGATCCACACATGAAGGCGATGGATTCGGTGGGTCCACAGTTCGGCGACCGGTCGCTGGTGCCGGGTGCGCGCGGGCGGAAGTCTGGAGTTGCCCCCGGAGGGACCGGGGCGACAGGGAAGGATTCGGACATGGCAGTTATCGAGAACCTGGAGCGGGCGGTGATCGGAATCCGACTGGCGATCCGAGCCAGGCTGGAGGCGTGCGTGGCGCCGGGCATCGGCGCGGGTGCGTCGCAGGACGGGGAAGAGGGATCAACAACCGTTGAGTACGCCATTGGCGCCGTGGCGACTGCGGGATTCGCCGGCCTGCTCCTCGCGATCCTCAAATCGGGGGTTGTCAAGGGCCTCCTCCAGGGGATCATCGAACGGGCGCTGTCGCTGTGAGCGCGCTGCGAGGTCGGTGCCGGGATCCCTCCGACGCTTCCGACGCCGGGATGGTCACGGTGGAGATCGCCCTGGGTGTCGTCGCCGTCATGGTTGTCATCGGGTTCGTCCTGGCGGTGATCGGGGCGGGGCAGACCCGGGCCTCGCTGTGCCAGGCGGTGCGCGAGGGCGCACGTGAGGCATCTATCGGTCAGGGCGATCCCGTTGCTGTGGCGACACGGTCCTTCGGGCACTCCCTCGACGTGTCGGTGAATCGATCCGACCGATGGGTCGACGTCTCTGCCACGGCCCCGCTGTCGAGCATGCTCGGGTGGAGTGGCGGACAGGCCTCGTGCTCGGCGGGGACGTTGATCGAACAGGCCGTCCCGTGAGCCCTATCCGTGCATCGCGGTGCCGACGGGAGGACTCCGGGGAGGGATCGGGGACGGTCCTGACGATCGCGGTCATCGGCCTGGTCCTCATCGCGGGAGTCGTCTGCGCCCTGGCCGCAGGTGTCCAGACCCGTCAGGTGAGGATCCAGGCGGTGGCCGATCTTGCGGCGCTCGCAGGCGGGGACATCTCTGCTCCGGCGTTGTGGGAATCGGTGGGGGAGCGTCCCTGTGAGTCCGCGGGCCGGGTCGCCACCACGAACGGGATGGGGTTGCACGGCTGCGAGATCGTCGGGACGGACACGCGGGTCGTTGTCACCAGTGACCTCGACCTTGGGATCGCATCGGTGACGCTGAGTGCCCGGGCTCGCGCGGGCCCGCATCGGTGACGCCTGTGGTCGCCTCGACGCACCAGAAGGGGCCGGTGATTGACCGGCCCCTTCTGACATCCCATCAACACAGTGCGAGTCTTCCCGATGAGCGTCCTTTCCGGTCCCGATCCCCTTTGGATCACTGGACCTCCTGTCGCGATGTCTTCGACGGTAGGCGCCGGATCTTGGGAAACAATCGGACCAGCCTTGGAATTCACTGGGAGTTCGGAGTCACATCCGATCCGGGACACCGGTCGGCGAGGTACCTCAACAGGACCTCAGCGCCGTGTTTGGACAGGGGTTCGTTGCCATTGCCGCACTTGGGCGACTGGACGCAGGAGGGGCATCCCTCCTCGCACGGACACGTGGAGACGACCTCGAGAGTCGCCGTGATCCACTCGTGGGCATGGCCGAAACCGTAGTCCGCGTAGCCGGCTCCGCCCCGGTAGGCGTCATGGACGAAGACGGTCGGTGCTCCGGTGTCGTCGTGCAGCGCAGTCGACAGACCCCCGAGGTCCCAGCGGTCGCAGGTCGCCAGCAGAGGAAGCAGAGCGATCGTCGCGTGTTCGGCGGCGTGGAGGGTGCCCGGCAGATCGGCGGTGGAGATCCCCAGGGCGCGCAGGTCGGCGATCGCGCGGGGCAAGAGCACGTACCACGCGGCGGTTGTCGGCAGTGTGTGTGTCGGCAGACGCAGCTCCCGGTTGCGGATGAACTCAAGCCCGGGCAGGCGAAGGAGGTCGTAGTCGGTGACGCGCGTCGAGACGTCGACATCCCCGAAGAACCAGGTCACTGCCCCGTCAGCGCTCGTCCACTCGCGGCGGGCGGCGACGATGTCGACGGAGATGTGCTGTTTGGCGCGGGTGCGCAGGCGCGTGCGGACCTCCTCGACGACGGCCACTCGCTGCCGGGACGGATTCCGGGACATACGGATCCGGGGGAGCAGGGACGCGGCGTCCGTCGTCGGGCCACCGATCGATGTCTCGGCCGAGCCGTCAGCGGCCTCGTCCGGCCCGTCGACGCCGGTCAGTTCGAGGACGTGATAGGTCCGGCCCTGATGGATGTAGATCGCATCGGGGAAGACCTGAGCGTCGGCCGAACCATCGTCGACGGTGCCGATGACGGCTCCGGAATGGGTCTCGACGATCTGGACATCTCCGGCCGAGCCGCGCAGGTCCGTCAGGTCGCTGGCGCGTTCCGCCCGGGTGACGTCCCAGAACCATCCGTTCGGGCGCGCCTTCAGATAACCCTGCACGACGAGGGCGTCGAGGACGGGGCGGGCTGCCGAGCCGAAATGCTCCAGGTCCTCGGCCGTCAGGGGCAGTTCGGCTGCCGCGGCGCACAGATGGGGGGCCAGGACCCAGGGGTTTGACGGGTCGATGACCGAGGACTCGACCTCGGCCATGATCGCCTCGGGGTGGTGGACCAGAAAGGAATCGAGGGGGTCGTCGGAGGCGACGAGCACAGAGACTCCCTCGGCACCCGCCCGCCCGGCCCGTCCGATCTGCTGCCACAAGGATGCGCGGGTTCCCGGCCATCCCGCTGTCACAGTCGCATCCAGGCCGGAGACATCGACGCCGAGTTCCAGGGCCGAGGTCGTGGCCAGGGCGCGCAGCGAGCCGGCGCGCAGGGCTCGCTCCAGTTCTCGCCGTTCCTCGGGTAGATAGCCACCTCGATAAGCGGCGACGGTTCCGGCCAGTGGAGAACCATGGGACGACAACGAATCCCTGACCTGGGCGGCGACGGTCTCGGTTCCGCCGCGCGAGCGGACAAAGGTGAGGACTCGCGCCCCGGCCTCCATGAGAGCGGCCGTCAGGTGGGCGGCCTCGGTCTGCGCACTCACACGCCGTGTCGGGGCCTCGAGGACGGCGTCCTCACCGGCGACGGCGGCCAGGAAGGAGTCGATCGAGACCTCGGACTCGTCGACGACCTGGGCCCCTTGCCACAGAGCCAGCTGATGCGCTCCCGTCGGGGAGCCGTCCTCGTCGATTGCGACGACATCGGGTCGCCCGGTCATTGCCGTGCCGACGCGTGCCGGGTCGCGGACCGTCGCGGAGAGCATGACGACGACCGGATCCGCTCCCAAATGATGGGCCAGGCGGAGCAGGCGTCGCATCACGAGTGCGATGTGCGCGCCGGTCACCCCGCGCCAGTGGTGCAGCTCGTCGATGACGACGTAGTGCAGGGATGCCAGGAACCGCGCCCACCGCTCGTGACCGGGCAGCAGAACGTAGTGGAGGAAGTCCGGGTTCGACAGGAGGACGTCGGCAGATCCGCGGGCCCAGTCTTTCGCCTCGCGCGGGGTGTCTCCGTCGGCCGTCGTCGCCCGGACATCAAGGCCCGAGCCGCTCAGTAGTCGATCCAGCCCCGCCAACTGGTCGGCCGCCAAGGCCTTCGTCGGTGCCAGATAGAGCAAGGTGGGGCGCCGGTGGATCTGGGAAATCCGCGTGGTCCGGGACCCCTGGGCGAGGTCGGAGAGAATCGGCGCCCAGGCCGCCAGTGATTTTCCGGACCCTGTGCCCGTGGCGAGGACGGTGTCGTGCCCGGAGTGGATCGTGTCGATGGCGTGGCGCTGATGGGTCCACAGCCGAGTCACTCCGAGGCGTGCGTAAGCGGCGATGACCCGCGGGTCGACCCAGTTGGGCCAGTCGGCAGTCGTGGCTTCCCGCGCGGGGATGACCTGCATGTGGACCAGCCGGTCGCCTTGAGCCCCGAGGGATTCCAACACGCTCACCGCGGCGGAAGGGACGTGGTCCTCCGTGTCGGATGTCGCCCCGGTGTCATTCACGGAGCTCAGCGTATCCGCGGGCCGCTTCGACTTCAGCGTGAGGAATCGAGAGTCTGGGCAGTCGCCTGCTTCATGTAGTCGATCGCGCTGATACCTGTCGAAACGCCCGCGCCGATGGTCTCCGCGAGCTGGACATCGGTGAGGCCGGGTCCGGTGTCGATGACGAAATCGGCGCACACCTGGACCCGCCCCTCGGGCGCCGTCATCGAGTAGACGGTGGGGAAGTACTTCTCGCGGTTCCACGAGTCGGCCGCCGCGAACAGGCAGCGGGTCGTCCGGGTCGCATCGAATTCGGTGTCCCACACCGAGCGCACGGACAGGAATCGACCAGGAGCATCGAAGGTGAAGAGAACGGGCACCTCGTCGAAGACCGCGCCGAGGGCCGACTTCTCGACGAGGACGTCGACCATGTAGCCCATCGACTTGAGCACGCGTTGGAGGCGTTCCATGTCCACAGGGTAGGGAGTGGTGTCGTCGTCGGGCACGGCGTAGGGGCCGGAGCTCATGGCCTGTCCTCCTCGTTCCAGGTGACCAGATCCGGCAACGAGGTCTCGACGTCGTGAAGGAATCCCATGATCATCGACATCGAGGTCTCGAAGAAACTGACGAGTTGGCGTTCGGTCAGTCCGGAGATCGCGACAATGTTGCACTCAGCGATCAATCCGTAGCGGCTCCCGTCTTCGAAGGGAGCGAGGAAGGCCTTGGGGCCCGTCCTCGTCGTGTTGCAATGGGAGACTTCTTCTGCCAGCCCCGCGAACTCTGCGTCGGTCCGGGCGATTCCCCGCCACTGGCCGCGCAATTGGAGGATCTGCGGATTGGAGGTGTTCCAGAAGTAGATGGCGTTCGTGGTGGGCACCGCCAGCTCCGACTTCCCGTACTCCCCGAAATTCACCTCATTGCGGCTGAGCATCGACCTGATTCGTTCGACGCTGACCGGCGTGAGTCCTGACACGTGGTTCTCCCCCAGACCTCGTTGCTGCGAGCACGACGGATTTACCCTAGTCGAGCATCGGAGCCGGGGCGCGGGCTGCGGTTTGCGCACTCGGAAGAGCCCCACAGGTGCCGTCCGTAGGACGGGCACTACAGTGGGCAGACGCCCGGCGTCCGTCGGGTGATGAGGCCCGTGACATCGGGAGGAGGACTCATGGCGGACACTGTCGCGGCTGATCATCCTGCCGAGGATGCCTCCGCTTCTCCCACGTGGGCACCTCGACCCGAGGGATACCGCCTGCGACTGTTCCGGCGAGTTCTTGCCGCTGCGCTGTGCATCTGTGGGACCGGCCTCGTCGCATACGGAGCGCTGCGCACGACCACGGGCCAGGCGATTGACACCGTGCTGATGGAGTCGATCGGGACGTGGAACGGCCTGATCGGGCCCCTCGAGCCGATTATCAGGGGGGTTGTCTCTGTTCCAGCGACGGCCGTCATTGCTCTCGTGGCGAGCGGCGTGGCCGTGGCCCGTCGGCGTCCCACACTTGCGGCCCGTGCCGTCGTCGTGGTGCTCGGCGCGAATGCCACGACCCAGGTGATCAAGGCCCTCCTCGACCGTCCGGATCTGGGTGTGACGACGGTCCTGCAGAACTCTCTGCCCTCGGGTCATGTGACCTTCGCGGTGTCGGTTGCCCTGGCGCTGGTCATTGTCGCGCCGAACTGGTTGCGTGGCCCTGCCGCTTGGATCGGCTGGATCTGGGCGTCGTTGATGGGGGTCACCGTCATGGTGCTTGCGTGGCACCGGCCCTCGGACGCGACTGCTGCGGTGTTGGTCGCTGGCGCGTGGGCGCTCCTATTGGCGCCGGTCGAACATCGTCAGCGCCACGGGGTCGTCGCCCAGCGCGTCATGGAGGTCCTCGCCGCAGTCTGTGTGGTCGTCGCGGTTGTGGGGGTGGTCGTCGCGCTGAGAGGGGTCGACCTCATGACGGTCGCGGCTCCCTCGACGACGGACTACGGCTTTGCGATCTTCTTGGAGTCCCAGCCGTGGCGGGAACGTCTGATGGCGATCGCTTCCGCGTTGTGGGTGACGGGTCTCGTCGGGATCATCGTTCACGAGGTCGATCGCCTGAGCTGGTCCTGAACGGGTGTATTCCTGCCCCTTCGTGGGTGGGCTCGGGGTGGGCAAGCGACTGAGGTCACAGATCCATTTCCAGTTCTCACGCGGCACACGGGACCAAAGTCCGCTTCTTGGGCTGGAGATTGACTGAAGCGCGGCGTCGCGCGCGATGAGATATGGCCAGTCGAGTCCTCTGCGCGAGAACGCTCGTGTGCTTGGCTGGACATTGAATCGGTTCTCATCCGCTCAATCCTGGTTGATCCCGTTGTCCGGATCCTCGCCCGGTTGTCCTCTGTACGCGGTCAGGATTTGTCGGGATGATCGGCGTACGGCCCCGTGTATTCCGGGATTGTTCGGACGCTTCTGGCACTTGACAGGAGGTCGCTGACCGTTTGGTCGTCATCCATCTGAGATGAAGGTAATCCTTATTTTTGCAGGTCAGGGCCGATTTTCTCTGGAGGCTCCATCGCTAATATGCAATTGGAGGCAGAATCTTCGTTGTTTCGCCGGATCTAAACACCTCTAGCGGTAGGATTTCATCTGCAGGATGGGATACGCGGCGACGTGGGTTCCCATCACCTCGCGGCGGAATCGGAATCCCTTGGTCCCGTCCGACGACCCCTTCCACGGCGCCACGGCTGGTCCGCGGTGAAACAGGAGATCAACACAATGGCATCATCGAGCGAGCTTGTTCCTGAAGAGCAGATCGTCACCTCATCGGCCGCGCGGAAGATCATCGCCGCGCTGCGCCTCACCACCGGATTCATCTTCCTGTGGGCCTTCCTCGACAAGACCTTCGGTCTGGGGTTCTCCACCGCGTCCGACAAGGCGTGGATCCACGGTGGGCACCCCTCGCAGGGATTCTTGAAAAACCTTGATCCGGCCAAGCCGCTCAGCGGCTTCTTCGGCTCCATTGCTTCGCCGGTCACGGACGTGCTCTTCATGCTCGGTATGCTCGGCGTCGGCCTGGCCGTGATGCTCGGCATCGGGACACGTGTGGCGGCCGTGTGCGGAACGATCATCTTGGCAATGATGTGGCTGGCCGAGTTTCCGCCGGTCGCCGGTGCGGCGGCCGGGACGAACCCGTTGATCGACTACCACGTGATCTACTCGCTGGTCATCATCCTGGTTGCCATCGTCGGTGGTGGCGACACGTGGGGTCTTGGAAAGATCTGGAAGTCCCTCCCCATCGTCCAGAAGCAGCGCTGGCTCATCTGAGTTGGCGGTCACACCGGAGCGGGCGGGCTCCGGCGTGACGCATCTGGATGGATTCGACGGGGTCGGTCCGGTTCTCTCGAGGAGCCGGCTGGCCCCGTCTTCCATCTTCTGTTCGCGCAGACACAAGGTTGTTCGCCGAATCGCCATCCATGGGCCGCGAGCAATCGTGCAGTCACTGCTTCCTGAACAGACTGTCGCAAGGCGACGACACCCTCTCCCAACAATCGGTGACACCACCACTCAGGACCAGAACGTGGTCCAGACCAGGTCCCGGCCTCGTCAGTGAACGTGCCTCGCACGCAACAGGCGCGCCCCGTCGGATGTGCTCTCGGCTCGAGGATCTGGGCTTCGAGCGGTTCATCCACCGCTCCGCGTAGAGTGGGCGCAAAACTTTCGACGACTGAAGGAGGCTGGGCATGGCCGACGGCCCGATTCCACAGGGAATGGCCGGGGCTGCGGCGAACCCGGACACCGATCCGGAGACCCTGCGTCAGATCGCTTACCACTATCCCGAGCTCCGGGCGACTGTCGCGGAGAACCCCGCGGCATACCCTGGGCTTCTCGAATGGCTCGGCGCGTTGGGTGAACCCGCCGTCACAGATGCTCTCTCCCGGCGAATTGCCGGGCCCACTGCTCCCGAAGCGACCGCGGTCATGCCCCCCGTGACAACACCCCAAGCCACGACCGCACCGATCTTTGCTCCGACCTCGTCGTGGCCGGAGGCCGCCTCAGGGGAGCCCAACCGCCCCCAGCCCGGCACGGGGCCCACTCCTGAAACGACGCAGACCTGGACGGCGCAGAACGCCGCCGTTCCAGGATGGGGAGCGTCTGCGTCCGGAGGCGCGGCAGGCACGTCCGGTAATTTCGGTGCGTACGGAACCGCTCCCGACGGCGGTCAGCCGGGCCAGAAGAATTCGAAGAGGCTGACCATCACCCTGGTCATCCTCGCAATCGTTGCCCTGGCTCTCACGGGTCTGGTCATTGCGATCTTCTCTGGGGCTTTTTCCTCTAAACCGGACGCATCCGCCTCGTCGGGCCCGACGAGCGCCGCGCCGATCTCCACGGCACAGTCGGCGAGCCCGTCGGAGTCCCCGGCGTCGAGGTCTCCGTCGCCCTCGGTTTCGGCGACGACCGCGAAGTTCCCGGCGCCGAGCGACGCGCAGAAGGTCGGCGGCTTCACCGCGCCGTCGGGCAATATCAGCTGTGACCTCAGCGGCGACACCGTCTCCTGCGAGATTGCGGAGCAGAACTACGCGGCCGGTGGCTATCAGGATTGCGGCGACCAGGCAGTGACCATCGTCGGCACCGCTGACGGCGCCGCGCTGGGTTGTGGGGCCTCCGTCTCGGGTGGCGGCACCCTCGCCTATGGAGCGTCGGCGGTCTCGGGGAATGTCGCCTGCCAGTCCACTCAGGACGGGGTGTCGTGCTGGAACGTCATGACCGGCAAGGGATTCGCCCTGGCGAGGGGTGGATGGCAGACCGGTGATTCTGGCCGTATCGGCCCCGAGTCCTACACGTGGTGACATCGTCGTGAGATGCGTGGCGCCGTCCCTCCCGTCAGGCAGGTGCAGCGCCGCGGCCGATTCGGCGCTAGGTTTGATCCTGAACGACGTCGTCTCGGAGGGATTTCTGGATCATGTCCGACCTGCTGCGTGAACTGTCCGATATCGGGGTGTCCATCTGGTTGGACGATCTGTCGAGGGGGCGCCTGCAATCAGGGGGTCTCCAGGAGCTCGTCGACAACGACCACGTCGTCGGTGTGACGACGAACCCCTCGATCTTCTCGGCCGCCATCGGCGACGGGGCGGACTATGCCGACCAGATCGCCGACCTCGCCCGCGAGGGCGTCGATGTTGACGGCGCGGTGCGTCGGATGACCACCGATGACGTACGTGCGGCGTGCGATGTCCTGCGGCCTGTCTTCGACGCCACCGGAGGCCGCGACGGGCGTGTCTCAATCGAGGTGGATCCGCGGTTGGCCCACGAGACGGCGGAGACCGTCGAGCAGGCCCTGGAACTTGCCCGCGTCGTCGACCGCCCCAACGTCATGATCAAGATCCCGGCCACGCCCGAGGGGCTGCCCGCGATCACGCGCGTCGTGGGTGCGGGAATCTCCGTCAACGTCACATTGATCTTCTCGATCGACCAGTACCGTCAAGTCATTGACGCCTGGCTCTACGGTCTCGAACAGGCGGCCCGCATCGGTATCGACCTCTCGACGGTCCACTCGGTGGCCTCCTTCTTCGTCTCCCGGGTCGATACGGCCGTTGATGCACTTCTAGACGCCTCGGACGACCCGGCGGCCGCCGCGCTGCGATCCCAGGCGGGTGTCGCGAATGCCCGGTTGGCCTACGAGGCCTTCACGCGCAGCCTGACCCTGCCGCGCTGGACCGAGCTGGCGGAGGCCGGCGCGAACGCGCAACGTCCGTTGTGGGCCTCGACCGGAGTCAAGGATCCGTCCCTGCCGGCCACGTTCTACGTCCAGGAGCTGGCGGCGCCCGACACCGTCAACACGATGCCGGAGAAGACCCTGAGGGCCAGCGCCGACGCTGCCGTGCTGCGCGGTGACGCGGTGACCCCGGGGATCGCACAGGCCCACCGGGTATTCGAGGACCTGGCCGGGGTGGGGATCGACATTGACACAGTCACCGACCAGCTCCTGCATGAGGGAGTCGACAAGTTCGAGGTCGCGTGGCGCCAGCTGCTGGGTTCCGTCGGATCCGCGCTTCAGGCGGCCCGCTGAGCAACACCGAGAGGACACGCGGCATGGACACATCCGATTCTGCATCCGTGAGGATCCGACCGCTGGTGTTCACGCGCCATGTTGTCGCGTGGCGCGATCTGTTGACGACGATCGGCCTGAACGAGGTCCCCGGCGACGACGGTCGTTTCGCCGCCTACGAGGGCGGGGCCGGGTCGTTGTTCGTTCATGCCCTTGAGGGAACGGGGCTGCCCGAGGGTGCGGTGAAACTCGCGTGGGAGGTCCCCGACTTGGTGTCCTATCGCGAGGACGTTGACGCGGCGGGATTCACGACCGAGCTGATTCCCCAGAACTTCGGCGATGAGCTGCACATTGAGGTTCCCGACCTCGGGTGGGTCGCGGTGACAGAGGGCCAAAGGGTCGCTCCAAGCGGGACCACTGGTGGAAGCATCAGTGTCGGTGCCCGCGTGGGTGCCCTCGACGCCGACGAGGCGGTGTCCGCCTTCCGCGCGCTGGGGTGGGCCGAGCGCTTCGCGGCGACGGACGGCTCCTATGTCAGTCTGTCCGGAGATGGTCTGCTCGCCGTGGCCCGGGGCACGCGTCTGCCAACGCTCGGTGATGATGCGGGTGCGGTGCTTACGCTTGAGGTCGACACTCCGCGTACCGAGTACGAGCGTCTGGGCGATCTCGGCCTCGACGTCGGTCTGGTCGAGCAGTCCTGGGGCTTGGCGATCGAGGTTGCAACGCCCTCGGACTGGGTGCTGCGCCTGATCCAGCCGCCGCTCGACGATCCGGCCTACAGCTATGCAGATCCGGTCGAGCAGGAGGCCGCGGACGAGGTCGCCGATCCGCTGGAGTGACGTTGGGCCGCTCGCCGCATTCCAGCTTAGTCGATGAGTGCGTCCGCCAAGGCTGCGAGATACTCGCCCGCTCCGCCCTCAATCCGCACGATGACCTGCTGGGCGCCGTCGAGATCCGTGGGACCGCGATTGATGACGGCCAGATCCGATCCGCTGGAGACCGCCTCCTGGGCGACCCAGATCGCGGTCGAGACCTTCATCGATGTCCCGATGACGAGGAGGACCTCGGCCTCGTCGGCCATCGCGAAGGCGTCAGACATCGCCTGCTGGGGAAGGGACTCCCCGAAAAAGACGACGTTGGGCTTGAGGACACCGCCACAGTCGGGGCAGGGGACTAGGACGAGCCTCGAGGCGCGGGCGCCCGCGGAATCGATGCGGGCAAGGATCGCGACGTGGGCCGGGTCGGGGTCGTCGACCAGCGCGGGGTTGGCCGCTCGGAGTTGCCCGTCGAGCCAGGCACGGGGGAACCGGTGTCCACACCGCGTGCAGTCGACCCACAGGAACGATCCGTGGAGCTCGGCGACGCGCGTCGATCCGGCTTTCTGCTGGAGACCGTCGACATTCTGCGTCGCGACTCCGACGAGCAGGCCGGCCTCCTCGAGGCGTGCCAGTGCGCGATGCCCGCGTGAGGGTGGCAAGGCCTCGAGGGCTTTCCACGTGACCTGGTTGCGCTCCCACACCCATCTCTGCCACATCGGGTCCGACCAGAACAGATCGATGTCGACGGTCGGGGACCCCGACGATCCGGTACCGCGATAGTCCGGCAGGCCGGAGTCCGTCGAGATCCCGGCTCCCGTCAACGCTGCCAGTGTGCGTCCACGGCACAGATCGATGAGACGATCGAGACTGCGTTGATCGATGTCCCCGATGGAAGATCCCTCCTCCGAGATGCTCATCGGGTGAACATCTGCACGAAATTCGAGATGACGACGCCGGCCTGGTGACCTCCGGGGCCGTTGCGTCCGATGAGAACCAGCGAATCGAGGTCGTCAGTGCCGGAGTAGCCGGCGTCTTCGTAGGAGGACAGGCGCTGGCGGATGACGTCCGAATCGATCTCGGGGTTGAATTGAGTCGCATAGAAGCGCTCGCCCAGTCGCATCATCTGGATCGGACACGTCAGGGACCGAGCCAGGACGACCGCGTCGGGTGGCGGGACCTCGACGGCCTCGTGGTGGCCGACATAGGTCACGAACTCCCCGGGGAAACCCTTCAACAGAGGGTCCGCCGCGCCGGCCACCGTCAGCGAGATGTCGACCATCGAGGGCGGTTCCGCCCACGTTGTCGTCACTTCCGCACCGCACAGGACCGAGGCGACCTCCATCCCGTAGCCGGTCGCCAGGCACGGGATTGATGCCGTGGTGATGTCGTCGAAGAGGTGGACGAGCTCTGCCTCGGCGCGCTTCTGGGTGGTCGACTTCCGCTCGTCCGGCGTCGTCGTCCCGTAGGGGGATCCAGCGACGATGATTCCCGAGAATGCTCGGACATCGATGTCGGGGAGGCCCCCCAAGTCGAGGCGCACTTGGCGCAGGTCATCCTCCCCGAGGCGGGCGGCCCGCTGGAACGAGCGGTGTTCGGCCTCGGCTGCCTCGTCCTCGGGACGAGTGGAGACCAATAGGAATGGCTGCATGTTTCAACTGTAGGCAAAGAGGGGGTTCGGCGTCGGCCGTGTGAGAGGAGTGGACGGGTCGATTCGACAGGTCGCCGTCCGCGTGCCACGGGGAGCAGAGCCGCAGGAAGGCTGGCGCTGGCGTCAGGACAGGATCAGGCCAGTGAACAGGACGTACAGCGAGACCCAGAGAAGGATTCCGGTCGCGGAGATCGCCGTTGCGCCACGCGCTGCCTGGCCTCCGACGTTCTGTCGGCGGGAGGCCAGGATCCAGGCAATGACGCCGAGGACCGCCGTGACGATGAGCAGTGGCGGGACGAGCAGGGAGGGGACGCTGACCCACAGCGCGACCTGGGCCAGCGGATTGGTAGGGGATGGGGGCGCGGTATAGCCGGGACCGCGCACAACCATCGTCGGATCGAGGCCCTCGGTTCCCGGGAAGGGCGCAGACCGGGAACCGAACGTGGCAGAACTCGGTGCCGTCATCGTCGCCGGTGCAGCGAATCGGTCCTCCATCATCGTTCCCCCCTCCGAGTGACCCAGATCCCAGCATGTCACATGGAGCGTCCGAGGACCGGAGGGGCGGGCGGACGGCGCTCCGGGCGTTGTAGCGTGGAGTCCCGACCGGTTCATCGGCCCAGCCATCGACTGATCGGAGAAGCCGCCATGAGCGACTCATCCCCTGCCCTGTTCCGTTGGAAGCTCCACGGAGATGGCACTCACATCCCACCGGGCGAGGTTGTGTCCCCGGGCGAGCGGCTGTCATGGCCTCGCACGATCGGCATCGGGGCCCAGCACGTCGTTGCCATGTTCGGGGCGACTTTCCTGGTTCCGCTCCTGACCGGGTTCCCACCCTCGACAACCTTGTTCTTCTCGGCCATCGGGACGCTGCTCTTCTTCCTCATCACGGCCGGTCGTCTGCCGTCCTACCTGGGGTCCTCCTTCGCGCTGATCGTGCCGATCACGACCGTGACCGCGAAACTCGGGATGAGCTACGCCCTGGGCGGCATCATCGCGACGGGAGCGACACTGGCATTGGTCGGCCTGGTCGTCCACTTCGCTGGTGCCCGATGGATCGACGCATTGATGCCACCGGTCGTCACCGGGACGATCGTTGCGCTGATCGGTCTGAACCTGGCGCCCTCGGCCTGGAACTGGGTCAAGGCTGGGCCGGTCACCGCGGTCATCACGATCGTCTCGATCTGTGTCATCACCGTCCTTTTCAAGGGCATCATCGGCCGTTTGTCGATCCTCTTCGGAGTGCTCATCGGCTACTGCGCTGCCGTCTTCCAGCATCAGGTCGACTTCTCGGCGATCTCCGAGGCCGCTTGGTTCGGCCTGCCGCAGTTCCACTCGCCGTCGTTCGCTCCCTCGACCCTCGGCCTGTTCGTCCCCGTCGTCTTCGTCCTCATCGCGGAGAACGTCGGACACGTCAAGTCCGTGGCGGCGATGACCGGGGAGAACCTCGATTCACTGACGGGTCGCGCGCTCTTCGCCGACGGTGTCTCCACGATGCTCGCCGGCTCGGGCGGTGGATCGGGGACGACGACGTATGCAGAGAACATCGGCGTCATGGCGGCCACTCGGGTCTACTCGACGGCCGCCTACCTGGTCGCAGCGGGTGTGGCTTTTGCCCTATCACTAATGCCCAAGTTCGGGGCGGTCATCGCGACGATTCCCGAGGGCGTCCTCGGAGGCGCAGGCACGGTCCTGTACGGGATGATCGGCATGCTCGGTGTGCGAATCTGGGTCCAGAACCGCACCGACTTCTCCGACCCGGTCAACCTCAACACGGCTGCCGTCTCCCTGATCGTCGCGATCGCGGACTTCACTTGGTCGCCGTTTGGCATGTCTTTCGGCGGCATCGCCTTGGGCACCGCCTCAGCGGTGATCATCTACCACGGCATGCGGTGGATTTCTCGGCTGCGCGGGACGAACCTCGAGGCGGCCTCGCCGGCATCGGCGCCCTCGGGAACAGAGCTCGAGTCCGAGGCCTACTCCCAGCGCCACCGGATCACGCCCTCGCAGGAGTGAGGCCGCAAGGCCCGGCTGCCGGACTCACTCGGCGAAGCCGGCAGCCGGCTGGGGCCGGTGCCACATCACGTACAAGCTGGTATGGCCCGTCTTAGCTGCCGGATCCGTCCGTCGTCGACTCGTCGGTGGCCTCGGTGCTGGACTGGGTCTCCGACGGGGTGCCCGACTGCTCTTCAAGGATATTGGGGTCGACCGGCAGGCAGTTGTCCTGGCCCGTCAGAATGGAGTCGTCCTCGGCGGCCTTCTGTGTGTCCTCGGCACTGAGGACTCCGTCGTAGTACGTCCCGATGGTCACCGTGACGGTCGTTCCCGCGGAGTTGGCCAGGATGATCCGGGCCTCCGGGAAGAATCGGGCTACCGAGTAGGCGGCGTCGACCGCTTTCGGCCCTGCCTGGATCTCGACCGAGGTCGCCACCGACGTCGTCGTGTTCGACGGCGCAAGGGCCTGATACCCGACTCCGGTGAGCATGTCGGTGACGTTCTTTGCCTGCCCCGACTCATTGCCCGCATTGAGAACCTGGACGGTGACTGTCGTCGGGTCAGGAGGTCGTGTGGAGGCGGAGGGGCAGGGAACACCACCGATGGCCGCAGTCTTGGTCGAGGCGGAGAAGTCATTGCCGAACGGCACTTTGATGATCCCGATGACCACGAGCGCACTGATGATGACGAGCACGGCCATCACGGACGCGGTGACAGAGAACGTCAGGTTCTGTTTGCGCTGACGGTTCTCTAGATAGCGCTGTCTGGGAGTCAGCCTCGGGGCGCGGTCGGTCACGGGTCCAACTTACTCGACACGGCCTGACGTCGGTGTCCTGCCGCGCAGAGGCCGAAGCAGGTCTCGGGCACGTGATCCGGCTCATGCCTCCGTGAGGAAGCGGGCGGGGATCGCTACGGTGGTGGAGTGAGCCGGAGGTATCCGGTCATCCACCGTCGATCGAACCTGCCGAGGAGGCACCCAGTGGGATTCCTCAGTGACGAGCTGCTGTTAACCATCCACGATCGCGCCGCGGGGTATGACGCCACCAATGCATTTCCCGAGGAGGACCTCGCGGACCTGCGGGCGGCCGGCTACCTCGCCGCGTTCGTCCCCGAGGAATTTGGCGGGGCGGGCCTGGGCCTCGAGGCCATCGCGGCCGAGCAGACGCGCTTGGCCGCGGCAGCGCCGGCGACGGCACTGGGCATCAACATGCATCAGATCATCGTCGGCCTCGGTCGTCACCTTGTGCGCAACGGGAATCCTCGCGGGAAGTTGATCCTGCGCGACGCCGCTGCAGGCGAGCTGTTCGGGTTCGGGATCTCGGAACCCGGCAACGACCTCGTCCTCTTCGGGTCGATCACTGAGGCCGAGCCCGATGGCGAGGGCGGGTACTCCTTCACGGGCACAAAGATCTTCACCTCCTTGGCCCCGGTGTGGACCAGGTTGATGACTTTCGGGCGTGACGATTCGGGCGAGGACGGGCCGCATTCGGTCTTCGCCGTGCTCCATCGCGAGGATGGTGGATTCACGATCAAGGACGACTGGGACACTCTGGGGATGCGCGGAACCCAGTCGAACACGACGATTCTCGAGGGCGCCCATGCACCCGAGGCCCAGATACTGACCCGCACGGTGCCGGGGCCGTCCTCGGATCCGGTGGTCTTCGGGATCTTCTCAAATTTCGAGATTCTGCTGGCCGCGACGTACGCGGGTGTCGGGCAGCGTGCGGTCGAGGTCGCCGCCGAGCAGGTCAAGACGCGCCGGTCGGTCAAGAACGCGACCGTGTACGCCAACGACCCCGACATCCGCTGGCGGATCGCGGACGCCGCGCTGGCGATGAACGCGGTTGGGCCCCAAATCCGCGAGCTCGCCCGTGACATCGATGCCGGTGTCGATCGTGGGCCGATCTGGATGCCGCAGCTGTCGGCCGCCAAGAACGCAGCGGCGGAGGCTTCGTTGCGCGCCGTCGAACAGGCAGTGCGGGCGTGTGGCGGGTCGTCCTACTACACGAAGAACGAGCTGTCGAGGCTGTATCGCGATGTGCTGGCCGGGCTTTTCCAGCCCTCGGACCAGGAATCGTTGCACGGCGCGTGGGCGAATGTCGTGCTGGGGCCGGTGCAGACGGACTGAGCCGGTTGCCGGGCCTCATGTGTGTCGGAGTGGACCTTTCGCGATCAATTGGTGCCAGTGCCGGTGGGAGCCAAACTGCCCGGTTCATCAGCATCGGTCCTGAACGGTGCGCATTGCTGCCGGAGGGTCGACATCGAAGACTCTATGTCCGCAGAGGTTACTGAAGCTGAGTGGTGTCCTCAGTGAGCCTCTGTTGGTAGTCATCGACGGCATTTTCATCGGAGAGGTCGACTCCGCAGCCGTGAGGTTCGTGTCCTTGTTGACGGTCGTCGTCTCGAGGGTGGGTGAGCGATGCCACGGCGCCACGGGGGTCCGCTGGTTCGTCAGATCGGGGGATTGCCCGCTACCATGGACGGGCGCGTGTGATCCACGCGTTCCGGAGGATTCGCCTAGTGGCCTATGGCGCACGCTTGGAAAGCGTGTTGGGTGCAAGCCCTCGGGGGTTCGAATCCCCCATCCTCCGCCAGCACCCCCCTCTTCCGCTTGATTTCGCGGGCGAGGGGGTCTTTTTTGCCTGAACGCGCATCACCACAAGCAACGCCGTCTGGGAGTTGCGGCCCGGAGCCACTGGCTCGGAAGGTCGCCTGGGTGTGGGTTTTCACCGTGGTGCGCGTCGAGTCCGGGCGCGGGTCGCTGGGTGGGCCGCATCTGGGCGAGGAAGGGGCGATCTGACCGTCGGCACGAGTCGGATCGTGGCGGCCGCCGCCTCCAACGCAGACATCGCCGACAACAACCAGGTGGCGCAGCGGACCCATGCGCCCACGGCACTAACCTGAGGAGATGAGCGTTCCGCAGCCGGGACCGTCGACTCCGTCCCATGCCTTTCCGCCGTTGGATCCCTTTGCCAGCGGCGACCTCGTCATGGACGACGGCGCGAGCATTTACTGGGAGACGAGCGGCAATCCCGAGGGAATTCCCCTGTTGTTTCTGCACGGTGGACCCGGCGGCGGGCTGGGACGCGGTGGGTATCGGCGTCGTTTCGATCCGCGCGCGCACCTGATCATCGGCATCGACCAGCGGGGCTGCGGTCGTTCGCGGCCCTTGGCGGGAGAGGATCCGTCCTCGCTGACGACCAACACGACCGACCGGCTGATCCGCGACCTTGAGGCCGTGCGCGTCCATCTCGGCGTCGAGTCGTGGATCCTCCATGGAGTCTCCTGGGGATCGACGCTCGCGTTGGTGTACGCGCTGGCCCACCCCGAGCGGGTCCTCGGTGTGGTGCTCGTGGCGGTGACGACGACCTCACGCCGAGAGGTCGACTGGATCACCGAGGGCGTCGGGCGCATCTTTCCCGAAGAATGGGAGCGTCTGGAGGCGGCGTCCGGGCGTCGACCGGGCGAGCGCGTGGTCGAGGCCTATGCCCGGCGTCTCGGCGCTGCGGACCCCGGTGCGAGGGCGGATCGCGAGGCGGCGGCCGATGCTTGGGACCGGTGGGAGTCGACCCACGTCCGGCTCGATCCGCACTGGGCGCCTGGACCGTTCCGCGAGGATCCGGAGGAGCGGCTGACGATCACGACGCTGACCGCGCACTACTGGGCTGCCGATGCCTTCATGCGGGGGTCAGCATTCGGCGAACCCGCCCCGATCCTCGAGCGCGCGGGCGAGCTGGAGGGCATCCCGGGGATCCTGATCCATGGGCGTGTCGACGTCTCGGGGCCGGTGGAGACCCCGTGGCTGCTGCACCGGGCGTGGCCGGGGTCCGAGCTGTGCATTGTCGAGGACGAGGGACATGGCGGCCCCATCGAGATGGAAGACGCCACCCGGTGGGTCGACGATCTGGTGAAATGGAGTGGGCAGAACAAGCGATAGCGCGAGAGGGGGAGGACCGGCATGGATATGTCAGAGTTCTGGCCCGAGTTCGGCCGGGTTGCCGCGGCCGCGCTTCTGTGCGCCCTGATTGGGCTGGAGCGGCAGTTCCGTCAGAAGAATGCCGGCGTCCACACGCACGCCCTCGTCGGAATGGGCGCGTGCTTGTTCACGATCATCGGTATGCATCCCTGGGTGGGCGCTGCCTCCCCCACGGGCGAGGAATTCCGGGTCGCTGCGCAGGTTGTCTCCGGCATCGGCTTCCTCGGTGCGGGCGTGATCTTCGTCAATAGGGACTTCGTCCATGGGTTGACGACGGCCGCTGGCATCTGGCTGTCGGCCGCGGTCGGGATGGCGTGTGGGGCTCGGATGATTCCATTGGCCGCAGGGGCGACACTGCTGTACCTCTTTTTCATCTTGGCATTGAATCCGTTGGTCACGCGCATTCCCACCCGTGATCGCCACATGGTCGTGCGCCTCGTCTACGTCGAGGGCGAAGGGACGCTACGGCGGATCATCACGACGGCGTCGCAGATGCAGTTCGAGGCATCAGTGGTGTCGACTCACCAAGTGCGGACGTCGACACCGTCGACCGTCAGCGCCGTCATCCGCTTCCAAGGTGGAGTGCCCCTGCAGGACCTCGTGGCGGAGATCTCCGAGATCCCGGGCGTGGAGTCGGCCGATGTCGTCGGGGATTCGCGATCCCCCGAGGACTAACTCCGCGTCTTGCGGAAACGCGGGCGGAGCCGATTTCCGGCCGTGCGCACGTGGACCAAGCCCTCCAGCACAACGATCATCAGCAGTGAGGAGGATTCCACGACGGCGATCGCAATTGCCGTACTCACATGCTCGCTTGCTCGGCCGATCTGAGAACGAGCAAAAGAAACGCTCATGATTCTTGCTCCTCCCACCGTGACCTCACGAACTCTTCGCTCCGTCGGTGTGAGTGACGTTATCCGGGATGTCTGGGTGGATTCTGCATCCCGGGCGTGTATTCGCTGAAGTCCGGGGGCGGCTTCGTCCATAAGGGTGTGTGCTTGCCACTGGCGAGAGGGTCAGTCAAAGGGTGTTCGTTCAGCTGACAGGCATCCTGCCAGCAGGTGCAACGCCCGTTCCCCTGTATCGCCGGCTTCCCAGCGAAAACGACAATCCTGAATCCGCCGACGTGCCTCGCGGTGAATCAGGGGCGTGCTTCGGCGGGCGGGGTGACGATCCAGGGTGTGGCCGGTAGGGCTCGCAGTCGATCAACCGTCAACACCTTCGCGAGGTCGCTCGCTGTCCGTGTGCTCCGACCGGTGCTCTTACGCGCGCCGTCGACTCCGAGGGACTGTCCGATCCAGTCGACGACGTCGCCGGTCGACCAGCCCAGCCCGTGAAGATCCGTCAGCGTCACCGCTCCGTCCCGTTTGGCCAGCCGCGCACCGGTCGGTGCGAGCGCCAGGGGGACATGGACGAACGTCGGCTCCGGGAGCCCGAGCAACGAGGCCAGACACGCCTGGGCTGGGGCCTGGGACAACAGATCGTCCCCACGGACCACCTGATCCACACCCTGGAAGGCGTCGTCGACGACGACGGCGAGATTGTAGGCGGGCGTCCCGTCCCCGCGCCGGACGACGACATGGTCGACCGGTCCCGTCACGGATCCATGCAGCTCGTCGTGGATCGTCCACTCGTTGACTGGGGCGAGCAGGCGCAGTGCGGGGCCGCGGCCTTGGGCGGCGAGCTTGGCCCGCTTGTGCGCGCGCTCGGCCTCGCTGAGGTTGAGGCAGGTCCCGGGATAGTGCCCCGGCAGGATGTGGGGAGCGGAGGCGGCCTCGCGAATGTCACGGCGCGAGCAGTAGCACTCGAACAGCATACCACGTTCGGTCAGGTTCGCCACAGCGTCTTCGTGTGCCTGGGCGCGTGTGGACTGATAGAGGACAGGTCCGTCCCAGTCCAGGCCGATCGCTGCGAGGTCGGCGAGCTGGCGTTCAGCCGCGCCGGGGCGGACCCGATCGATGTCCTCGACGCGGATGACGAAGCTTCGACCGGTGGCGTGCGCCCAGATCCACGCGAGGATCGCGGTGCGCAGATTGCCGACGTGCAAGTCTCCCGAGGGCGAGGGCGCGAAACGGCCCCGGTTCATCCGTGCGGCCTCGCAAGCGTTGTGCAGTTCACGGGCGCCAGCCTAGTGGGCGGGGAGTCGTGGCCAGAAAGTATATGAGGCGGATCACCGACAAGCTGTTGGAGAAGCGAAATGGTGTGGTGAGACTACGACGTCGCGGCAGCTGGCCGGGAGCATTCTGTACATGGCCAATCCGTCCGCGCTGTCCCAGAACCTCGTCCTCGCAGATGCTGAGCCTGCCGCGCTGCTGCGGGGAAAAGAGCCTCGGCTCATCGACGAGTGGCAGGTCGCTCCACAGCTGTGGGATGCCGTCCGCCTTGAGGTCGATCAACGCGACGAGTTTGGGCAGCTCATCCTCACCGGCTCACGTGTCCAGCCTTTGACCGAAAGGATCACACATACGGGGACGGGGCGGATCTCGCGACTGCGCATGAGGCCGATGAGTCTGTGGGAGTCGGGTGACTCCACCGGCGAAGTCTCTCTCAGTGCTCTCTTCGCAGGCAAGAAGTTGCGGGCAGTCTCCGCCGCGCTGACGCTTGAGCAACTGGCCTTTCTGCTTTGTCGAGGGGGATGGCCTCGCGCGATCGGCCAATCGCATCGCATCGCGCTGCAGCAGGCGCGTGACTATGTGGACGCGGTCGTCGAGTCCGACATTTCCCGGGTCGACGGCGTCGGGCGAAACCCGCATCTGGCTCGCCGCGAAGATCGACACGACCCGCATGCCTGCCCCGAGCTTCCTCAGGCTCGCTCACCGGAAAGGGTGCATTCAGCCTGACTCGCCCCGACGGGGTCTTGGTCGTCCCGATCGGTGTGCTTGGGCTGTGAGGGGACTCGCCTGATCGTGAGAGGATCCGCCAGATTGCAGGTTACTTGAAAACTTGCGGTCAGCTGGCGGCGCTCTCATGCAACAACCGCGGATTCATACTCCCACGCCCGTGGGCAGGGCTCCCATTGCGTGCGCCGCCCGATCCGCCACAACCTCGAGGACGTGGACGTAGGTCGCGCCCGTCGCCCGCGTCATCCCTATCTCGCAGGTCCGGTTGCACGACAAGTGCAACTGCGCGCCCAGGGCCTTGACCTCGGCGGCCTCGTCCTGCGTCGCGGTGTCGGTGAGCTCGGGGTGCAGCAGCCCGCGGTCTCCGGCGAAGCCGCAGCAGCGCAGCCCGTCGGGGACGATGACCTCCTCGGCGACCAGTCCGGCCAGCATGACGAGGGCGTCGTTGACGTCCGTCCTCGTGCTCGCGCACGTCGGGTGGACGACGGCCAGGTGGTCCTTGGGCAGCTCGGGCAGCAGGGGCGCGACGAACTGCGCGGCCCAGGTGGTGGCATCGACGACCTCGATATGATCGGCACCCGCCTTGTGCAGGGCAATCCGGGTGCCTTCCGTGCAACTAACGTTGTCGCAGATCACCGGCAGTTTGCCGTCAGCGCTCGCTCGGCCCAGCACATCGGCGAGCCGGTGTCCCATGAGGTCACCGCCTGCATGCAGGCCCTTGGACTTCCACGGCGTCGCGCAGCACATGCCGCCGATGCCCTCGGGCACCTCGATGCGGAACCCGACCAGCTTCGCGAGGATCTGCACGGCTCGGGCGACTCCCATGCCGTGGTCATAGTCCGAGGCGAACATCGTGCCGACGCAGGCGGGCATGAAGACGGCTTGGGGATTCGCGGCCCGCATCGGTTTGCGGATCCGTCCGCCGCCGGGCAACTCGGCCGACAGCGTCGGGACCATGTCGGTGCCCGCGACCGCACGAGCCGCGCCGAGCACGCCGCGCACCAGCGGGTTGGGCACGTGGTCGGCGATCGTCATTCCGGCGGAGGCCACGTGGAGCAGTCCGTCCCAGTGCTGTGCGGCCTTTGCCCACGCGTCGTCGACCGACTTCGGCGCGCGCTCCGCCCGCAGATCGCGCACGAGGTCACCCGTGTTGATCTTCACCGGGCAGGCGGTCTGGCACATCCCGTCGACGGCACAGGTCTGGATGACCGGGTAGGTCTCCTGGCTGCGCAGCTGTGCGGCGAGTTCCTCGTTGCCCTCCTCCTCGGCGGCAGCGATCGCGCGCTGGACGACGATGCGCTGGCGGGGCGTCGTCGTCAGGTGTTGGCTCGGGCAGACCGGTTCGCAGTACCCGCATTCAACGCAGTCATCGATGACGGGGCGTACCGGCGTCGTCTTCTTGATGTGCTTGAGGTGCAGCTTCGGGTCCTCGGTCAGCACCGCGCCCGGGTTGAGCGTGATCGTCGGATCACAGGCCCGCTTGACCTGCCACATCGCGTCGTAGAGCTCGTCGCCATACTCGCGATGGACGAAGGGCGCCATGATGCGTCCCGTTCCGTGCTCCGCTTTGAGCGTTCCCTGCTCGCCGAGGACCAGCTGGACCATGTCCTCGGTGAAGCCCTCATAGCGTTTCATCGAGGCCGGCCCCGCGAAGTCCTCGGTGACCAGGAAGTGGATGTTGCCGTTCTTGGCGTGGCCAAAGATGACGGCGCCCTCGTAATGATGGCGGTCGAAGAGGACCTGCAGGTCGGAGCAGACCCCACCCAGGCGCTCCATCGGCACCGCGATGTCTTCGAGGAGGGCGGCGGTGCCCTTCGGGCGGTTGCGCGCGACCTTCGTGTACAGACCCTGGCGCATCGTCCACATCTCAGTGCGGCGCTTCGGATCCTGTGTCATCTCGGGCTCGGAGCAGAGATCGAAACCGCTGAAGTGTGCGAGGCCGTCGGCCGAGCGGGCAGCGAGTTCCTCGTTGGAGTCGCCCTGATACTCGACGAGAAGGGAGGCCTGCCCGTTGATCGTCAGACCCTTGGGCAGGACGGATTCGGCCTCGTCGCCCATCGCGAGGATGGCCGCCGAATCAATGAGCTCGACGACGTCGGCGCCCCCGTCCACCAGGGTTGGCAGCGCGTCGGTCGCGGCCTCCAGCGAGTTGAAGAGCAGGAAACCGGTTGCGGTCTTCGGGTGGATCGGCACGGTGGTGAAGGTCGCCTCGGCGACGAAGCCGAGCGTGCCCTCGGACCCGATCATCAGGTGCTCGAGGATCTTCACGGGGTCGTTGAAGTCGATGAAGGAATTCAGGCCATAGCCCATCGTGTTCTTGATCGCCCAGCGCCGTTCGATGTCGGCGCGCATCTCCGGGCGTCGCAGGTGGTCGCGCAGGGTCTCCAGGACCTCGACGAGGGCGGGCTCGGCGGATCGCAACTGGGCCTCGGCGTCGGGCGCCCCCGTGTCGACGACGGTGCCGGACGGCAGGACGAGTGTCATCGACTCGATCGTCCGGTATGTGTTTGCCGTGGTCCCGCACGTCATGCCGGAAGAGTTGTTCGCGACCATTCCGCCAATCGTGCAGGCGATCTCGGAGGCGGGGTCGGGGCCGAGCTTCGTGTGGTGACGGGCGAGACGGGCGTTGACCTGGCGGACCGTGGCACCCGGCTGGGCGCGCACGCGTGCGCCGCCGTCGAGGACTTCGATGTCACGGAAGTGCCGACGCACGTCCAGGGTCAGTCCCTCGGACAAGGCTTGGCCGGACAATGAGCTTCCACCGCCCCGCAGAGTCAAGGGCATCCCGGCATTCACGGCGACCGCCATCGCGGTGGCGACCTGTGCGGTTGTGTGCGGGCGCGCCAGAACCTGCGGCATCGCGAGGTAGTGCGAGGCGTCGATGGAGACGGCGACCCTGTCGAGAATCCTGTCGGTGACGCCCGCGTCGTCGCCGAGGGCGCGGGCGAGCTGAGCGACAACAGTCGAGCGGACCTCGGAGATGTCTGAGCGGGAAGCAAGCAGAGCCATGACGGCATCCATTCGACGACGAAGACGGACCTTCGGCCCAAATGGATCGGACCGATTGGTCGATTTTACAACCGCATCGAGGACGTGCTGACCAGGTGTCAGGACCGCCTGTGCCTCTGGTCCCGGGTCTGGTCCGGATTCGGCGTTCCGCCGGGGATCGATCCGGTCAGTTTTGACAGACGGAGCCTTCCGGGCCAACGATGAGCCGATTGATTGTTCAGTGAACGATGGAGTCCCTGCGATGCAATTCCAACCCGACATGGCACCCGTGGGCGGCAGTTTGGCGTTGTCTGCGCTGGTGGCGCTTCTTCCCCTTCTGACCGTCTTCGTGTGCCTGGGTCTGTTCAAGTGGAAGGCACAATGGGCGTGTCTGTTGGGGGCAGGTGTGGCACTGGTTGTCGCCATCGCGTTCTACCGGATGCCGGTGGGAATGGCGGTCTCCTCGTTCACCGAGGGCGCGGCCTTCGGCATTTTCCCAATCACCTGGATCGTGCTCGCCGCCATCTTTCTGTTCGAGCTGACCGTGTCCTCGGGACACCACGACGACCTGATGCGGACCTTCACGATGATCTCGGGAGACCCACGCGTCCTCGGGGTCCTCATCGCGTTCTCGTTCTGCGCATTGCTCGAGGCCCTGGCCGGTTTCGGGGCGCCCGTCGCGATCGTCGGCGTCATGCTTGTCGCGATCGGCTTCACTCCGATGAAAGCCGCATTGACCGTCCTCGTCGGCAACACCTTTGCCGTCCCGTTCGGTGCGATCGCGACCCCGATCATCACCGGCGGTCGCCTGACGGACATCCCCTACCAGGAGATCGGGTCCGTCGTCGCTCGCCAGACCACCCCGATCGCCTGGGCCGTGCCGCTGCTGCTCCTGGTGATCATGGACGGGCGGCGCGGACTGAAGCAGGTGTGGCCTCTGGGCCTGGTGGTCGGGCTCGTCTACTCGGTGACGACGCTCCTGAGTGCGGACTACCTGTCGGTCGAACTGACGAACATGGTCGCCGCGCTGGTGAGCCTGGCCGCGGGTGTGCTGATGCTGAGGGTGTGGCATCCGGCAGGCAGCGCAGAGGCCGCGGAACGTCTGACTGGAGCCCGTCCCGACGCCCGGTCCCAGAGCGCGGGCGCAGATGCAGGTGCGAGTCAGGTCGAAGCCGAGGAGCGGATCAGTGGCACCCGCATCGTCTGGGCGCTGTTCCCCTACCTGCTGATCATCGCCGTCTTCGTCATCACCCAGATGGTCCCTCCGGTGAAGAGTTGGCTGTCCTCGACCGATCTGAAGATCCACTGGCCTGCGCTGTGGAACGACGACGCTCCGCTGGTCCTGACCGCCTCGGGCGAACCGTCCTCGTCGGCGTTGTACACCTTCAGCTGGTTGAGCTCGCCCGGCACACTGCTGGTGCTGACCGCCATCGTCATCGGCCTCGTCTTCCGGATGAGTCCGAAGGACATCGCGCGGGTCTTCACGGCGCAGGTGTACAAGTTGCGGTGGACCTTCGTGACGATCGCCTCGGTGCTGGGGCTGGCCTACGTGATGAACCTGTCCGGTCAGACCCTGACGATTGGCTATTGGATCGCGGGTGCGGGCGTGGTCTTTGCCTTCCTGTCGCCAATTCTCGGATGGATCGGCACGGCGGTGACTGGCTCGGGCACCTCGGCGACCGCCCTGTTCGCTTCCTTGCAGCAGACAGCTGCCGACGGCATCGGCGTCGATCCCCGGTTGCTCGTCGCGGCTAACACGGTCGGCGGCGCGGTCGGCAAGATGATCGCCCCGCAGACTCTGACCATCGCCGCCACTGCGGTCGACGGCAAAGAGTCTGACATGCTGCGCAAGGCCATGCCGTGGAGCATCGGGCTGCTGGTGGTTCTGTGCCTGCTCGTTGGTTTGCAGTCGACCCCTGTCCTCGGATGGATGATCCCGTAGGGCCATTGGGTGAGGCCATTAGGGGTCTGGGTCTCCTTGGCCGACGGCTGCGCAGGTCGCCTTGGAGACGGGATGACGTCATTACACTCGCCCTCGGCAGGACCCAACACACGCCTTCCTGAGACGGCTCTGATCCGATCGAAGTTTCTGTAGTGCGAACGTTTGGTGGACGGACAGCAGTCCGTGTCACACGTTGAGCATGACAGTGAGTTCGAACCAATTCTCTGTGATCTGGACGGTGACAGAGCCGGCATATCTATTTGCGATGTGGCGAATGCTCTTCAATCCGAATCCGTGATAGGTAGAATCAGATTTGGTGGTGACCGGCAGGCCATCGCGAAAATCTGGAGTTTGCGTGATCTCGATATAGTTTTCTACTCGAATGAGGACGAAGTCATTAAATTTTGAAACCGAGACGTGAATGAGCCTTTTCTTGGTCTCTTCGATTTTTTCGACGCATTCGATAGCGTTGTCGAGCGAATTTCCAAAGATCGTGCAGATGTCCAGATCTGTGACGGCGTCAAGGAGCGATCCGTCAATCACGCAAGTTAGCTCGATCCCTCGGTTGGCACAATTCAGGCCCTTGGAAGTGAGAATCGTGTCGAGAACGGCGTTTCCGGTCCTGAATTGAATTTCATATTCGCGGATTCCACGTTCGATGTCATTCAGGTATTCCTCCCGTTGAGTCGCACTGTTAGCGCTTCGCAGCACGGCAAGTTGGTGTTTGAGGTCATGGTACTTATGGTTGACGACTTCGATACTTTCCCTAGACTGCTGGTACTGCATATATTGCATCTGTAGAATTCTACGTATTGAATCAAGTTCGTTCTTTGTTCGACTTTCAAAAAGCTGGTTTTGATAGGCATATAGAAAGGCAATTCCGCCGGCGTCCACGAGTGTTCTGATATTGAATACTTCGGTGCCGACTCGACTGGAAAACGGAGTTGTGGATGAAACATAACTGAGATTGCTCAGAGCAAACGTGACTGCAACAACGACGGCGGGCGTGCCCAGTTCCTTGAAGGAGATGTCTAGGCGTGTGACATCCTGATGCCACTCCAGCATGAGTGCGAAGATGAACACCGCGCTGTACACCATGATTGCGAAGGTGATCTGAATCCAGATTGAGGTGCTTGAACCGAATGACCGTGAGGCGTAGAAGTAGAGTTGCCATTCGAGTGATGCTGTGAATTCGGCGAGTAAGAAGGCCTTTGCGAGTAGCCATGCCGCTGTCATGCGGGTAGAGCAGTACCTTCGCAGTATCAAGAACATGATTCCGACGGCGACACCCATCCCAGGAAGCCACAGCTCCACTGAAACTTTACCGATGATCAGTTGAACGACACTGAGTGCTGCCAGGGCCATTGTCAGCACTGTCCATTCAGTGAAGTCGGGAAGGCGACGAAGGTAGACCAGGGCGTACAACGCGCAGAATGACCATTCGGCGAAGGCGGTGTAGAGCTTGGGGATGTCTGGGACTTCGCCGACGACGTTAACAATCATGTTCATCTGAGAGCCTGGTCATAGAACGGTCTCGCCGGCATAGCTGGTGAGAGCTTCGAGGAAGCCCCTTTTCTTGGACTGGCTGACAGCGAGCTGTGTGCCATCGACCAAGATCGCGTATCCATGCTCGAATCCTCTTGTCACGCTGAGATTCACAAGATAGCATTTATTGCATCGAAAAAAATGCTCTGTTCTGAGCTCGTCCTCTACTTGCCTCATTGATTTGACAGTCGACTCCTGGCAGCCGCCAGACGTGTGGTAAATCAAACGGTGTCGCTTGCTCTCGATCCATAGAATCGACGAGGCGGGGATTCTGCTTACCGTATCACGGGCGCTTATTACGAGAAATCGTTCTTCTCGCCTATGAATTCTTGAAATTGCTTTGCTCATGCGTTGGCTGAAGGAGAAGTAGGCGATCGGCTTAAGTACATAATCGAGTGCGTCAACTTCGTATCCACGAATTGCGTACTGAGCCAGGTTCGTAATGAAGATGATGATCACTTTGTGATCAATCTGACGAATCTGTTCTGCCGCTGCGAGTCCGTTCATTCCGGCCATTTCGACATCCATAAGGATGATGTCAAATCCGGCTCGGTATCCCACGACTATGTCCTCACCGTCCACAAATGTCTCGACTTCAAATGGCTGATGAGACTCGTCTGAATATCGATTCAAATAGCCGGTGAGAGTGTCTGTGTCGTCGAGGTCATCCTCGACCACAGCGATACTGATCATGTCCGAAGCTTCTCTCGACGCTGACCAAAGTGTGCACATGGTACAGGTATGTCCATCGCTCCTCAACGCCTGCAGGGTATAGGCCGTCGGTCGTGCGAGCAAAGGGGGTGCTCGTGCGGTAGGCCGGTCGTCCTAGGCGATGGAAACCAAGATTGCTGCTGATCTTCGAGGTCGAAGGAGAGGGGCAGCAGTGAACGTGGCAGCAGATCGCGCAGCGGCGGCAGGGGGCGAGTTCGTCCCCCAGGTACAGGCGGTTAACCCGTACTTGCCTGGCTCGGAATATGTCCCGGACGCCGAACCCTATGTCTTTGACGGGAGGGTCTACGTCTATGGTTCCCATGATCGCTTCGGCGCGCCTATGTTCTGCCTCAATGACTACGTGTGTTGGTCGGCGGCGGTCGATGACCTCGGCACCTGGCGGTATGAGGGCGTGATCTACCGCCGACGGCAGGACCCCAAGAATCGCTTGGGTCTCCGGCTGTTGTTCGCTCCGGACGTGGCGCGTGGTGGAGATGGCCGCTTCTATCTGTACTATGCATTCGACTTCATGGGTGTCATGGGCGTTGCTGTTGCCGACTCTCCTGCAGGGCCATACAGATTTCTTGGACATGTGCAGCACCCGGATGGCACCTTATGGGGACGGCGAGTGGACGACTCGTTTCCATTTGACCCAGGCGTTCTGGTGGATGATGACGGCCGGGTCTATCTTTACTCCGGTTTCGCTACACCAATTCCGGCGATTCTTACCGGTGGACGGAAGTTGCGTTTCGAGGGCGGGTACGTGTTGGAACTCGAACCCGACATGATCACGATTCGCGTCCCTGAGACCCTGCTGTTTCCCAAGGCGGGGCTTGGTTCTTTCCAGGGCCATGAGTTCTTCGAGGCCAGCTCAATTCGCAAGTACGACGGAAGCTACGTCTTCGTGTACTCCTCACGGGTGAACCACGAGCTGTGCTGGGCGGTGAGCGACAGCCCGACCGCGGGGTTCCGCTATGGTGGAACCCTCGTGAGCAATGGTGACATCGGGCTCTCGGGTCATCCGGACGAGACGCGCGCCACGAACTACACAGGCAACAACCATGGCGGGCTGCTGCGCTTAGGCGACGACTTCTATATCTTTTATCATCGGCAGACCAACCGCAGTTCGTTCGCACGTCAAGCTTGTGCCGAGCAGCTCACTCAACGCGCGGACGGCGGTCTCGAACAGGCCGAGTTGACGAGCTGTGGGCTCAATGGTGGCCCGCTGCGTGGCACTGGCAAGTACGAGGCACGTATCGCGTGCAATCTGTGGTCGTCGGATGGAACTGCCCGTTACGACAGACGCGGAGTGCGTCGCCGCCTGATAACGCACCCCTACTTCACCCAGGATGAACGTGACGGAGCGGCTAACGCACGCCAATACGTTGCCAATGTGCGCGACGGGACGACTGTCGGATACAAGTATTTTGACCTGCACGGCCTGTCCAAGGTCTCAGTGACAGTCAGGGGTCGGGCATCTGGGCAGATCATCGTCTGTTCCGATCCGTCAGGAGAAACGGTGGTCGCCCGCATCGCCTGCATCGTCGACGGTCGAAGATGGACGACGGCGAGCGCCTCTGCGCACGTGGCAGATGGCCCCACAGCGCTGTACTTCACCTACCGAGGTGTCGGTTCTGTCGATCTTCTTGAGTTCGAGCTCGCAGGACGGCGAGACGAGTGATTGACGATGCCCCCGAGACTCGCAAAAGGCGAGGGTTTCTTCTGCGTGTTTTCCATTTTCGGAAGAAATATCCGGATGTCTACGAGTTCATCATGTTCAACCTGCTCGCCAATATTGCGACCATCACGAATTTCGCGGTCCTATTTCTATGTAACAGGGTGTTGTTCGTTGACTGGGCTGACGTGGATTTCGAGTGGGGTCCTTTCGATTATTCGGTGGCGAATGGAGGATTGGCTGGATTTCTTGCGTTCCTACTTGCCTATGGCTCGGCTCAGACGGTGAACTTCATCGTTCAACGGAATCTAGTCTTCCGGGCAGGGAACAGGTTGGCTCCGGCGATCGCGATATACATCCTTGCGGTTGTGGTTGTGTATTTCATTTGTCTGTACGTCCCAACTGTGATTGTTGCGCCATTGGCGAATATTGTGGGTCCTTTGGCGCCTTATGTCGCCAATATGCTGAACATTCTGATTCAGGTCGTCATCCTTTTCCCAACGATGAAGTTCGTTGTGATGCGCAAGCATAGTGAGATCTCTGATCGCGATGCATGAGTGTCATGCAAAAACCGAGAATCCAGCGGCTACCGAGCTGCTTTTGATTCGAAGAACGGTACCACCGAAATAATGATCCGGACTCATACAAAGGAGTATCGAGAACTATGAAGTACGGTGAAAGAATCTTTCGCAGAGCGGTGATCGGCCTTGCGATGGCGTTTGTGGCGATGCTCGGTGCTGGGTTCCTCGTAGGGGTCGACGCGGTGTCTTCCCAAGCATCACCCGCTCAGCCTCAGGCCTCAACGGCGACAGTCGAGGCGACGAGCGAGGAGCCCTCGAGCGACTCCACCGAGGAGTCGGGAGAATCAGGCGGCGGAGTCGACTTGTCTCGTTTCGGCCAGCCGGATACGTCTGAGCTGTCCTCGACGCTGACCGACGATACGCAGAGCTCGGCCGATCAGTTCGTGCTGTATGCGCGGATTAGTGTGAGCATCTTCGGGGTGGTCGTCCTGGTGATCGCCGGTTTGTTTGTGGTGCGTGTACGGCGCCATCGCATGAAGGGAGTAGTTCCTGCGCGGCGCAGGACCTTCAACATCGCGGTGGGCGCCATTTCGGTCTTGCTCGTGGCCACGATCGTCGCGGTCAACGTCTTAGCCAACTACTACACCGGGTCGCTGGACAACGTCTTCACCACGAGCCAGAAGGGCGATGCGAGCGTTACCACTACGGAGGCTGACGGGAAGGACCTGTCTGCGACCATCGCGGAGGAGGGCATGGTCCTGCTGCGCAACGACGGTGATGTACTGCCTTTGGACGCCTCCACGGGGACCCCGAAGGTCAACCTGCTCGGGTACTACGGGTACAACCCGATCTACTCGGGTTCCGGCTCGAGCAGTGTCTCCGCCTCCGATTCGGTCGACATTCTGTCCTCGCTCGAGTCGGCGGGGATAGAGGTCAACAACGCGCCGGTCGACGAGGGCATCTATGACGTCCAGTCGGCAGAGGACAAAGGCGTTGGATTCAGCTCGGCGAGTTTCTCCATCAACGAGGTCCCGGTGGACTCTTATCAGGGCGCTGCGTCTTTCGACAGCATGAAAGAGTACTCGGACACCGCAATCGTGGTGCTCGGCCGGACCGGCGGCGAAGGCACCGACCTGACCGACTACGGCGTTGTCGATGGAACTGATTACTTGCAGCTCAGCACTAACGAGCGGGATCTGCTCCAGAAGGCCAGTGAAACGTTCGACAACCTCGTCGTTGTCATCAACAGCGCGAACGCGATGGAGCTCGGCTTCCTCGACGACTATGGCGTCGATGCTGCGATCTGGGCCGGTTTGCCCGGTCCGTACGGCTTTGCCGCGCTGGGCGAGATCCTCACCGGTGCCGTGAACCCGTCCGCCAAGTTGCCAGACACCTGGGTGTACGACAACGACAGCGCTCCGGCGAACGAAAACTACGGCGACCAGCCGGCCACGAACGCCTCCTCGAGCAACTATGTCGACTATGTCGAAGGCATCTACGTCGGCTATAAGTGGTACGAGACGGCCTATGCCGAAGACGCTGTCGTCACCACCACGTCGACGAGCGAAACCTTCGACTATGGGAACGACTACGACTCGATCGTCGCCTACCCTTTCGGCTACGGGCTGTCGTACACGACGTTCGAGCGAACGATCACCGGCGGCCTGGCCGAGGGCGACAGCCTCGACCCGACCGGCACATACAGTGTTGACGTGCAGGTGAGAAACACCGGCGACGTCGCAGGCAAGGACGTCGTCGAGTTGTACGTCACGGTCCCGTACACGCAGTACGACCAGACCAACGGCGTCGAGAAGGCGGCGGTGTCGCTGGTGGGCTATGCCAAGACCAATCAGCTGGAACCGGGCGAGTCCCAGACGGTTTCCGTCGACGTGAACATGGAAGACCTTGCGTCCTACGACACCAACTACGACAACGGCGACGGGACCACCGGCTCGTACCTACTTGACGACGGGGATTACGCGTTCTCCATCCGCAGCGACGCGCACACCGTGGACGACACGGTCACCGCGCAGCTCTCCGAGCAGCATCTCTTCTCCGGCGCCGACAAGAGGTCGACGGACGACCAAGCGGCGTACAACCAGTTCTCTGACGTCGCGCGTGGCACGTACCTGTCACGCCAGGATGGCTTCGCCAACTACGACTCTGCCATGGCGTCGGTGAGCGACAGCGTGGAGTCCACCGCGTTCGAGGACGATCCCAGCGCCTACGACCCCGCGTACGACGAGGCCGTGACGCAGGACTACACCGAGGGTGAGGACTATGCCGTCGACGGCGACCTCACTCTGGACGACCTGGTCGGCGCATCGTACGACGACGAACGATGGACCGAGCTGGTCTCCCAGCTCACGTTGGAGGAACTGCAGTCGCTGGTGACCGATGCGACCTACACGTCGCCGGCGCTGGAGTCGATCGGCACCGTCCGGACGATGGACTCCGACGGTGCGCTTGGCATCTCCAGCATGTACAACTCGGACATCAACGGTGTGGGCTACCCTTGTATCCCGCTGCTGGCTGCGACCTTCAACGTGGATCTGGCCAACGAGTTCGGCAGTGAGGTGGCCGACCAGGCGCACAACCTCGGCATCACGGGGTGGTATGCGCCAGCGATCGACACGCACCGCTCGGCATACTCCGGCAGGAACTTCGAGTACTACTCGGAGGATGCGTACCTCGCCGGCGCGATGGCGTCGTCGGAGGTCTCTGGGGCGCGTGAGAAGGGCTTGATCGTCTACATCAAGCACTTCGCGCTCAACGACCAGGAGACCAACCGAGGCTCAAACCTGCACACGTACAGCAACGAGCAGGCGATTCGGGAGATCTACCTCAAGCCGTTCGAGGCAGCGGTCAAGGACGGCGGTGCGACAGCGGTCATGTCGTCCATGAACTTTATCGGCGACACTTACGTCCCGACGAGCGAGGCCTTGCTGACCGAGGTGCTCCGCAACGAGTGGGGATTCCGTGGGAAGACGCTGACGGACATGACTTCCGGCGAGACGACTGAGTCGATCGACGCGGCGCTGCGTGCCGGGACGGACGCGTGGCTGACGACCGAGCCGTTGACCGTGAGTGCCGACACCGATGCTGACATCTACTATTTGCAGCGGACAGCGCACAACATCCTCTATGAGGAGGCGAACGCGACGACGATCGCGTCTGAGGTGGCTGACTGGAAGCTGTACGTCTACATCGTCAGCGCCGAACTTACAGTTCTGCTAGTGATCTGCAGTGCGGCGTTGGTGCTGAGAAACCGAGGATTCTCACAGGGGAAGGCTCCTCTCGCCGAATAGCGAAACGGAAGGCCATCGAAAGGCAAGGTGTGCCCGGGTGCGTGTGGGTTCTCCCCTCAAGGAAAACTCACACGCACCTACGTCTGTGAGGTCGCCTGCGAGGCTCCTGTCATCGGTGGATCAATGGGGACTTTCATCGGCATCGTGTTCGACGTCGGCATGGCCGAGTTGCACGAGCGCTGCTCAAGGGGCACTCAAGGTGCTTGGGTGGATTTCAATTGGTCCATGACCACATGTGAGGAGATCGTTCGTGCAAGCTGGTCGACCGGGCCGCACGGTGATGTTCATCGTTGATGATTCGGGTCTGGCGCCTTGGTTGGACGCGCCCGAACTGGGTCAGGAGTTCAGTTGGTCGATCTGGGCGTTGACGCGCTCGACCTTGCCGGTCATCTCACCGGTGTGGCCCGGGCGGAGGTCGGCCTTGAGCACCAGGGAGACGCGGGGGCTGACCTCGCCGACGGCCTCACAGGCCGCCTTGATCACCGGCATGACCTCGTCCCAGTCGCCCTCGACGGTGGTGAACATCGATGAGGTCTCGTTGGGCAGACCGGACTTGCGGATGACGTCGACGGCCCGGGCGACGATGTCGGCCATTGAGCCGTCTTCGTGCGGAGTCGTGGCGGGGGAGATCGAGAAAGAGAAGAGCATGTTCCCACCCTATTCGCCCTCGCTCCCGGACGACAGGGGCGGTCGCTGCGGTCCGATCCTCAATCAGCGGTGACGGTCGGATGCGACCGACACCCAGACGAACATCCCTAGGGCGACGACGGCCAGAAAGAACAATGCCGTCGTCAGCCAGCCCATCCTCAGGGCGTAGCTGCGGAACAGGGCCCAGGCTCCCAGAACGATCGCGGTCGTCAGGTAGTACCACCGGCCGCTGCGGAATGGATCGGTGGTCGTCGAGGGACGGTCGCGCAACGAGGCTGCATATTCCTCGGGTGCGCCGAAGTGTTCGGTGGGAGTCAGTTGCTCGGTGCCTTGGGTGCGGTGCGACTGGGCATGATCGAATTCTGCCCGGGCTCGACGCATCTGCTCATGGGCTTGATCGGCCGTCCAGAAATGGACGGCCTGCAGAATCCGACTGGTGCGGGTGAACCAGTCGTCGGGGTCCGACTCGGCGCAGTGAAGGACGTCGGACTGGCGTGACAGGCCGATGACGCCAGCGACAATCCCGGCAATGAGCATGGCGGCGCGGGGAAAGGGAACCGCGAGGCTCGGCGGCAGGGAACCCTCGATCAGATTGAGCCCGATCATGAGCGCGGCGAGGACCAGAAGCGTCCCGATCGCCCATCCCCAGATCGCGTGCCACCGCCCCGACAGGTAGGCCAGCATCCCGCCCTGGAGCCCGACCAGGAGGACGACGAACGCCGTCCCGAACGCGAGGGGACGGGTGGGAATGTGTGCGAATCCGAACGGGAACCACGCGCCGCTCGACAGGATCGACAGCACGATGAGGACTGCTCCGACACTGACGAGCTCGGTCTTGATGACATCCCATCGCCGACGGGGATTGGCGATCGAATCGGGCGCGGCCGTGCTCTCACCAGGATCCTGCGGGTTCGCAGGGGGTGTGCTCGGATGCGTCATGGAGTCAGTCTAGGTGGCGCGGGGCACACCCTCACGCGCATGAGGCGACAGCGGGCGTGTGATCAGCTGACGCTACGTCCGGCGGGGGCAGCGCCGAGCATGTGACCATGGGCCCGTTCGGTCCGATGGTCGGAGGCCCCATGACCGTGATCCAGCCCTTGCTCGAGTCGGATGCCGACGTGGTTGCGGATCTGTGGCGTGAGTGCGGACTCGTCCGACCCTGGAACGATCCGAACTCTGATTTCCTGCGTGCGCTCGCCAGTGCGTCCTCGACGGTGCTCGGCGCCCACGAGGGCGACCCCGTCATTGCCACTGTGATGGTCGGCGACGATGGGCATCGCGGATGGGTCTACTACGTCGCCGTCGACCCCGGTCACCAGGGGCGCGGGATCGGTCATGACCTCATGACCGCGGCCGAACACTGGCTGACCGATCGGGGATTGTCCAAGGCGATGCTGATGGTGCGCGACACGAACACCGCCGTCGTCGGCTTCTACGAAGGACAGGGCTATTCGCCCTCGGCCACGCGGGTCTACGAGCGCTGGCTCGACGGACGTCGCTGACGAGAACGCGTTCCCTCGGCCGTCCCTTTCCTTAGTCGACGATGCCGTAGAGGCGGTCGCCGGCGTCTCCCAATCCAGGAACGATGTAGCCGTGATCGTTGAGGTGATCGTCGACGGCGGCGACGACGACGGAGACATCGGCGCGGTCTCCCACTGCTTTCTCGACTTCGGCCAGACCTTCGGGAGCGGCTACCAGACACACGCAGGTGACGTCGCGGGCACCCGACTCCAACAGGTAGTCGATCGCGGCGACCATCGTGCCGCCGGTGGCGAGCATCGGATCGAGGATGAAGCACTGGCGCCCGGAGAGGTCCTCGGGCAGACGATTCGCGTAGGTCTCGACCTGCAGGGTGTCCTCGTCGCGCTTCATCCCGAGGAAGCCGACCTCGGCGGTGGGCAAGAGGCGGGTCATGCCCTCGAGCATGCCGAGGCCGGCGCGCAGGACCGGGACGACGATGGGTTGGGGCTTGCCCATCTTGCGTCCCACGGTGGGGGCGACCGGTGTGTTGATCGCGACATCGGTGACGACGACGTGACGGGTCGCCTCGTAGGCGAGGAGCGTGACGAGTTCATCGACGAGCTGACGGAAGGTCGCGGATGGCGTATGGCGGTCGCGCAGGATCGTCAGCTTGTGGGCGATGAGCGGGTGGTCGGCAACGTGGAGGCGCATGGGGCAAGGGTAGCGCGGCAGGGACCACCTTCTGGGCGACCGACTCGACTGAATCCGGTCTGTCCACGGTAGGCTGACCCCGTGGTGTCGATGGACCGGCTGCGCGCGGCGATGGGGCGGGCCCTCTTCCTTGCGGATCGTGCAAGGTCGGGTGGGGACGTCCCGGTCGGCGCTGTCGTCGTCGACTCCCGTGGCACGGTCATCGGCAATGGATGGAACACGCGCGAGGTCGACCATGACCCCTGCGCGCATGCCGAGGTCAATGCGATGCGCGAGGCTGGGCGTCGACTCGGCCGATGGAACCTCGTGGGCTGCACGCTGGTCGTCACTCTGGAGCCCTGCACGATGTGCGCCGGGGCGATTGTCCAGGCGCGGCTCGACCGCGTCGTCTTCGGCGCATGGGACCCCAAGGCGGGTGCGGCGGGATCGGTGCGCGATGTCCTGCGTGACTCCCGGCTCAACCACCAGGTCGAGGTGATCGGCGGCCTCCTCGAGGAGGAGGCGACGATTCAGCTGCGCTCGTTCTTTTCGGAGAAGCGGGGAAACGGGAGCAGGCTTGTCCCGGCATCAGGACCGGCGACCGATCCGATCAAATCGACCGTCGCGTCACGGCGACGCCCCTGGGAATCATCGGCGCAGACGCAAACAGATGGTTCGTCGTCGCGTTCGTCCATCGTGGTTGCCGATGCTCCGGTCGCAGCGCCCAGGCTGCCGACGGCCCTGACTCGGCGGTCCTTCGTGGAGACTGAGCGCGAGGACCGAGTCATCGCCGACAGCCCGCTGTTCAGGAGGACCGCGGTCTCCCATGACTCGGCGGTGTCTCCGATCGTCAAGGTGATCCCGACTGCGTCGGCAGTGCCGGTCCCGCCCGTGAAACCGTCTTCTCCCGCGCCTGGCCCCTCCGTGCCATACGCCGACGAGGACGCCATGACCTCGCAGATCCGTGTGCGTCACCACGGGCGCACCGCCCACCGGCACTGAGGCGTCCGTTGTGTCGCTGACCGCGAGAGCGGGGCTTCGGCGCGAATTGGTGGAGGCGGCGACGAGAAGATCTCGCAATCAATGGAGCCCGACGCCGGCCACGACCTGGTCGATGCGCTCCTGGATCAGTGGGGCGAATTCGGCGACGATGCGGTCGCGCGGCATTGAGGCCAGAGGCTCGAGACGCACGACGTAACGCATCGTGGCCATTCCGTAGAGCATCGACATCGCCAGCTCGATCTGCTCGGCGAGCTCGTCGCCGCTGCCCAGTACTTTGGCCACCCGGTCCAGCACATCGGTGCGGATGTAATCGCGAAATCTGCGACCGGTCGCGGCATCAGTGATGAGGGCTCGCATCAACGCCTGCATCGTCTCTGAGGTCAGGTGCTCCTCATAGAGGACCAATGCATAACGGACAAGACGTTCGCCTGCCCCCTCGGGCCCGGGGGCAAGGCAGGAAAGCACGTCCTCGGCGGGATCGGAGGGCAGATTGAAGCATTCCCGGAACAGACGTTGTTTCGAATCAAAGTAGTAGGTGACCATCGCCGAGTCGCATCCGGCGTTTCGGGCAATCTCCCGCATGGTTGCTCCGTCGTAACCGCGTTCGACGAATTCTGTGTGGGCGCATCGCCGGATCCGGTCGCGCACCGTGCCCCGGTGACCGCTGGGTCCCCGGGTGTGCTCCGGTTTTTTCGCAACAGAATTGGTGTCGTTATTCGCCTCGGTCATTTCATCAGCCGTCCTCCCGATCAATGATCCGCGGGGGTGCGCCGCCGTGCGGGGCTTCCCTCGTCAGCGGGGGAATCCGGGTGCCGCGTCCTCGTCACTTCCACTCTAATTTCAGCAGCGTAGAAACTTTGACGTTCCACCTCTAGTGTCGGGAACCGGTGAATCCCAGCAGATCAAAGGGGTGAGCGAAGTGCCAGGACTTCGTGAGGACGGGACCTCGGAGGACGAGGTCGAGGACGTCCCACTCGCGCTCGGCATCGACGTCGGGTCGACGACGGTCAAGGCGATTCTCCTGGACGGCAGCCGGGTCGTCTTCTCCGACTACCGCCGCCACAACGCCGACGTTCGTGGTGAACTCGGACGCCTGCTCTCCGACATCGAGGCCCGTTACCCGGACGTGCGCGTGCGCGCGGCGATCACCGGGTCGGGTGGCCTGTCCACGGCCGCGGCCATCCACGTTCCCTTCGTCCAGGAGGTCATCGCGGCGACCGAGGCGACGCGGCGGCTGCACCCCGACGTCGATGTCGTCATCGAGCTCGGCGGCGAGGACGCGAAGCTTACCTATCTCCACCCCACTCCCGAGCAGCGGATGAACGGGACCTGCGCGGGCGGGACCGGCGCATTCATCGACCAGATGGCGACGCTGCTGCACACGGACGCCTCCGGTCTCGACGAGTTGGCCTCACGTCACGAGCAGCTCTACCCGATCGCCTCGCGCTGCGGCGTCTTTGCGAAGTCCGACCTGCAGCCGCTCATCAATCAGGGTGCCGCGCACGAGGACCTGGCGGCCTCGATCTTCACAGCCGTGGCCACCCAGACGATCGCCGGCCTGGCCTGCGGGCGGCCGATCCGCGGCACCGTCATGTTCCTCGGTGGGCCGCTGCACTTCCTCCCGGAGCTGCGTCAGGCTTACGTCGACCTGTTGCCCAAGGCGGAGCGCTTCATCACCCCAGACAACGCTCAACTCTATGTCGCGGTCGGCGCGGCTCTGCTCGCCCAGGATCCCCGGTCCGCAAACAAGTCGGATGCCGCTGACCACGGGGAGGCCGGGACCGGGTCCCGGAACGGCCCTTCCAGCCCTCGTCCCCTCTCCGACCTCGTCGAGGATTTGGCCACTGGCACGATCGTCGCCGAGTCCGCCCGCATGCGCCCCCTGTTCGCCACCGAGGACGAACATCGTGAGTTCGTCGAGCGTCACGGACGTGAGACGATCCCGCGCGCGACGCTGTCAGACGCTCGTGGTCGCTGCTGGCTCGGGGTCGACGCCGGATCGACGACCATCAAGGCCGTCGTCATCGACGAGGACCAACGCATCGTCTTCACCCATTACGCCTCCAACGAGGGCGACCCCGTGGCCGCCGCCGTCGAGATCGTGCGTCGTGTCCGCTCCTCGATGCCGGAGGGCACCGTCATCGGGCGGTCCTGCTCGACCGGCTACGGCGAGGGTCTGGTCGCCTCCGCCCTCCATATGGACGAGGGAGAGGTCGAGACGATGGCCCACTATCGGGCCGCCGAGTACGTCCAGCCGGGCGTCACGTCCGTCATCGACATCGGTGGCCAGGACATGAAGTACCTGCGCATCAAGGACCATGCGGTCGACTCGATCTCCGTCAACGAGGCCTGCTCGTCGGGATGCGGGTCCTTCCTCCAGACCTTCGCGGAGACGATGGGCACGGACGTGCGTTCCTTCGCCCGCGCCGCGATGGAATCGACGAGTCCGGTCGACCTCGGCACGCGCTGCACCGTGTTCATGAACTCCTCGGTCAAGCAGGCCCAGAAGGAGGGCGCGAACGTCCGCGACATCTCCGCCGGGCTGTCCTACTCGGTCGTGCGCAACGCGCTCTACAAGGTCATCAAGCTCAAGGACCCCTCCGACCTGGGGGAGAAAGTCGTCGTCCAGGGAGGGACCTTCCTCAACGACTCGGTGCTGCGCGCCTTCGAACTGCTGACCGGGCGCGAGGTCGTCCGCCCCGACATCGCCGGCCTGATGGGCGCCTACGGGGCGGCGCTGACGGCCCGGATGCACGACGACGGGACGGGGGAGTCCGCCCTCGCCCAGATCTCGGACCTCGAGGATTTTCACGTCGAGACGACGCGCAAGACCTGCCGTCTGTGCCAGAACCACTGCCAGATGACGATCTCGACCTTCTCCAACGGCGAGCGCCACGTCTCCGGGAACCGCTGCGAGCGTGGCGCCTCGCTGGAGCGCATTCCGAAGAAGTCCGAGCTGCCGAATATGTTCGACTGGAAGTACAAGCGGATCTTCGGCTACCGCCGTCTGACCGAGGCGAAGGCGACCCGCGGTGACATCGGGATCCCGCGTGTGCTCAACATGTATGAGAACTACCCGTTCTGGTTCACGCTGCTGACGACGCTGGGCTTCCGCGTGATGATCTCGCCGCGATCGAACCACGATCTGTTCGAGAAGGGCATGGAGTCGATCCCCTCGGAGAACGCCTGCTATCCGGCCAAGCTTGTCCACGGGCACATCGAGTCGCTCCTCGACAAGGGCATCACGACGATCTTCTACCCGTGCGTTTCCTTCGAGCAGCAGCTGAGCGAGGGCGCGGACAACCACTTCAACTGTCCGGTCGTCGCGACCTATCCCGAGGTCATCCGTACCAACATGGAGCGGCTGTGCGGCCCGGATGTCCGTTTCATCTCCCCATTCATCAATCTCGACAACAGGGAGTATCTGCCGAAGCACCTGTGCGACGTCTTCGCGGACTGGGACGTCTCCGAGGACGAGATGCGCCGGGCGTTGGACGTCGCCTGGGAGGAGGACGCCGCGGTCAAACGCGAGGTCCGGGAGAAGGGCGAGGAGTCGCTGGCCTGGATGCGCGCCCACGATGTGCGCGGCATCGTCCTGGCCGGGCGCCCCTACCATCTCGACCCCGAAATCAACCATGGCATCCCCGAGGTCATCGTCGGGCTGGGCATGGGGGTCCTCACCGAGGACTCCGTGTGCGACGGGCGCCTGGAGCGGCCCCTGCGTGTGCGCGACCAGTGGTCCTACCACTCGAGGTTGTATGAGGCCGCTGCCCGAGTGGGCGATGAGCCGGACCTCGAACTCGTGCAACTGAACTCCTTCGGCTGCGGAGTCGACGCGATCACCGCCGACCAGGTCCAGGAGATCCTCGAGGGACGCGGCGACGTCCACACGGTCCTCAAGATCGACGAGGTCTCCAACCTTGGTGCCGCGACGATCCGCTTGCGCTCCCTGGAGGCGGCTGCCGCCGAGCGCGGGGGAGAAGGGGCCAACCGCGTGGAAGCGAGGGCGCGCGACCACGCCCTCGTCGACACGACGGTGCGGGAGGACCCCGCCGCGCGCGCCGCCGCCGAGGAGGAGAGTGACACTCGGGCCGGGCACATCCACCCGCGCACGGCCTACACGCAGGAGATGCGTGACGAGGGCTGGGAGATCCTCGTTCCCCAGATGTCACCGATCCACTTCCGCTTGGCGGCCCCGGTCCTCAAGCGGGCCGGGCTCAACATCCGCCTGCTCGAGCACACGAGCCGCGATTCGATGGAGACCGGCCTCAAATACGTCAACAACGACGCCTGTTATCCGGCGATCGTCGTTATCGGCCAGCTGCTCGAGGAGTTCGTCTCCGGGCGCTCCGACCCCGACCACACGGCCGTTGCGATCAGCCAGACCGGCGGAATGTGTCGCGCGACGAACTACGCCTCCCTGCTGCGCAAGGGCCTGCGTGACGCGGGTTATCCACAGGTGCCGGTCATCGCGGCCTCGGTCCAGGGCATCGAGGAGAATCCGGGCTTCTCGATCACGGCCCCGATGGTCCACCGCGTGCTCCAGGCCCTGGTCCTCGGCGATGCGATCCAGACGATGCTCCTGCGGGTGCGTCCTTACGAGGTCGAGCCGGCCTCCGCGATGGCCGTGTACGAGCGCTGGGACGCGATCAGTCGGGAATGGTTCGGCTCCGGTGGGACGTCGCAGACGTGGGGTGGGCGGTTGGGCTATCGCAGCCTCGTGCGCCATTGCGTTGCGGAATTCGACGCGCTCCCACTGCGCGATGTCGAGCGCAAGCCGCGCGTCGGCCTCGTCGGGGAGATCCTCGTCAAATTCCACCCGGATGCCAACAATCACGCGGTCGACGTCATCGAGGCCGAGGGCTGCGAGGCCGTGCTTCCAAGCCTCATGCAGTTCTTCCACAACGCGGCAGCCAGTGCGAAGTGGAACGAGGAGAACCTCGGCATCGGCGGCAAGACCCGGTGGTTGAAGCCCGCGGCCCTGTGGGCGATGGAGCGCTACGAGTATCCGGTCCGTGCTGCCTTCAAGCGGACCAACGGGAAGTTCCAGCCGCACCGCGACATCCACGAGATGGCCTCACGCTCGACCGACATCGCCCGGATGGGCAACCAGGCCGGTGAGGGCTGGTACCTGACCTCCGAGATGGTCGACATGATCGAGCACGGTTGCCCGAACATCATCTGCGCGCAGCCTTTCGCGTGCCTGCCCAACCACATTGTCGGCAAGGGGATGTTCCGTGCGCTGCGCACGCGCTACCCGCAGGCCAATATCGTCGCGGTCGACTACGACCCCGGCGCCAGTGAGGTCAATCAGCTCAATCGGATCAAGTTGATGATCTCGACGGCGATCATGCAGCACGGGACCGGTCTCGGCGGTGGGGCGAACAGCGCCGAGACCGGGGTCGCTGGAGCGGGTGCGTCGCTCACACACACTGGTGTCGACGGTGCCACCGCCAACGAGTCGATCATCTGGGGATCCGACGACGAGTTCGGTGGGCCCGGCGAGGCGACCCTCGTCGGTGGCGGGTGCGCGTCCTGCGGGCTGGCGGCGCTGTTGGCGCCCGGTGGCCCCGGGCTCGGTGGCCCCGATGCGGGCGAGGGCGACGAGGCCGATGCGAGTGTGTCCTCCCAGGGGTCGGCCCCGGGGGTGCCGGACCGTGGAGGACGCCGACCGCTGCCGGTCGTGGCGGTGACCGGCCGGGACTGAGACGGGGTCCGGGTCGGACGCCGGACGTCCTCGTGAACGGTGGGCGATCAGACACTGTCGAGGCGGAGCCGTCCTCGTACCATGACGCCATGGTCACCAGCACGCCAACCCTTGTTGCCGGAACTCTGCAGGACGCGATTCGGGTCCTCCAGGGCCGACGGATGGCGGTCCTGACGGGGGCGGGGATCTCGACGGACTCGGGGATCCCCGACTATCGGGGCCCCGATTCGCCTTCGCGCACGCCGATGACGTATCAGCAATTCGCCGGCGACCCCGTGTTCCGACGCATGTACTGGGCGCGCAACCACATCGGATGGCGCCACGTTCACGACACCCACCCCAACGCTGGGCACTATGCACTGGCGAGGATGGAAGCGGCCGGCCTCGTCGCCGGAGTCATCACTCAGAACGTCGACCTGCTCCACGAGGAGGCCGGGTCGCACATGGTCATCGACCTGCACGGACGCTATGACCGGGTCGTCTGCTTGAATTGTGGGCGGGTGATCTCCCGCGAGCATCTGGCGCAGCGGCTGGAGGTGCTCAATCCTCACTTCATGGAGGGCGAGGACGGCAGTGTCGTCGACATCGAGATCGCGCCCGATGCGGACGCCGTCGTCGAGGACACCGAAGGATTCGTGCCCGCTGACTGCGAATACTGCGGGGGCATCCTCAAGCCCGACATCATCTACTTCGGTCAAACCCTGCCGCGCGAGCGGGCCGATCGAGCGTTGGCACTGATCGATGGGGCCGAGGCACTGGTCGTGGCCGGGTCCTCGTTGACGGTGCAGTCGGGGCTGCGGATCGTGCGTCGAGCTGTCAGGGCCGGGTTGCCGATCGTCATCATCAACCGGGGTGCGACCCACGGCGACCGCTTCGCCAGCGTCACGGTGGAGGCGGGAGTGAGCGAGGCACTGACCGCGCTCGCGGACGCGCTGGGCGCCTGACCTTTCCAAGGCTGTTGTTCCCGGCGAGGTCGCTCACGCGGCGGACCGTGGTGTCGCGGACCTGATCGGGGGTGGCAGCGCTTCCGTAGGCGTGGATGAGTTCGGCAAACCGGTGGTGCCTGCTTCCGCCGCATTCCGGATTGAAACCGATGGAGTAACGCGGCTGAGGCTCGGAGAGGATCTGCTGACCACCGGGTCACGCCACCCGCGACGACGCGTCCTTGTCCTCGACATCGTCGGCCGCGGCCAGCCCGCGCGCGACAAGTTCGCGCCTGTCGGCCCGGCTCGTCTTCTCGTGGGGGTCGGCCACGGGCACGGCCGCCAGCAGTGCCCGGGTGTAGGGATGGCGGGGTGCGCGGAAGACCTCGGAGGTCGTGCCCTGTTCGACGATCCGTCCGTGGCTCATGACGACGACGTGGTCGGCGATCGACTCGACGACCGACAGGTCATGGGAGATGAAGACATAGGTCAGCCCGAGCTCGGCCTGCAGCTTCTGGAGCAATGCGAGGATTTGGGCCTGGACCGAGACGTCGAGTGCGGAGACGGGCTCGTCGCAGACGATCAGGTCCGGGTTGAGGATCAGCGCCCGCGCAATGCCGATGCGCTGGCGCTGCCCGCCGGAGAACTCATGGGGGAAGCGCTCGGCGTGGGAAGGATCCAATCCGACGAGGTCGAGGACCTCGGAGACCCGGTTCTTGATCCCGACCCGGTCCAGCGAGGTGTGCAGGCGCAGGGGCTCTGCGAGCAGTCGCCCGATCTGCCAGCGTGGGTCGAGCGTCGCATAGGTGTCCTGGAAGACGATCTGCAGGTGTGAGCGCAGGCCACGCATGTCATGCTCGCCCAGGGCCAACAGGTCCGTTCCGCTGAATTCGACGCTTCCGGAGGTCGGCTCCTGCAGCCGGAGGATCGCCCGCCCGGTCGTGGATTTTCCGGATCCGGACTCCCCGACGATCGCGAGCGTGGAGCCGCGGGGGACGTCGAAGCTGACGCCGCGCACCGCGTGAACGACGTCGCGGCGAGAACGCCCGGGGAAGTCCTTGACGAGGTCGCGCACCCGCAGCAGGGGAGTGGTGTCCGCGGTGCCGCCGGTCGATGGCGACTCGACGACCGTTAGGGGCGGGGATGCCTCGCTTACGACGGGTTCTTGGGTCGGCGTGGCGGTCGACGCCCGGGTCTCCTCCGCACCGGCGGCGTCCTCGTGATGGACATGACGGCGCCCAGCCGGCAGGAAGCTCAACAGGCGGCGCGTGTAGTCGGCACTCGGGTGAGTGAAGAGGTCGTCGACGGCGGCCGTCTCCTGCAGCTGTCCGCCGTACATGACGGCGACGCGCGAACAGGTCTGGGCGACGACGCCGAGGTCGTGGGTGATGAGCAGGACGGAGGTACCGTGTTGCTCCTGCAGATCGACGATGAGATCGAGGATCTGCAGCTGGGTCGTGACATCCAGGGCCGTGGTCGGCTCATCGGCGATCAGCAATTCGGGCTCGCAGGCCATGGCCATTGCGATCATCACGCGCTGGCGCATCCCGCCCGAGAGCTGGTGCGGGTAATCGTCGAGGACCCGAGCGGCGTCGTGGATTCCGACCATGTCGAGGAGTTCACGTGCCCGGTCCCGGGCTGCTCGCCGCCCCATCTTCATGTGACGACGCAGGGGCTCCCGCAGCTGATTGCCGACCGTGAAGACGGGGTTGAGAGCGGTCATCGGCTCCTGGAAGATCATGCCGACGCGCGATCCGCGGATGCGGCGCAGATCGCGTTCGGAGGCGTCCGTGATGTCGTCGCCGTCCAGGACGATGCGGCCGCTGACAACGCGGGTCGTCTCCCGGGGAAGCAGGTGGGTGACCGTCATCGCGGTCACCGACTTGCCCGATCCCGATTCCCCAACCAGGCCAAGCATCTCGCCGCGACCGATCTCCAGGGAGACGTCGCGCACGGGATGGATGAGCCCGCGCGAGGTGGCGATGTCGATGCTGACGTGGTCGAGGGCGAGCACGGGAGGCAGATCGCCCGCGGACGAGGCCGTGACCGACGTCGCGACCGTGGCCGGGGATCCGGGATCGGGCATGCTCATGTGAGGTCCTTCCTGATCGCTGGGCGCGATCTCACGCGGAGGTGGACTCGGTCGTTCCGAGGTAGTCGAGGGCGGTCAGCGCATAGGTCTTGGCCGCCAGGATGATGTTGTCGACCTTCACTCGCTCATCGAAGCCGTGAATCGTCGCGAGTTCAGCGGGCCCGTACTGGAGGACCGGGATGCCGTGGCTGCGGAAGGTCCGTGCGTCCGAGGAGGCCCACTGCAGGACGCCCGAGGTCTCCACGTCAGGACCGACCAGGTCCTGAATGGTGGTGACCAGTGTCGAGACGATCGGCTCCGACGGCAGCGTGAAATTGGGCTCGGAGCAGAAGCCGAGGGGTTCGACGGTCGCCTCGATCTCCTCGATCTCGAGGATCTCGCGTACGCGCTCGAGGACCTCGGCGCGGCTGAGCCCGATCGGGACGCGGGTGTCGAATTCGATGACGCAGCGGTCCGCGACGACGTTCGTCGCGGATCCGCCCATGACGGTGCCGACGTTGATCGTCACGTGTTCGAAGACTGCGCCGATGCCGGGGGCATAGCCCTCGCGCTCCTCGGCGTAGATCTTTGAGTGCTCGATCAGGGGCACGACGTCGGCGTCGGGGTGCGGCGTCATCAACCAGAGCTTCTGCAGGGCGATGATCGCTCGGGCGGCGAGCAGGTTTGCCGAGGTCCCGTGCAGGGGTTGGAGGGAGCCGTGTCCCGGCCTGCCCTCGATCGTCACGCGGAACCAGTTCGATCCCTTCTGGCCGATCGTCGGGTGGGTGCGCTCGGAGGGCTCCGCGATGATCGCGGCGGTCGCGCCCTCGAGCAAACCATTCTCGAGGACCCAGTCGGCGCCGAGTGGTCCGCCCGCTTCCTCGTCGGCGACCGAGGCCAGCGAGAGATCGCCGGCCAGCGGCACCCCGAGTCGGGCGAGCAGGGCGTAGGCGAAGATCGCTCCGGCCAATCCGGCCTTCATGTCGGAGGCGCCACGTCCCCGCAGGTAGCCGTCGACGATGTCGCCGGCGAAGGGTGGGAAGGACCAGCGTGAGGCATCGCCGATGGGGACGACGTCATGGTGTCCGGACAGGACCAGGTGATGTGCTTCGCCAGTGGAGGCGGAGCCTCCCTCGTGCGCCGCGTGGTGGGCAACGACGTTGATGCGTCCGTTGCCCGCGTCGTGGAGCTCGGAGGGGATCGCCTGGTCGTCGAGGTAGCCCTTGATGACCCCGGCGACGGCCGTGCAGTCCCCGGGTGGGTTCTCGCTCGGCGTGCGGATCAACGCAGAGGCCAGATCGATGAGCTCCTCGGTGTGGGAGTCGATCTCGGCGAGAATCCGGTCCTTCCAGGAAGTCGTGGTCACAAGGGTGCCTTTCTCGGATGGGTGATGTGCTCGGATGAAGTCGCTGTCCGGGCATTGGTCAGGGAACGTGGAATGGAAAGCGTGACGGGTGAGGGGCAGGTCGCCCTCGTGCGGACCCGGGGCCGTGCACGAGGGCGACCGCGCTCACGAGGACTTCGTCGAGCTCATCTGGAAGAAGCGGACGATGCCATCGGGGTAGGAGGTGTACCCGTCGACCCCGTCGCGCAGACCGAGGACGATGTTGTACTCGTAGAGATAGGCCCACGGGGACTCGGAGTTGATGATCTCCTGCGCCTGGCCGTAGAGCTGGTTGCGGGTGTCGGCGTCGGTCTCGGTGGCCGCCTGGTTCCACAGGGCGTCGACCTGGGCATTGGAGTAGTTCCCGTAGTTGCTCGATCCGTCGCTCGTCAACAGGAGGCCCAGGTGATACCCGGGATCGTTGACGAAGGACGTCCAGCGGCTGATGTAGGCCTGGACATTCTTCTGGGCGATCGCGTCGAGGAACTCGGAGCGGGCCATCGACTTGATGTTCATGGTTACGCCGATCTCGGAGAGCGCGGACTGGATGAGCACCGCGTCATCCTTCCAGTCGTCGAAGCCATCTCCCAGGGTGAAGTCGAAGGTGAACCCGTCGGGGTAGCCGGCCTCGGTCAGCAACTCCTTCGCCTTGGTCAGGTCCTGCGTCGTGATCGCGCCCGTCGAGTCCTGACCGGGGGTCGAGGAGGCGACGGAGGAGCTCATCTGGGAGGCCTGGCCGAGCATGACGTCGTTGATGAGCTTGTCGTAGGGGATCGCGGAGGCGATCGCCTGTCGGACCTTGACATTGTCGAAGGGAGCGATGTTGTTGTTCATCGCGAAGTAAAGGATCTTGTTCGACTTGCGGGAGTCGATGACGACGCCGTCCGTGTCGCCTAGCGACTGGGCGTCCTTCGGCGGGATCTCGGTGGCGAGGTCGACCTCGCCCTTCTGCAGGAGCTGGACGCGGTTGGAGGCCTCGGCGATGAACTTGAGGGTGACCTGTCGCAGGGCCGGCTTCTCGCCCCAATAGGAGTCGTTGCGGGTCATGACGGCCTCGGAGGCGGGGTCCCAAGAGTCGATCGTGTAGGGTCCGGATCCGGCGGTGTGGGTGTCGAGCCAGGAGACGCCACCGTTCGCCTCGACCTCTTCGACGTTGATGATCGAGAAGGAATACATCGCGATGATCTGCTCGAAGAGGTGGTTCGGGGCTGTCAGGTCGATCTGGACCGTGTGGTCGTCGACTGCGCTGACGGAGGAGATCCCGGCCATCTCATAGAGGAAGGACGAGTTGCCCGACTGCTTGATGAGATCGAAGGTCTTGACGACATCGGAGGAATCGATGGCGGAGCCGTCCTGGAACTTCGCATCGGTTCGTAGATGGAAGGTGTAGCTCGTGGCGTCGTCGTTGGGCTCCCAGGACTCGGCGAGCATCGGCTCAAGGGTCGAGGTGTCGGATTCCCACTTGCCGTCGGCGTCCTGGACTCGGTTGTAGGTGATCAGCTGGTCGTAGGCGCCGAGGATGAAGGTGTCCGAGGTGACGTCGGAGGCCTCCATCGGGTTCAGCGTCGTGCCGCCCTCGGAATAGGCGGCGACCAGGGTGTCCGAGGTCGTCGAGCTCGCAGTCGAGCTTTGGGCGTCCCCGGAGGAATCATTGGCGTTGGTCGCACAGGCACTGAGGGACAGTGCCAGGACGAGGCTCAATGCGGGCAGGCGGAGTCTCATGGGTCATTCCTTCGTGATGTCGATGGCGGTGGGATCGGATGTGCGCAGGCGTGGGTCGAGGACGTCGCGCAGGGCGTCGCCGAGCAGGTTGAACCCAAGGATTGAGGTCGCGATGGCGAGGCCGGGAAAGGCCGTCATCCACCACTGCCCGGAGATGATGTAGCCGCGGGCGTCGGAGATCATGACGCCCCATTCGGCTTGGGGTGGCTGCACGCCGAGGCCGATGAAGCTGAGCGAGGCGGCAGTGAGGATCGCATAGCCCATGCCCAGGGTCGCCTGGACGATGAGCGGTGCAAGGGCATTGGGGATCACGTGGCGCCGCACAATGGTCGCCTGTGGCAGACCGAGGGCGACCCCGGCCTCGACGAAGTCCCGCTGGCGCAGGACGATCGTCTGTGAGTAGGCGATGCGGGCGAACTCGGGGATCCCCACGATGCCGACTGCGATCATCGCGGAGGCCATGCCAGGCCCGACGGCCGCCGCGATCGACATCGCGAGAACCAGGGAGGGAAAGGACAGGAGCACGTCCATTACCCGCATGATGACCGAGGCGGTCTTTCCGCCGACGAATCCGGCGACAGTCCCCAGAAGGACGCCCGGAACGGAGGAGATTGCCACCGCGATCAGGCCGGTCCACAAGGAGATGCGTCCGCCCACGAGGACGCGGGTGAGGATGTCGCGCCCGAAGTTGTCTGTCCCGAAGGGGTGCGCCCACGAGGGCGCCGCCTGCAGCGGGCCTGCCCCGGTCTGGTTCGGACCATAGGGGCTCAGCGCGACGAGGAGGGCGCCGATCGTCCAGATTCCGACCAGAGTGATTCCGACCAGGGCCGTGCGGTTGCGCACGAGCATGTGGAGGAACGACGGTGGTCGCTGGGTGCTGGTCGTCTCAGGCATGCGCGGTCCTCGGGTCGAGGCGGAGATTGATGAGGTCGACGAGCAAGTTGACGACCAGGTAGATGAGGGCGGCGATCAGGGTGAACGCTTGGACTGGCGCGTAGTCGGTCGCGAGGATCGACTGGGTGACGTAGAGGCCGACGCCGGGCCAGGTGAAGATCGTCTCGGTGATCACGGCGCCGCCGAGGAGCTGACCGAGCTGGAGCCCGACGACGGTGACGGAAACGGGCGCGGCGTTCTTCAGGGCGTGCTTGCCGATGACGTTCCATCGGGGTAGGCCTTTTGCGGTGGCCGTGCGCACGTAGTCCTGGCCGAGGACCTCGAGCATGCTCGATCTTGTCATGCGGGCGATCGTCGCGATCGACCCCGTGGCCAGAACCATCGCCGGCCAGATGATGTGCGAGAGCGAGGATCGCAGGGCGACCATGTCGCCGCTGAGCACGGAATCGAGGACGTAGAACCCGCTGATCTGAGTCGGGGGGTTGACCCCCGTATCGATGCGTCCCAGGGGCGCCGGCTCCCAGCCGAGATGGCCATAGAACACCATGATGACCAGCAGGCCGAGCCAGAACAATGGCATCGAGGCGCCGAGCAGAGACAGAACCCGGGTGATGTGATCGACGAGGCGTCCGCGGTGGGTTGCGGAGATGATTCCCGCGGGGATTCCGATGAGCAGGGCAATGCCGATCGCCCACAGCGCGAGTTCCACTGTTGCCGGGAACCTCGTGGCGAAATCGGAGGCGACGGAGTGACCGGTGTGCCACGCCTGGCCGAGGTCCCCGTGGACGAGGTCGACGACGTAGTCGAGGAACTGCTGGGGCAGGGGCTTGTCGAGTCCCATCTGGGTGCGCAGATGCGCCACGACCTCGTCCGTGGCCTGCTCGCCGGCGAGCGTGCGGGCGGGATCGCCGGGGAGCACGCGTGTGAGCAGGAAGATGCACACGATGACCCCGAGAAGTGCGGGGATCATGGCGAGGATGCGTGAGGCGACATGTTTCATGGGGACCTCGTGGTGGGGGCGGGAGCACAGGAGCGCGCTCGCAGCCCGGGGAAGGGGGGAACTGCAGGGACCAGTATTGCGATGGCCCGGATGGCATCTGAACCAGCGCACTTGAGAAACTCTCATCCCGATCTATTCCTCGTCAACAGGGTCTCATTACGTGAACTTGGTGCTCAGATATTGACCGACTTGCGTGTAGTGTGCCGATCGCTGGATAGTGGCGACGGCGATGCCGCATAGCCGCCACCCGTCGGATGACAAGGAAAACTGAGCCCATGCAGACCACTCGTCGTCGCGCAGACGCCCAGCGCAGCCCCTTGCAGACGGTTGACCGTGCCCTTGAAGTTCTTCTGTCCTACTCAGAGCGACGGGTCGAGTGGGGCGTCTCCGAACTGGCCGAGGCCTTCGGGTGGGACCGCTCGACGGCCCAGCGCCTGTTGGCTGCCCTGGCGGTCCGGGGGTTCATCACTGCTGACCCCGTGACGCGCCGCTACAGCCTGGGCCCCGCAATGTGGCGGATCGCCGCGATCTGGGAGCGCAGTGGGGGAATGTCGCGCCTGGCGGAGCCGGTCCTGTCGCGCTTAGCGGAGACGAGTCAGCACACGGTCCTGTTCACGACGCCCGACGGCGCCTATGTCCGGTGCGTGGCCGCGGTGGACGGGCGCAGTGGGCCGATCCGCAGCCATCCCCTGGTCGGAGAGCTCTACCCGGCCCACGCGGGTGCGACCTCTCGGGCCTACTTCGCCTTCCTCCCACTGGGGGAGCGGGCACAGTTTATCTCTCGAGGCCCCCTCGCGCGCTTCACGGAGTCCACTGCCGGGGACGAGGCCCAGATCGAGCAGCAGTTCGACGAGGCCGTTCGCCTCGGATACGCCTTCTCCGAGGGCGAGTATGACGGGTCCACTCGCGCCGTGGCGATCCCGGTCATGCTCGATCACCGTCCGATCGGGTCCCTGACGCTGGTCGAGTCGAAGAGCGAGTCCACGATGGAGGAGCTCCTGGCCGACCTTCCCGATCTGCGGGCAGCGGCCGATGAGCTGGCGCAGGAGCTTTCCTCAATCTCGTCGTCCTCGCCAGAGTGAATCGGACCGCCGGGCGAGGCTCTGGGGGAGAAGGACCGGCGGTGGCCCAAAACGATTCGTCGGTTCAGCTTGTTCGTTTGTCGGCATGAAATGTCCTATCATTTATGTGTCGCTGACCGTGTGCTCGCGATCGTCTCATGGACGAGGGCGGCTCTGGCGCGCGTAGGTGACACAGATACCACCACACGACGAGGTGAGGACCCGGAGGACGCTCTGCTCCCCGGGCGCGGAGAGGAATCACGGATGAGCACGATTCGACTGGGTATCGCCCCCATTGGATGGAACAACGACGACATGCCCGCTCTCGGAGGGGACACCACCTACCAGCAGATCCTCAGTGAAGTCGCGCTCGCGGGCTTCTCGGGGACAGAAATTGGGAACAAGTATCCGAAGGACCCGGCTGTGCTGCGCCAGCAGCTGGAGTTGCGCGGCATCTCGATTGCGGCGGCCTGGTTCGGTGTGCACCTGACGACGGAGCCCTACGAGAAGAACGAGAAGGAATTCCTCGAGTTCCGCGACTACCTGCATGCGTTGGGTGCGGGGGTCATCAACGTGGCGGAACAGGGGCACACGGTGCAGGGCAAGCGCGATGTCTCGGTCTTCGACGGCAAGCCGACCTTCACGGACGAGGAGTGGGACAAGCTGACCACCGGCCTCGACAAGTTGGGCGAGCGGGCCGCGGAGACGGGCCAGAAGATCGCCTATCACCACCACATGGGCACTGGGGTCCAGACGACCGCTGAGATCGACCGGCTCATGGAGAACACGGATCCGTCCAAGGTCTTCCTGCTCATCGACGTGGGTCATCTGTTGTTCTCGGGCGAGGACCCCGACGCGATCGTCAAGAAGTACGCCGATCGCGTCGGCCATGTCCACCTCAAGGATGTCCGTCCGGAGATCATCGAGAAGGCTCAGAAAGAGCATCTGAGCTTCCTCGACTCGATCCTGGCCGGTGTTTTCACCGTTCCGGGTGCGGGGCACACCGACTTCAAGACCGTGCTGAAACCGATCGCCGACTCCGACTACGACGGCTGGTTCATGATCGAGGCCGAGCAGGATCCCGCCACAGCTGACCCGCTGGAGCAGGCACAGATTGCCCGAAAGTACATCGAGCGCGCCTTTAGCCTGTGAGTCGTTGAGCACCGGGGCCCCCGGTGAGACCGTTTCCCAGGGTTACCTGGACGAGGAAACTGCCGGTCGTACTCGAAGGTGCGGCCGGCGGTCTTCTGTGTGATGTGTGCGCGGATCAGAGCTCCTGGTTGACCAGGTCGATCGAGTGGCTGATCTGGCGCTCGATCTCGTCCTCGCTTCAGCCGTTGAGGGCATCTGCGAAGGGCTCGAAGGAGTGCGTACCGGAGTAGCCGAGGCTTTCCAGGCGGTGGACCGGCTCGACGTTGCCCATGACGTCCTTCTCGGTCAGCATGTAGCGATCCTCGTCGAGGAGATCCTCGGTCGGCTTCGCCGATTCGATGCCGGAGACGTCGAGCTCATCGGGGAACTCGGCGGCGACCTTCCGGTCGATGCCGAAACGTTGGCGATCGATGGACATGTCGAGCTCCTTGACGGGTGATGGCTGGCGGGTCCAAGGGGGGCCCCCGATGTCTCGCATGACTGGACATATGCGGTCTTCCTTGACTCGCAAAGTGTACTAGAGCGCTCCAAAACCAGCGACGACGAGGCCGTCGACCACTACTTTGTCAACGCCTCTTCGCTCTGTCAAGGCGGAACGAATGGAGGGGAGGTGTGACGTGGGATGACGCATTCGTCCCGCGAAGCACGTGGCCTGCGGCGTGCGAAGCGCGCACCTGTTCGCAATGTGTCACGACTTCTGAGACCCCCGGTTTCTCGGCTGATGACCGAGTCCGGATGGCGAGAGCAGGTGGCGGATCGCCATCGTCTGGATACAGGTTGGCGCAGAGGCGTCTCGGCGCCGATGCGCTGATCGCACCGTAGCGTGCAGCCGCGCGGCTCACCCGTTCCACGGCCAAGGGCTTGAAGGTGACCGCCGACGCTCGTGGGCGCGAGTACGTTCCGGCAGCGAGACTGCAGTGTGAGGCAGGTTTTCTCCACGACTTCGCAGGCGCAACATCCTGGTTGACGGACAGGTGGCGCGGCCTTGAGACTCCTCAAGGCCACGCCACCGACGTTGAATCTGATCAGAGCGTCCCTCTGATGCCCGACACCACGTCAGGTCGAGGGAATCCAGTTATCACCGTCAGATGGTGTTTCTCCTTCTGGCAGTCAGAGCGGTGAACCCCGTCAGGGCGAACAAAACGGTCAGTGAGAGCAGGCTAGAACTCATGCCTGTCACAGCGAGGCCGCTCTGCTTGGTGTCGTCCTTGGGCGAGACGGTGATGGTTTGGGCGGTGTCGGTGGGGTCTTCGTGGGTGGCGACGAGTCCTTGTGTGTCGTAGGCGCGTTCGAAGACGACGAGGCTGGTGCCGTCGTATCCGGCTGGGACGGTGAAGGTTACGGTGGTGGTTCCGTC
>JAATFD010000006.1 GCA_015655375.1 Actinomycetales bacterium
ACACCCCACGATCCACTGCGTACACGACGGTTTCATGAAGACCTGGCCAACGTCCATGAGAACAAACGACCGACGACACAAACCACCCCGCCCTCGTCAATGAACGCGCCTCACAGCCACGTCGAGGCACGCTTCAGCAGGGAAAGTCGGCGTGCCTCGCGGCTAGACAAGAGCGTGACCCACCGGGCAGACGTTCGGGTGCTCACGTACAAGCGTTGGCCCGTCACTACAGGGCCACTCAGCGCCACCGCAACGTCATGAGGAATCCGACGAGCATGATGACCAGGCCGACGACCAGATTCCACAGGCCAATTGCGGGGATCGGATACGTCCCCGACGTGATGTAGTAGACCATCAGCCAGACGAGTCCAACGACCATCAGAGTGATGAACAACGGCGCCCACCACCGAGGACTCAACGGGATCCCGTCGGTCCACGAGGTGATTTCGGTGTCGTCGGAGGCTTCTTTGCCGTCCTTCTTGCGCTTCTTGGACTCGGCCACGCCTCACTCCTGCATGCTCATCGGGATGGTGCCCGGGTGACTCGGCTGCCGCATTGGTGCGGGCATCGCGGTCCTAGCGTAGTCTCGGAGGCGTTTCGAGCAAAGCCAACAGAACATCGGGGGGAGGACGACGATGGGCAGCGAACCCACCGACGAAGTCGTCCCAACCTCCCAGGAGCCCGCTTCCGATGGTGCTCCCACGATGATGCCTCCCAGCTTTCAGCCATCCGGTCGACCCAAGGGGAGCCCCGGACGGGCGGGCAGACGCTCCCGCACGAACAAGCCTCACGCGACGCAGGAGTCGACCGATCATGTCGCGGGCAGAGGCCGTCATCCGTCCGGGGCCGCGCGGGTCCGTGTCGCCGCCTCGGTCCTCGTGGTGACACTCGCCTGCGGGCTGCTGTTCGCGGCCTCGGCCTCTACAGCGAGGTCGACATCGGCCCCCAGCGATGTCAGCCTGGTGGCGCTGGTGCGCAACCAGGAGGCACAGGTCTCCACCATGGAGGCGGATAATTCACAGCTGAGCGAGACCGTGGACGCGGAGCTCGCCCAGGTCGAGGTCACGCCCACGCCCTCGCCATCGGTGGTGTCGTCCCTGACGGACGCGGCGGTCGAAGGGCCCGGGGTGAGTGTGAAACTGACGGATTCGCCGCTGAAGACCCCTCCGGAAGGTGCCAGTCAGGAAGACCTGATCGTTCACCAGCAGGACCTCGAAGCGGTGATGAATGCACTGTGGACCGGTGGGGCCGAAGCGATGGCGGTGCAGGGCAAACGCGTCACTTCCCGGTCGGTGATCCTATGCATTGGCAATGTCATCTATGTCGATGGAGGTTCGTTCTCCCCACCGTATGTCATCTCGGCGATCGGGGATCCGGACCGGCTCAAGGACGCGTTGAACGCGGACATATGGGTGGGCGGCTTCAAGCGGGACGCGGGCCTGTACGGTTTGGGCTACGATCTCGAGACCAACGATGACCTGCATTTCGATGCCGCGCGACTGGACCTGTCGCTCACGTACGCACACACGATGGAGAACGATGGCTGAACACGTCAGGTCGCGCTCCGACGGGCGGAGCCGAACGCGGTCGGGTGGACCGGTGGCAGCCACGCTCGGCGTCATCGGCGAGCTGCTCATCACGGTCGCCGTCGTCCTCGCGCTGTTTGCTGTCTGGCAGCTCTACTGGACGACATGGCAGGTGGCAGGCCCGCGTGACCAACAGATCACCCAGTTCGAGCAGGACAACGCGCCCGTGGCCTCGGAGGTCGGCGAGATCCGGACCGACACCCCGCCGCCCGTGGCCGGGGTCGTTGACGGCGAGATCTACGGTGTTCTCCACATTCCCAGCTGGGACTGGATGAAGACCCCGTTGGCGGAGGGCACGGCGCAGGCCGCGGTCCTCGACAAGGGCTATGCCGGGCACTATTCGACGACCGCGCAACCTGGCGAGGTCGGGAACTTCTCGGTCGCGGGCCATCGGCGGACCTATGGCAACAACTTCCGTCACATCGATCGTCTGAAGGAAGGCGACACCGTTGTCGTCGAGACCACGGACACCTATTACGTCTACACGTTCCGCAGCAACGAGATCGTCGAACCGGAGGGCGACGAGGCGATCTCAGTCATCGCGCCGGTGCCCGACGACGTGACCTTCAGCGAGATTCCGACGCAGCGCATGATGACGATGACGACCTGCCATCCCGAGTATGGGAATTCGCAGCGCTTCATCGTCCATCTCGAGCTCGTGTCGTGGACCCCGAAGGACACGGGAATCCCACAGGAGCTCGTGGGCGAGCCCGACAGCTGATCCAGGAGGAGAGCACACTATGTACGAATGGATCTTCCGGCATCTGCCCGGGCCGACGTGGCTGCGTGTCATCGAGGTGCTGATCGTGGTCACGGTGATCGTCGCCGTGCTGTTCCAGTGGGTGTTCCCCTGGGCGCAGGAGTACTTTCACCTCAGCGACTCGCGAGTCTGAGCGACGCAGGTCTGAGTGGTGTGGGTCTCGTGAACGAGCACCCGCGAGTGGACGGGACACGGATCCCGTCCAGATAAGGGGGTCGGGAATGGCACGCATTCTCTGCGTCGACAACTACGACAGCTTCGTGTGGACGATCGTCGGCTACCTGCGTCACATGGGCGCCGAGGTCGAGGTCGTGCGCAATGACGCGGTGGATCCCCAGTGGTGGCGTGGGGGTGAGTTCGATGGTGTCCTCATCTCGCCCGGACCGGGCGATCCGAAGAGCGCTGGCGCGTCGCTGCAGGTGATCCAGGACTGTGCCTCGCAGGGAATCTCGATGCTGGGCGTGTGCCTCGGGCACCAGGCGTTGGGGGAGCTCTTCGGGGCGACCGTCGGCCATGCGCCGGAGCTCATGCACGGCAAGACGTCGGAGATCACCCACGATGGGCGCGGGGTGTTCGCCGGAGTACCCTCGCCGCTGACGGTGACGCGTTACCACTCGCTGACCGTCGAGCCCGAGACGGTGCCCGAATCGCTGGAGGTCTCGGCCACGACGGACAGCGGGATCGTCATGGGGCTGCGGCACCGGGAACTGCCCCTGGAGGGTGTCCAGTTCCATCCGGAGTCCGTCATGACCGATCACGGGCACCTGATGCTAGCCAATTGGCTAGCGGCCTGCGGTGACGAGGGCGCTCCCGCGCGTGCGGCCTCGATGGCGCCGGTGGTGGCAGCTCGGGCGGTGCTCGCCTGAACCAACCTTCCGAGGGCCTGTCCGCCGAAGCATGTCGTCCACGGGCCGGAGACCGCCGTCGTCAATAAGACCCCTGGCGAGGAGGCATGCCCCTTCAGCTCCGGCTGGGCTCAGAGAACGACGCATTCCGTGGAGTGGAGACGATTCGTCTCACGACCTCGGAAAGGCGTACCTCGAGCAGGACGGAGAGGGCAGAACCACGGCCACCGCCTACTGCTACTTACTTGTACTCCCCGACGGGGTGGGCGAAGGCGTTGTCGGCGTCGGAGTGGGGCTGGGTTCCGTTGCAACGTAGATAGTCACGGTCGTTCCTGGTGCGACAACTTGGCCCGCAGCGGGATCTGTCCGTGTGACAGCCCCCGGATTAACGGTCGTTGACGTTTCCTTCTTTGATTCAGAGTTCACCTTCAGATTCAATGAGCCAAGCGTCTGAGCTGCCTCGTTGACACTCTGCCCGGTCAGATCGGGGATGGTGACGTTACCCGAGGAAACGATGAGATTGACGGCCGTTCCGGAGGCCACCGATGTTCCTGATGCTGGATCTGTCGAGACAACGTCGCCCTCGTCGACATTGGGATCGTCCGCGAACGAAGTCGATCCGATTTTGAGCCCCGCGTTCTCGAGTTCGGAACGGGCTTCGTCTTGGCTCTTGCCACTCACATCCGGCACGGTCACAGAGCTGGGTCCTGATGACAGCGTGACTTTGACCGTCGAGCCCTTCGGCACGGACTGACCCCCGTCGGGATCTGAGCTCACGACGTTCCCCTTGGCGACGTTGCTAGAGGCTGCTGTGCTCGATGCCTCGGAGAAGACGAGGCCGGCGTTCTCAATGGCTGTCTTGGCGTTTGCAGGTGTCATGCCGACCAGGTTGCTGGGCACCGTCGTGCTCGCCGATCCGGATGACAGGTAGAGCTTCACAGTGCTGCCCTTGGGGGCTTTGCTTCCCCCCGCCGGATCCGTTTTCGAGACCAAGTCCTTCGCAATCGTCTCATCGGCGACGGGATCCCCGACGGCGACCTGGAAGCCCAAGCCCTGTAACTCGTTCGTGGCGTCGGCTTGGCTCAGCCCGACCAGATCGGTGGGGACCGCGACCTCTGTCGTCTGGCGCTGATGGATCGCATACGCGATCCCGGCACCCACCAGCAACAGAGCAACAACAACCACCGCGATGATCGTGTTGCGCTTCTTTCGTTTCTTCTGAGCGGCCTCGTCGTCCTGCGGATCGACGGCGGTGAGCGTCGAGGTCGCCGAGGGGTCCTGACCAGCGGCGTCCTCGGCATCTCCCGCGCCCGCATATTGGGGCGGCGGGGGCGGAGTCATCTGCAAGGTCTTCGTCGCGGTGTCCGGCACAGCGGCGGCGGCCCACACCTGGGTCGCCGGAGCATCGACCTGGGCGCCGCGTGCCGCCCGGATCAAGTCCGCCCTCATATCTGCCGCAGAGGAGTACCGGTCCTCGCGGTTCTTCGCCAGTGCCTTCATGACGACGCGGTCCAGCGACTCGGGGACGTCCGGCGTGATCGAGGACGGGGTCGGCGGGATCGCCGACACATGCTGGTAGGCCACGGCCACCGCGGAGTCCCCGCGGAAGGGCGGTTGCCCGGTCAGCAGTTCGAACAGCACGACGCCGGTCGAGTACAGGTCCGAGCGCGTATCGACCTGTTCGCCACGCGCCTGCTCGGGGGACAGGTACTGCGCGGTGCCGACGACGGCGTTGGGCTGAGTCATCGTCGCTTGTGAGTCGGTGAGGGCCCGGGCGATGCCGAAGTCCATCACCTTGACCTTGCCCTCGGTGGTCAACATGATGTTGCCGGGCTTGATATCGCGGTGGACCAGTCCGGCCGCATGCGAATACTCGAGCGCGAAGAGCACCCCGGAGACGATCTCGACGGCCTCGTTGATCGGCACGGGCGTTCCGTCTGAGAGCAGGTCCTTGACCGTATGCCCCTCGACGTACTCCATGACGATGTAGGGCACCGAGATCCCGCGCCCATCCGGGGCGGTGATCGTCTCTTCGCCGGTGTCGTACACGGCGACGATGTTCGGGTGGTTGAGCGAGGCTGCGGCCTGTGCCTCCCGACGGAAGCGCGCCTGAAAAACGGAGTCCCGTGCGAGGTCGGTCCGCAGCATCTTGATCGCGACGATCCGACTCAGACGCGTGTCGAAGCCGAGATGGACCTCGGCCATTCCGCCGCGCCCGATGAGCGAGCGGACCTCGTAGCGTCCACCTAGACGGTGGTCCATGGAATCGACCATGTTGGGGCCTCCTCGGTGACCTGGGTGCCCGCTCCGACGATGGAGGAGAGGGAACCGAATCTGTTGTGGATCGTAGCGATTGCGATGAGCAGGATTGCGATGATGATCAGTGCAATCACGAGCCATCGTCCGATGCGGGTTCGCAGGGGAATCGGCGGCGCGACGACCGAGCGGTTGTATGTCGTCCGTATCGGGCGGGCGCGTTGAATCACCGTGGCCGACTCGGGTGACACTGTGTGCCACCTCGCGGCCGTGCTCCGGGGGGTCCGGGTGTCCCGGGAGGGGACTGTGAGCGTACGGGTCGTGTGGTGGGACGAGCGGGAGTGTCGGTGTACCGGCGCTTGTTCCTCCTGACGAGGACGAGCCTGTGGGGTGGGCTGGGGGATCCGCGAGCTGTCCTCCTGGCTCGGGCGTGCTCGGTGACGCCTGGGTGCCTGGGCTGCGGGAGCGACCGAGGACGAGGTCGCTGCGGGCGCCTGGAGTGGTCTGGCGGGCGTGTTCGGCAACGGTTCGGGCGTCGCGGTGACCGGTGGGGTCGCCTTAGGGCTCTGCCGGACATCCTCGGCGGCGCGCCTGCTGGCGCGCTCGCGGAGACGGCGTGACAACTCGGCGCGGCCTCGGTCGGAGGGGGGCGAGGCCGGAGATGTCGCTGTCGTCGGGTGTGACGCCGCATCGGATGCCGCCTGGGCGTGTCTGGCCTCGGCGGCACCAACACTCCCCGCGCCGCCAGCACTCGCGCCGACACCCCTGACGGTCCTCGCTGCTCCAGTTGCTTCTGTCCTCCCGGGATCGGAGCGGTCTCCGGTACTCGGGCCGCGCGTCCCACCTTCGCGTGCGCCGCGTTCGCCCGAGCCTTCGGGTCGTGGACGAGCCGCCGTCGGCGTGAAGGACGGTGGCAGGCTCGGCAATGTCCCGACTTCGCCGAGGTCCGGAGGGTTCACGAGCTCGGGGGGCAACACCCGTCGTGGCGTGTGGGCGACGGGGGCGATGATGGGGTGGTCGATCGTCGGCTCGGAGAGGGCCTCACCCTCGGGGAGCGGAAGGGGGCGCGGGGTGATGGGAATGTCGAGCGTGCGTGCGGCCCGCATCAGCTCTCGGACCAGCGAAGCCCCGGATTCCGGTCGCTTGGCGGGGTCCTTCTCCAACAGATGCAGAACGACATTGGCGAAGGGCACCGGGACGTCGGGCGGCAGCGCCGGGACCGCGTCGTTGACATGGGAGAACGCGATGTCGACCTGCGTCGTTCCGGTGAACGGGCGCCGACCGGCCACGCACTCATAAGCGATGACGCCGAGGGCATAGAGGTCGCCGGGTGCCGTCGCTCTCGCGCCCATGGCCTGCTCGGGTGGAAGGTACTGGGCGGTTCCCATGACCATGCCCGCTGCGGTGAGCGTCGCCTGGTCGGTGGTCCGCGAGATCCCGAAGTCCGTCAGTTTCACCATGCCGTCGGAGCGCACGAGGACGTTCGCCGGCTTGATGTCACGGTGGATGACCCCGGCCGAGGACGCTGCCTGTAGAGCCATTGCGACCTGCACGAGGACGGGGATCAGGTCCTCCACGGACATCCGTGTCCCCCCACGCAGATAATCCGTCAGCGGACGACCGTCAACGAGCTCCATGATGATCCAGCCGCGGCCCCCGTCCTCGCCGGAATCGAGGACCGAGGCGATGTTCGGGTGCTGGATGCGCATCGCGTTGCGGGCCTCGAGGCGTAGGCGCGACAGAGACAGCTCCTCGCCGGAAAGCTCGGGGCGCAGGACTTTGGCGGCCACCATGTGCCCGGACTCCTGGTCGCGGGCCTTCCAGACCTCTCCCATCCCGCCCTGGGCGATGGGGGCGAGCAGGGTGTAGCGGTTCCCGAGGACGCGCCCGGCGCTGTTGCGGTTCACGGTCGTGTTCATTTCAGTCCCGCCTCCAGCAGTGCGCGGGCGATCGGTCCCGCCTCGGTCCCGCCGTGGGGAACGGGTGTCGTGTCATCGCCCTCGACGAGGACGGCGAAGGCGATCTGCGGATCGTCGGCGGGCGCGAATCCGACGGCCCACGCGTTGGCCTTGCCCGATCCGTCGCCGAGTTCCGCGGTCCCGGTCTTGGCGGCGACCTCGATCCCGCTGATCGCCATTGAGGTTCCGGTTCCATAGCTCTGCTCGACGACCCCCTTCATCAGGTCCGTCATCGTCGAAGCCGTGGTGGAGGAGATCGGCGTGGCGAGTTTCTGGGGGCTGGTCGTCGATTGCACCTGAAGGTCCGCGTCCACGACGTTCTCAATGAGGTAGGGCTTCATCTCCGCCCCACCGTTGGCGATCGTCTGGGCGACCATCGCCATCTGGAGCGGAGTGACCTGGACGCTGCCCTGGCCGATCGCGGCCAGGGCCAGCTGGGCGGCGTCGGTGGTGTCTGGGAAGACGGAGGGCGTGACCTCCAGCGGAATCGACAGATCGGAGCCGAACCCGAACCGGCTGGTCACGTTCGACAGGTCCGACTGGGTGAGCTGCTGGGACGCAATGACGAAGGTCGTGTTGCATGAGCGTGCGAAGGCCTCGGCCAGCGTCGGCTTGCCGGAGCCACAGGCCGCGGACTCGTTGTTGGTCACCGTCGTGGACGTGCCCGGCAGCGTCGTCGAGGTCGGGGAGTCCATCTCTGTGTCCGGCGTGACGACGCCCTTCTCGAGCAGGTCAATGGTGGTGAGCAGCTTGAATGTCGAGCCCGGTGCGTATCGATTGCCGCCGATCGCTCGGTTCGTCAGGGGGGAGGAGGCGTCCTCGGTGAGGGCCTCTTCGGCGTTCTGGACCTCGGTGGAGTCGAAGGATGCCAGAGAGTTCGGGTCATAGCTGGGGGAGGAGTACATCGCGAGGACGGCACCGGTTTTCGCGTTGAGCGCGACAACGGCGCCCTTGCGTGTGCCGAGACTCTCGGCGGCGACCTCCTGCATGGATGAGTCGAGGGTGAGCGTGACGCCGCCGCCCTGTCGGCTCGATCCGGCCAGGAGGTTCTTGATGCGTTGGCCGAGCAGTGACTGTGAATCCCCGTCGAGCTCGGACTCAGCGGCCTTCTCGATGCCCGTGGAATTCGACGACACCAGGGAGAAATAGCCTGTGACGGCCGCATAGAGCGGCCCCTGGGAGTAGGTGCGCTGATAGCGGGCCGAGTCCTCGACCTTCTCGGAGGACGCGATCGCCTGGCCCCCGACGATGATCGGGCCGCGGTCCAGTTCGGCGGAGTGGAGGATGCTACGCGAATTGCGCCCATCCGCGTTCAGCGAAGGGGCCTGGAAGAACTGGATGTTCGTCGACGCGAGGCCGAGCGCCGCGAACATGATCAGGACGACCAGGAACAGGCGGCGGATCTGCGAATTCATGGAGTCGCCTCCGTCGTGTCCGAGGGTGTGGCGGGTGCCTGGTCCGACGCGGTCCGGCGCTGTGTCGCAGTGCTGGCGTGATGGGGCAGGCTCTTGCCAATGGCAGCCTGGATGCTCGTCTCCCAGGGCGCTGGTTCAGCGGAGGGACGTCGCGCCGCGTCGGAGATCCGCACGAGCAACGCGATCGTCAGCCAGGACGACACCATCGAGGATCCACCGGCCGCAAGGAAGGGTGCCGTCAGTCCTGTCAGGGGGATCAGGCGCGTGATCCCCCCGAGGACGACGAAGACCTGTAGGGCGATCGAGAAGCTGAGTCCCGCGGCGAGCAGCTTGCCGAACCCGTCGCGTGCGCCGATCGCAGCGCGCAGCCCTCGTTCGACGAGGACGAGGTAGAGCACGAGGATCGCGATGAGACCCGTCAGCCCGAGCTCCTCGGCCAGGGAGGACAGGATGAAATCCGAGTTCGCGAAGGGAACGAGCTGGGGATATCCACGTCCCCATCCGGTACCCATGAGCCCGCCGGACGCTTGACCGAACAAGCCGCGCACGAGCTGTCCCGAGCCGCCGACCTCTTGGTCGTAGACGGCCGGATCCAGGGCGTGAAGCCACACGGTGAAGCGATTGCGGACGTGTGGGAAGATCTTGATGGCGGCGAAGACCGCCGGAGTGAACATGATGATCCCGATGATCAACCACGACACCCGGTCGGTGGCGACGTAGAGCATCGCGACGAACAGGCCGAAGAACAGCAGCGACGTCCCGAGGTCCCGTTGGAGGACGAGGATCGCGATGCCGATCAGCCACACGACGAGGATCGGGCCGAGGTCGCGCGCTCGTGGCAGGCGCAGCCCGAGGATCTTGGGGCCGCCGATGGCCAGGTTGTCCCGGTTGGAGACGAGGTAACCGGCGAAGAAGATGGCCAGCGTGATCTTGACGAGCTCACCCGGCTGAAGGCCGACAGGGCCCAGACGGATCCACACGCGTGCGCCGAGTTGTTCCGAGCCGATGCCCGGAATCATCGGCAGCAGGAGGAGAACCAGGGAGATCACGCCGAAGGTGTAGGTGTAGCGGCGTAGCAGGCGATGGTCACGCAGCAGGATGAGGATCACCGCGGCGCCCACGACACCGATGCCGACCATGATCAGCTGCTTGAGGCCGACTGTCGCCTGGTCGGTCGCCGCATAGGACAGATCGAGACGGTAGATCATCGCCAGCCCGATCCCGGTCAGGGCGACGGCGACTGGCAGGATCACCGGGTCGGCATAGGGCGCGAGCCAGTGCATCCCGACCTCGGCGACGACCGCGACAGTGACGAGGATCGCGATGTGGGCCCCGAGATTCGCCGGGACTTCCCCCGTACGGTTGAGCGTCGTCAGCGCATATCCACCGATGCCGAGCGCTAGGGCGAGCAGCATCAGGGTCATCTCCAGCACGCGGCGGGGACGCGCGGGCGCGATCGAGACGGTCGCCATCAGCTGGCATCCCGATCGGAGGACCCCGCCGTCGGCGCCGGAGAAACCGCCGGCGGTGTCGCGCCCTCGGTGAGCCCGGACTGCGGGGGAATGGAGGGTGAGGGGCCTGGAACGGCGGCCTCGAGCTGGGCGACGTAGGCGTTGATCTCCTCCCGGGAGGAGCGCACGACCGGCTCTGTGAGCCGTTGGCGGTCCACGGCATCGAGCGAATCGAGGTCGATGTCGGTGACCTCGATCGGCCGGGAGAATGAGATCGGGCCGAGCGTCTGCGGGATGCCCTGGTAGATGACGACCGACCCATTGGAACCGATCGCGTAGTACTGCGTCTGGCTCCATGCGTATCCGAGCCAGCCGACTCCACCGACCAGGACGACGACGAGCAGCGTCACCAGGGGAACCCACCACCGGGTCGCGCGACGAGGGGTGTCCTCGTCGTCGGCGTCTCCGGGATCTCCCGCGGTTGGCGAGGGAGATTGGGAGAGGGCGGCCGCGCGTGCGGCGGCTCCGTTGCCTCCGCGGCTGGGAATGGCGCGGTCGAGGGCGGCAGCACCCACGACTTCGGGGGTGTCCCGGCCGACGGTTCCGGCCGGGACGATGTCGGCGATCACGCACGTGATGTTGTCGGGACCTCCGGCGCGCAGAGCGAGATTGATCAAGGCCTCCGCGCAGGTTCCGGGATCGTCGATGGAAGCGAGGACCTTGGAGATCGTCTCGGCGGAAACGAGTCCGGACAAGCCGTCGGAGCACAGCAGCCACCGGTCGCCGACAACGGCCTCGCGCACCGTCTCATCGGGGGTGGTGTCCTCGGCGGAGTCGCCGAGCACGCGCAGCACGACATTGCGCTGGGGGTGGTGCTCAGCCTCGCTGGGGGTGATCTGGCCCGTGTCGACGAGGTACTGGACGAAGGAGTGGTCCGTGGTGACCTGGGTGAGGGTCTCCCCGCGCAGGAGATAGGCACGGGAGTCGCCGATGTGGACCATGGCGAGCTTGTTGCCGGAACGCATGATCGCGATGCACGTCGTGCCCAGGCCCTTGAGGGACGGGTCCTGCGCCGAGCGTTCCTGGAGCTCGTCGTGGGCGGCGGCCAGAGCATCGCGCAGCAGGGGCAGCATCGCCTCGGCGGGGTGGGCCTCGGAGTCGAGCGGGACCAGATGGGCCAGAGCGACCGAAGACGCGATGTCGCCACCAGCGGGCCCGCCCATTCCGTCCGCGAGCACAAGCAGGTGCGGGCCCGCATACCCGGAATCCTGGTTGTTCCTGCGGGTCAGGCCCACGTCTGAGCGTGCGGCATAACGGAATTCGACGGGCTCGGCCGACATGTCACCTCACCAGTTCGAGGGTCGTCTGGCCGATCCGCACGGTTGTGCCCGGAAGCAGTTCGCGTGGTTCGAGAAGCCGCTCGTCATCGACGAATGTGCCATTGCGCGAGCCGAGGTCCTCGATCCACCAGTGTCCGTCCGAGGCCGTCAGGCGGGCGTGGCGTCCGGAAACGTACTCGTCCTCCAGGACGAGGGTCGAGGACGGGGAGCGTCCGATCGTGATCGGAAAATTGCCGAGCGGGAGCATGGTCCCGACCAGCGGCCCACCTGTGATGAGGACATTGTGCGGGGAGGCGTCGACGGCGTCGGTGTCCGGATGGCCACGGCGCGATCGACGTCGGGCGCGATCGGCGTTGCGGCGTCCTCGGCCGCGAGGAGTGACGACAGTGCCGAAGATGTCACGCCGGAGCGTGCCCACAGCCCCCAGGACCATGAGCCAGAGGACGACGAGGTAGCCGATGCGGAAGACGGTGAAGGCGAGGTCGCTGGTCATCACCGTTCCTGTGCGGAGTCGGGGGCAGGACTGGTCCAGAACAGGATGCGGGTGCGGCCGATGACGACTTGGTTGCCGTCGATCAGCGTGGCGGCGTCGATGCGATGGCCCTCCACGAAGGTACCGTTGGTCGAGCCGAGATCCGTGGCGATGACCCCGGTCGGGGTGATTCGCAGTTCGAGGTGGCGGCGTGACACCCCCGAGTCGGAGACGACGATGTCGGCCTCGGAACCGCGGCCGATGACCGTGACGGGCTCCGTGAGCAGCCATCTCTCACCGTCGACGTCGATGATCGGGTGCTGGGGTGAGGCGGAGACGGCGGTGGCCGGTGCGGCGGAACCACGATGGTTCGAGGCCTCGACCGCGAGCTGGCCGGTCAGCTCGGCGTCGTCGCCGACGAAGGAAACCTCGACAGGGCCCATGAGAGCGTAGCCGTGCTCCGCAGCGAACTGGGTGGCCTGCTGCTGGAATTCGTCGGCCAGGACTGGAGCGTCCTCGCCCATGGCCTCGAGGTCCGCAGGGGAGAGGTGGACGACGAAGTGATTCGGGGCGATCGTCCGGGAGGGTGAGACCTCCTGGATGTTGTCCTCCATGGCGCGCCTGATCGCAGTGTTGATGTCGACCGGCTTGAGGCCCGAACGGAAGACGCGGGAGAAGGCGTTGTTGACGCCCTTCTCGACCGCATTCTCGAATCGATCGAAGATGCCCACGGTGCCTCCTTCCCCGACGCGGGGCCGATGTGCCCGGCCTGGGTGACCGCGAAATAGGGGGTTGTACCTGAGACAGTCTAGCGGCGAGGGCGAAACGGGTCAGGATCGAGACGCCGGTCACTGTGGATCGGGGGTGGGGACGGGCGAATCACCCGCGAGGCACGCCGCCATTTCGGGTCGAAGCACGCCCTGTTTTGACCGCGAGACGAGTCCGGTGATGTCCTGTGGGCCCGGTCGGAGAGAATTCTTCGTTGGTGCTGTCGTCGTGTGCTCATGAGTGACCCACGGCACCGACACTCCCACCAAGGTCTTCGAGGCCATACCTGGCGAACCAAGCGTCAAGAACTGTAGTTGGGGTTACGGGGCGCGCCATCGGAAACACAGTCCAGCGCTTCCTTGCTGACGTGCACCCGTGCTGCCTCTTGCTGCTGAGCGTGCACGATGGAGGTTATGCGAACCGTTTTGCAGCCTCGCGAATCTGGTTCGAGTACCTGTAAATGTCTTCGATGGCGTCCAAGTCGTAGCGAGTGAAGGTCTTGTCCTCATCGGGGATCCCGAGCCATTGGGTGGATTTGGCGTTGAAGTAGCACCGCGCGATGGGTTTGCGATTGTTGTCGTCGGCCAGGACGGAGAAGTAGCTCTTGGCGTCTCGGTAGGCAATCCGTTCGGGAGTGATCTCTGCGCAGGCGATGGCCTTGATGATGCGGAACGCGAAGAGCTCGTCAGCGGTCGTCTCAATTCCGTCGTCGTTCGCGGCGACATCGGCGTCGGCATCCGGATCTGCCTCAGGGTCGGGGGCCTCTGGGATAGCGGGGACTGCTGGCACGTCGCCGGAGCCCAGAGCGGCTTTGAGACGGTCGTTGACGCGCTCATTAAGGAACTGGCGGAGAGCCTTGTCGACGAGACCAGTGAATTTCTCTTGGACTCCCTGAGTGAAACGGCCATCGTAGACACGCTGGGTCAAGAGCTTCACGAACTCGGGTGTCGGCTCTTTGAATTCTGTGGCGACCTCGCGCTTAATCGCACCCACGTACTTCAGCTCCTCGGCAGCTGTGACGATGGATGAGAGATCGAACGTGTCCTTGGTGAGCTTCTTGAGTTCCGAAAGGATGGTCGGGTCGATGTCGGTCAGGTCGAGGACGAGGAAAGGCTTTGCGTCCATCTTGTTGGGCGCGTCGAGGTCCGTGTAGAAGTTGTAGACCCGACCGTTCGTGAGAATAGCGACGCGAGCCGAGGTGACTGCGAAGTAACGGTAGAGCTGCGAGGCGTGCTCGAGCGTGAGCTCACCGGAGACCTTCTTGCATTCGATCAGGATCTGGATCTCGTCGTCGTGTGCGATCGCGTAGTCGATCTTTTCGCCCTTCTTCACTCCGACGTCGGCCGTGAACTCCGGGATGACTTCGCGAGGATCGAAGACGTCATATCCGAGGACGGTCGAGATGAAAGGCATGATGAACGCGTTCTTTGTCGCTTCTTCGGTCTCGATTGACCCCCATTGCTTGGAGACCTTGTCGGCAAGAAGCGTCAACGCATCATTGAAGTCCATCGCAGATCCAATCGCTATCGGTCAAGGTCAACTCAGACCATGAACTGTTGGGGTTGACTTAATCATGCCCGTCAGACGGTAAACGCATAAGGGTTTCGCCACCACGTGAGCAATATGATGTCGCTATTGCGCTTACGGAACCTGCGCAGAGGAACTTGAGCAGCCTGGCGGGGAGATCGTCAACGGCTTATGTGCCTGCCAGGCCTCGATGAGCCACTGGGGGAGCCCGATCTCGTCGGCGATCGCGCCTGGGTGGGGGCTTCGGATCCGCCCACTACGACACCGCCTTCAACCCTGAAGACGGCAACCACCCCCAACACGGATGGGCTGGGCGCTCACACTGACACACCCGACCAGTGCCGCGCACTCTGGCCTATAGCCCGGTGGCAGGGGGTACGATCAATCGGTTGCCTGACAGTCGGTTGCCCAGGCAGGAGTAAGTAGAGCCAGCGGACACTCTGTCAGAAGTGATCGCTGTTCCCGGTGAGGCTCTCGACTGCGAAAATGGCACGAATCCCGCGAGAAACACTGCCGAAAGCCCCGCTGGGAACATCACCTCGACGTGGAACAGACTCTCGGGACAAATCCGAGAAGCGAACCTGCCGCCCGAAGCACATAAATCGGTGACTTGGATCGGCGCCTCCGCAGCCAGCTCCCCGAGCTAGGCCACGCATGAAGAAAGGCCACGGAATCGTTGAAATTCCGGGGCCTTCTGCTCGTGCGCGAGGGGGGAGTTGAACCCCCACCCCATTTCTGGGACACGGACCTGAACCGTGCGCGTCTGCCTATTCCGCCACTCGCGCGTGCCCCGAAACAATACGGGCGCGGAGACTTCTGAGTCAAACCGGATCCGCCCCGTGACAGGGCGGTCTTCGCCACTTTTTGAGGACGAGGCCCGCCGAGGACGCCCGCCTCCCGCCCGACTGCCCGGTCCCACCCACCGACCTGCTCAGCTCACCACCATGGCGACACAGGCCAGGGCGCACGCCGCCACTACGATCCCGTCGCGCCAGCCGATCCGCACCGGCGCGAGTTCCGGTCGAGGCACACCCCCGCGTGTGGTCAGCGCCCGCCCTGTATCGGACGCTCGCCGCGACGCTGCCGACAAACATGCTGTCACCAGGTCGATTCCCAGGCGCAGAACCGCCTTGGTGCTCTGGGGAGGCCGCCCTCCCGACCTCAGCCGCGCCGCATCGGCGACGGCAGTGGTCTGGTCGCGCATCACCGGCAGCCCGCGCAGGGCGAGCTCCACCGCCGTCACCCACTCGTCGATGGGGATCCGCAGCAGTCGAAGGGGCCTCAGCAAGGTGTGCAGTGCGGAGGACAACCGGTCGATCGGCGTCGTCCATACCAGTAACATTGAGCCCCACAGAATGAGCAGCGCGACCAGCAGCGATCTGACGACGATCCAGATATTGCCGCCGAGCCAGGAGCCGAGCAGCGCCCCCACCAGCCCGCTCCAGATCATCACGCCCGGTCTTGGCAACGCAGACAACGGAACACGGCCGATCAGTGATCCGATCACCAGGACGGCGGCGACCGTGCCGATGCTCACCCATTGGGGGATGAACAAAAGGAACGTGGACAACACCGTCAGACAGACGATCTTCGTGCCGGCCCACAGCCTCGACATCCCTGACTCCCAACGCAGCGCGCGCGGGATCCAGCCTCCAGAAGGCCGAAACGGACGAGGCCGCCCGTCGCTCCCGTTGCGTCCGCTCATGACAGCACTCCGTCCACCAGCGTCAGTCGGCGTCTGCACAGCGAATCAAGTCCATCCGTGTCGTGACTGATGACGAGGACGGCGAGGCCTCGGCATCGTCGCGCTTCCAAGGTGTCCAGGAGCATCCCCCGCGATTCGAGGTCGAGCCCGGCCAGTGGTTCGTCGAGGATCAACACCCGCGGGTCGGAGGCCAAGAGCCCGGCCAACGCGACTCGGCGCATCTGTCCGCCCGAGAGCTGGTCGATCCCACGAGTGGCCAGCTCAGAAGGCAGCCCGACCTCGTCCATCGCGGAGCGGACCAGTCGGTCGGGGTCTCGTGTGACGTCGACAGCGGGTCCCGCGGCTGCGGCCGCGAGGATGTCGGCGCGCACTGAGGGCCGCTGCAGCTGGAGGCGGGCGAATTGCATCGAGAGGGCGACCTCGCCGACGTGATTCGTCACCGATTCTCCTCCGAGGGTGCACGCCCCCCAGGTCGGGTGGATCAGTCCGGTGAGAATGCGGGCCAGGGTGGTTTTGCCGGAGCCGTTCTCGCCCGTGATCAGGACCGCGTCGCCGGGGGCCAGAGTGAAGGAGACATCCGTCAGGACGGTTTTCTCCCACGGTGTGCCGACGTCATAGGCGTGAGCGAGGTCATGGACGACGAGGTCGCTCGGTCGGTGCCATCGGGGAAGGCCGTGGGAGAGCTCGTCGTCCGACCGAGGCGACGCGGAAAGGACGGCCTGGGCGCGGGCTCCGTCGCTGAGTATGGCGCCGAATCGCGGCATCAGCGCGAGGTCGTTCCCCTTGACCACCGCGGCTGAGGCCGCGTTCGAGGACGAGCCCGTCTCGCTGGTGCCCGTGCCTGCAGCGTCCGTCCGATCGTCGAGGGCTGAGGTCTCGGTGAGCGCCTCGACTCCGGCGGATGAGTCGCCGTCCGCCCCGCCCTCGACCAGACGTCCTCCCGCCATCCGCACGACGCGGGTTGCCTGCGCGGCGTCCAGGGGGTCGTGGGTGATGTGGACGACGGTCGTTCCCCGCTGAGCCAGGGACGCGAGGATCTTGACGAGGTCGATCCGCCCGGCCTGGTCGACCATTGCCGTCGACTCGTCGGAGATCAGCAACCGGGGGCGCCGCGCCACTGCTCCCGCCAAGGCAAGTCGCTGCAGTTGGCCTCCGGAGAGGTTCCGTGTCGCCGCGTCCGCCTGACTGGGCAGCCCGACCCGGTCAAGCAGAGCGTCGAGGTCGACTCTCTCGCGGTCCTGTGGGCCCAAGCCCCACAGGACGTCTTCGGCGACGGTATCGCCCACTGGCTGCAACTCCGAGCGCTGGGCGAGCAACGCGACACCTCCCACGCGGCCCAAACCGACAGCTCCCGGGCGCGTGATCGTCCCGGAGCTCGGTAGCGCCCCGGCTAGCAGCAGCGCGAGCGTCGACTTCCCGGAGCCGTTCGGGCCGGTCACGACGACGAACTCGCCCTCGTCGATCCTCAATGTGATCCCGTCGAGGGCGTCGCTGGTCGCCCCCGGGTAGCGGAAGTGAACGGTGTCGAACGCGATGGGAAGTGGGGCGAGGGGCGGGGCGACCTCGTCCGCAGGTGTCGGCCGCACGACGTCCTCGAGCGGATCCCAGTCGGAGCCGAGCTCCAGCCGTGCGAGGACGACCCCGAGCAGCCAATGCGCGAAGACGACCGTGACGACGACTTGGACCAGCGTGATCACGGGGACCCAGATCCACCACTGATCGAGGGCGACAGTGAGAACACCCGTGACCCAATCAGTGATCGGTCGCAGCAGGTGCCATCGTCCGACGAGCTCCATGTACCCGGTGACGGACACGCGCAGGGACTCCAGGACCAGGTCGCGATAGGCGGCCAGCACCCACATCACCGCGTCGAGGAGCGCGCCCGTCGCGACGCCGAGAGTGAGGCCCGCGGTGACGACGCCGACCTCGTTCGTCCGCCGCCTGAGCAGAGTCCCGACGAGCACGCCGATCACCGCCGCTTTGCCGACTGTGATCCCCGAACTGATTCCACCGAGCATCACCGCAGCGAGGATGGAGGCGGCGAGCGCGGTGATGTTTGTCCTCACGCGCATTCGGACGGCGACCATGGCCAGGGGCAGCGTCGTCATTGCAGCTAAGAGGTTGTTGAGGACCGGGGACACAGCCGTCAGCAGGCCGAGGACGAGGGCGAGTCCGGACAGGGCTCCCGCCGTCGCGATCTCGACAGGGGCCAGGGGTCCACGACGTTTCGTGTTCTTTGGGGTGGGGGATGAGGTCGGAGCAGAGAAAGGGGCGCCCGAGAGCCCCGAGGCGCGGGCGCGTGATGTCATGGTCCCAGTCTGCCGTGTGCTGCGAACCCGGCAAGTCGGCGCCGGGCCCGTCCGGGATATTCGCAGCTGATCGAGAGCCGGAATCCAGTTCCTTGAGGGCTTCCCCCGGGGAAGTCCAGGGTGGATTCCAGGGGGTTCCCCCATGGTTGGCACCACTCCGACATGCGACGATCGGGTCGTTACGAGCAAAGGAGAACCATGCCCCCCACGACCATCCCCCAGGTCCCACCCTCGGCCATCCCCGCCGAGGCCAATCCGGGAATCCACGAGACGATTGTCAGCCTTCGGGGTGTCTCCAAGGTATACGGCAGCGGCGACACGCAGGTCGTCGCCCTGGATTCTGTCGACGTCGATTTCGCCCGAGGCCGCTTCACGGCGATCATGGGTCCCTCCGGATCTGGCAAGTCGACGATGCTGCACGTCTTGGCGGGCCTCGACACTGCGACCGGTGGGTCGATTCTCATCGAGGGCGACGACATCACGGGATTGTTGGACAACGATCTGACGCGCGTGCGCCGCGACCGGATCGGCTTCGTCTTCCAGAGCTTCAACCTCGTGCCGACGCTGGACGCCAAGGCGAACGTCCTCCTGCCGATGAAGCTCGCGGGACGCGCCCCCGACCGCGCGTGGTTCGATCAAGTCGTCGAGGCCCTCGGGCTGAGCGGGCGGCTGACCCACCGTCCCTCCGAACTCTCCGGAGGCCAGCAGCAGCGCGTCGCCGTCGCCCGTGCCCTCGTCATGCGCCCGGCGGTCATCGTCGCGGACGAGCCGACGGGCAACCTCGACTCCCATTCGTCGGGTGAGGTCCTGTCCCTCCTGCGTTCCGCGGTCGACCAGCTCGGCCAGACGGTCATCATGGTCACCCACGACCAGATCTCCGCGGCGACCGCCGATCGCGTTCTCGTCGTGCGTGACGGCCGCATCGTCGCCGATCTCGATCACCCCGATGTCGACTCACTCGCGGCGGTCTCCCGATGAACGAACTTCTGCGCGCCAACGTTCGTCAGCATGCGCGCCGCTATGTCGCCACGGGGTTGGCGGTCGCGATCTCGATGGCGTTCGTCGTCATCTGTCTGGTGTTCTCCTCTGGCCTGTCGAACTCGTTGACGCAGGCTGTGCGCGACGAGTACTCGGGCGCAGCGGTCATCGTCGACATGGACCCGGACTCGTCATCGACGCAGTCGGCCGATGCGATCACTCGGATCCAAACCACCATTGGCGGAATCGACGGCGTTCACGCCGTTAGCCCGCGGTCGTACATCTTCACGGAGATCGCGAATGGCGACAAACGCGTGCAACGCAATGTCTCGGTGGTGGCTCCCGAGCCACTGGGCAACCCGAAGCTCGCCGAGGGATCGGACCCGTCATCTGCCACCGAGGTCGCCCTTGACCGGAACTCGGCCAACGAGTTGGGCGTGGGCATCGGGGACACCGTTCAGCTGAAGTCTGCCATCGGGTCGGGAACGCACCATGACTTCACGGTCTCCGGAATCGTGGAGTTCTCATCACTTCAGAGCCTGAACAATCCGACGATCGTCGTGACGCGACAGGGGGGTGAGTTGCTCACCGACGGAGCAGATTCGGTCTACGCGCTGATGGTGGCGACATCGTCGGCGCAGGTCAGCGGCGCCGATCAGGATGCGCTTGCCCAGAGGATCGAACAGGTGCTGCCCGCCGATTCCGGGCTCAGGGTTCGATCTGCTCACACGGCGATCGCCGACGACCTCGAACAGATGAAGCTCGGACAGGGGACCATGTTGGCCGTCCTGCTGATCTTCCCGGTCATCGCCCTGGCCGTGGCCGCGATTGTCGTCTCGACGACCTTCCAGATCGTCCTGCAGCAACGTCAGCGAGAACTGGCCCTGCTGCGCGCGATGGGGGCTCGCGCCGGTCAGGTCCGCAGCCTGATCATGCGCGAGACCATCGTGGTCGGAGCGGTGTCCTCCTTGGTCGGAGTCGTGGCTGGGGTCCTGCTAGGCGCAGGGGGGTTGGTCCTCATCGACTTCCAATCGACCTATCTCAGCGCGCTGACCGCCGTGAATCCTTGGGAGATGGTCGGCGTCTGGGCGTTGGGCACGCTCCTGACTTTCCTGGTCGGCATGCGGCCCGCCTTGGGGGTTGCCCGAATCTCCCCGATCGAGGCGTTGACGTCGGCGGACGAGGGCGGACATGACGCGAAGCGGACTCATCGGGTCAGGCTCGCCTTCGGGGCGGTCCTCACCGTGATCGGTGCGGTCGGAATGCTCCTCGGCCTGCGCATGGCGAACGACACCGTGGGCTTCATGGTTGCGTTCTTCTCGGGAGTCGTCGCCCTGTTCGGAGCGCTCTTCGTGTCCTCGGTCCTGCTGCCCCGAGTGACTTTCGCCCTCGGCCTGCCCTTCCGTGGGGTCGTGGCGCGCATGGCAAGGGCGAACACAGTCCGCAATCCGGAACGTACTGCGGCAACGGGCACGGCCATTGTCATCGGCGTCACGCTCATCACGATGATGTCGGTCGGCGCCGGGTCCCTGCGGGCCACCCTTGTGGGTGAGGTCGACTCTCAGCGCCCCTATGACCTGCAGGTGTCCTCCTCGACGGGAGCGATCAGTGACGTCCTCGTCCAACGGATCAACGACGTCTCGGGCGTGGCCGCGACGGAGGACCTGCGCACCGGGATCGGGTCGGCGTCCGTCAATGATCAGCCAGTCGTCGGGGCGTCAGGGGAGGGGACCGTTCAGATCAGCGGGCAGCCGGACCTCAATGCAGTCGCCCATTCGGCCGTGACCCCCGTCGGCGATGGAGAAGCCTGGGTCTCGGATCAGATCGCCACCGCCGGAGACACTGTCCGGTTGTGCGCGAGCGACGGGGGGACCTGCGTGGAGCTGAGCGCGACACCTGAGCAGGGCCAGGCCAAGGACGCTGTCACCGTCTCGGCGTCGACCCTCCAGAAGCTGGCGCCGGATGCCGGGATCTCCGAAGTCGTCCTCAAGCTCGACGACGGGGCGAACGTCGACACGGTCATCTCCGACCTGTCCTCGCTGGACCCTGATCTCACGGTCGGCGGCGCCGCCCAGGAACGCGCGATGTACACGCAGATGATCAACATGGTCCTGGCGGTCATCGTCGGGCTGCTCGGGGTCTCCGTCCTCGTCGCCCTGGTCGGGGTGACGAACACGCTGTCCCTGTCGGTTCACGAGCGGACCCGGGAGAACGGTCTGCTGCGCGCGCTGGGTCTGACCCGGGGTCAGATGAAACGGATGCTCGCGGCGGAAGCGTTACTGACGGCGGTGTCGGGAGCCGTGGTCGGCATCGTCCTCGGGATCATTCTGGGATGGATCGGCACCTTGGCGATTCCGATGGACGTGAGCCATACGATCATCGTCATCCCGTGGTGGCAGATTGGAGGTGTCCTCGTGGTCGCGGTGCTGTGCGCGGTCGTCGCGTCGTGGTGGCCGGGGCGTCGTGCGGCGCGGACCTCGCCGGTGGAGGCGCTGGCCTCCGAGTGAGGCGGTTGGCGGTCGGACAGCAGCCGGGATCGAGACTCGGTCCGCGAGATCGTGCCGCCACGTGGGGGGTCATCTTGTCCCTCGACGCTTCAACACTGACCGTCCCGAAGCCCGCTCAGAACCCGAGGAATTCCTTCCACTTCGGCAGCTCGCGTGCGACCTGGGCCTCGCCGGCCTCGTAGGTTTCCGCCAGCCGATCGACGCGGCGCTCGGTGTTTGCGATGTGCAGGTTGTCGGGGAAGAACAGCATCGCATGACCCTGGCTCTCGAGCTCGAAGAGCTTCTTGCGCCCGGCGTTGTACCGCCTCCAGCGGTTGATGATTCCGTCGGCGACGGCGGGGTAGTCGCGGAATCTCCGGCGGAAGAATGCCGGCGAAGGGAGATGCTGGGGTTCCTTCACGTACTCGCGTGGGCGGGTCATGATGACGAGAAACTTCTGGTAGCCGTCCTTCAGCGCGATGTCGAGGGGAATACCGCCGTTCGGGCCGAGGGCTCCGTCGTAATAGGTCTCGCCGTCGATCTCGGAAGGCGGCATGATGATCGGCAGCGAGGATGAGGCGCGCACCTGGATCAGAAGGTCCTCCAGGCGGGTGATGTCGTCCTTGGTGAACCATCTCTCCTGGCCGCGACTCGCGTTGAACGCACCGACGCGGATCTGGATCGGGTTGGCCATGAAGGTCTGCCAGTCGAAGGGAAGGACGTCACCGGGCAGGCTGGCGTCCTGGTAGATGAACTTCGAGTTGAAGTAGCCGTCACCACGGAAGAAGGACTTCATCCCGCCGAAGCGGGGGTCGGTGGCGATGTCGACGAAGGACTTGCGGGCCCGGGCGATGTCGCGTGAGGCATAGTTGCATAGGTTCGAGGACCCGGCCGAGACGCCGGCGACGTAGTCGACAAAGATTTCCGATTCGAGCAGCGCCACGACCGCGGGGGCCGTATAGGCGTCGCGCATGCCTCCGCCCTCGAAGATCAGTGCCGTGTCGTGGACGTTGGTCGTCAGTTCTTCCGTGGTGGTCATTCCGGTGGCCGTTCCCTTCCGCGCCCATTCACGAGGGCGCGTGCCTCTGGGATCGGCCCGGGAGGGGTGGATCCGCACCTTGAAGCCTATAACCGCAGGGGCGTTGTCCACAGGCCGCGGGCGGTCGGGCCGATCGCCGATGTCGAGGGCGTGATGGCCGAGATCGAGAAGGGTCAGCAGCTGGCGGGGCATTTCCCGACAGCTGCTGACCTGGAGCGTGGGAGGCGGGTCTTTCTGAGCGAGATCAGTGAGGCGGAGGCAATCACTGAAATCGACAGGAAGTATCACCGCCCGAGTCGGTGACCGGGGACGACAAGTACACCTATCCCGATTCCGGGGGTGTGCTCATCAACCAGTTGGGCATTGAGGACGCCGGAGAGCTCGATCGTGAGCTCAACTCCTATGTGACGGTTCGATGGTGGGCTCTCAAGCGTGAGCCAATCCCCGAGCGAGCCATTGGCCCACTATCTCGAGGCCCGGTTGTCCTGAGGGGTGAGTGAGGTCGGCGGTCGTGCCGGACGCCTCGATGACGAGGGCGTTGGCTTCACAGCAGTGTGTCGGTGTCCCGTGTGTTCCCCAGTGCTCCACCGCTCTGGCCCCCTATTACTCTGGCACCATGGTGAACGATCCCCAGACCCCGGCACCTTCTGCAGCCTCCCAGGCTCCTGCGACCGCGACCGGTGCTGCCGCTGATCCGACGGCCGATTCCTCCTCGACTGTGCCCCGCCCGCCAGTGGCACCCAAGCGGCCCGCCGCCGATCCGCGGTCCTTCCACGGGGACGAGTTCTTCGACCCATGGGAATGGCTGCGCGACAAGGAGAATCCCGAGGTCATCGCTCATCTGAATGCGGAGAACGCTTGGGCCGACGTCGTGACCGCTCCGACACGTGGTCTCGCCGCGCAGCTGGCGGGGGAGTTCCGCGCCCACACGGTCGAGACCGATACGACGGTGCCGGTCCGGGCCGGTGATTTCTGGTACTACACGCGGACAACCGAGGGGAAGTCGTATCCGGCGCATTGGCGCGTCGCCGTGGAGTCCGCTCCGACTCCGTCCACTACTTCCCCGGCTTCTCCTCTCCCTCCGACCATCACACCCGGTGTCCCCCTTCCCGGTGAACAACTGCTTGTCGACGAGGCCGCCCAGGCCGAGGGCCTGGCCTTCTTCCGTCTGTCCTCCCTGGTCCCGAGCCCCGACGGCCGCCTCATCGCATGGGGCCGCGACCTCGCCGGCGACGAGCGCTGGACGATCGTCATCCAGGATGCCGCCACCGGTGACGTCCTCGACGAATCCGTGACGGGCACTGGCTACGGCCTGGCTTGGTCGGCAGATTCCTCGACCCTGCTCTATGCGCGTGTGGACGACGCCTGGCGCCAGTGCCAGGCGTGGACACACCGTGTGGGCGCCGATCCCTCGACCGACACGCTGGTCCTCCAGGAGAACGATGAGCGCTTCGACCTGTGGTTCTCCGACGGACGCGATCCTCGCTGGGTTGTCCTCCAGTCGACCTCAACGACGACCGGTGAAGCCTGGCTGTGGTCGCGGGAGCGCCCTGACACCGCACCAGTTCCGCTGACCGGGCGCACCCGCGACGTCCTCATCGAGGTCGAGGCCGCCGGGGATCACCTGGTCCTTGTCCACACCGCCACGTCACAGGAGGGCACACTCGCCGCCGCTGCGTTGCCCGCCGACCTCGACGCTCGCCTTGTTCCGCTCGGCGAGGCCGGGGACCGCGTGGCGCCGACTTCCGCATCCACGGATCCCGCGCACACGGCCGACCTCGACGAGCGTGACCTTCTCGCCCCGCCCGCATCGTGGATTCCCCTGCGCGAGGCCGCCGAGGGCGAGCGGATCCTCGCGGCCGAGGCCTTTGCCACGTTCCTGCTGGTCTCACTGCGTTCCGACGGGCTGACCCAGATCGAGTGGCGCACGCGCGCCACCCCGGCCGACCTCGCCCACGCCGTTCCCGCTGCCGACCTCGCGACGCTGTGGGGACCCGGCCGTTTCGTGGAGGCCGACACCCCGGTGCGCACGATCACGACCGCCTCGTCCCCGCGCTTCGAGGACACGACCTTCCGGGTCGAGGTCGAGTCGATCGTCCGCCCGCCGAGCGTTCTTGACGTCGACCCGGCGACCGGTGCGTCCCACGTCCTCAAGACCTTGGAGGTCCCCGGCTGGAACCCCGAGGACTTCACGGAGGAGCGCGTGTGGGTGACGGCCAGCGACGGGCGCATCCGAATCCCCGTTTCCCTGGTCCACCGCGCGGGTGCCACGCCCGACGGGACCGCTCCTGGATGGATCAGCGGGTACGGCTCCTACGAGGTCAGCAACGACCCCGAGTTCTCGGTCATGCGCCTGCCCCTGCTGGAGCGCGGGGTCGTGTATGCGATCGCCCACGTCCGAGGCGGCGGTGAGCTGGGACGGGCCTGGTACGAGGACGGCAAGCTCGATCGCAAGGAACACACGTTCACCGATTTTGTCGACGTCGCGCGCTGGATGGTGGACTCAGGCTGGGTCGCTCCCGGGCGGTTGATCGCGGAGGGGCGCTCGGCCGGTGGATTGTTGATGGGGGCGGTCACGAACCTCGCCCCCGGTGCGTTCCGGGTCGTGTTGGCGGGTGTGCCCTTCGTCGACGCGCTGACGACGATCCTCGACCCGTCGCTGCCCCTGACCGCGGGCGAGTGGGAGGAATGGGGCAACCCCATCGAGGATCCGGAGATCTACCGGGTCATGAAGCGCTACACGCCCTATGAGAACGTCCGCGACGGCGTCGAGTACCCGGCGATCTTCGCCACGACCTCGCTCAATGACACGCGGGTGTTCTTCGTCGAGCCGACCAAATGGATCCAGCGCCTGCGCGAGGCCGTGACGAACGATCCGGTGGAACGACCGATCGCCCAGCGCACCGAGATGGTCGCCGGTCACGGTGGGAAGTCCGGCCGCTACGGGCGTTGGGAGTCCCGCGCGGAGGAATTCGCGTTCGCGCTCGGGCAGGTCGGAGCGCTGTCCTCCCCGAGACGCGGCAATTCTTGAGCCGCGCCACGGGAAGAACGACGCCTCTCTTGAGTGTTCACCAGACCCGCGGTTGCTCAATGGACCCACACTTGTCACGGTCAGTTTGGTGAGCAAGCGTGGGAATCACCCCACGGGCTGCGTCCGTGGCGGGGGTCAGAGGTCCCGGAGGTTCTGGGCGGCCTCGCGCGCGATCGAGAGGGCGACCTCCTCGACGCCATCGGCCAGGCCCGGCGTGCACCACCGTCGTAGGGCGAGTTTCGCCAACCGGTCGGCCGCGTCGTTGAGCACGGTCGCTGTGTTGCACAGGTCCTCCGTGTGGGCGTGGACCCACCGCAGTGTGATCTCCTGGCCGCCTTCGCGCCGTTCCTGGATGAGGTCGGCGACGTGTCGGACGGCTCGAGCCACCTGGCGGTCGACCGGTTCAGATCCGGAGCGCAGATTCGCGTGGATCATTGCCAGCGCTCGCCGGGAGTCGGTCCACACCAGCAGCGGGACATCCGGATGGTCTGAGAGCGCCATGCGGAGTGCGTGCAGTTCTGCGATCGCCACCGATCCGTTGCAGATCCCCAGACGAAACGTTCCCCCGGAGGTGAAGTACCCCCAACTGGTCCCCCGGTGGGGATTGTGCGCCCCGTCCGAGGCGATCTCCAGTGGACGTGGAACGCGGCCGGAGGACTGCGGGTACTCGGCCTCGTGGGGCGTGGCGGAGTGCTCAACTGGCGCGGCGACATGGCCGCGGCCGGACTGGGAAGAGAAGGCGGTCCACTCCCGGCGGGCATTGAGTTGGTCGACGACACGTCGGCGCTCGCGGACCTGAGCGCGTAGGCAGGTCGCGGTGAGACGTGTGATGAGGGGGTCGTGGCCGGGCAGGACCTGCAGGGTGGGGAAGACCCGCTGATAGTCACGCAGGACAGCGGCCCATCGCGGCTCGGAGACGCGGACGGCCAAGATCCGGTCGGCAGCGGTGGCGAGCGCCTGGTCGAGCAGATCGACAAAATGGTCGGCCTGGCAATCGGCCTCGCGCAGTGGGACGGTCCGATCCAATGTGACGAGGTCATCCAACATGGTTTCGTCCAGGTCCCCTTCCTCCAGGCGGCGGCGCAGGCACGCCTGATTCTTCACGAGGACGGTTGCCTGGCTGATGTACCACTGGTCGGCCGAGACGGGGAAACGATCGCGGCTGACGATCAGGAGCATTCCGGTCAGCGCCTCATGGGAGACGACGGGCAGGGCCGAGGCTCGGACGAGGGCGGGAGAGGGGGATCGGCGGGACACGCGTGAGCGAGGAGAGGTGTCAGACGGGATCGAGGACGGAGTGGCTGTATGAGAAGGAAGCCGGGGCATCATCACGAGCGCGCGATCGATCGGTTCCGAGGTCACAGCGCGCGGGGCGGCAGCCGACTCGGATGGGGCTCGCCTCCTTGCTCCCGCTTCCTGCGGCTCCTCTGTTCCCACCGTGGGCCTCCTTTTCCTCCTTCATGCTACTTTCGCGTCGCGATCGAGTCAGGACGGACCACGGAGGGGACGGACGAGGTCGGCCCGGCCGCTCACAATGCCCGACGTGGTGGCTGCGGTCGGGCACGTCCTGTCTCGATGAGTGGGACGCGAGGGTCCCGTTACGATGACCTCATGACGATCACCGCGGCCGTGGACGGTTCAGCATTGGGAAACCCAGGTCCGTCCGGATGGGCGTGGATCGTCTCCGACCAGTGCTGGGACGCCGGCGGGTGGGCCCACGGGACGAACAACCTGGGTGAGCTCACCGCCGTCCTCGAATTGTTGCGAGCGACCCGCGAGGCCGGTCGGGCGGACGAGCCGCTGAAGATCCTGGCGGACTCCCAGTACGCGATCAACGTCGTGACGAAATGGCGGCATGGCTGGAGGAAACGCGGGTGGCAGAAGGCGGACAAGAAGCCGATCGCCAACCTCGACGTCATCCAGGCACTTGATGAGGAGATGGCCGGGCGCGACGTCACCTTCGAATGGGTGCGCGGCCATGCCGGCCACGAGCTGAACGAGAAGGCGGACGATCGCGCTCGCGGCGCTGCCGAGGCCTGTCAGGCGGGGCGTGTCCCGGAACCGGGGCCAAGATTCGGCTACGCGGACTCGGGATCGCGCTCCACAGACGAGGGCGAGGACGCTTCGGCTGGGGAGGCGTCGGTGGACCGCCCGGCGTCTGTCCTCCGCGATGGCGGACGTGGCGTGTCCGAAGCCGGGGCGCCCGAGCCTAGGGCTCCCGGCGAGGCAGACGATCAGACCCGGGTCGTCTCCGCGGAAAAGGACTTCGTCCGGGCGTGGGCGGCTGGGGATCACGAGGCGCTCATGGCTCTGTCGGCTCCCGGAGCGCGTCGCGTCTGGGCCGATGGGAGCATGCGCTCCGGCCTTGGTGGACCGGCTCCCGTCGCTCCCCGTATCGGGCGGATCGACGTGACATCCGTGGGGCCGGAGGTCTGGCTCGTCACGTATCGGATGAGCTGGCGCGGTGGGACCTCGATCGAGGCCAGTGTGTGGTCCGAGGCTGTGTTGGGCTCCGCTGCTGGCCTCATCCTCGTGTGGCATCAATCGACACTGAGTTCCTGAGTTTCGGATGCTCGGCCTCAGAGGCTGAACGGCCTGCCCGAGCGGGGTGGGGAGCTGCGTCCTACGATGTCCTCATCTCGGGCATCTCTGGCTTGCCCGGAGGTCCGGACGGACTGATCGGAGACACCCACATGACTACCCTCGCGGATTTCAGCTCGGCGACCATCACCGGTGAGGAGCGCGATCTCTCGGACTACGTCGGTCAGGTCGTCCTCGTCGTCAACACGGCCTCGAAGTGTGGGTTCGCCCCGCAGTTCGACGGCCTCGAGAAGCTCTACGCCGATCACCGGGATCAAGGATTCATTGTCCTCGGATTCCCGTGTGATCAGTTCAAGCACCAGGAATTCGACGAGGCCTCGAAGACACTGGAGTTCTGCCAGCTGAACTACGGTGTGGACTTCCCGATGTTCGCCAAGATCGACGTCAACGGGCCCAAGGCCGATCCGTTGTACACGTGGCTCAAGCAGGAGAAGGGCGGCGTGCTCGGGGACGCGATCAAGTGGAACTTCACGAAGTTCCTACTCAATCGCAAGGGCGAGGTCGTCAAGCGCTATGCGCCGGCCACCGAACCGGCCGACATCGAGGCCGACATCCTCGAGCTGCTCTGAGGAGCTGGGTGGGGCGAAGCATCGACGCCATCGAAGTGCGGCTTTGCCATCGTGGTGTGGCTTTCTCACCCAAGTGCGGCGGTATGGAGCCACACCACGATGAGATCGCCGCACCACGACGAGTTCGGGCCGCCTCGGCGCGGATAGGCTGGCCCACATGCGCACGAACACCTACGTCCAGCACTCCCTGACGATCCACGAGCACCGATTCGATCTTCCGCTGGACCACTCGAGCCCGGTCGGCCCCGACAACCCGACGATCGAGGTCTTCGCGCGTGAGGTCGTGCGCCCCGAAGGGGAGGACCTGCCTTACATGGTCTTCATGCAGGGCGGGCCCGGCAACGAGGGACCGCGTTTCGGGGATTTGACAGGCGGGTGGACCGGGCGGGCATTGCAGGACTTCCGTCTGGTCCTGCTCGATCAACGAGGGACTGGGCAATCGACTCCGTTGGACGCGCTGACGCTGTCGGCCGTCGACTCCGACGAGGCTCGGGCCGAGTATCTCACTCACTTCCGCCAGGATCAGATCGTCGCGGACGCTGAGGCGATCCGCCAGGAGCTCACCGGTGGGAAGCCGTGGATGAGTCTCGGTCAGTCCTATGGCGGATTCATCAACACGGCGTATCTGTCGCTGGCGCCTGAGGGACTCGCAGGAGTTCTGTTCACGGGTGGTCTGCCCGGCCTTGTCGACATCGACGAGATCTATCGTCTGACCTACATACGCACGGCGGCGCGCAATCGGGCCTACCTGCGCCGCCACCCTGAGGACGAACGGACGATCCGCGAGGTCGCCGCCCATCTGCGCGATACGGAGGAGTTCCTGGCCACGGGGGAGCGGTTGTCGACCCGCAGATTCCGTATGGTCGGCATGAGTCTGGGGATGACGACCGGGACGGACGTGCTCCACTATCTGTTCGAGGGCCCCTTCGTCACCGTGGGCGGGCAGCGGCGGCTGTCACGGGAGTTCCTCGAGGGTGTGGCCCAGCGCGTATCGATGGCACCGCTGTATGGGGTGCTCCACGAGTCAATCTATGCAGGTGCGACACCCGAGTTGTCGGCCGCCGGACGCCCGACGAACTGGAGTGCTGAGCGTCTGGCCGATGATCTGCCGGGATTCGTGCCCGACGTGGATCCGCTGGACGAGGCTGAGCCCTATTTCCTGACCGGTGAACACATGATGCGGGCGTTCTTCGAGGAGGACCCCGCGCTCAAGCCGCTGACCGGGACGACCGACGCGTTGGCTCGACGCCGTGAGTGGGCGCCTGTCTATCTGCCCGATGTCCTCGCCCACAACGAGGTCCCGGCCGCAGCGGCCGTCTACTACGACGACATGTTCGTGCCGCGCGAGCTGTCCCTGGCCACGGCCGAGGCGATCCGCGGGACCCGCGTGTGGATCACCAACGAGCATCAGCACGATGGTCTGCGAGCCCCCGGGTCGAATGTGCTGGGGCATCTGCTCGGACTGATCAGGGATTAGCCTACTGAGAACCTTAGCGAGGACAAGACGCACGTCAGCTTTTCGTCGCCCTGGTGACGCAGCAGCTCCGGCTTCTTCGGCCGAGCCGACAATCCAAATCGGTTACCGGCACGCTGCAGAATACTGTGCTTGAATGCGTTTGTCGGGCGTCCAATCAGTCCAAATAAACGATTGGATCGACCAAGAGCCCGGATCGGAGTCCGTTCGTTCTGTTCGAATAGTCCTGGACGCGGAATCGTCGCCCTGAAGAACGTTCGACATCTGCGTTCATACCACTGTCTGCTAGTGTCAAGGTATTCCTAACACCAAGGCCTGAAACCTCGATCCGAATCCGATGGATTCCCTTTTTCAGGTTCCCAAGCGAGGCAGTGAAAGGTGTGTGCCAGATCGAGCAGACGAGTATGGAATCAACGGAAATCTTGGCGCATGCGCTGACCGGAGAATCCCCTTCTATTGAGAAGGAAGAGCCTCGAAGAGCGCTCTTGTTGCCATCAGAAGACTCAGGCTGGATCAGTGACCCGAAGTCGAGTGTCACGCACGCGGCGGACTCGAGATCAAGATTTGCCTCATAGACGGCTGACTCGTCTTGTTCTGAGATCATTTGGTCATCTTCCCAGACATGAGGAAGGTGGACGGGCCTCGGAGTCCCGTCATGGCCGATGACCTGCCAGTCGGTGAGGAGACCGGCCCCTTTTGTCCCGAGGTTGGAGGAGTGCCAGTTCTCCCCTTCTGGGATGCTGCTCGATTGTGTGACCAAGACGCCCTCATATGAATCGAGGGGAAAGGTCGAGGAGATCTTCGAGCTTGATTTGAGCTTTCCAGAGGAAACGTCCCACACGCTAATGTTCCTGTTTCCAGATGAAAACACCTGGACGTCAGCCTTGGAGTTTCCGGTGTTCACGATAAGAGATACCGAATCGTCTCCGACACTTCTTGTCGTGATCCCCACAGTGTTTGAACAATTCATTCTGATCGGTGGCTCGACCTCGGACAGCGCGCCATGTATCTCCCTGCAACGTTCTGGACCGCTGGGTCTTTCCAAGAACACAATTCGACAACGAGACCGTTTCATGATGTCTTTCGCGGCAGGGGTCGGCATACATCCGCATGGCACGAGCAGCACTTGAAATCTGTCGATGCCGAATCTTTCCATCGAGACGTCATCAACGACGTCGTAGTCCAATCCCATTGTTCGAATTGCCTCGACGAACTCGTCATCTATGTACATCTGGGTCTGTCGCCAAATGTCAAGACGGTGTTCCCCTGTTCCGTTGGCACGGACTTCGAAGACAGGATGATATACGGCGACCTGCACGGCGCGGCTTCCGAGCTGTAGCACAGAACTTGCTCGACCGATCGCCGAGAAGAGCTCGGGCGCTACCGCCCACCAAGGATTTCTCGAGTCTATTGCACCGGACGCGTAGAACACTGGCTGATGCGGACCGAGGGAGGCCCCTAACGGCCAGCCGTGTCCCACGATGAAGTTCGCTCCGCCAAGCAGATGCTCATAGGCCTCACCTAACAGGTCGAATGGGCTAGCGCGGAATGATGGTGAGTGCACCCATGTCCACGTCTCGGACGAGACGAGAGGGCGCTCAAGAGCGTCTGCCGCTGACACCGCCCAAGAGTTCTTCGTCCATCGTTTCCAGCCCCAGCCTTCACCCTCAACCAGGTCAACGTGGCGCGCGCTGCTGATGAGCATGGGGGGCTCGCCGTAGCACTGGGCGCGAAATAGAATGCCATGCGACTCCGTCCATCTGTGAATGACGGACAGGAAGTTCTCGTCGAAGAGTTCCCCGAGCGTGGCCATGAGGTCAGCTCTGAGCGTGCTCGCGTCAGGATCGTCCACGCGCAATTTCCACAGAATGGGAAGAAGCTCATATCCGCGTCTGGACGCGAACTCTCGGGGAAGCTGCGGTGTCCAATCCGCATGGAAGACTTCAAAACTGTCGCAGAACCCGGCATGTACGCGCTCTGCACCAGCAGCCTTCAGCAAGGGCTCAGACACCGCATCGAGGTGCATCTGGACCGCCTGGGCGGAGTAATGGTCAAGCACGAGTCCTTCGGCACCTGCCGACGCTCGTTTCACGTTCTGACCGGTGAGCCGGGAGACGGCCAAGAGCAGCACCCGAGGTCCGTGCCCGATCGGCGGAAGCGGGATGGTTCGAGCAGCAGACAAGTACCGCCATTCTGTGGGCATTTCTTGAATGGACCCAGCGCCCAAGTAGGCGGCGATCAGACGATCCCCGGTAAAAGTGCTCTCGTATCTCACTCGTTCTTCTTGCGGGGGTAACTCAACGCATTCCCAATGCAGCCGTCGGGCGGCATAGCGGTCGCTGACGTAGGGTCCTCCAAAAGGCCATCCGCTTCCAAGTGTTAGGTCAAACCGCATGCCAAGTTCTTCGGTCTTTGTGGCGGCATGCCTGATGAGCCTCAGAAACTCTTCGGACAGAAATGCAGTTGATTCCGGCGCCACTGGATAAACGAATGTCGCCTCGACGCCGCCAATATTCGCTGCATGCATTGCCTCAAGGTCCGCGTCAATTGCCTCGGCGTTGAGATGGGAGGAAAACCACCACCAGCGCATGAGGGGAGCGCCGCTGGGCGATGGTTGTTGTATTGTGTGTGCGACAGTTTGGGTGTTCGTTTTCATAGCGTGTCTTGGGCCACTTCGGCTAGAGAGTCAGGGGAAGCTTGCTCTTCCTCTTCTTGTATTGCGTTGACGTGTTGATGACTAAAGACAATGAGGGCAAGGAGCCCTGCAATCGCGGAGCAGGTCATCAGTAGTCCGAACAGTGCGCGTGGTCCTGTTGAAAGAACTAATGGCGTGATGAGAGCGAGCGCTGCTGACCCGAACCTCGCAATCGCGATGATCGCGCCTTGCGCTGACGAACGAAGCAACGTCGGGAATGATTCCTGAGTCCAGACCTTCATCATCCCTTCGCCCGCAAAAACTGTTCCTACTAACCAAAGGAACATCATCGTGTTGAGCGTCCATGCACTAGGTCCAAATACTAGCGGAGTCAGCATCGAAATTACACAGCAAATGGAGCCCAGGGTGAAGAACTTCATTCTCAGCCGAGTCCCAACTATTTTCATGAATACCAAAACGAGCAGAGCCCCGAGGAACATAGAGATCAGCTTAACCGTCGAGTATACTTGAACGGTCGAGTTTCCGACTTCAGTGTACATGTAAGCGCCGTATTGACCGACGGTGTTAGAACCCAAATTAACTAATGTGTAGAATATTGCCAATGATAAGAAGTATGTGAGAAAAGGAGGCTTCAACAGCTTTTTGAGAGTGTTTAACCCGAGCGCCGCGTCAGATCGGCTGGATGCGTTCTTCTTTTCTTCAGCGCGCTCATTCGACCAGCGATCTGACTCCGGAACGAATAGTCGTCCAATTAAGGTCAGTATCGATGCAACGATGATATGACCGAAAAGAATTCTCGCGCCGAGCTGGCCCATCCCTCCGACGATCGTGACGATCCCGAGACTGACGATGCTTCCGACCTTCCAAAGGAAGTGGCTGAATCCGACCATCGTTGCGCTCATGCCCGCTCGAGACATCTCAGATATCGTCGCTAGCGATACGGGAAGATCTGCGCCGGTTCCGAGGCCGACGAGGATCATTCCAGTCAGGAGTCCCGGAAGGTTTTCGATCGACGCGAGAAGTGTCGATCCAACGATGATCATAATCATGGTGGTTATGAACACTCGTCGACGCCCCAAAAGGTCGCCTATCCGGCCGCCGAAGAGTGCGCCTATGGCTACTGAGAACGTGAGTGACGACGTCAAGATCCCGATCTCAGCCGGGCTGAGTCCGAGGGGTCCCTTCAGAAGAACCAGTGCGGTTCCGCTTGAGGACATGGCGGCAGCGTCGATATACGACGCCATGCCGCAGATGAGCGCTATCCACCACATTCGGCGGGTCGAGATTGTCTTCTCTGACATCATGACTTGCTTTCCGGCTTCTTCTCATGCCTATTTGACTTGGGAGTAGGGGCGGCGATCTGTTAGGCGGATACGTTCAGTTGATTGCGGTGGGTCCACGTCGAGGTTTTCAATGACTTGCTGTCAGGACTTGTTCAAGATGGTGTTCCGCGTAGGTTGGACGTCTGCTGGTGTGCTGCCACGTGTGGGTCTGCAGCTGCTCGAAGGGTCTCGCTCAATAGAATTCGCCTCGTCATCGAGTTCTGAATGATGAACGGTGTCTATATGACCGAACAACAAGATGCTGCCACCTCATCACGCGAACGACATGGGACCTTAGGCCCATTTCCTGTCGGTCTTCACGGACTGACCGAGCACTGCACATTGAGATCTGAGTGAGGCGCTTGGGCTCGGTTCTGTGCGGAGCTTTGGGCGGTGACATGCGAGGACGTCGTTGTGGGCGTTCGGCGGGCAGCCGCGTTGCCGAGGTGCGTTGCCACGGCGCGAGGGCTGGAGGGACGATATCGCGAGAGCTCGGCTCTCAAGAATTGGATGGCGCCACTCGCTAAGGGAGGCCGGGTCGGCAGAAGTGACAGTGGGGCGCGTCAGAAGCTGCGGCTGACGAGCCTGGTCGACTGTTCGATCTGCGTCTGTGCCTGGCTCATGGCTTCGATGATCTCGTGTTCGCGGTTGGGAGTGAGCCGGGCGTTGGGAACGGAGCAGCTGATGGCATCCCTGGAGGGGTTCTCGGTGCGAAGCGGGAATGCGAAGCACGTGACGCCGATGATGGCTTCCTCGCGGTCAATCGCATAGCCGCGTTTCTGTGCCTCGCGAAGCTCGCTGAGGATGAGGGCGGGATCTGTCACGGTCTTTGACGTGACCGCTGTGAGCGTGTCCGGCAGGTGAAAGTCGGGATCGTCGACGTGACCCGCGAGAAGTACCTTGCCCAGCGCGGTAGCAGTTGCGGGGAGACGACGCCCGACTCGCGAAAATGGACGGAGGTACTGCCGTGACTCAATGGTGGCAAGGTACACGACTTGCTCGCCGTCCAGACGCCCGAGGTGGACAGTTTCGTCGAGATGGTCGGCGACCTCCACGAGCACGGGTCTGACGGTTTGGACGACTGGATCGACGTCCAGGTATGACGTACCTGTGAGGAGCGCGCGGATGCCGAGGCTATAGAGGTTTCCTGTTTGATCGACCTGAACCCAACCTTCGTGTGTCAAGGTCTGCAGGACGGCGTAGGTCGATGACTTGGGTGCGTCAATGGCTTCGGATACGTCTCGGAGCCGTGTCGGCTCCGTTCCCCTGCTCGCCAAGAACTCAAGAACCGCCACTGTGCGTACTGTGGACTTGACCAGCGGTGTACCGCTGCGGGGATCTGTTTCTGTCACCTGCCTGTGGATCCTTTGCTCCGTCATCGTCGCCCTAGACCTCGGGCTGGTTTCTTGCCCAGACTATCTGCAGCGAAGGCTGGGGGTGTCTCGGTGCTTCAGTATCCTCCATTTTCCTCAACCAGAATGGACCGGGAACCAATCGTGCTGTATTGTAGACGGTGTTCGTATATATAGACGACTACCGTCGAAGTAGTGTTCTTCGACCGTTGCGGTGTGTCTGAACTCGAGGCGAATTGAGGGAAGAGGAGACGAGGATGTTCCAGCCGCATGGCGTGGTGCCGGCGTTGGTCACTCCACTCACCGAGTCTGGTGAGCTGATGGAGCAAGGCCTCCGCGACGTACTCGATTATGTGATTGGCAATGGTGTGCATGGAGTGTTCGTTTTGGGCAGCTCCGGAGAGATCTACGGGCTTTCGGATGAGCAGAAAAAGCGCGTTGTCGAGGTTACTGTCGAACACGTGAACGGCAGAGTTCCGGTTTATGCAGGGGCGTCTGAGATCACGACACGCGACTGTATTCAAACGGCCCGCATGGTTCAGGCGGTTGAAGGAGTGTCTGCGCTGTCGGTCCTGACGCCCTATTTTATGTCGCCCACGCAGGCTGAGCTCGTTGAGCACTACCGCGCAATAGCCGCATCGACGGACCTCCCGATCCTTCTGTACACGAATCCTGGCCGCACAGGAGTGAATTTCACGCTCAAGACGGTCCTTGAACTCGCGCAAGTCGACAACATCATTGGTCTCAAGGACTCTGCTGGTGACTTGTCAGCGACTGCTGACGTCCTGCGGGAGCGACCGGATGGATTCACCGTCCTGATGGGTCGTGACACGTTGATATTCGCTGCCCTGTGTCATGGTGCTGATGGCGCAATCGCGTCAACGGCGAACGTCGCGCCCAAGCTGGTGGCGTCCATTTACGACGCCTACGTCGATGGTGATCGAGTTCGCGCGCTGGAGCTCCAAGAGATGCTGACGCCATTGCGCAACTTGGTGGACAAGGCGACTTTTCCCGTTGTTCTCAAAGAGGGGCTGCGGCTGTGCGGTATTGATGCCGGATATTGCCTGGCTCCGGCCCGCGCGCTGGATCCGCCATATCGCGAACGCCTTCGACAAGTCGTGCTTGATATTCAGTCGATCGACCTGTGAAGCAAGTTCGAACCGTGCCAATAGTCACGGCTACTCGATTTACAAATGAGGGACAAACATGAAGATCGGATTCATCGGTTTGGGAATCATGGGTCGACCCATGGCGAAGAACCTCATTGCCGCCGGCCATGAGCTGACGGTCCACGACATGCACCAGAAGAACGAGGCCGAACTCATCGCTGCCGGTGCACACTCCGCCGCGACTAACCGCGAGGTCGCGCAGGCCTCCGACCTCGTCATCACGATGGTTCCCGACTCTCCGCAGGTCAAGGAGGCCGTGCTCGAAGCCGACGGCGTCGCGGAGGGCGCACACGACGGGTTGATCCTCATCGACATGAGCTCGATCGCACCGCTCGTCTCGCGCGAAGTTCATGATGCCATTGCGCCGCTGGGCATCCGGATGCTCGACGCCCCTGTGTCCGGAGGCGAACCCAAGGCCATCGACGGAACACTGTCGATCATGGTCGGCGGCGACAAGGCCCTCTTCGACGAGGTCGAGGACATCCTGACGGCGATGGGCTCGGCAGTGACCTACGTCGGGCCGATCGGCGCCGGCAACATCGCGAAGCTCGCGAACCAGGCGGTCGTGGCCGTCAACATCGGGGTCGTGGCCGAGGCGCTGGTCCTCGCCCAGAAGGCGGGAGTGGATCCCGAGTCCGTCTTCAATGCGATTCGAGGTGGCCTAGCCGGTTCGACCGTGATGGATGCCAAGGCTCCGATGATGCTCGCACACGATTTCACTCCCGGTTTCCGGGTCGGTCTGCACCTCAAGGATCTGACCAACGTCATCGCGACCTCGCATGCGGTCGGCGTCCCGATGCCGCTGACGGCAGCTGTATTCGAAGAGATGACCCAGCTGCGTGCTCACGGTCATGACCGTGAGGACCACTCGGCGCTTCTCCGGGTCACCGAGGCCGCGGCAGCGACGAAGTTGGAGCCGCAGCCCGAAGCCGTGTGACACTTTCGGTGGTTGCCCATAATTCATTTCCCTGCCGGGCGGAGGAGGCCAGATCCATGCGAGTGGTGTGCGCACCGGATTCGTTCAAGGAGTCGATGTCGGCGCCCGAAGCAGCAGCGGCAATGGCGCGTGGTGTGCGCCGGGTTCTTCCGGACGCGGACTGCCTCGAGATCCCGATGGCCGACGGCGGAGAGGGCACTGCCGAGACTTTGACCGGGGCGCTCGGGGGTCGCCTGCTCACGGTTCCGGCCAGGGATGCCCTTGGACGACCCGGGAAGGGCGCCATTGGCGTCGTCGGTGATGACACCGCGGTGCTCGACATCGCCTCTGCCGTCGGTCTGATGGGTATCCTGGCTGCCGAGCGTGACCCCCTGGCTTCGAGTTCGCTCGGCGTCGCCGACCTCGTGCGGGCCGCTCTCGACGAGGGCGCGCGCCACCTCGTCATCGGTCTGGGAGGATCGGCGACGAACGACGGCGGAGCGGGTCTGTTGGTCGGCCTCGGCGCTGTCCTTCGCGACGCCCATGGCGAGGTTGTCCCTCCGGTCCCGCGAAAGCTCGACCGCGTCGCGACGGTCGACCTGAGCGGTCTCGACCCGCGCCTGGGGAAGACCGCCATCGACGTCGCCTGTGACGTGACGAATCCGCTGCTCGGCCCCACTGGAGCCAGCGCCGTGTTCGGACCGCAGAAGGGAGCCACTCCTCGCCAGGTTCGCGAGCTGGACACGGCACTCGCCGCATGGGCAGCGGCACTGGAACCAGCGGTCGGCTTCCGGGTCCGTTCTCTTCCGGGAGCCGGCGCCGCGGGCGGCCTCGGAGCCGGGCTGCTGGCACTCGGGGCCACCCTGCGTCGAGGGGTGGACGTCGTGATTGAGACCGTCGGTCTAGATTCCGTCGTGGTGCGCTCGGACCTGGTCCTGACGGGTGAGGGCTCGATCGATGCCCAGACCCGTTCGGGGAAGACCCCGGCAGGGGTCGCCATGGTCGCCCGCCGTCATGGCGTTCCGGTTGTCGCCCTCGCGGGACGAGTCCCCCAGGAGGCCGACGACTTATCGGGTTCTGAGTTCACCGCAATCGTGCCGATCCTTCACGAGGTCGTTCCCCTGGAGACCGCGGTGAAGGAGGGCGCATCCAATCTCGAGCGGGCCACGGCGACCGTCATGCGTCTCGTGACAGCCAACCTTTCTGGCTGATGCGAAGAACCCGTCCATTGCTGAATCAGCGAATCACTGGGTCAAGGAGGCCCCTCATGTCAGATTCAATTCGTCACATCACTCTCAGCTCCGTTGTCCTGCCGTTGAAGACCGAGATCTCCGACGCGAAGGTCTTCACGGGGCGGCAGAAGCCGATGACCGAAGTGTGGTTCCTCTTCGCGGAGATCGAGACCGAGGACGGGCACTCCGGCGTTGGTTTCTCCTATTCGAAACGGGCCGGGGGACCGGCGCAGTACGCGCACGCCAAGCAGATCGCGGACAACCTGATCGGAGAGGACCCCTCGGACATCCAACGTCTGGTCGTCAAACTCGAATGGGCGGGCGCATCCGTCGGGCGTTCCGGCGTTGCCATCCAGGCAATTGCGGCGATCGACGTCGCACTCTGGGATCTCAAGGCAAAGCGGGCGAATCTCCCGCTGGCCAAACTCATTGGCGCCCATCGCGATTCGGTGCGGACCTACAACACCTCGGGCGGATTCCTCAACGCGCCGTTGCAGGAGATCCTCGACAACGCGACGCGGTCGCGCGAGGCCGGGATCGGTGGCATCAAGATCAAGGTCGGCCACCCCGACCACTCTGTTGACATGACCCGTCTGACGGCGATGCGCGAACACCTCGGCGATGATTTCCCGCTGATGGTGGACGCGAATCAGCAGTGGGACCGGCCGACCGCGCTGCGGATGTGCCGAGCGATGGAGCCGTTCAACCTCACGTGGATCGAGGAGCCACTGGACGCCTACGACTTCGAGGGTCATGCGGAGCTGGCACGTGTCATCGACACCCCCATCGCGACCGGTGAGATGCTCTCCTCGGTCGCCGAGCACCTCCAACTGATCGACCACCACTCGTGCGACATCATCCAGCCCGATGCCCCACGCGTCGGTGGAATCTCTGAGTTCCTGCGTCTCTCAACGATCGCCGCGCAGGCGGGGCTCGAGCTGGCTCCGCATTTCTCGATGGAGATCCACAGTCACTTGGCGGCGACCTATCCCACCGAACCGTGGGTCGAGCACTTCGACTGGCTGGACCCGCTGTTCAACGAACGGATGGCCATCGCCGACGGGCGGATGATCGTCTCCGATCGGCCGGGACTGGGCATCACGCTGTCCGATCAACTGCGCGCGTGGACTGTCGACTCCGTCGAGTTCGGGCAGCGGTAAGCGATCGACGTCGCTGGTGTGGCCTGCCCTTCCCGTTTGGACAGGCCACACCCTCACAGCACGATCGCCTTGGCCAGCAGGAAGTAGATCATCAGCCCGGTCCCGTCGACGATCGTCGAGATCCTCGGCGCGGAGACGACGGCCGGATCGACCCCGATGCGCCGCAGGAGCATCGGCAGGAGCGAGGCGATCAGCGAGGACCACACGCAGATGCAGGCCAGCGTCGCCACGACGGTGACGATGATCGGTCCGCCGACCCCGAGGACTGCCATCGACACGCCAAGCAACGTGCCCGCGCCGAGTTTCTTGACGATGACCCGTCCGAGGTCGCGCAGTCTGATCCCCTCGACGCCCATCGCGCGGATCAGCGTGGTTGTGATCTGGGTGCGAGGTTGCCGCCGGTTCCGATCGATCATGATGGTGCTGACGGGACGCTCGGCTCTCTCGGGGGTGAGCATCTCCGCGAGAGCGCGCACCTGCTGGGGTGTCGTGCAGGGTCGGGCCCATCTCAGTGGGTCGAATACGGAACGCGCTGGAGCGTGGGCGAGGGCGTGGAAGTCCCGGGAGAGGATGCGACGATGCGGATGGGTGACTCGTCAGCGCGAACGACGACCAAGGACGTCATCCCGGGACGGGCGACTACTGGAACCCTCCATCGGGATCACCTCCTCGATTCGATGCCAGGTGTGCCGGTGGCCAGTATGCCCGGCGAGAACGAGCAGGGCCACCGTGTGAGACTGAGGTCAAGAGGCGGTGTGTGTGGCCCGATTGAGTGTGGTGAGCGGGGACCCGCCGAACTGGATGGGCCCGTCGGCGCTTCCGTCTGCGAAGGCGATCGGTTCGGTACCCGACCCATCGTCGCCCGTGTCTTGCGACCACGTCAGCCCACACTTGTCGGCGAATCCTCAGCCAGCACACGGGGATTCACCCATCAGTGCGGAGTCGGTGATCCTGCCGGTGCTGCATCATCCGGCAGCTCTGCGCTCCAGCACCTCAACGGTGGGACGCGCCTCTTCCGCTCTGCGGACGGGGAAATCCCCTCCGTCCTGTTTTCACAGATCGGAGGGGATTTCACACGAGTCGGGGTGGCGGGATTTGAACCCACGACCTCTTCGTCCCGAACGAAGCGCGCTACCAAGCTGCGCCACACCCCGTGTGACCGTTCGAGTATACCGATGCGCGATCATCGCGCCAAAACCTCGTCGCGGTCCCGGCCTGCCGGATCGGTCACATCCGGATCGATCACACCGCGACGGACCCGCGCGCCCCTGCTCACTCGCCCCGGCCCGGCAGCCTCCGCCGTCACATCCAGGTCGGCACCAGTCGGATCACAGAGACCTCGGGTCGCGTCGCGATCCGCACAGGCGCAAAGGGCGAGGTCCCCAACCCGGCCGAGACGTTGAGGGGCGTGTTGATGTGCGCATGCCAGGTGTGCAGTCCCTTGGCGTAGGCGCGCGGCAGATCGCAGTTCGTCACGAGCGCACCGAACCACGGTAGGCCGATCTGACCACCGTGGGTGTGGCCCGCGACCATGAGGTCGGGGGCTGTCCTCGCGAAAGCATCGAGGACGCGGACATAAGGCGCGTGAGCGACCGCCAGACGCACGGCCGCCGGATCCTGCCAGGAGTCCTCCGGGACCGGCATGCGATCGCGGTCCATGTGGGGGTCGTCGACGCCGATGAGGCTGACGATCTGCTGGGCGCCGGAGCCGCCTCCGATCCTTGCGCTGCTGTTCTTCCCGCCGCTGCCCGGCACACTGAGTGTCGCCGCTCGATTCGACAGGTCCTCCCACCCTGCGTCGGTGAAAAGCGAGACCATCTCCCGCCAGGGGAGGTCGGGGTCCTGCTGGATCTCGCCGCCTCCTCCGAAGGAGGGTGTGCCGAACTCGTCCTCGAGGAGGTCGAGCCCACGTAGACCGGACGAGGAGATGCGAGGGTCGCGCCGGAGGTAGTGGCCCCAGTTGCGGTGCTGGGGGGAGTAGTAGTCGTTCGAGCCGAGGACGAAGGCACCCGGCAGGTCGAGGAAGGGCTCGTAGGCCGCACGCACGAGGTCGAGGCCGTCAGTGGATCCGAAGTTGTCGCCGGTCGAGAGCACGAGATCAACAGGCTCGGTCCGGGCGACACGGGACAGGAAGTCGATGAGGAATTCCTGTCCCGGGTACAGATGGAGGTCGCTGATCTGAAGGATCCGCAGCTCGTGGGTGTTGCGCGAAGCCGGCACGGGGACGTCGACGTGGCGGACGACGGGGAGACGCCGCTCGACCTGCCCCCAAGTGATAGCAGCCCCTCCGGCGGAGGCCAACCCGGCGACGGCGAGGCCGAACGCGCGTGCCCGGGCGATCAGACCACGTGGGGCGAGCGAGGGCCGGTCGGCCAAGTCGTCGAGATTCGGAGGGAGCAGGCCCCGGAGCGCAGGGTCAACGGCAGGCGCGGGCACGACGGCACCGGAATTCGGGTCAGTGGTCCGATCCGTCACTGGCCCCCCTGGTCATCCTGGTTCGTCTGCGAGTCGCCGGAGTCGTCGCCCGAGTCGCCGTTCTGAGAATCTGTCGAATCCGAGGAATCGGACTTGTCGTTCTTCTGGGTCGAACTTGTGGTTGACGACGGGCTCGGAGTGGCCTTCTGCTCGACACCGATCGACGCGGTCTGCAGCGCCGAGGTATCGGTGCCTTCGACTGCTTTCTGCATGTAAGGACCCCAGAGGTAGGAGGCGACGGTCGAGCCGTAGGGGATGGCGACGGTGGTCCCGCCGATGCGAACGTTTCCGACGCCCTTGGAGGATTCAGCGGCGTAACCCATCCAGGCCGCGGTCGCCAGGTTCGACGTGTAGCCGACGGTCCACGTGTTGGCGTTGTCGTTCGTCGTTCCGGTCTTTGCTGCCCACTGGACGTCCGTGCCGAGGTCCATGTTCTGGTATCCGGATCCGCTGGTGTAGTACTTCTGGTTCGCCGTCATCAACAGGGTCGAGACCTGACGGGCAACCGTCGTGTCGAGCCGCTGCGTGCAGGAGGAGGAAGGTTGATATTCCTTCTTCGTGTTCCCATCACTGTCGACGACGGAAGTGAGAGCATTTGGAGAACATTGCCAGCCGTCGTTTGCCAGGGTCGCGGCGACGCTGGCCATCGTCAGTGGTGAGGTCGAGGTCGAACCAATGACGTTCGACGGAATCGCTTGGGGGACAACATGAGTCTGGGTGCCGTCCTCGTCCGTGCTGATGTCATAGATCCCGAAGTCATAGGCCGTCTGGAAAATGTTGCAGAAGTCGAGTTTCGAGGACATGTTGACGAAGGCTTGGTTGACTGACAACCCGGTCGCCTTGACGACGTTCATCGATCCGCTCTTGCTGCTCTCGTCGATGTCCTCGACCTTGTACGGATTGGGCGTGTAAGCGACTGTCTGTCCGTTCGAACAATGGAATTCACTCTGTGAGTAATAGCGGTTGTTTCGGCCGACACTTTCATATGCGGTGTGGCCTTCCTTGAACCATTCCATCATCGTGAAGAGCTTGAAGGTCGATCCGACCTGATAGGTGCCGGTCGAAAAATTGCTCATGGTCTCACCAGCGGCATCGCCCGAGGCAAACGTCGTGTTCTGGGCCATTGCGCGGATGTTTCCGGTCGAGGGCTCGATCGAGGTGATGACGCCGTTCGGCCCACTGGTGTCCGCGAGGGCGCTCGTCACGGTCTCGTAGGCGGCATTCTGCTTGGACGGCTGGATCGTCGTCTTGATCTCGAGGCCCCCGGTGTCGAGGAGCTTCTGACGGTCCGCCACTGTCTCCCCGAAGTCGGAATCGTTGAGGAACTGCTGTTTGGCATATTCGCAGAAATAGCCGGTTCCCTTGTCCGAGCTGTCAGCCGTGCCGTCGGTGCATCCGTTGGTGGTGTAGTGGACGTCGAGCATGTCCCGGACATTGATGGCGACGCCGGCGTCGTACTGGTCCTGGGAGATGTAGCCCTGATCGAGCATCTGTTCGAGCACGATGTCCCGGCGCTCCTGAGCCTTGTCCGGGTTCGTGATCGGGTCGTACTGGACGGGAGACTGGACCAGACCCGCGAGCAGGGCGGCCTGGTTGTAATCGAGTTCACTGGCGGACTTGTTGAAATAGAGCTTCGCCGAGGCCTCGACTCCGTAGACATTGGGGCCGAAGGGAGCGACATTGAGATACCCGGTGAGGATCTCGTCCTTGGACATCTGCGTCTCAAGTGTGAGGGCGTACTTCATCTCCCGCAGCTTGCGCTCGGCGGTCTGGGTCGTCGCCTCGTTGACCAGATCGGCGTCGTCGGTGACATAGCCCTTGTCTGTCAGCATGTTACGCACATATTGCTGGGTGATCGTCGAGGCCCCCTGGGTGTCATCTCCGCCGAGGTTGTTGGCCAGAGCCCGCGCGATGCCCTCGGGGTCGACCCCATGGTGGGTGTAGAAGCGTTTGTCCTCGATCGCGACGATCGCGTTCTTCATGTCGGTGCTGATCTTGTCCGAGCTGACGACGGTCCGCTCGCGAGAGTAGAAGACGGCAATCGTGTTGTTGTCGGCGTCGAGCATCTTCGATTCGTTGGCGGGCTCGATCAGCTGAAGGTCGGCGGGCATGTCCTCGAAGACGGAGGGAACGGCTTTGGCGACGACTCCGGCGGTCCCGGCGGCGGGAACAAGGAGACCCGCGGCGAGTACCCCGGTCAACACTGACAGGCACAGGAAGGCTGCCAGGAGGACGACCAGCTGCACGGGAGTCACGGAGCGCGTGCGTGGAGACGACATGCGTCAAGGATACGTGGCCGCACTGAGTGTGATGCTGGGAGTCTTCTGGAATGTGCGATCGTGAAGTGTCAACTTCCGCTCTTGCCATGTCGCAGGGCGTTGCGGGCGGTTTGGAGTTCATCGGATCCTGTGTGTATGGTCACAGCAAGTGATGGTCACTGGCGACCGGATACGGAGTTGAGAACATGAGCGGTGTCGATGAAGACCAGAGTTGGGCAGCTCGTGCTCTGTGTGCATCTGACGAGCCCGACGCCTTGTTCGTCCAGGGAGCTTCGCAGCGGCAGGTGCGCATGCGCTGCATGGCCTGTGAGGTGCGGATCGAGTGTTTGGCCGACGCCCTCCAATCGAAGGCGAGTTTCGGCGTGTGGGGCGGGTTGACGGAGCGCGAGCGGCGGGCAATACTGCGTCGCTACCCGGATGTGGAGGATTGGAAGGACTGGCTCGATGGGTCCGGAGAAGCGTTGGCCCTGGAGCTTCGCACTCCGCGTGTGCCGCGCGTCCTTGCCCATGTGAGGGACTGAACCGGCCGGATCGGCCTCGTCGGGGTTTCCGTGCGCCACTAGAATGTCCTCATGACGAAGTGGGAGTATGCGACGATTCCGCTGTTGACCCATGCCACCAAGGCGATTCTCGATCAGTGGGGCCAGGACGGGTGGGAGCTTGTCCAGGTCATCCCGGGACCCACGGGATCTGAGAACCTGGTGGCTTACCTCAAACGGCCGATCGGCTGAGGCCGACTGCCTGACGTCAAAGAAGCGGGGCCGGTGCGATCCATCAGGATCGCACCGGCCCCGTCCTCGTCGGGTCCGTGTCGCTCAGCGTTCACGTGCTCAGCGCGCGCGTCGGGCCAGACGGTCGACGTCGAGCAGTGTGACTGCGCGACCCTCCAAGCGGATCCATCCGCGGGAGACGAAGTCCGCCAGCGACTTGTTGACGGTCTCCCGCGAGGCGCCGACTAGTTGGGCGAGCTCCTCCTGCGTGAGATCGTGAGGGACATGGACGCCCTCATCGGTCGGGGTGCCGAAGCGGTCGGCCAGGTCGAGCAGTGCCTTCGCCACGCGGCCGGGGACATCGGAGAAGACCAGATCCGACATGGACTCGTTCGTGCGACGCAGACGCTGGGCGAGGGCGCGCAACATGTGTTTCGCCAGCGTCGGGTTCTGGTCGAGGATCTCCATGAGGTCCGTGTGGTCGAGGTAGAGCAGGGTCGCCGGGGAGACCGCGGTGGCCGTCGTGGAGCGGGCGCCGGGATCGAAGAGGGTCAGCTCACCGATGATCTCGCCCGGGCCGAGGACGGCGATCAGGGATTCGCGACCATCATTGGAGGTGTGCCCCAGTTTCACCTTGCCCTCGGTCACGATGAAGAGGCGGTCGCCGAGCTCGCCCTCGTCGAAGAGTGTCTCGCCCCGACGCAGGGAAGTGCGGCCCATCTTGGCCTGAAGTGAGGCCTGCTGCGCTTCGTCAAGACCCTCAAAGAGGGGGACTTGACCAATCACGTTGCCGTCAACGAACATGTCTCACCAAACTCCGTTCCTGTCGTCGGGCCCCTCCCAAGGTGGTGGTCGGCCCAGTTCTCATGCCCATTGTGGCGCAGATGTGACCACTACCACCGGACATTGACGGGAGTGTGGCCGTGTCGAACAGTGCTTATTATGCCTCAGTGCATTGCTCACCTGCGCAGTCGAGGGCCCACGAGGTCGTGCGGCGATTGCGCGCCGAGTATCCGGACGCCCGTACCAGCCTCGACCATTCGAGTGCTTTCGAGCTCTTGGTGGCCACGGTTCTGTCTGCGCAGACCACCGATGCTCGCGTCAACACCGTCACCCCGGAGTTGTTTTGCCGCTGGCCGGATCCGGTGTCGCTCGCTGCGGCGGACTTCGCCCGGGTCGAGGCCACCATCCGCCCGCTCGGCTTCCAACGGCGCCGCGCCGGCCAGGTGATCGCGCTGTCACAGGCGCTGGTCAACGGCTTCGACGGGAAGGTTCCGTCCGATGCTGCCGTGCTCGAATCCCTTCCTGGGGTCGGGCGCAAGACGGCCAACGTCGTGCGGGGAGATTGGTTCGGCGCTCGCGCACTGACGGTGGACACCCACGTCGGACGGTTGGCTCGACGACTCGGATGGACGGAGTCGTCCTCGCCGGCCGTCGTCGAGCGAGATGTCTGTGCGCTGCTCCCCGACGCGGAGTGGACGCAGATGTCCCACGACCTGATCTGGCATGGACGCGCGGTGTGCCACTCGCGCCATCCCGAGTGCGAAGAATGTGCCATCGCGGACCTGTGCCCGAGCGCGGGCTTGGTCGACTGATCGGGGTGGATTGGACGCCTTCGTCGTGGACCCGGGAGGGGTCGAGTCCCACGCCGCAGTCGTCCCTCGGGCCGGGGCACGCTTGTCACCAGCGTCTGGGTTCGCTGCCCGTCCTCACCGCTCGCGCGGGGGGACAGCGGTCACGTGGGCAAGGATCGCGGAGGCCACGGAGCCCGGGGTCTCCTCCGGCGCGAAGTGCCCGGACCCGCGGATGGCCGATCGGGAGAAGCCGCCGATCGTGTGCTCGCGATCGTGGGAAAAGTCGCGGGCTGATAGGGAGCCGTCCGCGTCGCAGGAAACCGACAGGACGGGAACGGCCACGGCCGCATCCAGTTTGCGGCGTGAGGCGAGGCCCAGATGACGGGTGGCCTCGAAGGAATCGATCGTTGCCGATGCTGCGAAAGGACGAGCCATGGCGGCCCGGTAGGGGCCCGCTTCGTGGAGGAGGCGTTCGCGGTTCGAGGGAGCGGCCCACTGGCGGATCAGCCCGTCAATGAGGCGACCGCGTTTCAGCAGGGCGACGCGGCGCAGCGGCAGATCGAGGCGCCACTCCAGGAGGCGTCCCTTCGACAGGGGCAGGATCTGGTGCATCAGAGCGCGTTCGAGCGGGTGGGGAGCGGAGATCGTGACGACGGAGCGCAAGGCCACCGGATTGCGAGCACCGAGCATCCAGGCGACCGCACCGCCCATCCCGGATCCGACGACCGTGAACTCGGAGATTCCCATCGAGGAGACGACGGCCGTCACGTCACGGGCCAACTGGAGGAGGTCCGGCTCGTCGCGCTGGAGGTCGCTGGTCCCGAAACCGCGCTGGTCGAGCGCGAGGACGCGATGACCGGCTTGGGCCAGTGTCGGAATCACGTGACGCCAGGACCGCCAGAAGAACGGGAACTCATGAAGCAGGACGATCGCATGATCGGGATCCGGAGGGCCAGCGTCGACGACATGGAAGGATGCGCCGCCGGCGCTGACGTGGCGATGGGTCCACGGGCCCGGCTCTTCGAGCAGGGACCGGGGAACCTGTGATGTCCGTCGGACCACGGGTCAGTGACGCTCGGCGTTCTTCGCGGCCTTCGCCGCGCGACGGCGCTCGGAGCGACTGAGGAACGCCCCCTCGGGATTGACTCGCTCGACCTCAGCGCGCAGGACCTCCTCGGCGCGGCCCTTGCGGCGCACGACGTGGGAGAGGATCGCGGCGAGGAGCAGAACGAGCCCGAGGACCAGCAAGCGGGCGGAATACCCGGAGGCCTGCAGATGGTGGGAGATGTTGGCGCCGAAGGAATTCCAGGAGTCGAGCCACTGCATGGCGGGCAGGACGGCGGCCGCGGTCCATCCCGGCGCGACGACCCACGGCACGCTGACGACGAGGACGATCAACCCAGTAATGAAGGATCCCAGCGAGGATCGCTGTGCCAGCAGGGCGAGGAACACGATGAGGACCAGACCGCCCAGCAACTCGAGGACGGCGGCGATATTGACGACTCCGGTGACCATCGGGGCATTCGTCGCCAGAGTCATGCGAGCACCAGCGTCGGCCAGGAGGTACCACGTCACGGGTGTGAGCAAGAGGGTGAGCACCAGACCCCAGGCGTGCGCGCTGGCGCGGGAGGGAACCTCGGGAACGACGGTGGCACCCTCGAAGATCACGTCGTCGAGCGTGGCGGGGGTCGAGGTGGCAAGGGCCTCCTCGGCGTCGCCGGAGCGGGGCTTCCATTGCGTCTCGCCGCTCTCTTCGGGAGAGGTCTCGGTCGGGGTGACCAGCGATCTGCGGCGGATGCGCGTCTGATCGAGGTCGTCACGCGCCGAGGTCGCGGCTGCGCCGGCGGCAACCTGAGCCGCAGCAACCGCGGTCGCGGAAGAATCAGCGGCGACCGGTTCCGGTGCGACCGTGGTTGCGTTCAGGTCGACGTCTCCGTCCTGACGGGGATCGCGGCGGTGCTCGAGGACATCGCGGGGCGCTGGTGCTGGAAGGTCCTCGCGCTCGGGGACCTGGACGGAGGAAGGCGCGGCAGGTGGCTCCTCCAGGCCCGCCCCGGAGGTGGGGATCGAGGGGATGCGCGGGGCCGAGGACGTGACGGGCTCGATCTGCGAGGTTTCCATTGGGGAGTCGGATCTGGACCCGACGATGCCGGTCGTGGTCGGGTCGGTCTCCGAGAGGGACACCTCTTCGCCTGTGAGCACCTCGCCGCTGTCCGCCGAGGAAGTTGTCTCGGCGGCGGAGCGGGCCAGTGGCGCGGGTGGCAGATCCGGCGTCGTGGTCGGTTCTGCCGGGGTGAAGGAGCCTGCGCGGTCCAGGACGGCCGCCCACATGCCGGTGGCCGGCGCTTCCTCGCTCGGCGTCGTCGTGGCAGAAGCGGCTTCGTCGATCTCTCCGGCGGGGTCGGGGATCGGTTCCGGTTCGGGCTCCGT
>JAATFD010000017.1 GCA_015655375.1 Actinomycetales bacterium
GATCCGCTCAATCGGCGTGAAATTCTTCCCGGACTCATGACGGGGCACGACGACCACGGGGCACTTCGAATGCGCGGGCAGCGCCGAGGAGACGGTCCCGAGCAAACGATCGGCGAACCCCCCACCACCGCGCGACCCGACCACAAGCAGGTCGACTTCCCGCGACATCTCGACGAGGACTCCCGCGGGATCCCCTGGTTCGACGAACCCCGTGACATTGACGTCACCGCGGGTCTTCGCATGGGCAACGGCCTCGTCGACGACCTGCTGCGCGCCGCGTTTGAGGGCTTCGTCGTCGAGCACTGCATATCCGCCGTCAAGGGCGGCCGCCGAATAGGACGCGAGCGCGTAGGTGCAGATGATGTGGACCCGTGCGTTCGTGCGCAGGGCCCGGTCGGCTGCCCAGGCAACCGCTGCGAGGCTCTCCGTTGAGCCGTCGGCACCGACGAGGATCACTTCGGTGGAACTCATGATGTCCTCCTTGTGTGAGGTGTCATCACCATTGTGCCTCGTCAGCGCGCAGGACGAGCAACGAAACGGGGGTCAAGTCCCTTTCAGGACTTGACCCCCGCGTACTCGCGCGTGACGGGAGACGAACTCAGTAGCGCACGTACACCGGGCTGCCCCAGATGCTACGGACGGTTGTCGTCGTCCCCGGCTTCGAGGAGTCGATCATCTTGCCATTGCAGAGGTAGATCGCCACGTGGTACCCCCACGAAAGAAGGTCACCGGGCTTCGCCTGCGAGGCCGGAATGATCGTGCCACCAGCCTGCTGGGCCTCGGACGTCCGGGGAATACTGATCCCGGCCTGGGCGTAGACGTACTGCGTGAAACCGGAGCAGTCCATGCCCGACAGGGATGAACCGCCATAGACATAAGGAATCCCCTGCAGGGACAGAGCGATCGAGACGATCGTCGACCCCGAGGGGTTGAGGGCCGCGCTCGACGTGGAGGAGGACGTCGTACTGCGTGAAGCGGTCCGAGAAGCGGCCTGGGTGGTCGTTGCGGCGGTGGTGGTCTCCTCCGCCTGGGCCGGAGCAGTGGCCTCCGCAGTGACGGTGACGTCCCCAGAGTCGGACCATGCGATGTCCGGGACTGACACGGTGGTCGGCAGCTGAGAGGAAACCTGGGTCGCCGCCGCCACATCGGGGGCATCAGCAACGACGACTGGAGCGGCGCTCGCCACCGAGGTGACGGCGGCCGTCAGGGCGAGACCCGTCACCGAAGCGACGGCGGTCCCGCGAATGGGGCTCAGGGTGATAGATGAAATGGCACCGGTGAAATCGGCGATCGGGACGACGGGACGGCGGGCCTTGCGATGGCGAGGCGTGGGCTTGACGGTTGTCACGTGCGTTGCGTTCTCCTTGGTGAACCTGCGAGGTGAGCTGTCGGATTCGGGCAGGAGAGCCCGGTCCGGTTTCCCGGACTTCACCCCAAGGCCATGATGGCCACGTATGGTTTCCCCGCGCCGGACTTGACCACCCCGATGTCGTCACAGTCCGGCTTCGGTGAATGACGGTCGGGCGGCTGCAATGCAACCGGGAGCCACATTAGCTCGCCGGGAGCCGAAATGTCACATATTCGTAACGGCGATGTGAATATCGGATCTCGACCCTCGGATCAGTGAGCATCCTCGAGGAAGAGGTGAGCCGCCAACGACCCCGGGATCACCACGCGTTCCGCCGATCCGGCCGGTTCTCCATCCACCTCCAAGGGTGTGACGGAGAACTCATCTCCGATGGTCGACACGCGGACGGGCTCACCCGGGCGCACTCCAGCCTGATCCACAGCGCGGATCAGATCGAGATCCGCCTGGATCGGCTCACCGATGCGGACGAGAACGGCATCGACCGAGTCCGTGTCATGGAGTGCGCGCTCTGCAGATAACCCCGACAGCTTCCCCGACGATCCTGGGATGGCGTTGCCGTAGGGATCCACCGTGGGCCCCTCCAGGAGGTCCACCAAGCGGCCCTCCACCTGGTCGGACATCACATGCTCCCACCGACAGGCCTCCTCGTGGACCTCGGCCCACTCCAACCCGACGACATCGAGAAGAAGTCGCTCGGCCAGACGATGCTTGCGCATCACCTCGACGGCGCGGTCATGCCCCTCAGGGGTCAGCTCCAGGCGCCGGTCCCCCAGCACATGGACCAGGCCGTCACGCTCCATGCGCGCCACCGTCTGGGAGACAGTGGGGCCGGAATGCCCGAGGCGTTCAACGATGCGCGCCCGCAAGGGGGTGACGCCGTCCTCCTCAAGTTCGTAGACAGTCTTGAGATACATCTCGGTGGTGTCGATGAGGTCGCCCACGGTCCCTTGCTCCTCCCGGCGCTCGGCGCCGTTGGTCCCCGCAACTGCTTCACCCAAGGATATGGTCAGACCTGCTCAAGTCGCCCTCGAGGGGCATCGCCCTGCGCGAACACGAGAGGTCTGCCACGCCCCGGACGGACGCTCTCACGAGGCTCTGGCCTTCTGACGAGGATGGGCATCGAAGTCTCCGAGCACGGAGACACACCCCGAGATGGACCAATCGTCGCGACGTCCAGCCCCAGCGCTACATTTCCCCCATGAGCACCGACGCCTGTGTCATCCCCGCCCATCTCCACCCCGCGGATGCGCGGTTCGGAAGTGGTCCCTCACGGATTCGGCCCGACCAGATCACTGCGCTCTCTGCTCCCCTTTTGATGGGCACGTCCCACCGGCAGGCGCCGGTCCGTACGATCGTCCATCGCATCCGGGAAGGGCTCTCCGAGCTTTTCTCCCTTCCCCCCGAGTGGTCAGTCACCCTGGGCAATGGAGGGTCCACCACCTTCTGGGCGGTGGCCACGACCTCTTTGGTGCGCCGGCGTGTCGCACATGCCGAATTCGGGGAATTCGGACACAAGTTCGCAGAGGAAACCCGCCGAGCGCCCTTCTTGGAGCCATCGATCATCGTCAGCGCTCCGCCGGGAGAAACCATCGAACTGACCGGGGACGAGGGTGCCTCCGACGAGGGGTCTGCGCCCGACGCCTTCGCGTATCCGCACCACGAGACCTCGACGGGCGCACTCTCGCCGGTCCGTCGCATCGGTGGGAGCAGCGCCCTCACTCTGGTGGACGCGACCTCGGTGGCCGGAGGCGTCCTCGTCGACGTCACCCAGACCGACGCCTATTACTTCTCACCCCAGAAGTGCTTCGGATCGGACGGCGGGATCTGGATCGCTCTGCTCTCTCCCGCCGCCCAGGAACGCGCACGGAAGCTCCACGGGGCCACCGATCGGTGGATGCCGCAGATACTGGATCTGAGTGTCGCCCTCGACAATTCGGAGAAGGACCAGACGCTCAACACCCCCGCGATCGCAACGTTGATCATGTTGGCCGACCAAATCGACTGGATGCTCGCCGAGGGCGGACTGCCCGCGATGGCCGCACGTTCACGGGCCGCCTCGAACCTCGTCTATGACTGGGCTGAACGGTCCTCCTGCGCGACCCCCTTCATCGCGAGCCCACAGTGGCGCTCGCCTGTGGTCGTGACCGTCGACTTCGCCCCCGAGGTGGACGCCACGCGCCTCGCTGCGATCCTGCGAGCCAACGGCATCGTCGACGTCGAGCCCTATCGGGGCCTGAAACGCAATCAGCTGCGGGTCGCCACGTTCCCCTCGACCGACACTTCGGACGTTGAGGCTCTCTTGTCATGCATCGACTGGGTTCTGCCTCGGTTGTGAGGACGGAGGCGAGGTCAGGAGCTCTCCTGGGCCCGCCGATTCGCTTCCTCCCCTTCCTGCACGATCTGCGCCCGTTCAGTGATGCCCTCCGCCTCCAACGGGTGGAAGGACCAGTGGAATCGCACCCGGATCTCCCAGTGGGAGATCGCCCACAGGCCCGCCACGACCGCAATGACCAGCGACGCGACACCACCGACCGCGATCGACCATGGAGCACCGAAGCGCTCGCCGATCCATCCGATGACGGGCGAGCCGAGCGGAGTGGCTCCCATCGAGATCATCGCATACAGGGCCATGACCCGACCACGGATCTCTTCTGCAGTCGTGACCTGGATGGCGGCATTGGCAGCGGTCAGCATCGTCAACATCGTCAGCCCGGTCGGGACCGACAGGATCGCGAACGACCAATAGGTCGGTGCCAGTGCCAGAAGAATCTCGCAGATGCCGAACAGTGCGGCAGCCGACACGATCAGACGAAGCCGGGGAACACGGCGCCGGGCCGCCAGCAGCGCACCGGCCAGCGCCCCCACCGCCATGAAGGTGCCAAGGATGCCGTAATCACCGGCGGCGCGGTGAAAGACCTCGGTCGTCATCAGGGCGGACGTCATCTGGAAATTCATGCCGAGTGCCGACACGACGAAGACAACGATGAGGATGAGGATGATGTCGGGGCGATGGCGAACGTAGGACAGACCTTCACGGGTCTGGCCCCTGCGTCGGGGCGCGTGATGCTGGGGGACGAACTCCGAGGTCCGCATGAGCGCCATCGCGATGACCGGCGCCAGGAAGAGCACCGCGTTGACGATGAACACCCAGCCCGTGCCGACCTCATCGATGACAAGGCCGGAGACCGCCGGTCCGATCAGGCGGGCAGAGTTGAACGCGGTCGAGTTCAAGCCAACCGCATTCGGCAGTGACTCGGCAGGAACCAGCTCGGAGACAAAGGCCTGGCGGGCCGGCGAGTCGAGCGTCGAGACCACACCCCCGGCAAGCGCGAGGCCATAGATCTGCCACAGCGTCGCGGCGTCCGACAGGACGAGGATACCCATGACCAATCCGAGAAGACCGGTCGCGATCTGGGTCCCCTGGAGGAGCCGTCGCCGATCGACCCGATCGGCGACGGTCCCTGCCCATGGAGACAGGAGCAACAACGGAAGGAACTGGAGCGCCGTGACGATGCCCAACTGAAAACCGTCGTTGTCCGTGAGGACGGTGAGCACCAACCACGACTGTGCCACCCGCTGCATCCACGTTCCAGTCGACGCGATCAGGTTGCCGCCGAACCAGAGCTTGAAATTGTGATAGCGCAGGGAATAGAAGGTGCGTGACACCGGGGCGTTGGCCTCCTCAGATGGTGATGGTCAGCCCACCAGCGCTGTCTGAATGGGGCCGAGGGCGAAGTACAGGACGAACATGGCAGAGGCGATCCACATCAGCGGATGAACCTTTGCAGCCTTGCCCAACGCGATCTGAATGATCGTGTAAGCGATGAAACCAACGCCGATTCCTACTGTAATCGAGTAGGTGAAGGGCATGAAAGCGATTGTGAGGAATGCCGGGATCGCGAGTTCCGGGCTCTTCCAATCGATGTCGAGCACCTGGGTCATCATCAGGTAGCCGACGATGACCAAGGCCGGGGTCGCAGCCTCGTAGGGAACCATCGAGACGACCGGCGCCAGGAACATGGATGCAAGGAAGAGCACTCCGGTGACGACGGAAGCAAGACCCGTGCGGGCGCCCTCGCCGACCCCAGAGGCTGATTCAATGTAGGACGTGTTCGAGGAGACACCCCCGAGGCCACCGGCGATCGCTGCAACGGAGTCGACGACGAGAATCTCGCGCGTGCCCTTCGGGTTGCCGTCCTTGTCCAGGAGGTTCCCCTCGGCGCCGACGGCAACCATCGTGCCCATGGTGTCGAAGAAGTCGGCCAGGAGCAGGGAGAACACCAGCAGGACGACAGCGACGATCCCGACCTTGTCGATGCTGCCGAGCAAGGAGAAGTGCCCGAGCGTTCCCAGGCTCGGCAGAGAGACCGGTGAGCCCGACAACGAGGGCACCGACAGTGACCACCCGGAGGGGTTGTCGTCACTGTAAGCGCCCACATGCCCGATGGCCTCGACGATGGCCGCCAGGATTGTGGCGACGACGATCCCGATCAGCAGGGCGCCGCGGACCTTGCGGACGTAGAGCACGATGATGAGGATCAAGCCGATGACAAAGACGACCGACGGCCATCCCACGATCGAGCCGCCCTGCCCAAGCTGGAGGGGTGTGCCGTCACCGGTGCGCACGATCTTCGCGTCCGCGAGGCCGATGAGGGCGATGAACAGACCGATACCCACGGAGATCGCGGTCTTCAGCGAGGCCGGGACCGCGTGGAAGACTGCCTCCCGGAATCCGGTCAGCACGAGGATCAGGATGATGACGCCTTCGATGACCACCAGGCCCATCGCGTCGGCGTAGGTCATGTCGTGGCTGCCGGCGATGGAGTAGGCGACCATCGCATTGACGCCGAGGCCCGCGGCCAGCGCCAACGGGAAGTTCGCCACGACACCCATGAGGATCGTCATGATGCCGGCGATCAGAGCGGTACCGGCGGCGATCTGGGTCGTCGTGCCCAGCGGCTCGATGCCGTCATGGGGAGTGGAGAGAATCAGGGGGTTGAGAACGAGGATGTAGGCCATCGTGAAGAAGGTCACAACGCCGCCACGGATTTCCTGTCCGATCGTGGAACCACGCTCGGAGATGTGGAAGTACTTGTCGATCGTATTGACGGGGACTGTGCTGTGAGAGCGCATCGGCTCGGTCGTGGTGCTCACGAACGAATATTGCTCGCCGCCGGGAAGCATTTCAAGTTCGTCCCACAGTGGAGTCAGTGACCGGCAAAACAATTCCACACGTTCAGAAACGATGGAGCAGCCGGATCAGTCCTGTGAAGATGACATCGCGGCGCCGGTCGGAACCCGATCGAGATCGGAGGCGAAGTCGTCCAGGTGCGAGGGCTGGACCGGCCACTGCGGGCCGTCCGCCGGCAGATCGGTCTCCGAATGGGAGCCGCAGGCATGGTCCAGACTGACGACGGATCCGTCGTCGGCCGACCATTCGTTGGCACACACGCCGAAGACCGTGCGCATCGAACCTGGCATCTTCAGCAGGAATCCACAGGTCGAACAAGTCGAAGCGGAGGTCCGTCCTCGTCCAGGCCCATGCTCTGAGGTGTACCACCGCTCGACGGCCTCGTCACGACCCTGACGGGACAACACCCGAGGACGACCGAGGCCGAGATCGCGAATGAGAGGCAGATCCGGGTCGTCGCCCGTGTCCTCAATCCCCTGTTCGAGACGCTCGTCGTCTTGCTGATAGGGCAACGTGTCCTCGCGGGAGACGTCCTCGGGACGCAGTCGTTCCTCCCACGGAACCCACGCCGGCGCGAGCAGCGCACCGTCTCCGGGAAGCAGATTGACCTCGCAGACAGTGACGACCTTCGAACGCGGAACACGGGCAAGCGTCACCGCCCAGTGCCAGCCTCGATAACCGGGGTCACGCGCGTCAAAGAAGTGAGTGAGGAGGCGATCGTCCTCCATCCGCGTCCCCTGGTGGGCGCCGACGGAACCAGGCCGTGCCACGTCCTCGGCGGCACGGCGCGCCAGGTCGACGGCCGACTCGAGGACGGCATCCGTCCGGATCTTGCGGCTGTGGGCGGCTGCGGCCGCCGTCCTTGTGTCCTCAGGCATCGAAATCCTCAGCGACGGCCTGGAGGACCTTCGCGATCTGGTGGGCGTTCTCCGGATACTTGCCACGACGAAGAGAATTCGACGAGGCATCCAGGAGTTTGATGAGGTCCTCGATCACCGGAACCATCGCCTGCGGCTTGCGCCGATGGTTGCGTGAGACAGAGGGAGTGTCCTGCAGGATCTCCACGGACAGGGCCTGCGGGCCCTTTCGACCATCGGCGACGCCGTATTCGACGCGCGTACCGGGGCGGGGGGCCGTCACGCCCTCGGGAAGGGCGGAGGCGTGGAGGAACACCTCGACCCCGTCATCGCCTCCGATGAATCCGAAGCCACGCTCGGTGTCGAAGAACTTCACCTTGCCGGTGGGCACGATTGCACTCCTTGTAATCCACGGTCCGGTCGGACCTCCCGATCATGATAGTTCGACGAGGGCTCCGCGCCCAAGGAAGTCACTGCCTCCCACCCAGGCCATCGGGGCAATAGGCTGGCACCGGGTCGGACGCACGGCTCCATTGATGAAGGGAACACGCATGCGGATTCTCCGACGGGTGCTCGCCGCTGCGGCGACGACGCTGGCGGCTCTGGTGATGGTGATCGGCCCCGCTTCTGCGGACTCTCCCGTCACGATCACCGACACGGTCACCGATCCGAGTGGATTCCTTTCCTCCTCTCAGATCGACGCGATCAAGCAATCTGCCAGTACGGCCGCCGAGAAGGGCGTCGATTTCTATTTCGTGGCGGTCCCCGATCTGTCGGGCCAGGACGGCACCACATGGTGCCAGGCCGCGGGGCTGGGCTCAGGCCTGTCCAACACCTCCATCGTCTACGTCATCGCCTACGAGGAACGCCAACAGACCTGGTGCGGCAACCAGGGCGAGAAGGTCGTCTCCGACTCCCAACTGACCAAGGCCAAGACCGCCGCCGGGACGGTCCTCGGGAAGTCGAACCCGCTGGACGGCGCGACCACGGCCGACGCCGTCACGACCTTCGTCTCGACAATGACTGGGTCCTCCGGCTCGGGGAAGAGCCTTGGATCGGCCATCGTCCCCCTGGTGCTGGTTATCATCGTGGTCCTCATCGCCGGCCAGGTCGTCGTCTCGATGCGGCGCAGGAAGAAGCTCCGGAGTACGGTGTCCGCCTCTTCCACCGGGTTGAGTCCCGCACAGCGGATCGATCTGGCCAACCGGCGTCTCCTCGAGGCCGACGAGCGGGTGCGCAGCGCCTCCGACGAACTCGACTACGCGCGCGCTCAGTTCGGCACCCTACGCACCGACGACTACGCGATGGCGCTGGACGCAGCCCGCTCGGGGGTCGCCCACGCCTTCGAACTCCAGCAGACGATGAACGGAACCGATCCCGAGGCGGCTCGCACCGTGGCAGCGGACCAGATCCTCTCCACGCTGGACTCGGTGATGAATCCGTTGGCCACCCAGCAAGCGACCTTCCACGATCTGCGCGACTCGGAGGCCGGGGCCGACGAGCAGCTGGCCGCCCTTCGCGAGCGGATCTCCGAAGTCACGAATTCGATCCCCGCCGCCGAGACCGAGTTGCACACCCTGACGGTCTCGAACCCCGCTGCAACGATCTCCTCACTCCAGGACAATCCGGATCAGGCACGCGCCCTGCTAGACTCCGCGACGCAGGCGGCCAACCAGGCTGAACAGGCGTTGCCGACCGACCGCTCCCGAGCCGTCGAGGCGATCGACACGGGTCAACGGGCCCTGGCCATGGCACGCCTCCAACTCGAGGCAATCATGACTGCACAGAAGGATCTGGCCGACGCGTCCTCGAAACTGACCGAGGCGACCGCGTCGATCACCTCCGACCTCAACGACGTCACGCGGCTCGGTGCAGATCCGACCGCCTTCGCTTCCTTGATCCAGGACGCCCATGCCGCGATCACTGCCGCTCGCACCGCCCGTGACGGACAGGGCGATCCTCTCGAGGCGCTCGAGGCACTGCATTCGGCGGAGACTGCCCTCGACCTCGCACTGGCTGGACTCCGATCAGCCGACGAGCAGCGCACCCGGGCGAGCGCTGGCGCTCGCAACAAGTTGTCCGTCGCCCAGACCTGGGTGCGCGACGCACAGACCTGGGTCCAGTCTCGCCGAGGACTGATTTCATTGGATGCCCGATCCAGGGTTTCCCAGGCCGAGACCGCTCTCGCCGAGGCGACACGAACCGTCGATTCCGATCCCCAGGCCTCCATGCAGTCGTCCGACACCGCGAGTTCCCTGGCTCGTTCGGTCATGCAGTCCGGCCAGCAGGACCCCCCGCTCGGTCAGCAGACCCGGATCGGCTCCTCCGTCGGCGACGCCTTGTTGTGGTCGGTTCTTCTGGGCAGCCTCGGCGGACACCACGGGTCGAGCTGGGGCGACGGCGGACCGAGCCGAGGCGGCTTCGGAGGTGGAGGTTTCGGCGGAGGCGGGGGCGGTGGTTTCGGCGGTGGTGGTTTCGGCGGAGGCGGCACGTCCTCGTTCTGAGCCCGTCAACCGCTCCACTTCGCGCGTGTCGGCTCCGCGACCGATATCATCCCCACAGGACGTGAAACCGCTCACGCCACTGACAGGAGGAGACCCCATGGCAGAGAAGCAGTCGATCCTGGGCCGCGTCACTCAATTGGCAAAGGCCAACATCAACGCCCTCATCGACCGTGCCGAGGATCCGCAGAAGATGCTCGACCAGCTGATCCGCGACTACACGACCTCGATCGCGGAGGCCGAGACCGCTGTCGCCCAGACCATCGGCAATCTCCGTCTGGCCGAGAAGGACCACGACGAGGATGTCGCCACCGCCGCGGACTGGGGTCACAAGGCCCAGGCCGCCTCCGACAAGGCCGATGAGCTGCGCTCGGCGGGTGACACCGCGGGCGCCGACAAATGGGATGGGCTGGCCAAGATCGCCCTGGGCAAGCAGATCCAGTTCGAGCAGGAGGCTTCCCAGGCCGAGCCGCTCATCGCGACCCAGACCCAGACCATCGACACCCTCAAGACCGGGCTCACCGGAATGAAGGACAAGCTCTCCCAACTCAAGACCAGCCGGGACCAGCTGGTCGCCCGCCAGAAGACCGCCGAGGCCCAGACGAAGGTCACCGACGCGATTTCCTCGATCAACGTCCTCGACCCGACGTCGGAGCTGTCCCGCTATGAGGACAAGGTTCGTCGCACGGAGGCCCTCGCTCAGGGCAAGTCTGAGGTCGCGGCCACCTCCCTGGAGTCGCAGTTCGCCGAACTCGAGACTGATTCCTCACAGGTGGAGGTCGACGCCCGACTTGCCGCTCTCAAGCACAAGGACGCCTGACACACCCGACCGGCCCGGGTCTGCCCTCGTTTGAGGGGCTGACCTGGGCCGTCGTCGTGTCCGCCGTCGGTGTCGGCGTCCGCCCGAGGGCTGCCTGGCTTGCGATCGTGGAGATGTCCTATCGCAGATACCCTGATCACATGGATGTAGATAACAAAGAAATAACATATCTGGTTGTCGATGGTGAGAACATCGATGCCACGCTGGGGATGTCCGTCCTTGACCGCAAACCCAGCCCCGAGGAGCGGCCCCGGTGGGACCGAGTGCTGGACGCAGCCTCCGAACAGTGGGACCAGTCCGCCAAGGGTCTGTTCTTCCTCAACGGTTCGAACGGGCACCTGCCCATGAGCTTCGTCCAGGCCCTCACGGCCATGGATTACACGGCGATTCCCCTCTCTGGACCCCAAGACGTCAAGGTCGTTGATGTCGGTGTCCAGCGGACCCTGGAGGCCATCGCCCAGCTCGACTCCGGATCGGTGATCCTCGCCAGCCACGATGCGGACTTCGTCCCTCAGATCCGCGCCCTGCTCGCCGCCGGACGCAGGGTCGGGGTCATCGGCTTCCGTGAGTTCCTCTCCTCCCAACTCCACGAGCTCGAGGATGAAGGCCTGGAGATCCTCGACCTCGAATACGACGTCCATGCCTTCCAGGTCATGTTGCCCCGGATCCGCATCATCAGCCTCGATGAGTTCGATCCGATGGAATTCCTCTGACGGTCCTCCACTGAACGGCCGGACGCACGGGCCAGTGGAGTCATTGCAGGGCGTTTGCTGTTCCACATCTTCAAAGTCAGCCCTGATTCCGGTCGAGATCAAATCCGCCAACCGACCACGAGGTCGCGAGACCTGCACACCACGCACGCTTCACGGGCACCGAAACCCCCCATCAATCCCCCGCAACGCGACAGAGACCCCCACCAGCCGGCTGGATGATGGGGGTCTCTGTCGTCAGACACTTCGAGCGCCACGGCGACGCTCAACGGGCGTCACTTCACGTCGTCGTCCACCCAGTCGAAGGTCCGCGTGACGGCCTTCTTCCACAGGCGATAGGTACGCTCGACCTCGTCCTTGGGCAACGACGGCGTCCACCGCTTGCCCTCCAGCCAGTTCGCGATGACATCGTCCGTGCCCGACCAGAAGCCCACGGCGATACCGGCCGCGTAGGCGGCTCCCAGCGCTGTGGTCTCCACGACGACCGGACGCACGACATCGACGCCGAGGATGTCGGACTGGAACTGCATGAGCAGCTCGTCGTTCGTCATACCGCCGTCGACCTTGAGCTCTGCCAACGGAATGCCGGAGTCCGCGTTCATGGCCTCGACGACCTCACGGGTCTGGAAGGCCGTGGATTCCTCCACTGCACGGGCGATGTGGCCCTTGGTCACATAGCGGGTCATGCCGACGATCGCGCCCCGGGCATCATCACGCCAGTAGGGGGCAAACAGGCCGGAGAACGCCGGAACGAAGTAGACCCCGCCGTTGTCTTCGACCGAAGCCGCAAGCGCCCCGATGTCGGAGGACTTCTCGATCAGCCCAACGGAATCGCGCAGCCACTGCACCAGGGAGCCTGCAACGGCGATCGATCCCTCCAGGGCGTACACCGGCTTGTCGTCGCCCAGCTTGTACAGGACGGTCGTCAACAGGCCGTTTTCGGAGAAGACCGGCTCCGAGCCGGTGTTCATCAGCGTGAAGCAACCCGTGCCGTAGGTGTTCTTGACCATGCCGGGATCAAAGCATGCCTGACCGAAGGTCGCGGCCTGCTGGTCGCCGAGAATGCCCGCGATCGGGGTGTCGATAAGCAGACCATTGGGACGGCCATAGCCATAGACCTCCGAGGAGGACTTGATCTCCGGGAGCATCGAGACCGGGATGCCGAAATCCGCACAGATGTCCTCACGCCACTGGAGCGTGCGCACGTCCATCAACAGTGTGCGCGAGGCGTTCGTGACGTCGGTGATGTGGATCCCTCCGTTGACCCCACCAGTCAGATTCCACAGCACCCAGGTGTCGGGCGTACCGAAGTAGAGGTCTCCGGCTTCGGCGCGCTCACGGGCGCCCTCGACGTTGTCCAGGATCCACTTGATCTTCGTGGCCGAGGGGTATGTCGAAATATTCTCACCGGTGATCTGACGGTAGCGTTCTGTCCCCAACGGATCACCGGCCGCGATCTCACGGACGATGGCTCCCGTGCGAGCGTCCTGCCACACGATTGCGTTATAGACCGGCTCGCCGGTGTTCTTGTCCCACACGATCGTGGTCTCACGTTGGTTCGTTATTCCGACGGCTGCGAGCTGGTGGCGGTTGATGTTCGCCTTCTGCAGGGCCTCAGCAACGACGGATCTCACCGAATCCCAGATATCGATAGGGTTGTGCTCGACCCAGCTGGGCTTCGGGAAGATCTGAGGGAATTCCTGCTGTCCGACAGAAACGATCTCACCGGAATGGTTGAAGACGATCGCGCGCGAGGACGTGGTCCCCTGGTCGATCGCCATGACGTACTTTGCTTCATTTGCCATGTCAGTCATTGTCCTTCTCGTGGAATGGTGGGCGGATGCCAGATGTCAGTGCACGGGTGGTGATGGCGTCGCCAAGTGCCTCCGGGCTCAGAGCAGCCCGGTCGCGTAGACGAGGACCGTGGCGAGGATCGCCCCGATGATCGGGCCAACGATCGGAACCCAGGAGTAGGCCCAGTCGGACCCACCCTTGCCCTTGATCGGCAGCACAGCATGCGCAACACGTGGGCCGAGATCACGGGCGGGGTTGATGGCGTATCCTGTCGGCCCGCCGAGCGAGGCGCCGATCACGACGATGATGAGGGCGACTCCCAGCGCACCCAGTCCCGAGGTATTCTGCGTGACGCCGGAGACGAGCACCCAGATGATCAGGACGGCCGTGCCAATGGCCTCGGTGATGACGTTCCATCCGTAGGAGCGTTCCTCAGGGCCCGTCGAGAACACACCGAGTTTGAGGGCAGGGTCAAGATCCTCATCGAATTGCTTCTTGTACGCCAGCCAGGCGAACACGGCGCCGACGAAGGCACCGAGGAATTGCGCGACGAGATAAACCACGACGTTCGTCGCTGTCACGGCCACACCGGTCGCGAGCTCAACGGAGGGGTCGAACGCGTGAGCGACGACCTTTGCAATCGTCACTGCGGGGTTGAGGTGTCCACCAGTGCGGTAGGCGACGTAGACACCGGCGAAGACCGCCAACCCCCATCCGAAGTTGACCATCAACCATCCGCCTCCGCGCCCCTTGGACTTGGGCAGGAGGTTCGTGGCGACGACACCGGTACCAAGCAGCAGCAGCATCGCCGTTCCAAGGAACTCCGACAAGAAGATCTGTCCGGTCGTAGGTACCTCAGCGGCAACCGCCGCTGGAAGAAGTGTTGTGAACACTGATCGCTACCTTTCTTCGACGCATCCTCGCGTCGTACGGGACGGCGGCCCATTCCACCGTCGATCACCACATTCGGGCCCGAAGGCCCCCGTCTTGGTCACGGTATGTAATCCACACGTGGGGGCATCGTCGAACGATGTCCCCACGGGTAGACCCGTCGAGTCCGGTCAACCTGCGACCGAAGGTGCCACATCCAGGAAGGGCGTCATCGCTTCTGCCCCGGCGCGGACACGCTGTGCCTCGGCCTCGTCACTGATTCCTTCGGCCCGCTCCTCCGCCTCACAGCGGGCTCGGTAGGACGCGATCTCCGAGGTGGTGCGCTCGTCGTCCCATCCCAACAGCTCAGCTGCCAAGTGGGCGACTTCGTCGACAACGGCCAGCCCGCGATCGCGGTGTTCGTAGACGAGCCGCGTGCGCCGGGCCAACAGGTCCTCGACGTGGAGGGCGCCCTCGTGAGTGATCCCGAAGGCAATCTCCGCGCGCAGATATTCCGGAGCGCCGCCGAGGCCTTCGCCGAGATCGGAACGGTCCTTGATCATGTCGAGCAGAATCTCGATGTCGGACCCGTAGCGGTCCAGGAGATCCTCGATGTGATCGACACTCAGCCCGGTCTGAGCGGCGAGTGCCCGGCGACGTCCCCACAGGGCGTGGTAGCCATCGGCGCCCTCGAGCGGAGTTTTCGCGGTGACCGATGGCGACTGCTCGGCGCGGGCCGATCCTAGGGTGAAGTCGACGGCGTCCTCGGCCATCTGACGGTAGGAAGTCAGCTTGCCGCCCGCGATGACGGTCAGCCCGGGAGCGGCTTCGGTGACCGTGTGCTCACGAGAGACCTTCGTCGACTTCGACTCATCACCGTCGAGGGTGCCAGGCTGCAGCAGCGGCCGCAGACCAGCGAACGTCCCGACGATGTCGTCCCGAGTCAAGGGATCTGCGAGGACGGAGTTCGCATGCTCGAGCAGGTAGTCGATGTCCGCGGCGTCCGCAACGGGATCCCGACGGTCCTCGTGATAGGCGGTGTCTGTCGTCCCGATCACCCAGTAGCGCTTCCACGGAATGATGAAGAGAACGGACTTCTCGGTGCGCAGGAAGATCCCGACCGAGGACTCGATGCGGTCCTTGGGGATGACGATGTGAATCCCCTTGGAGGCGAGCACCTTCAGACCACCGGAGGTTCCGGCCAGGGACTGGGTCTTCTCGGTCCACACGCCCGTAGCATTGATCACCGCCTTCGCCGCGACGTGGACCTGTTCCTCAGACTCGAGGTCGCGCAGGTCAGCACCGTTGACGCGCCCGGAGGGGTCCTTCGTCAGGGTCACGACCTGTGTGCGCGAGGCCGCAAGTGCCCCGTAGCGCACGGCGCTGCGAACGAGAGTGACGACCAGCCGGGCGTCGTCGACCCGAGAGTCGTAGTAGACGATCGAGCCGGTCAGCGCGTCCGGACGCAGTGCCGGGGCGAGCTTGAGCGATCCTTTGCGAGTGTGGTGGCGCTGAATCGGGACCGACCCACGGTGGGCGTACTGGGCGAGGGCGTCGTACATGCCGACACCGACTGCCGAGTAGGCGCGCTCGATGACCGGAGTCTTGAGCGGCCAGAGGAAGGGCTGGGCCTTGACGAGGTGCGGGGCGGTGGTGGTCAGGAGGAGTCCGCGCTCACGCAGGGACTCGGCGACCAGTTTGAAGTCGAGCTGGTAGAGGTAGCGCAGACCTCCGTGGACCAGTTTCGAGGAGCGAGACGACGTCCCCGAAGCCCAGTCCTGGGCCTCGACGATGCCGACCCTGAGGCCGCGCGTCGCGGCATCCAGGGCGATTCCCGCGCCGGTCACGCCCCCGCCGATGACGAGGACGTCGAGCTCGTCGCCGGAGGCCATCGTGTGCAGATGGTCACTCCGGGTCGTCGCAGACAGAACAGGAGTTGGCACGATCAATCAATCTCCATCGATTTCAGTTGGCAGCGCCGGGTGGCGCGACGTGCCTCAGTATTGCAGCGCCTGCACATTGACTCTCGCCCAATGCACGCCTGTGCATGACACACTATGGCCTGTGAGCATCCGTGATGAGCAGGCACATGAGGCCGCGTCGATGTATTACCTGCAGGGCCAGACGATGGAGAACATCGCACACTATCTTGGCGTGTCCAGATCGTCGGTCTCACGACTTTTGTCCTATGCGCGCGAAGCCGGCCTCGTCCGCATCTCCGTGTCGGCGGCCCCCGGGACCCGCGACACACTCGCCGGACAGATCAAGGAGATCTTCGGCGTCCAGACGTCTGTCGTCCCCGTGCGAGAGGTCGACACGGAATTGAGCCGCCTCCACAATGTCGCCCTCGTCGCCGCCGAACGACTGATCGAAATGATGGAACCGAAAGCGGTCCTCGGCATCGCCTGGGGCAACACGACCGCGGAGATCACCCGGAACCTGCCCCACGTCGATTTCCCCGGATCGACGATCGTCCAGCTCAATGGGGCCTCCAATGCGAGTCAGTCGGGGCTGCCCTACGCCGACGCGATCATCTCCCAGGCCGCCGAGGCGTTCGGGTCTCGGATGGTGGGGTTCCCCGTCCCTGCCTTCTTCGACTATCCCGAGACGAAGCAGGCCCTGTGGCGAGAGCGCTCGATCCGCAACGTCCTACGCTTCATCGACGCGGCGACGGTCGCCATGTTCGGCGTCGGGGCACTCGATGCGCACCTGCCGTCCCACGTCTACTCCGGCGGCTTCCTCGAACCGCAGGAGATCCGCGCCGCCAAGGCCGACGGGATCGTCGGCGACGTGTGCACGGTCCTCATCCGCGAGGACGGTTCCACGGACATGGACCTCAACCAACGGGCGTCGGGTCCCACCCCCGCGGTCCTTCAGAAGATCCCTCGCAGGCTCTGCGTCGTGTCGGGCGCTTCGAAGGCGCTTCCCCTGTTCGGAGCCCTGCGCGCTGAAGTCGCCACCGACCTCGTCCTGGACGACGGCGCAGCCCGCGCGCTGTTGGACCTTGCCCGGACCCGAGCGCTCCGCAAGCGCACAATGGGTCGATGACCGTCCGCATTCGTGACGCTCGTCCTCGTGATGTGCGCTCCATCGCCTCCCTCGTTGCCCCCTATGCTCAGCACCGGATCCTCGTGCCGAAGGAGTTGATCCATTACTTCGAGGACGTCCAAGAATTCATCGTCGCAGAGGACGCTCCCGATGGGCCGGTCAGTGGGCGCCGCAACGGCGGAGATCCGGGCGGAGGCCAGGGAGTGGACGAGGTCGGTGGCTCCAACGGCGAACCGCACATTGTCGGATGTGGCGCGCTGCACGTGATGTGGGATGACATCGCCGAGGTCCGCACGCTCGCGGTCGCACCCTCGCGTCTGCATCACGGCATCGGGTCTGCGCTGTTGGAGGCGCTGCTGGCGCGTGTCCGCGCCCTCGGCCTGCGCCGTGCCTTCTGTCTGACCTTCGAGGTCGATTTCTTCGCTCGCCACGGGTTCCACATCATCGAGGGGACGCCTGTGGGCCAGGACGTCTTCGCCGAGATGCTGCGCAGCCACGACGACGGCATCAAGGAGTTCCTCGACCTCGCCTCCGTCAAGCCGAACACTCTGGGCAACACGCGCATGCTGCTCGAGCTGTCGTTGGACGAGGACCGGCGACTGGCGCATTGAGCGTTCCCGGTGGCGTTGCCACCGCTTGCTGGGTGAAGGTGTCGTCACCGTGCGCCACTGCGTTCGCCATTCGGTGACAGGGCCGATTTCCGAAACGGTCATGATTCCGAATACCCATTCGCCCCTCATCGGCGTGGGACCCTCGACCCATAACCCCCGCGCGGCGCACGACCTCGGGCGATCCGCACGTTGAAGCGCCTGGTGGGCCGTTTGGCACCCAGCGCGCAGGCGGATACCTGCCCCAGGTGGGGGACGAACGGCCCACTGGCCCTATCGTGGAAATGCATTTTGCCAAGGCGGCGGAAACTGCACCTCACGTGGAGAAGGACCCGTACATGCGCATCGCACTGTTCGCGACCTGTATCGGGGATGTCATGTTCCCCCAAGCACCGCAGGCCACCACTCATCTGCTCGAGAGGCTCGGACACGAGGTCGTCTTCCCCCAAGGCCAAGCCTGTTGCGCCCAGATGCACGTCAACACCGGGTATTTCCCGGAGGCCATGCCGATCATCCGCAACCACGTGACGACCTTCGAACCGGTCCTCGACGGGGAGTGGGACGCGATCGTCGTCCCATCGGGATCCTGCACCGGCTCGATCCGCCACCAGCAGGCGATGGTCGCTGCCTCCGAGGGCGATGACGCCTTGTCGAGACAGGCTGCCCGGATCGCCGAGCACACCTTCGAGCTGTCGGAGTTGCTGGTCGACGTCCTCGGCGTGACCGATGTCGGCGCCTACTTCCCGCACCGAGTGACGTATCACCCCACCTGTCACTCGCTGCGGATCGCGAAGGTCGGTGATCGCCCCTACCAGCTCCTGCGGGCCGTCCAGGGCCTTGATCTCGTGGACCTGCCAGAAGCAACCAGCTGCTGCGGCTTCGGCGGGACCTTCTCAATGAAGAACTCCCAGACCTCAACGGCGATGCTCGCTGACAAGATGGCGAACGTTCTGTCCACGAAGGCAGAGATCCTCGTGGCCGGCGACTACTCCTGCCTGATGCACATCGCGGGAGGCCTGTCCCGCACGAGGTCAGGAGTTCGCGCGATGCACCTAGCCGAGATCCTGGCTGGCACGCGCGAAGACCCCTGGCAGGCACCTGCGACGACGACGGCGGTGGGAGCATGACGAGGACACGATCCGGACTGGCCGGAGTGATCTCCTCCGGGGTGCACCGACTGACCGAGGCGAGGGAAAAACAGGCAGAGACGCGGCCAGATCAGGCCCAGGACTCCGACGTGACGTGGACCCCCTCGGCGCCCACCCCCGATGATCCCCTGCGCTGGGGCACAACCTTCCCGAAAGCCGCGGTCGGCACGCTGCGCAACACGCAGATGCGGCACAACCTGGCCCATGCGACCAGCACGATTCGAGCCAAGCGCGACACCCGCGTTTCCGAGACCCCCGACTGGGAACAGCTGCGGGTGGCGGCCTCCTCGATCAAGAACCATGCGATGAGCCACCTGCCGGAGCTCCTCGAGGAGCTCGAGGCCACCGTCACCGCGCGCGGTGGAATCGTCCACTGGGCCCGCGATGGTGAGGAAGCCAACCGCATCGCCTTCGAGATCGCGGCGTCGAAGGGCGTGTCCGAAGTCGTCAAGGTCAAGTCGATGGTCACCCAGGAGATCGGCCTCAACGAGTACTTCCACGAGCGCGGCATCGATGCCTGGGAGACCGACCTGGCCGAAATGATCGTCCAGCTCTCCGACGACATGCCCAGCCACATCGTCGTACCCGCAATCCACCGCAACCGCTCCGAGGTCCGCGAGATCTTCAGGGCCCGAATGGGCGACGCGCCCGCTGGCCTCGGGGACGACCCGCGCGAGCTAACCGCCGCCGCGCGCGCCCATTTGCGCCACAAGTTCCTTCAGGCCAAGGTCGCGATTTCCGGATCGAACATGATGGTCGCCGACACCGGGACGCTCAGCGTCTTCGAGTCCGAGGGCAACGGTCGGATGTGCTTGACCCTGCCCGAGACCCTGATCAGCATCGTTGGCATCGAGAAGATCGTCCCAACCTTCCGCGACGTCGAGGTCTTCGCACAGCTATTGCCGAGGTCGGCCACCGGCGAGCGGATGAACCCCTACACCTCCATGTGGACCGGAGTCACACCCGGGGACGGACCGCAGGAGTTCCACCTGATCCTGCTGGACAACGGACGCTCTCGCATCCTCGCCGATCCGGTCGGACGCCAAGCACTGCACTGCATCCGATGTGGGGCGTGCATGAACGTCTGCCCGGTCTACGAACACGTCGGCGGGCATGCCTATCAGTCGGTCTACCCGGGCCCGATCGGCGCGATCCTCACACCGCAGCTGCGCGGACACTTCGAGCACGGCGATCCGGCATCAAGCCTCCCGTACGCGTCCTCGTTGTGCGGGGCGTGCTTCGAGGCCTGCCCCGTGCGCATCGACATCCCGCAGGTTTTGGTCGAGCTGCGTCACCGGGTCGTCGAGACCGGACGTGGCGGGATCCCCGACGGGTGGGACCTCGCGATGAAGGCTGCGGTCGCTCCGATGTCGAGCGGTTCCCTAATGGGTGCGGCCGGCTCTGTCATGCCGATCGCCCGCGCGGTCGCCGGCCCCGATCGACGCATCGTCCACCTGCCGTGGCCCGCGACCAAGTGGACCGACAGCCGCGATGTCCCTGCTCCCCCGGCTCAGACCTTCCGGCAGTGGGAGGCCGAGCACGTGCGCGAGCGAGGCGAGAAGTCCGCCGGATCGGACCGCAAACGCGCCGGATCGGACGGCACGTCGGCTGGAGCGAACGAAGGGGGTGCCCGATGAGCGCCAAGTCAGACATCCTCGCGACCCTGCGGTCCGCGATCGCGCAGTCTCAGCCGGCCGCAGCCGAAGACCGCGTCATCCGCGAGTATCGCGTCGAGGGCCTAGAGCCCGCTGGTGCGCCCGATGTACTCGACGAGTTTGTCTCCGCGCTGGAGGACTACCACGCCGAGGTCGCTGTCGTCACCGCGGAGGAGGTTCCCACTGCGATCGAAACGATGCTCGCCAGCGTCGATGCCCACAGCGTCGTCGTCCCAGCCGGGCTCGAGGCTTCCTGGATCACGGCCGCGCGCGGGGATGGGCTCCCGGTCGAGGGCCGTGAAAAGGCCCACACGAACGGGAGCGTCGGGCCGCGCGACGTCCTCGTCGATTCACGCGAGGAACCCGTGGACAAGGACGTCCTGGCACAGAGCGATGCAGTCGTCACGGCAGCGCGAGCGGCCGTCTCCGCCTCGGGCACCATCGTGCTGGACGGAGAGCCCGACCAAGGGCGACGTGTCATCACGTTGTTGCCCGACACCCACGTGTGCGTCGTTGCGGCCTCGCAGGTATTCCCGACTGTTCCCGAGGCCGTCGCCGTGATCGGCCAACATCCCCAGCGGCCGTTGACCTGGATTGCGGGGCCGTCCGCGACCTCCGACATCGAGTTGGTCCGCGTCGACGGCGTGCATGGGCCCCGAAAACTGCGGGTTGTGGTGGTGCGAGGAGTCTGACACGCGGAGCGTGACATGAACGGATCCGGTTCACGGCTGCCAATGATGGCCACCTGAAACCGGCGCAGGTCTCCCTGTGCCCCTCGACAGCCATGGTTGACAGCTCCTGCCGCCAAAGATAGTTTGAGTCCACCAATTCATTCATCTCTGAATAAGAATGCTCATCGAGGAGCGTCGATGACGGACCAGTGCTATCTCACGATCGATCAAGGAACGACGAACGGCAAGGTCCTCGTCGTCAGCACGGACGGAGCGATCCTGTCCAAAGTCTCCTACCCCGTAGGACTCTCGCTCCCGCAACCGGGATGGTATGAACAGGACGGCGAAGAGATGTGGTCAGCGCTCTGCGACGCCATGGGACAAGCTCTCGCGCAGGCCGGCAACGTCACAGTCCGGGGGCTTGCTCTGTCGGTCCAGCGGGAATCCGTCATTGCCTGGGATCGGACGACGACTCACGCGCTCGCTCCCCTGATCGGCTGGCAAGATGCCCGGAGCGCGAACATCGTCGAGCGGCTGCTCGACCCGTCGTTGGAGGAGAGGATCCGTTCGATCACCGGTCTTCGTCCCAATCCGATGTTCTCGGCGCCAAAGATGCGCTGGGTGTTGGACGACCTCCACCGCAGGAAGGAAGACCCGGACAACGTCCGACTCGGCACAGTGGATTCGTTCCTCGTCGCGAAGCTGACCGACGGCACACGTTTCATCACCGAGGTCGGGTGCGCGTCACGAACACTCCTGCTCAACATCAGGACCCGAATGTGGTCGGCTGAGCTACTGGAACTATTCGAAATTCCAGAGACCGTCCTTGCTGAAGTCCACGACTCGACCGAGAATCTCGGGACCACGCGGTCAGTTCCGGGAATTCCAGACGGGATCCCGATCCGAGCTGTGCTCGGAGACTCCCATGCCGCTTTGTTCGCAGAGTCCTCGGGACGGGAGGGAATCGCGAAGGCGACGTACGGGACCGGCTCGTCGGTGATGGTGTGCACCGGTTCTCTTCGTGAGATCTCCCGAACGGTCTCCACGACCATCGGCTGGTCCTTCCACGGACCGTCGTACGCCCGTGAGGGGAATATTCTTGCTGCGGGTGCCGGGATGGACACCCTCGCCAATATCCTCGGCGTCGGCCACGGCCGAGCATTGGATGAGTTGGCCGGGAACGCCGCCGGTTCTGCCGGAATCTGCGTCGTTCCCGCATTCTCCGGTCTTGGAGCGCCCCACTGGTCATCCTCGGCCGTCGGGATCATCACCGGGCTGCGACGGGAAAGCACCCGCGCCCAGGTTGCCAGGGCCGCTGTCGAATCCACACCCCACCAGGTCTGCGACGTCCTCGATGCGTTCGCCAAGTCCGGCTCGCCGATCCATGAGCTTCGCGCGGATGGAGGCCCCTCGAGGTCGAGGCTCCTCATGCAGTCCCAGGCCGACTTTGCGGGGATCCCGGTGCGCGTCGCGGAAACCGCCGAGTTGTCGGCATTGGGAGTCGCGAGTCTCGCCATGCAGGCCGACGGATTTGGGCCCTTCCCCGTCCCGGCGGAAACCCGCGTCTACGAACCGCAGATCTGCGAGGACGAACGGCAAAGCCGCCGCAAGAATTGGAAAGAAGCCCTCTCACGATCGATTGGAGCCTGAAATCCAAGTCCCAATAATCGTGAATTCAAATGAGTAGGCCCACAGAATGAGCGTTCCCTCACGTGAAAAATCACCGATGAGGTCCACCTGAAAAGAATCCGGCGGACCTCATCTTCAAACCGTCCCAGAAAAATGAGTCACTGAAGCAACGATCCGATCCAGTCCGTTGTTGCGCTCAGGCTCTTACCGGCAATACGCAACTCGGAGCCATCAACATCAACATCCACACGAGGGAAGGGATCGAAGCACATGACCTTACCGTATTCCGCATCGCGATCCGTTGCCTTCCATTCGGGCCAATAAACGCCTGTCAATGTACTTGGAATTCCCGAACGTGCAAACTGCACCCACGCATGCTGAACTTGCCGAGAAAACTCTACGGCATCCGAAGTATGACCGTTGAGACCAGAGGCTTCCTCCAGATTCCCGAAGACCAAAGCGACGTCGAGCTCATGAGTCGACATCAGCACTCCTCCATCGACCGGCGTTCTGAGAAGATGCCGATATCTCCAAACCTTTCCTTTTGCCCGCGCCCGAGCAACGGCCAGTTCTCTTGTCTGACCACAGAACATCAAGTCCGATACAACGCGAACGGCAGTCTCATAATGACTTATACCGGGATGATTCGATCTGACAGCGGACAAGAGATCCTCAGCCGACGACTGGCCCAGCAGACTCGCCAGGCGCTCCGACATCTCACCGTCGTCCAGCGACGACAGCGCGGCATGCGATCCCGCCAAAAAGAGCGCAGCCTCGGTATCAAGATCGCCGACTATCACCGGAACATCAGAACTCAACTCGCACGCAGAACTTGATCCAGGCTGTCCGATCACAACTCGCCCGTCCACGCATGCGCCAAAACTGGTCATGGATTCTTGAGCGACATTATGATACGCCCGCATCAAATCTTTCAGATCCATTTTTGCAACAACATCAGCCGCCTCTGGTGCACTCACTCCGAGTTCCGCACACAAGCGGTCTCGAGCAGCGCACGCATTCGAAAGAGAAAGCAGCTTCGCGCTTGCACCGGAGGACAGAATTGCCTTATGAAACAGCCCCCTGGCCTTCGGCATCGCCAAGAGTGCCGAAATCTTCATCGCACCTCCAGACTGACCAAAGAGTGTGACGTTCTCGGGATCTCCTCCAAATTCTTCGATGTTGTTCCGCACCCACTTCAGAAGACAAACAACATCCAGCATCCCTACGTTTCCTGAACCTGCAAACTTATCAGATGGATCATCGTTCCAGTATGTATAACCCAGCACACCAAGACGATGATTGAACGAGACAACAACAACGTCTCCCACGTCGGCCAAAGAAGTCCCGTCAATCGACGGCGACGAGCCGGAATTTGCAGAGAATCCACCGCTGTGAACCCACACCATCACCGGCCGTCGGGAACCATCCTGAACTCCATGCGTCCACACATTTGCGAACAGGCAGTCCTCACTCTCTGGATAGTTGTCAGTCAGACCAATCTTTCTAAGAAATGGATTCTGAGCTCTATCAGTTGCAGAGTCAGGAGGATCTTGCGGACATGACGGACCAAACTCGAAAGCATTGGCGACATCAATCCAAGGAGACGGTTCACGAGGCCGCTGAAATCGATACTCGGCAGTGTCAGCTCCATATCTAATTCCTTTGAATACGTGAACTCCATGGCGTGTCCACCCACGCACAGGACCATAGGTTGTATGGGCAATTATTTCGTTATACATCCTTCACTCCTGCTGCCACTTGTCAAATTCGGAAAACGTGTCGAACATGTCTTCGAAAAGTAGCTGGGTGTCAAGACTTGTGTATATCCGCATCGGGCGAGCATCTTGCACCTTTCGATAGGTGCCGTCATCTGCGATAAACGGGCGAGGTCTCACAACATAATCACTATTCGCAGTATCCGGTTCAAAAGTTGTTGTCAAAGACGGAATGAGAACCAACGGTTGATCACCAAGCACATATATCTGGCCGGGATGGATCCCATAATCATTCACCCTTCGGCGTACGGCAGCAATCTCGTGAAGAAGATAAAGACCCAACGAACCGGCCTCACTCAACCGTCTTCTCAATGTCACCACGGGAAGAGCAGAACGTCGATATGTATCACGCGGAATTTGATATAACAAGACATTTGTCTCGTTAAATACATATTGTGCAGCCGCGAGATCTTGCGAAAGATTATACTCCATGTCAGGTGCGCCGTCAGGGGCGTATGCAAGATCCGGGTGCTCCCCTCCACCAATCCACACGACCGTCATACGATTGGCGATCTCAGGGTGCGCCTTGAGGGCCCTCGCCACATCACCCAGTCCCCCACCAGCAGCAACGAATAGTGGACGCTCGTCTTCGGCACAAGCTGCCTCCACCAAGAGCCGCGACCCCGCCGTTGGACCATCAAATTCGGCGAACCCCCGGTCGTCACCACTCTCGACACGAACTCCTTTGAGCCCGATCACTTCCAGAAGCTCCGACACCCGCTTTCGGCCACACTCAACAGCCGAGCTGGTCGTGTTCCAGCTGTCGTCCTCCCGCAACCGGGACACCACCACTCCCGTTACTTCGTTGCTCTCACACAAAAGCTGATGGACAAGCTGGAACATGTCATCAGGGTCCCCAGCAAAGTCGTTGTCTACCACAACGCGCACCCTTGGAGCCCCCATCTGGTGACCCGTAGGAATCCACGGATGCGTTCCGTAGTTCCATTCTTTGGAAACCGTTGACATTACTTCACTCTCCTAATCGGAATGATCGCGAGTGCCGAAAGAACAACCGCCACAATTGACATCGTGAATACGGAGCTATACCCGGATGTCAACACGACCAATTGTCCCGCAGCAACAGGGGCGATCATTTGCCCGATGTTTGAAGCCACGTTCACCACTCCAAGATCACGTCCAGATGCAGACTTGTCGGGCAGCACGTCGATCACTAATGCGACGTCGACCGCAATGTATATTCCATACGCTGCAGCAAAGATGACGTAGAACACGAAGAAAGCCGGAAGCGTTCGAATCGACAAGGGAATTATGAGAACCGCGGCCATAATGAATGATGAGCCGATAACGAACGGTTTTCTCTTTCCAACTTTGTCCGACAGCTTTCCCGCAAATAGCAACATAACAAGTTGACCTGGCAGAGACGCTACAGAAAGCACAGATACAGTAGTGTTCGCCGCAGATGCGGACAGCGCTGGTTGCAAATGCGATTGCAAGATGTAGAGTGTGAACTGTGTCACTCCCGTATATCCAAAATACATCATGAATCGCGCAATCCAGACCCAGCGGAAGTCTCGATCTTTGAGCGCCGTTCCGAATCCGCGAATGAATTCTTTCCAGCTAAAAGGCTCCAGTCTCAAGTCCTTTGAGGAGCGATCCTTAGCTAGGGTGACAAATAGCAGCGCCCCAACGACAACTGCGAACACGAAGATAAAATACGTGTTGAGGCCAAGCTTGTTGAAAACGAGCCCCGAGACTAGCATGCCACTTGCAAACCCTGCGGTCATTCCAATACCGGAGATCCCGGAAACCATTCCGACACGGTTCTCTGGCACCCGGTCCGCCACCGTGGTGCTCAACGGCGCCTGCATAAAGTTGAGCGAAATCTGGCTTACGGTCCAGAACAGCGTGAGCATCGCGATGGTATTCGAATACCGTAGAGCGATCATGAACACTCCACCGAGAACACCACCAAGCACGATCCAGAAGGCACGCCGCCCCGACTTCGAGCGCCAACGGTCAGAGAGGACGCCAACGATTGGCTGAGCGAACAGAGTGAAGAAGGACCCAATTCCCATCATCAAGGAGATGGCGGACGCGCGGGACGCTTCATATTTTCCAAGAAGGTCAATCAGCCCTTGCTGTTCCGCTGTCGCAGTTGCTGTCCCCGCCTTGACCTGATTGTTCAGATCGGTCAATTGGGCGAGATCGTTGACGGTACTGATTGTCGTGTCGCTGAAATAGTGTCTGAACTCAACGGTCTGAACAGAATTCGGAAGCAGAACACCCGACATTGCCGCATAGCACGCGAACAAGAACACGCTGGCGATCGCCAGCGAAATCAGGTATTGATAATAGGGACGGCCACCGAGGTACTTCATTGACGTACCCGGCTGCGTCGGTTCGCCGATCTCTGGATTCTTCACTGTCGAAGAAACTTGCTTAGTCAACAAACTCTCCCTCGTTGGAGACGACGAGCTGCTATGCCCGAGGTGCGATTATTTATTCACCTATGGATAGGTTAGTCCTTCGTGGGCGAATATGCAACGAGTTTCGGTAGATATGCACCTTCTGGCACACCAGGTCATGCGCTCCTCGGGCACCTGTCGCTGGAGAGGCGTCTCGGGCACGCGATGACTGGTGCTGCTTGCGGTGGCCCAGAAGGGTCATCATGGGTCCACCACTCAACTGTCCCGAGGCTAGGTACGCAAGATGTCCGTGTCCCGTTCTTCCCCGTCGCGTCCAGCGAAGGATCCGCACGAGTGCGATTCGACCTCGAAGCGGATCGCTCACAGATGTCTCGAAGACAGCTCTCCACCATCTCATTGACGCCGAGGCGACCGCCATTGTTCGTGATGAACCGCGTACTAGCGCACCACAACGCGACGGGAAGCGCCCCCAGACGATCGAGGCTCCCGCTGGACGGCTCGGTCCTGATACTCCATGTCCGCGGAGGAGCTCGTTCTTCTCCGCTGTGTTGGACCCGCGCAGGCCAGCCGACACGACCTTGTGGTCCATCATCGCGTGCCTGGCAGGGCCCTCGGACGAAGAGCGGACCCGTCGGGTCCCTTGACACCGCCCTCCTCCACATCCACCAGAGAGGCAGGCCTCCAACGTAATGGTTTGATCCGCAAGAGGCGCCCTTCTCTCGGGCAGAATCGCAGAACGACAGGAGATCGAAGACGGACAATCCCCTCGCGAGGGCATCGACATCCCGGCGAGCGGATTCGACGTATCTGTCAGTTCCTCAGTCCTTCTGGTCGTGCAGCTTCCGAGCAGTGTCCAGATCGGTGACCAGCACAGTCGCCCACCCACCGCGCACCAGCCCGAGAAGCGCGTTGTACTTCCGTTCCCCACCTGCCACGGCAATCCGACGCGGAACCTCACGCAGCAGCTGCGCTCCGATGGCAATGACCCGCGAGGAGAGCGGCGCTTCGATCTGACCGCCCATCTCATCGAAGAAGCTCAAGCAGATGTCGCCGACCGCACTGTATTTGCGCAGCTCAGCACGATCACCATCACTGATGACGTTGCCCGATTCCCTCAGCAAGGGTGAGGGCTCGACAGAGCCGATCCCCGCCAAAAGGACCGTCAGGTCGGCCCACTGATCGGTGATCGAGGAAACGACGGAGTCTTCCAACAGTGTCTCGCGCGCAGCATTGCCGCCCACGACCGCCGGTGCGGGAAGGAAGACCGGATCAGCGCCCGTCGAGCTTGCCAGACGCGAAATCAACCGTGTTGCGCTGACTTGTACCTTGGGGTTCCCGAGGCCGCCCACCACCTGAATGATGCGATCGGCGACCTGTGACTTGAACGGTCGCAGACTGTCCACAGCAGCAAGCAGCGTCTCCGACCAAGAGGAGATCCCGATCGTGTCCCCACCGGTCAACGTCGCTTCGAGATACGTTGCGGCGGCAGCGCCCAATGAGGGCACAACATCCTGAAGGCCCATCGTGTCAACGACAACGACCTCAGAGAGCCCATAGCGTTTCTGCAGAGCCTCCTCCAGATCTGTGTAGACACCGGCAGGCAGCGTCACAGTCGTGCGAACGACGCCCAGGTCCGAAGCCCGCTTGAGCAAGCGGGAGACGCGTGGCTGCGAGATGTGCAGATCGGAGGCAATCTCCGCCTGACGAAGCCCTTGTTCGTGGTAGAGGCGCGCGACCTTCGTCATCAGACGCAGCTGATCGTCACTGCCCGGCCCGAGACGGGACCACCCCGATCCAGACATGCCCGCCATCGACTTCTCCTCCGTCATGCCCTGCGACTCCTTGGGGGCTCAACGAGGTCGAGCGAATGGATGGGCACTCCACGATATCGTAACCGCGCCCGCTGCCCGCGTCAGTCGGCCAGGGTCCTCGCCCTCGCCGCAATGGCCTCGGGCGTGATCCCGAAATGCTCGAAAAGCCAGTCGACCGAGCCCGTCGGAGCAAACTCGTCACCGACCCCGACCATCTCGACGCGCGTCGGATGCTCCCGGACGACAACCTCGGCGACGGCGCCTCCCAGCCCGCCGACGACAGCCTCCTCGACGGTCACGATGCCACGCGTCTCTCTCGCCGCCCGCACGACCGCGTCCTCGTCGAGGGGCTTGATCGAGGGCATCGAGATCACACGTGCGCCGATCCCCTCTCCCGCCAGGATGTCAGCAGTCCGGAGGGCAAGAATGACCGTCGTCCCCGTGGCGATCACCGTGACATCCTCACCCTCACGCAGCTGAGTGGAGACCCCGGGAACGAACGTGTAGTCGCCCTCGTGGATCTCAGGGATCTTCATGCGCGCAATGCGGATGTAGACCGGTCCGTCGTATTCGGCGGCCCATCGGATCACCTGCTCGGTTTCCTTAGGGCCGGACGGGCTGAGCACGGTCAGGCCCGCGATCTCGCGCATCCAAGCCAGGTCCTCCAGCGAGTGGTGCGTTGCCCCGAGCTCTCCGTAAGCCATCCCCGGTGACTGGGCAATGAGCTTGATGTTCGCCTCCGTGTAGCCGGCGTCGATCTTCACCTGCTCCATCGCGCGGGCCGACAGAAAGGATCCGGCGCAGGAAACGAAGGGGATGTACCCGCCGTTGGCGAGCCCGGCGCCGACGCCCACCATATCCTGCTCAGCAATGCCGACGTTGATCGTCCGGTCGGGGAACCGGGCCTCGAAGTCGTTGAGCTTGGAGGAACCGACCGAATCATTGACCACGGCCACGATCCGCGGGTCATTCTCAGCCAGGTCACTCAAGGACTCGGCCCACGTGGTCCGGCAATCGAACAGTTCTGCGGCCTCAGTCATCGGCCACTCCCTCCGTCGAGCTCAGCTAAGGCTTGGGCCACATGAGCCTCGTCCGGGATCTTGTGGTGCCAGGCGACCTGGTCACGCATGTAGGAGACCGGATACCCCTTGTGCGTGTCCGCGATGATCGCCGTCGGGCGACCAGCGATGGAGGGAACCGAACCGAAGGCGTCGAGCAATTGCCCGTAATCATGCCCGTTGATCGACAGGACCTCCCACCCGAAGGCGCGAAGCTTGTCTCCCAGAGGTTCGAGTTCATTGGTCTCGGCGACCGAGGCTCCCTGCTGAAGCCGATTGCGATCAATGAATGCACAGAGGTTCGCCAAGTGCCGATTGCCTGCGGTCATGAAGGCTTCCCAGTTGGATCCTTCTTGCAGTTCCCCGTCGCCCAGGAGGACGAACGTGCGCCGAGGTGAATGCGACAGCGTACCCGAGATGGCCACTCCCACGGCGACGGGAAGTCCGTGTCCGAGGGGACCTGTGCTTGCTTCGACAGCTGTCACCTTGCGACGCGACGGATGACCGTTGAGCATCGAGCCGCCCCTCGCGAAAGACCGCAGGACAATCGGATCGAGGTAGCCACCGACGGCCAGCGTCGTGTAAAGCGCATTGGCCGTGTGTCCCTTCGACAGGATCAATCGGTCGCGCTCCGGGTCCTGCGCCTCGACCTGCTCGGGGCTGATGTTCATCACCGCGAGGTAGAGCGTCACGAGCGCGTCGGTGATCGAGTACTCGCCCCCGACATGACCGAGGTTCGCCTCGTGGATCGTCTGGATTCCGCGACGGCGTACTTCGGTCGCCGCCCGTCTGAGATGAGCGATCGCCGCGGCTCGGTTCGAACCTGGCGGCACGGGCCCGAGCACCTCGATCTCGCGGTCGGGCGGCGGAAGCAGCTCGAGATCCCCCGGGTCGTGGACGAGTCCGAACGGTGGGACATATGTCATCAGTGAGAACCCCCCATGGACGAAAGCAGCGCGTCCTGAACCAATCGTTGGGCGGCCATGGCATCCTGGCGCTCCTGAGCCTGGCGCAGACCCTCGACGTCGAGGGTGTCAAGCGCACGATGGAGTGCCTTGAGAAAGCGGATGGAGGTGTTCGCCGCATCCACCGGGTCCTCGCGGAATGGGAACTGGTCGAGCTGCCAGACACCGTGCCATCCGTTGAGCCGCAGCGTGTGGAAGAACTCGAAGATCTCCGTCATATGAACGGTGCCGACGACGAGATCATCGTCCCATGCGCGCAGATTGTCGTTGACATCCATGCCGTAGAGCAAACCGTGGTCGATCAGCAGTTGGGCTGCATCAGCGGGAGACTCTCCTCCGTAGAGGGAATGCCCGAAATCGAGGAGCACACCGATGTTGTCGAGCCCGATCTCCTGGATGCCAAGAATGGAACGCGCTGCCGAGTCCCACGTCATCTTCACGCGCGGTTCACGAGGCTTGTATTCGATCGCGAACTTGCGATCGGGATGCGCCGAGGCCAACTCCTTCATGCCCTCTTTGGCCAACTTCCACAGATCCCCGTGATTGACCTGGAAGGGGTAGTCCCACCCGTCCTGACCCGGCCAGATCTTCGTGTAATGCGCGCCAAGCTCGGCGGCCGCCTCGGTCGCCGCATGCATCCGGTCGAGCGCCGAAATACGCAGCTTCGGATCTGGATTGGTGAAAGCGCCTTTGCGCCACTCCCGCATATAGATGTCGGGCGTCACGCCGATCGCCTTGAGGCTCGAAGCTTTGAGAGCATCCTTGACCTCCGAAGTCGAGACCCCGTCGGTGAAGGGAAAATTCAGATCAACATAATGAAGGTCGTCGACCTCGGCTGCTAGCGCGATCTGAGCCAGCGTCCCCTTTTCTGCCCCATAGCCGTCGGTCGCGTAGCGATCGATATAGCTGGCAAAGTGCCACAGCCCGGCCCCGAACTCGGGCATCGTCGTTGATGTCATCCCCATGGTGCGCCCTTTCTCCGCGGCCGCCCCGTCCGGACAACGGCAGTGTTGATGACTGGCAGTGCCACGACCCGCGAAACCCGAACGATCAGGGTCGCAGCAACCTGATACTCACAGAGACTATCGATCATGAATATCTTCAGTCACTAATGAATATATGTTCAGCCTAGGGTCTCGTACTTACTCTGTCAAGCCGCTCCGTCGACCGCTCACCTCCACCGTAACCACTCACCACAACGTCCTCGGTCCCCTTGCTCTTCCGACCCTCGCTGCGGCCACCACTCCGCCCGGACGGGACTTCCCCGCAGGCCGCCTATCCTTGATCCATGCACGGCGACCGCGGACTCTTCGATCCTGACGACGACACGGACGAAGAGAACACGATCACCCAACCGCCGCGGACTTCGGCCGACCAGGATGGGCTCTTCGACATCCCCGCCGGCGTGCGTCGCCCTCGTGCGCGGGTCGTCATCCTCACCGGGCCGTCAGGATCGGGCAAGACATCGCTCACCACGCGAACCGGAATCACGTCTCTCTCCCTCGACCACTTCTACCGCGATGGTGACGAGACCGGAATGCCGATGCTGCGCGAGGGCCTCGTCGATTGGGACGATCCGAGGTCCTGGAACGCCGACGACGCGATGCAGGCACTCCTCGACCTGTGCCGGACCGGGCAGACCGAGGTCCCCATCTATGACATCCCGACGAACCGGCGTACGGCCACACGTCGAATGGTTCTCGACGAGGACGTTCCTCTGTTCATTGCCGAGGGGATCTTCGCCGCAGAGCTCGTCCACCGCCTGGAGGACGAGGGCGTCCTCGCCGATGCCCTGTGCATCGCGCGCTCACCGCTGCGCAACATGTGGTTCCGCCTCCTGCGCGATATGGCCGAAGCTCGCAAGCCAGTGCCGGTGCTGCTCATGCGGGGCACGCGTCTGGCGCGCGAGGAACCAGCGAAGGTCGCCTATTGGACCTCACGCGGATGCCGCCCGATCGGCTCGCTGGACGAGGCCGCCGCCGCCCTCGAAGCACTCGCACGGGCCGAACAACGCTCCCACGACTCCGGACTTTGACTGCCGTTCTCTGCTCGTGAGGCACATCGAGAGCGGGGTCGGACCGCACATCCGACGGCGCCGGGGACGGGTCGCCCGTTCCCATCAACGATGGACGCCATCCGTCGGGCGGCTACAGAATCGGGGTCGCCCCGCCGTCGATCCGCACAGCTGTCCCCGTGATGTAGGCGGCAGGAAGGGATGCGAGGAACGCGACAATCGCCCCGAACTCTGCGGGCGTGCCCAACCGGCTGGCCGGAATCGCCGCAACCGTATCCGCTCGAACCTGCCCGACCGAGATCGCCGCTGCCTGCGCGGTCGCGGCGTCAAGCTGGGCGATCCGGTCGGTCGCGATGCGGCCCGGCAGCACCAGGTTCACAGTCACCCCATCGGCGGCAACCTGGCAGCTCAGCAGTTTGAGCCACCCTGCCAATGCCGACCGGCCCATCGTCGACAGCGCCAACGTCGGGATCCCGACATCGACCGAGCTGGATCCCACGGCAACGATCCGGCCCCACTTCTGCTCGCGCATGTGTGGCAGAAACGCCTCCACAAGGGCGACATGCGGCACGACCAAGGCTCCGAGCGCGACCTCGACCTCGTCCGGTGTCACGTCGAGCGCGGTGGCGGGACGGGGTCCGGGACCATTGAGAACGAGGATGTCCGGTTCGCCGAGCTCACGGCGAACGTTCCCGACGATCTCCCGACGGCCCTCGGCGCTGAGCAGGTCCGCCGCGATCCCGATGGCGCGTCCTCCCGAGCCTCGGTTGATGCCATCGACGACCTCGTCAAGCCGTTGCATCCGACGTCCGACGAGGGCAACATCTGCGCCCTCGGCCGCGAGAGTTTCTGCACTGGCCCGCCCGAGTCCCGACGTCGACGCGCACACGAGAGCGATGCGCCCTCTGATCCCCAACTCCATGAGTGGCCCTCTCCCCGGTGAGACGTGGTGAGGTCACGGTACCCGAGGAGGCGTCGCCGCAACAGGGCTGAACACACGTTGCAGCAATCGGCCGAGGGCGCGCTTCGCACCCGGAAGAGGGCGTGATCCGACGCGATGAGAAGGCGCGGCTCGGCGGAGGAAGAGTCAGCCCTTCTTGACCAGGGGGAAGGTGATCGTCTCGCGAATGCCCTGGCCCGTCAGCGCCATCAGCAGGCGGTCGAGTCCCATGCCCATGCCGCCTGCCGGCGGCATGCCGTACTCCATCGCCATAAGGAAGTCCTCGTCCAGGAGCATCGCCTCTGGATCACCCTCGGCCGCCACCAGCGCCTGCGCCTCGAAACGCTGCCGCTGAATGACGGGGTCGACCAACTCGGAATAGGCCGTGGCCAGTTCGAACCCGCGGACGTAGAGGTCCCACTTCTCGACGACGCCGGCCTTCGTGCGGTGTCCACGGGTCAGGGGGCTCGAGTCCTCGGGGAAGTCACGCACGAAGGTCGGCGCCCACAGGTGGTCGCCCACCGTCTTCTCGAAGAGGACCTCGACGATCTTGCCGGGCACGTAGTGGTCCGGGATCTCCTCGCCCAGTTCCGCAGCGAGGCCGACGAGCTCCTCACGGGGCGTGGCCGGAGTGATCGTGCGCCCCACGGCCTCCGACGTCGAGTCGTAGAGGCTGATCTCGGCCCAGGACCCGGACAGGTCGTAGGCGGTGCCATCGGGCAGGGTGACGACCTCGGTGCCGAGCGCGTCCCGGGCGGACTTCTGAATGAACTCCCGGGTCCGCCTGGCCATTGTGTCGTAGGAGCCATAGGCCTCGTAGGCCTCGAGCATCGTGAACTCCGGGGAATGCGAGGAGTCGGCGCCCTCATTGCGGAAGTTCCGGTTGATCTCGAAGACCTTGTCGACCCCGCCGACGACCGCACGCTTCAAGTACAGCTCCGGGGCGATGCGCAGGTAGAGGTCGGTGTCGTAGGCGTTCATGTGGGTCTTGAATGGCCGGGCTGCTGCTCCCCCATGGAGCACCTGGAGCATCGGGGTCTCGATCTCGACGAATCCGGCGTCGTCGAAGTAGTCCCGCAGAGAACGCACGACTTTCGCGCGAAGACGCACCATGTCGCGCGCGGCGGGGCGCACGATCATGTCGAGGTAGCGCCGACGCACCCGCATGTCCTCCGACAGCGACATCTCGGTGCCGTCCTCGGCGGTGTAGGTCTTGGGCAGCGGACGGATCGCCTTCGACGCGATTTCCCAGGCAGGAACCCCGTCCTCACCGCGAGTCGCCATGATCGAAAGCTCACCGCGCCGCGAGGAGATGATCCGCCCGTGGACGAACAAATGATCGCCGAGGTCGACATCCGCCTTATACGCGGCCAATGACTCCATACCGATCTCCGCCGCGGAGAGCATCACCTGCAGGCGGGTGCCCTCCCCGTCCTGCAATGTTGCGAAGCAGAGTTTGCCTCCATTGCGCATCAGCATGACGCGACCGGCGATCCCGACGACGACGTCGGTCTCCTCACCCGTCTCCAGCCCCGCGTATTCGGCACGGACCTGCTTGATCGTCGAGGTGATGGGCAGGGTCACCGGGTAGGGCGCGATCCCCTCGTCGAGGAGACGCTGACGCTTGTCGCGACGCACCTTGATCTGTTCGGGGATATCGTCGCTGTCGGTGGCGGGGGCGCTGGTCGGCTCGGTCTTCTGCTCAGTCACGCCCACCATGGTAACGGCTGGACGCGGGGCACCCTCCCCGGGTCAGCGCCGATCCGCGTTCGCCCCGCGCGACGAGCGCAGTCCCAGCTCGCGAGCTCGCTCGGAGTCCTCGGGCACGATCCCGGCCTGAGTCGATCGATCGACGATGCGGTTGTCACCATCGACGAAGACGACGTGGGGACGCCACTCATCCAGCTGGGATTCTGGGACCTGAGCGTAGGCCATGATGATGACGAGGTCGCCCACACTGATCAGGTGGGCCGCGGCCCCGTTGAGCTGGATGACGCCCGACCCGCGATCGCCGGCGATGGTATAGGTCGTCAGGCGGTTGCCGTTCTCAATGTCGGCGATGTCGACCTGCTGGCCCTCGCGGATGTCCGCGGCGTCAAGCAGATCCGCATCGACCGTCACGGAGCCGACGTAGTGCAGGTCGGCCGACGTCACCGTCGCCCGGTGGATCTTGCCCTGGATCATGGGTCGCAGGACCTCGCTCATCGCGCGGCCTCCGTCCCGTCCGCCGGACGTCCGTCCGCCTCGTGCACGCACTCGGCCTGCAGACCCGCAGCCACACCGCCGATCGTCAGTGGTTGGTTGTCGATCAGGCGGGTCGATCCGACACGGGCCGCCATCACCAGCACCGCCGGAGTGCCCGGCGCCGTCACATCGTTGATCTCATCGAACGTCAGTGGGTCCACCAGCGCCACGTAGTCGACGTCGACACCGTCCTCGACCTCGAGGACTCCTCGTGCCGCGGCAAGGATCTGAGAGGCTGGCCGGCCTCCCTCGGCGACGGACACACCGGCATTGAGTCCGCGGGACAGCGCACGAGCGTGGACACGCTCGGCCTCGCTGAGGTAGCGATTGCGACTGGACAGCGCCACGCCGTCGGCGTCGCGCACGATGGGGACGCCCTCGATTCGCACCGGCAGGTCGAGGTCGCGCACGAGTGTGCGCACCATCGCGAGCTGCTGGGCGTCCTTCTGCCCGAAGAACGCGACATCGGGACGCACGAGGCCGAACACCTTCGTGACGATCAGCGCGACTCCGCCCAAGTGGGTCGGTCGGGTCGCACCCTCCAGGACGCGGGCGATCGGACCGGGATCGATCGAGATTCGAGGCTCGACCGGATAGACCTCAGAAGGCTCGGGGGCGAAAACGACGTCGGCACCAACCTCGGACAAGGCCGCGACGTCGGCCTCGAGTGTGCGCGGGTAAGCCTCGAAGTCCTCACCGGGGGCGAACTGGGTCGGGTTGACAAAGATCGAGACGACGACGTGGTCGGCGAGGGCGTGGGCCCGTCGGACCAGCTGGAGGTGCCCCGCGTGCAACGCCCCCATGGTCATGACGAGGGCGCGGGAGCCCTCCAGCGAATCGAGCGCCTGGGCGAGCTCCTCGCGCGTACGAGCAATGACGGGTGTGGCGGTCACGGATCGTCCCTCCTTGGGGGTCTTGGTCCCCATTGTCGCGCGCGAGCGAGCGCGACCGCACGTCCGAGAATGCGGCGGTTCTCACGCCCGCATTCTCACTCCTCGCCGAGGACGAGGGCGGAAAGGATCTCCAGTGCGACGCGTTCCGAGACCCGGTGGGAGGCCTCAAGCATGCGAACCGTGGCGCGGGCGAGCTGGGCATATGTGTCAGCCACGTCCTCGAGGTCCTCCTCATCGAGCAGGGACTGCATGTGGTGGGCGACCGTCCCGGAATCCCCCCGGGCAACCGGACCCGACAGGCCCGCCTCGCCCTCGCGCAGGGCACGATCCAGCGTGGCCTCGAGAAGGGGACGCAAATAGGAACCCGGGTCGTCGATGCCGGCGTCGCTCAGTACTCGGCTGGCCTGGGAGACGAGGGTGACCAAGTGATTCGACGCGTGGGCGAGGCCCGCGTGGTAGAGCCCCCGACGGTCCTCGTCGACGACGACGGGCTCGCCACCCATCTCGACGACCAGCGCCTGGGCGATCGGCAGGACCGGCCCCGGCGCGGTGACGGCGAACGGGGTCCCGACCAGGCGGGCGACGTCGAGGGAGGTCCCGGTGAAGGTCATCGCGGGATGGATCGCCAGGGGAATCACCCCGGACCTGCGGGCCGGATCCAGTACCGAGACGCCGAACGCCCCCGACGTGTGGACGACGAGTTGGCCCGCCTGCCACGCCCCCAGGTCCGCCAGTCCCGCGACCAGTCCAGCCAGTGCGTCGTCTGGCACCGCGATGACGACCAGCTCGCACCGGTCCACGAGGTCGGGGACCTCGAGGACCGGGACCTCCGGCAGCATCGCGTCGGCGCGCTCGCGGGCCGCATCGGAGGATGCGGAGACGCCGACCAGGGCGTGCCCCGCTGCTCGCAGGGCCGAGCCCAGGACCGGTCCGACATGCCCCATTCCGATGACACCCACGCCGAGGCGCCCGGGCCGTTGAGCCGTCATTGCTCCGTTCCCTCCACGCCGGCCTCCGGTACCCCGACCCGGTCGAGGGCGGAGGAAACCCGCATCATCCACTTCTCCGGAGGCTCGCTCGCCCGCCTGACGCGGGACAGGGGCAGGAGCCGTTCGAGCAGCGCACTGGCCGCCTCCGCGTCGACGTGGACCGCACGCAACCGGACTGGGCCCGGAACGACGTGCATGTGCAGGGTCGCCAAACCTCGTTTGCGTTGCCAGGGGCCTTGCTCCACTGCGACCGACTGCAGACGTTCCACCGGCGCGAGTCGGAGTTCCCGGCTCAACCGCCCGTCGCGCACCGCGAGCACCGTCTCTGTCAACGCGACCCCGCGTCGACGCCTCACCCACGGGTCGAACAGACGTGAGCTCTCGGGGTTCGGAAGGAATCCGTGATCGGCCCCCGTCCCGAACAGACCGGCCTGGATGAAGCCGATGGGATCCTCGACTCCGAGGTCGCGGATGACCAACCACAGCGCCAGCTCGGCCTCGCGCCGGGTGCCGACCGGAAGGAGGACATCGGTCGAGGACGACGTCGAGGACGCGTCGGAATGATCTCGGCCATATCCGGCTTGCGCAATCGTCACGCGATACCATCCACGCCTGCGCCACAACAGAGGCTGAACGACACGCACCGCATGGACCCGGCGCGGCGGGATCGTCTGCGATCGGGACTCCGTCAGCCCTCGCCGGATGCGGATCCCGTCGGCGGAGACAGCCGCGTGGAAACCGAACTCCCCGGAGAAACGGCCCCAGACGTAGGACACGAGTCCGACTCCCATCGGTACCCAGGCCCACGCGGCGAGCAGCACCCCCGGGCCGGCGATGACCACGGCGACGATGATCCCGACGACCAGCGCGACGGTGGCAATGATCCCGAGCATCACGCCCACCGAGAGGAAGAGGGAACCGAGCAGCATTCCGGTCGACACGTCGTAGACAGGACGCTCATCGGCGACCGGAGCGCCCGCACGGGTGTGCGAACCCGTCCGGGAATCGGTGGTGTCCTCACCCGCGATCGCGGCACCGACCCCACCGTCGGCATCGGGCTGGTGGGTCCCAGCCGAATCCAGGTACACCCCGGCAGCGCGGGCAAGGATCTCCGCCCGCAGGTCCTCCAGGACCGGGGTCGTCAGGTAACCGATCGACAGATTCGACCCAGATCCTCCCGCGACCTCGACATTGAGCCGCCCCAGCCCGAAGACCCGCCCGAGCAGCGGATGGACGAGGTCAACGGCCTGGACGCGATCGAGACGGGCGTGACGCTGGGAGCGGAAAAGGATCCCGGACCGGAACCAGACCGCGTCGTCGGTGACCGCGTAGGACGTGGCACGCCAGGCGAGCCACGAGTAGACGCCCGCGATCAGCAGGAACACGGCAAGGCCGGCGACGATGATCACGACGATGAACGCACGTCCGTGCGAACTCGCCCACGGAGAGGCCAGGACCTGGGCGACGGTGTCCGCGTTCTGCCAGACGAGAATCGCGAGGACGGCCGCGAGCGCCTTCCACGCGTTGAGCACCGGGGAGACCGGATGGACACGACGCCAGCGGTCGTCGGGCACGCCCTCGTCGACAGCGCGGACCCGGCTGGTCCGCTTGCCCCCCGGCTCCCCCGTGACGTTCACAATCCCGCCAGTTCGGCCGACCCGCGCTGGGCGAGCATGTCACGCAGACGGACAGCCTCCTCCGCTGGAAGACCGTCCAGAGCTCCCGAGGTCTCCACCGACGCGGTGTGCAACGTGATCGAGGCGATGCCGAAGTGTCGGGCGATCGGCCCCTCATTGACGTCCACGTATTGAATGCGCCCATAGGGCACGACGGTCAGACGGCGGAACAGGATCCCTCGACGCACGAGGAACTCGTCCTCGCCCTCGGCGAACCCGATGGCGCGGACCTGATGAGGAACCAACCACAGGAGCCACACCATGATGGCGAGGAACACTCCGGTCCCGATCCACACCCATGGGGTCACCACCACGGCGAGCACGGCGCATGCCAGTGCAGGGACGAGAGTCCAGACCAGCAGGCCCACGACCCGAACCGTGACGAGTCGAGCAGAGACGGGACGGAACTCCGCGTCTCCGGGGTTCAAGGGATCGACCACCGGCTGTCCTTCCGCTCGTCATCGGACGGCCTCGCTCCTCAACGGCGACGCCGTCACCGATTCCATCCTCCCATATTGCCGCTGCGCCGCCTGCCGCTCGCCCCGTTGCATGCCTGCGCCATTCATCCACGCCACGCTCACCTCACTCACAGCAAACACTCAGATTCACTGGGGACACTAGCCCCATGACGACCCTTGATTCCCGACCCGCCGAGGGCGAGGCCCGGCTCCTCGTCGTCGACGACGAGCCGAACATCCGAGATCTTCTGGCTTCCTCCCTGCGTTTCGCGGGTTTCGACGTCCTGTCCGCCGAGGACGGTGCTGGCGCCTATCACTTGGCCGTCGAGGAGCACCCCGATCTGATGGTTCTCGACGTCATGCTGCCCGACATGGACGGTTTCACCGTGACCCGGAGACTGCGCGAAGCCGGAGTCCAGGTCCCGGTCCTCTTCCTCACGGCACGCGACGACATGCGCGACAAGATCCAAGGACTGACCGTGGGTGGTGACGATTACGTCACCAAGCCGTTCGGCCTCGAGGAGGTTGTCGCCCGGATCCGCGCGATCCTGCGCCGGACTCGTCAAAACAGCGAGGACGACGGCACGCTGCGCGTCGCCGATCTCGAACTCGAGGAGGATGCCCACGAAGTCCGTCGCGCCGGCGTGGACATCGACCTGTCCCCCACCGAGTTCAAGCTCCTGCGTTACCTGATGATCAATGAGGGCCGCGTCGTCTCCAAGATGCAAATCCTCGACCACGTCTGGGAATACGACTGGGACGGCGAGGCCGCCATCGTCGAGTCCTACATCTCCTATCTGCGGCGCAAGCTCGCCGTCGAGGGCTCCAGCGGGGAGCTCATCCATACTCGCCGCGGAGTCGGATACATCCTGCGCGAGGAGAACTAGCCCCATGCGCTGGGTCGACAGCGCCCGCGAGAGCTGGCGCGCGAAGCCCCTGGTCGTCCGAATGGTGTCGCTGATCATCGTGCTCCTCACCATCGGGCTCGCGATGTCCGGCACCGTGATGATCGGACTGTTGCAGAGGCATCTCATCCATCAGATCGACGAGCAGCTGACATCCTCCGCCTCAAGCCTCGCCAACCAGACCTCGGACACCGATTCCTCCAGCGCGCAACCGAATGTCCCGACGCAGTACTACATCCGGCGTCCCGTCCTCTCGCCGCTCTCAGAGGATTCGTGGATCATGACCACCCAGATCTCGGACCAGACCCGCGATCAGTATGGGGAACCCGAGATCCCCGAACTCCTCACCATCGGAACCACCAGGAACGGCATCCAGGTTCCCCGCACCGATGCCGTCACGGTGCGCTCCTCCAAGGCCGGATCGACGTGGCGCGCGATCTCGGTGCTGCTGGTGCGCGCGGACACGAACACGCCCGTCGGGGTCATGACGATCGCGCTGCCCCTCGACGACGTCCAACGCACACTGGTCAACACCGGGACCTACTTCCTCATCGCGGCCGGCGTCATCATCGTCCTGGGCGGCACACTCGCCCACTACCTCGTGCGGCGCTCCCTGCTGCCCCTGCGCAACATCGAGTCGGTGGCAGGAAAGATCGCTGCGGGAGATCTCACGCAGCGCGTCAACCCGGAGCCGCCATCCACCGAGGTCGGCTCCCTGGCGTTGTCGCTCAACACGATGCTCACCCAGGTCGAGCAGTCCTTCGAGGCCCGCGAGCGCTCCGAACTCAAGATCCGCCGCTTCGTCTCCGACGCCTCCCACGAGCTACGTACCCCTCTGGCGGCGATCCGCGGCTATGGCGAGCTCTATCAGATGGGCGGGGTCCCCGACGAGCGCGTTCCCGACGTCATGGGACGCATCCAGTCGGAGGCGACCCGCATGGGGTCGTTGGTCGAGGACCTCCTCACCTTGGCCCGCCTCGATGAGGGCCGCGCATTGGTCTTCACCGACGTTGACCTCGTCAAGCTGGCGGACAACGCGTCCTTCGACCTGCAGGCGCTCGATCCGACCCGGTCGGTGCGCACCGTGTCCCTGTCCGGACGACATCCCCCGATGACGTTGGTCGTGTCCGCCGACCGCGATCGGGTCCAACAGGTCTTCACGAACCTCATCGGCAACATCGACCGGTACACCCCCGCCGGATCGCCGGTCGAGCTGGCCCTCGGTGAGACCGATGGCAAGGCCATCGTCGAATTCCGCGATCACGGACCCGGGATCTCCGCCCGTGACCAGCAGCGGGTCTTCGAGCGATTCTACCGGGCGGAGGACTCGCGGTCCCGCTCGCTGGGGGGATCTGGTCTGGGCCTGGCCATCGTCTCCGGGATTCTCTCGGCCCACCACGGAGGGGCGACACTGTCGCGCACGCGTGGAGGCGGGCTGACCGTGCGGATCGAGTTGCCTCTCCACCGCGACGATCCTCACGTGGGCCCGATCAGGGAAGACGCTGAGGATACCGGACCGGGCGTCAGTGAGGCCCACCACGCGTCGTGACTCGCCACCAGGATGTGACTAGCATGAGGCGGTATTGTTCCCGGACAGGAGTGGATCACATGGGTGCAGAAGCACCTCAGTGGCTCTTCGGATCGTTCGTCCAAGCCATGCAGGAGGTCGGTGCAACCGCACCGATGGCCGACCTCGACGGCGAGGCGCGCGACCTCGTGGACCGCTGGACCGAACCCGGTCGTCGCGTCCACAACCTCCGGCACCTCGTTGATGTCCTCGCCAGAGTCGACGAGCTCGCGCCCACGACCCACGACCCGGACGTTCTGCGCGTGGCGACGTGGTATCACGGCGCGGTCCTCAATACGGCTGCTGCCGCCCTGCTGGTCGACACCGACCCGGTCGTACTCGCACGCTCCTGCGTTTCCCACACCTCCGATCGCCTGACCGCTCTGGGAGTCAGCGAGGACGTCGCTGCCCGCATCGGGGAGCTGATCATCATCCTGGCGACCCACACCGCTCCCCGCGACGACCTGGATGCCCAGGTCCTCGTCGATGCGGACCTCGCCGCTTTGGCCGCGACGCCGCAGGAGTACAAGAAGTATCGACAGATGCTCCGCGAGGAATACAACGTTGACGACCTCACCTATCTGCGTGCCCGGCGTCTGATCGTGCGCCGGCTTCTCTCGCGGCCCTCCGTTTTTCAGTCTCCGCGCGGTCAAGCATGGGAGGCGCGGGCTCGGGAAAACCTCGAAGCGGAACTGGCCAAGGTCGACGAGGCCATTGCCCGGCTGGATCCCGCGGACCCCGCGGCGCGGCCCGTCGACGAGGAGGACGACCTCGAGCAGACCACCGAGGCTCCCTTGGCCACCGGACCCGGTGAGGAGGGAGAACCGGTCGGCTCGACCGGGACGATCATCATCAAACGCCGCCATCTCAAGAAGAACGTCTGCTCGACCGCTCCCGACGAGCCGAGTACGACGACCGGTCGCCTTCCGACACTGAAGACGACAGACGACGACCGATCGGCGGCCACCTCGGACGAGGATGACGCGTCGTCCCTGGAGACTGCCATCGACGCCCTCGATGTGCCCTCCCGCCCCTCGCGAGGCTGAGCCCAGAACAACCCTCCAAAGGACTTGTTTCCACAGGCTGGGCCCATCCGCCTCCCGTGTGCACCACAGGTCGCACCCGACTGCCACCGTCCACAGATCGGGGGATCTCCGGCACCGGCTTTTCCTAAGCTCACCTAGCGTCTGCCCCGACGGGCTCCACCGTGGAGACCCGGAAAGGGGTGAACCATGGCAACTTTTGCGGTGAATTCTGACGAGGTCGCGGCTTCGGCGGCGCGGACGTCGGCAACGGGAGAACGGATCCGGGAAGAAGTGGCGGTCATGATGACCGATCTCGTCTCCCTTCAAGAGACCTGGGGCGGCCTCGCCTCGGCGAACTTCGCCGAGTGCGCTGCGCAATGGAGGGCCACACAGTCCCAGGTCGAAGCCTCGCTCGACGCAATCGCCACCCAGTTGGCGTCGGCCGCCCGCGTCTACTCCGACGCAGAGACGGAATCAGCAGCCTTGTTCATGGGACGCTGAGTGGGAGCCGAACCGGGACCCGGGAACGACGCCCTGAACGGGCGTGTCCTCCCGCCCTTGTGGGCGGGAGGACACACTCAATCGGCCGGACGACCGCTGGCCCGATGACGGGACCGGATCAGTACATGCCGCCCATATCGTCGCCACCACCGGCGGGAGCCGCAGCCGGGGGCTCCGGCTTGTCGGCCACGACGGCCTCGGTGGTGAGGAACATTCCGGCGATCGAGGCCGCGTTCTGCAGAGCGGAGCGCGTGACCTTGACCGGATCGGAGATGCCCTGGGATGTCAGGTCGCCATACTCGCCGGTGGCTGCATTGAGCCCGAAGCCGGACTTCATGCCCGCGACGCGATCGGCAACGACGCCGCCCTCAAGGCCGGCGTTCTCCGCGATCTGCTTGAGCGGGGCCGAGACGGCGATGCGCACGATTCCCGCACCGATCTCCTCGTCTCCCTCGAGGTTGAGCAAACTGAGCGTCTCGTTGGCAGCCTGGATCAGGGCCACGCCACCACCGGCGACGATTCCCTCCTCCGAAGCGGCGCGAGCGTTGCGGATCGCGTCCTCGATGCGGTGCTTACGCTCCTTGAGCTCCACCTCGGTGGCAGCACCGGACTTGATGACGGCCACGCCACCGGAAAGCTTGGCCAGACGCTCCTGGAGCTTCTCGCGGTCGTAGTCGGAATCGGTATTGTCGATCTCGGCCTTGATCTGGCGGATGCGGCCGTCGATCGCGTCCTTCTCGCCAGCGCCGTCGACGATGGTCGTCTCGTCCTTGGTGACGACGACCTTACGGGCGCGGCCCAGCAGGTCGATGTCGGCATTCTCCAGGGAGAGGCCGACCGTCTCGGAAATGACCTGGCCACCGGTGAGGATCGCGATGTCCTGCAGCATGGCCTTGCGACGGTCACCGAAGCCCGGGGCCTTGACGGCGGCGGACTTGAAGGTGCCACGGATCTTGTTGACGACCAGGGTCGCCAGAGCCTCGCCCTCGATGTCCTCGGCGACGATCAACAGCGGCTTGCCGGTCTGCATGATCTTCTCGAGCACGGGCAGGAGGTCCTTGACATTCGCGATCTTGGACTCCATGAGGAGGATGTAGGCATCCTCGAGCACGGCTTCCTGACGCTCGTTGTCGGTGACGAAGTAGGCCGAGAGGTAGCCCTTGTCGAAACGCATGCCCTCGGTGGTCTCCAGCGTCGTTTCGAAGGAGTTGGTCTCCTCAACGGTGACAACGCCCTCGGCGCCGACCTTCTCGAAGGCCTGCGCGATGAGCTTGCCGATCTCCGGGTCGTTGGCCGAGATCGACGCGGTGGCGGCGATCTGGTCGGTCGTCTCGATCGGCTTGCCGTCCTTGTGCAACTGGTCGACGATCGCGTCAACGGCCAGATCGATGCCCTTCTTCAGAGCGATCGGGTTGGATCCGGCGGCAACGTTGCGCAAACCCTCATGGACCAGGGCCTGGGCCAGAACGGTCGCAGTCGTCGTTCCGTCTCCGGCGACGTCATCGGTCTTCTTCGCGACCTCCTTGACAAGCTCGGCGCCGATGCGCTCGAAGGGGTCCTCCAGGTCGATCTCCTTGGCGACAGAAACGCCGTCCTTGGTGATCGTCGGGGCGCCCCACTTCTTGTCGAGGACGACATTGCGGCCCTTGGGGCCAAGCGTCACCTTAACTGTGTCGGCCAAGAGGTTCAGGCCGCGCTCCATGCCACGACGCGCGTCCTCGTCGAAGGTAATGATCTTGGACATGCTGTGTGTGTTCCTTCCGCGGTGCGGATCGGGCCCGGTGCCCGCGACGGACGGTTGCCATCGGGACGTTCTGGTCACGCCCCGGTGACGACCTCACCGGATTCCCAGGTTGTTATCACTCTGCCTTGGCGAGTGCTAATACACAGTCTGGCACTCGACCACTACGAGTGCAAGACAAAGGAGCGATGTCACTGGCACTGCAGGGGCACAAGCATGAGCCGACCCGACGCAATCCGAGCAAATCAGCCTCCCTCGTCGAGTTGCCTCCTCAGCGAGGCACGCCACCTTCTGCCCGCGAGGCACGCCGATCGTGAGGCTCGAAACAGGTCGCAAGTATCCACGAGGCATGTCCGGTCCGGGTGGGGGTGCTCGCGATCAGCGCAGGAGCACAACGATGTCCGCGCTGCCCAGATCCGAGTCGTCCGCCGTCGCCACCGTGGCGATGTCGAGCACCCGGGCGATCTCTTCCGCCGAGGACTTCGTGTCCGGATCGGAATAATAGACGGCCGAGCTCTGCGAGGCCCATCCCGTGGCGTTGGCCGCGCTGGTTCCTGCGAAGCCCGCAGTGTTGAGCTTCTGGGCCTCGCTGGCCGCGTACCCCGTCGTGCCGGTCCCGTTGAGCACGGAGATCTTGACGTTGTAGTCCACGGCTGACGAGGACACGCTCTCCGACGCTTCCGGAGTGGAGGACGCACTCTCGCTGGGAGTGGCACTCTCCGAGGCCGCCTCGCTCTGAGGGACCTCCGACGCGGTGCCCTGAGCCTCGCTCGACTGCGAGCTGATAACAGGAGAGGAGTCAGACTCCGCCGAGGTCGAGTCGTTGCCTCGCGAGGTCAACAGGATGCTCGCACCCCATCCCAACAGGGGAACCACAACGAGGATGGCGAGGAAGGGAATGACCGACTTCCACTTCGAGGGCTGAGGGCGGTGCATGCCCACGGGCATGTCCTCGCCCGCGCGGTCGAATTCGTCCTTCGGGTACTGAGAGCTCACGAGGACAGACTAGCGGCACATTGGAGAAACGGGCCTCACGCACGCCGCACGGACCGAACTCTGACCGAGCTCCGGCCAAACACGATTCGATCCGACGACCGCTCCGGTGCCGTCCTCGTCTATGGTGGATCGACGTGAGCGCCACCACTGCACATCCATTGTCCGAGATCCTCGACCCGGGCTGGGCCACGGTCCTGGCCCCCGTCGAGGGCCGCGTCCATGAACTCGGCCAGATGCTGCGTGCAGAGACGGCAGCGGGCAATGGATACCTTCCCGCGGGCACCGATGTCCTGCGCGCCTTCACCTACCCCTTCGCTGACGTCAAGGTCCTCATCGTCGGTCAGGACCCCTACCCCACTCCGGGTCACGCGATGGGGCTGTCCTTCTCGGTGGCACCGGGAGTGACTCCCCCACGCTCCCTGCAGAACATCTTCACCGAGCTCGTTGACGACCTCGGCGCTGCGCGGCCGACCTCGGGGGATCTCACCCCGTGGTCACGCGAAGGCGTGTGCCTGCTCAACCGGGTGCTCACCGTGCGACCCGGCAAGCCCGCCTCTCACCGGGGCCGCGGCTGGGAGGACGTCACCGATTGCGCGATCGATGCGCTGGTCGGCCGGGGGACTCCACTGGTCGCCATCCTGTGGGGCCGCGACGCGCAGAGCCTGACTCCCCGGCTCGGATCGACGCCGATCGTCAAGTCGCCGCACCCCTCACCCATGTCAGCGCGCTACGGGTTCTTCGGCTCGAAGCCGTTCTCGAGGGCGAACCAGCTGCTCGAGGCCCAGGGCGCGACCCCCATTGACTGGCGCCTGCCCTGAGGAAAGTCGGCCATCGCACGATTCCTGTATCCACAGGTGTCAGTGGGATCCGCCGTTCTGAACCGAAGGAAACAGTGGGCGCGCCGCCTGCGTGAGCGGCTCGACTCCCTCACTCTGCAGGCTTGCGCGCCACGATCGAGTAGCTCAACGGAATGGGTGGGCCGCCCTCGGGAACGGCCCACCCATCGAGCGTCTCGACGAGGTCGTCCAGGCCCTTCCAGTCCACTGCCGGGTGCTCCCCCAGCGACTCAATTCGCAGACCGGCGTTGATCAAGGCCATCACGATCTCCAAGAGGTCATGCCGCCATTCGTGGTTCGTCGTATGGACAATGCTGCCCTGCCCTTCCCGCTCGCCGTCCTCGGACATCGAGTAGGTCGTGTCGGCCTCGTAGACGTTCTCCCCCGCACTGGACAGGTAGGAGCCCGTGACCGTCCATCCCTGGTAATCGAGAGCCCCGAGGAACGGACGGTCGTCGCGGATCGCGAAGACGCCTTCCGGCTCCAGCAGGGTGGCGATCGACCGCGCCCAATTCTCCAGCTCGGGCAGCCAGACGATCGTGCCGATCGAGGTGACGATGACGGTGAAGTGCCGCTCGATCACCGAGGAGGCGAATCGTGCATCTCCCTCGACGAAGGTGATGTCGGCGCCGGCCCGCGCCGCAATGTCGCGAGCATGGGCCAGGGAGTTCGGCGAGAAGTCGAGCCCGTGGACGTCACGCGCCCCGAGCCGCGCCCATCCCAGTTCGCGCGGTTGTCATCCAGTGCCCGGCGAACCGACTCGTCCGTCGTCGCTCCGGACCCCGCGGCCTCGTCGCCCATGGTCGTCTCCTTGGTGCCGAAGTGGAGCCACCTGCGAGACTCGAACTCGCGACCGTCCGCTTACAAGGCGGGTGCTCTACCAGCTGAGCTAAGGTGGCGCGGTCCCCCAGTGTGCCATGCGATCCACCGGGAGGCCCAATCCCCGCGGACGTGCGCGGGGACCTGCTCACTGTGAAACCGACGCCATTCCCGAGGTGATCGTGCTGAGGATCGCCTGTTTGTCGGTCGTCGACGTCAGCGAGATGACGGTCTTGCCGTCCTTGACGAACTCGGGAGTCCCGAAGCTGCTCGTGTCGCGTCCCTCGAACGAAGCCGAGGTCCATGCGCTCGTCGTCGTCTTCAGATAGGACGTGACGATGTCCAGGGGTAATGCGTCAATGACGTCCTGGGAGACTCCTGCCTCCTGCGCAATGGTCTTGACCTGCGCATACGACTTGTCTGAGTCCTGGATCACCGTACCATTGCCCGACGTGAACTGATCGTTGAAGTAGGACAGCAGCGCATGGTGGAAATCCAACCAGTGGCTGGGATCCTTTTGCGCAACGATCAACGAGGCCGAGGTCGCCGGCATCTCGTAGTCCATTCCCACCGTCGTCACCGGCTGATAGGCAATGTTGAACGACCCGCCCACCGCCAACTGGCTGATGTCCGGTCCCGCCGCCACATCCACCGCGGCACACACGTGGCAGCTGTAGTCGAAGTACTCCGTCAGCGTGGGCAGCGAGTCGTCCTTCTGACCGACGCCCACATGCGAGACCAGGACCGGCTGACCGCTCGCGTAGTCGCCGAGCAAGGACACGTCCCCCGATTGCGAGGTTCCCGTCTGTGCCTGAGACTGTGAGTTCTTCTGCTGCGCGACCACCGCCACGACCGCAACGACGATCGCCACCACCAGGACCGCAACGACCCCGATGATGATCGCACGCATACGGCGATCCTTGCGGACCTGGGCCTCGCGCATCGCCTGGGCCTTCGCGCGCGTCGAGTCCGCGACAGCCGGGCTCTTCTTTGCCATGGATGTTCCTTCCGCCGAATCGGTTGCGGTGACCAAGACTACCGAGGGTTCGTCGTCAACGGCGGGTCATAATCTCCCGCCGCTGACGACGAACCACGTCAGGACAAGGATCGCGACAACAATCACACAGAAGACGATCCTCGACCACACAGGAGGGAGCAGGATCCGCACCACCACCGAGGTCCCGTCGCGCAGATTCCGGCCCGTGGGCAGGCACCACATGACGAGCAAGACGATTGCACTGAGCCCCCAGATGATCGTCAGCACCCGCAGGGAATTCGTGTAGTCGAAGGCCTCCGACGGCACGACGCCTTCGGTGACGAGGTCGAACGGCCAGGTCAGCGGCTCCGACGGGGTGCGCAGCGCGAGGACCCACACGGCGCTCGCCACGATCACACCGACGACGAGTCCAACCAGTTCACCGGTGATCGCCCGCAGGATATGTAGTGGCATCGCGAGCACCGACATCCCAGTGTCCGAGGAGCGGACCGACCCGAATCGCACCCGTCGTCGTTCTCTCCAGGAGACGCCCGCCCCGAGGACCGACAGCAGAGCGACGACAATCAGGGCGATCACGGTACCGGGCCCCTCGGCCATCGCGGGCAGAGCCGCGAGTGCCGCCAGGAGGACGAGGCCCGAGCCCAGCGTCGTGCGTGGCCGACGGGCCACGTAGGGCAGGATCGGCATCCAGGACAGCCCGGAGGGCGCGATCCCCGCCTGCCCGGCGACCGGAGTCGAGGGCGGAGGCCCGGGTGCGACGGGCGTCGGCCAGGCAGTCGCAGGTGACGTGGCCGGCGAACTCGAAGCCGGCGGCAGTGCCGTCCACCCGGGTGCCGCACCCGTGGGGAGCGTGCGTGTCTCGAGCAGCGGCGGCTCCGTCACCGAGGTGCGGGCCTCGGTCAACGGGCCCGACTCCCCTTGCGCAGGCGGAAGCAGCTCCGTCGCTTGCCCTGGGGCGTCGATGGTGGCCGTGCCGGTCGTCTGGGAGAGGATCTCGGCGCGGCCCGACGTGGGATCGGGATCGACGCGGTCCCCGCGCCAGTTCGTTGGATCGGACAGGAGATCGACGACCTCACAGGGATCCGGTCTCGTGGACATATCGACGGCCAACGCACGCGAAAAGGCGTTCGCCACGACGACCGGCAGACCGGCCAGATCAGGATCGCCCTCGAGGACGCGCAGCATGACGGCACGGGAGTCTCCCCCGCCGAAGGGAGGACGTCCGTGGGCCGTTTCCAGCAGCGTCGCGGCCCAGGACCACCAGTCGGTCGCCTGGTTGGCCTCGCCACCGCGCAGGACTTCGGGAGCGGTGTACCCAGCGGTCCCAGAGACGAGGCCGGTACTGGTCAGCCGCTCGTCATCCTCGCCCATGGCGATACCGAAGTCGATGAGGACGGGGCCGGTCGGATGAA
>JAATFD010000052.1 GCA_015655375.1 Actinomycetales bacterium
CGGGGAAGGAATGCACGAAGGGGGCGGCCCAGACCGAGTCCGGACCACCCCCTTCGCGTCAGGTCAGCGCACCGAAAGGGTGCCGCCGGCCTTCGTGATCTTCTCTTCAGCCGAAGCGGACCAGGAGTCGGCCTCAATCTCGAACTTCGAGGTGACGTCGCCGGATCCGAGAATCTTCACCGGCTGGCCCTTGCGGACGGCCGAACGGGCGACGAGGTCGTCGACCGTAACCTTCCCGCCCTCCGGGAACAGCTGCTGGAGCTTGTCCAGGTTCACGACCTGGTACTCGACCCGGAACGGGTTCTTGAAACCGCGCAGCTTGGGCAGGCGCATGTGGAGCGGCATCTGGCCACCCTCAAAGCGCGCTGGCACTTGATAGCGGGCCTTGGTTCCCTTCGTTCCACGTCCTGCGGTCTTGCCCTTGGACGCCTCACCGCGACCCACACGGGTCTTCGCGGTCTTGGCGCCCGCAGCAGGCCGCAGATGGTGGAGCTTGAGGATCTGGACCTTCTCCGAACCGGCATCGCCGGTCGTCGTGGAGGCGGAGTCTGCCATGGTCAGTCGACCTCCTCTACGGTGACCAGGTGACGCACTGTGAGAATCGCACCACGCACGGTGGGCACATCCTCACGCACGACGCTCTGGCCGATCTTGCGCAACCCGAGGGTGCGCAGCGTGTCCTTCATATTCTGCTTCGCGCGGATCGTGGACTTGACCTGCGTGATCTTCAGGTTTGCCATCACTCGTTCACCCCTGCGGCGGCCTTCGACGCCTCAGCGCCCTCGGCCTTCGCGCGCTTCTCGGCGTCGCCCTCAGCCCGTGCACGCAGCATGGCGGCGGGGGCGACGCGCTCCAGCGGGAGACCCCGACGAGCCGCTACAGCCTCGGGCTGCTCGAGCTGCTTGAGCGCATCAACGGTGGCGTGCACGATGTTGATCGCATTGGAGGAGCCCAGCGACTTCGTCAGCACGTCCTGGACACCGGCGGCCTCAAGGACCGCACGCACCGGACCACCGGCGATGACGCCGGTTCCTGGAGACGCCGGGCGCAGGAGCACGACACCGGCAGAAGCCTCGCCCTGCACGAGGTGCGTGATGGTACGGCGGACCATGGGAACGCGGAAGAAACTCTTCTTTGCCTCCTCAACGCCCTTGGCGATCGCCGCAGGCACTTCCTTGGCCTTACCGTATCCGACACCGACTGTGCCCTCGCCGTCGCCCACGACCACCAGAGCCGTGAAGGAGAACCGACGTCCACCCTTGACGACCTTGGAAACGCGGTTGATCGTGACGACGCGCTCGATGTACTGGTTCTTGTCCTCGTTGCGACGATTGTCGCGGCGGTCAGAGCGCCCCCCGCGACGGTTGTCACGGCGCTCGCCGTCACCCGTCCGAGCGGAGCTGTCCTGACCGTTCCTGCCTCGCTGCGGTGCAGCCATCAGTTGCTCTCCATTTCCTCAGTCGCGCTCACAGCTCGAGCCCACCCTCGCGAGCGGCCTCCGCGACAGCCGCGACGCGGCCGTGGTACTTGTTGCCACCGCGGTCGAAGACCACGGCCGAAATGCCGGCCGTCCTCGCACGCTCGGCGACCAGTGCGCCCACGCGGCGCGCCTTGTCGACCTTCGTGCCCTCTGCCGTGGCGAACTCGTCCTCCAACGTCGAGGCTGACGCCAGCGTGTGGCCGACGGTGTCGTCGATCACCTGGGCGATCATGTGACGATTGGACCGGGTGACGACCAAGCGGGGACGCTCCGTGGTGCCGGTGACCTTCTTGCGCAGGCGCTGGTGGCGACGCTTGCGCGCAACGACCTTGCCCTTGCCCTTCACGGTGTACGACATCACTTACCAGCCTTTCCGACCTTGCGGCGGATGTTCTCGCCCACGTAGTGGATGCCCTTGCCCTTGTAGGGCTCCGGCTTCTTCAGCTTCCGGATCCGCGCAGCCGTCTCGCCGACGAGTTGCTTGTCGATGCCCGCGACCGTGAACTTGGTCTGCGAGTCGACGGTGAACTGGATGCCCTCGGGGGCGCTGACCGGCACCAGGTGCGAGAAACCGAGCGAGAACTCCATGTCCGCGCCCTTGGCAACCACGCGGTAGCCGGTTCCGGTGATCTCGAGCTGCTTGGAGTAGCCCTCGGTCACGCCGATGATCATGTTGGCGATGAGCGTCCGGGTCAGGCCGTGCAACGAGCGCGACGTGCGCTCGTCATCCGGACGGGAGACCGTGATGACGCCACCATCGATGGCAACCGTGATGGGCGAGGCGACCTCGTGGGTCAACTGACCCTTCGGTCCCGTGACGGTGACGGTCGAGCCGTCCGCCGTGACCTCGACACCAGCCGGGATGGTGATGGGATTCCTACCGATTCGCGACATTGTTCTGCCTCCTCATCACCAGACGTAGGCGAGGACTTCCCCGCCCACGCCCTTGTCGACTGCCTGACGATCCGTCACAAGACCAGAGGACGTGGACAGGATTGCCACGCCCAGGCCTCCGCGGACCTTCGGCAGGTTGGTGGACTTGGCGTACACGCGAAGTCCGGGCTTGGACACACGCTGGAGTCCCTCGATCGCGCGCTCGCGGTGCGATCCGTACTTGAGGGAGAGCGTGAGCGTCTGCCCGACACGGGCGTCCTCGACGCTCGAGGAGGAGATGTACCCCTCCTCGACCAGGATGTTGGCGATCGCGGCCTTGAGCTTCGAGTACGGCATGGAGACCGCGTCGTGGTACGCCGTGTTCGCGTTGCGCAGACGTGTCAACATGTCTGCGATCGGGTCAGTCATTGTCATGGGGGAGTTCTCCCCTTCCTCGTCGCGGTTTCCGCCGGGTGTCCCGGGACCTACGACGTGAGTGTGTTACCAGCTGCTCTTGGTGATGCCGGGGAGTTCGCCCTTGAGAGCGAGCTCGCGCAGGCAGACGCGGCACAGTCCGAACTTGCGGTACACCGAGCGCGGACGACCGCACCGGCTGCACCGGGTGTAGGCCCGCACGCCGAACTTCGGGGCACGCGCCGCCTTAATCTTGAGGGACGTCTTGGCCATGGATCAGTCCTCCTTGAACGGGAAGCCGAGGTGACGCAACAGAGCGCGCCCTTCCTCGTCGGTGGCGGCCGTGGTGACGACCGTGATGTCCATGCCCCGCACGCGATCGATCGAGTCCTGATCGATCTCGTGGAACACCGACTGCTCAGTCAGACCGAAGGTGTAGTTGCCGTGACCATCGAACTGCTTGGAGGAAAGACCGCGGAAGTCACGGATCCGCGGCAGCGCCGTGGAGAGCAGACGGTCAAGGAACTCCCACATACGGTCGCCCCGCAGGGTGACGTGAGCGCCGATCGGCTGGCCCTCGCGCAGCTTGAACTGGGCGATGGACTTCTTGGACTTCGTGGTCACCGGCTTCTGTCCGGTGATCAGAGTAAGGTCGCGGATGGCGCCCTCCAAGGCCTTCGAATCGCGAGCGGCCTCGCCGACACCCATGTTGACGACGATCTTGACCAGACCGCCGACCTCCATGACGTTGCCGTGCTTGAACTCGTCGCGGAGGGCCGTGCGGATCTCCGAGTTGTACTTTTCCTTGAGACGCGGGGCCATGCTCAGATCTCCTTGCCCTGCTCGATGCCGCGGGCTGCTCCGCCACGACTCACGCGGACACGCACCGTATGGGTACGCCCCTCACGCTCAACCGAGTCCTCACGGAAGCCGACGCGGACGCGCTGCTTCGTGTCGGGGTCGACGAGGGCGACCTTCGACAGTGCGATGGGGGCTTCGATGGTCTCGACGCCGCCCGTCGACGTCTCGGTCTGCCCCTGACGCACGTGACGCGTCTTGAGGTTGATGCCCTCGACGAGAACCTTCTCCTCAGCGGGGAACACCCTGATGACGCGTCCCTGTTTGCCCTTGTCCCCGGATTTGATCGGCTCAAGGCCGTCCTCGGCACGACGCGCATTACGCTCGGCGAGCTTGGTCTCGTCGGACGTCCGGCCACGGACGACCTCGACGAGATCACCCTTGCGGATCTTGGCCGCCATCAGATCACCTCCGGGGCGAGAGAGACAATTCGCATGAACTTCTTGTCGCGCAGCTCGCGGCCCACCGGGCCGAAGATGCGCGTTCCGCGAGGCTCACCGTCACTCTTGAGGAGGACGGCCGCGTTCTCGTCGAAACGGATATAAGAACCGTCGGGGCGGCGGGTCTCCTTGCGCGTACGCACGATGACCGCCTTGACGACGTCCCCCTTCTTGACGTTGCCGCCGGGGATGGCGTCCTTCACGGTCGCGACGATCGTGTCGCCGATACCCGCGTAGCGCCGACCCGAGCCACCGAGAACACGGATGGTGAGGATTTCCTTCGCCCCCGTGTTGTCAGCGACTTTCAGTCGCGACTCCTGCTGGATCATTTTGTGTGACTCCTGTCGTCGAGCCGGTTCTCACGCTCTGGGGTCCTCCCCCACATCGCGAGCCTGGCCGAACGGATGATGGTCTTGTGGACGAAGGTCACTTCGCCTTTTCGAGGACCTCGACGACCCGCCAGCGCTTGGTGGCCGACAGTGGTCGGGTCTCCATGATGAGGACGAGGTCCCCGACGCGGCATTCATTGGCCTCGTCGTGCACCTTGACCTTCTTGCTCTTGCGCATGACCTTGCCGTAGAGGGCGTGCTTGACACGGTCCTCGATCTCGACGACGACGGTCTTGTCCATCTTGTCGCTGGTGACGTACCCGCGACGGACCTTACGGTCGTTGCGCACGACCTGGTCGGTGCTCTGGGACACTCGACTCACTCCTCGATGCTCGGGGCGGTGCGGAAGCCAAGCTCCCGCTCACGCGCGACGGTGTAGATCCGGGCGATGTCACGGCGCACGGTCTTCATTCGACCGTGATCCTCCAGCGAGCCGACGGCCTGCGAAAAACGCAGATTGAACAGCTCGGCCTTCGACTTCTCGAGCTCCTTGGACAGCTGCGCATCGTCCATGGCATCCAGGTCGGCGGTGGTCAGACCCTTCTCGGCCATCAGTTGTCACCACCCTCACGGACCACGAAACGGGTCTTGATCGGAAGCTTATGCTGGGCACGGCGCATGGCCTCGCGGGCCAGAGGCTCCGGGACGCCACCAAGCTCGAACAGGATGCGTCCGGGCTTGACGGGCGCGACCCACCACTCGGGGGCGCCCTTGCCGGACCCCATGCGGGTCTCGGCGGGCTTCTTGGTCAGCGGGCGGTCCGGGAAGATGTTGATCCACACCTTGCCACCACGCTTGACGTGACGGGTCATCGCGATACGGGCCGCCTCAATCTGACGGTTCGTGATGTAGGCACCCTCGAGCGCCTGGATCCCGTAATCGCCGAAGGCCAGCTCGGTACCGCCGGAGGCGGTGCCGGTGCGATGCGGACGGTGCTGTTTGCGGAACTTTGTCCGACGGGGAATGAGCATCGGGGCTCAGGCCTCCGTTCCGGTCTCTGCAGGAGCAGCGGCCGCTGGGGCCTGATGCTGCGCCTGGCTGCTGTCCTGGGAGCGACCACCGCGGCGTGGACCACGACGGTCACCACGGCGTCCGCCACGGCCCTGCTGCTCAGCCTGCTGACGGGCGAATTCGTGCTCGGTGATGTCGCCCTTGTAAATCCACACCTTGACGCCGATGCGCCCGAAGGTCGTGCGGGCTTCGAACAGGCCGTAGTCGATGTATGCGCGCAGCGTGTGCAACGGCACGCGCCCCTCGCGGTAAAACTCCGACCGACTCATTTCTGCGCCACCCAGGCGACCGGCAACCTGCACCCGGATCCCCTTGGCGCCAGCACGCTGAGCGGACTGAATGCCCTTGCGCATCGCGCGCCGGAAGGAGACACGAGCAGCCAGCTGCTCGGCGATACCCTGGGCCACCAGCTGCGCATCCAGATCGGGGTTCTTCACCTCGAGGATGTTGAGCTGGACCTGCTTGCCCGTGAGCTTCTCGAGCCCCTGGCGTAGACGATCCGCCTCGGCACCACGACGCCCGATGACGATACCCGGGCGGGCGGTGTGCAGGTCGACGCGCACACGGTCTCTCGTGCGCTCGATGTCGACCTTGGAGATGCCGGCACGCTCGAGACTCTCGGAGAGCGTCTTGCGGATCGCGACGTCCTCGGCAACGTAGTCGGCATAACGCTGACCCTTGGTCGTGGAGTCGGAGAACCAACGAGACCGGTGGTCAGTGGTGATTCCCAGGCGGAACCCGGTGGGATTGACCTTATGACCCATTACCGGTCTCCCTTCTTCTTGTCGTCCTTCGTGCCCACCACGATCGTGATGTGGCTCGTACGCTTGAGAATGCGTCCGGCGCGGCCCTGAGCACGCGGCCGGAAACGCTTCATCGTCGGGCCCTCGTCCACGAAGGCCTCCAGCACGCGGAGGTCGGCCTCGTTGAAGGTCTCACCGGCGAGCTCAGCCTTCACCTTGGAGTTGGCAACAGCGCTGAGCAGCACCTTGCGGACATCGGTAGCGACGGCCTGCGGGGCGAACCGCAGAATGTCGGCGGCCTCGAGGGCTCCCTTGTCGCGAACCTCGTTCACGACACGGCGAGCCTTCTGGGGCGTGACGCGAACGAAGCGCGCCTGCGCCTTGGCTTCCATGGAATCCTGCCTCTTCTTCCGTACGGGCCGGCTCAGCGCCGACGCCCCTTGCGATCGTCCCTGTCGTGGCTGCGGAATGTCCGCGTGGGCGCGAACTCTCCGAGCTTGTGACCCACCATCGACTCGGTGACGAACACCGGGACATGCTTACGTCCGTCATGGACAGCAATCGTCAGACCCAAGAAATCAGGTGTGATGACCGATCGACGGGACCAAGTCTTGATGACACTCTTCGAACCGGACTCGTTGGCGGCATCGACCTTCTTGAGCAGGTGATCGTCGACGAAGGGGCCCTTCTTCAAACTGCGCGGCATTGTTCCAGCTCCCTATCAGCGCTTCTTGCCGGTCCGGCGACGACGCACGATGAGCTTGTCGCTGGCCTTGTTCGGACGGCGGGTGCGGCCCTCGGGCTGACCCCATGGGCTGACCGGGTGCCGGCCACCGGAGGTCTTGCCCTCGCCACCACCATGCGGGTGGTCGACCGGGTTCATCACGACACCGCGGACGTGGGGACGATGTCCCTTCCAGCGCATGCGCCCGGCCTTACCCCAATTGATGTTCGAGTGATCGGAGTTCCCGACCTCGCCAATCGTCGCGCGGCACTGGATGTCGACATTGCGGATCTCACCCGACGGCATGCGGAGCTGAGCGAAACGCCCTTCCTTCGCCACGAGCTGGACGGAGGAACCGGCCGACCGCGCGATCTTGGCGCCGCCACCGGGCTGGAGCTCGACGGCGTGGACGACGGTGCCCAGCGGAATATTGCGCAACGGAAGCGCATTGCCGGGCTTGATGTCGGCCGCGGGACCAGCTTCGACGACATCGCCCTGGTTCAGGCGGGCCGGAGCGAGAACGTATCGTTTGTCCCCATCGGCGTAGTGCAACAGCGCGATGCGAGCGGTGCGGTTGGGGTCGTACTCGATGTGAGCGACCTTGGCTGGCACGCCGTCCTTGTCATTGCGACGGAAGTCGATGACGCGATAGGCACGCTTGTGCCCGCCACCGCGGTGCCGGGACGTGACGCGACCGTTCGAGTTGCGACCACCCGTTTTGTGCAGCGGGCGGATCAACGACTTCTCGGGCTCGGAACGCGTGATCTCGACAAAGTCGGACACACTTGAGCCGCGACGACCCGGCGTCGTGGGCTTGTACTTGCGGATTCCCATGATTGTCCTCTACCTCTCCGCCGGGCCTCAGGCCTGCTCGCCGAAGATGTCGATGGTGCCTTCACGCAGCGTCACGATCGCTCGCTTGACGTCCTTGCGCTTTCCGATGCCGTCCCGGGTGCGATACACCTTGCCCTTGCGGTTCTGAGTGGCGACGGCGCCGACCTTGACCTCGAAGATCTTCTCGATGGCGATCTTGATCTCGGTCTTGGTGGCGCGCGGGTCGACCTCGAAGGTGTACTTCCCCTGGTCCATGAGGACCGAGGACTTCTCCGTGACGACCGGCTTGAGGATGATGTCGCGCGGGTTCTTGCCCGCCTCGAGCGTGGTCACTTCGTCTCCTCCTTCGTGCCCAGGAACGTCTCAAGGGCACCCTGGGTGAACACCACGTCGTCGGAGTCGAGGACGTCATAGGTGTTGAGCTGGTCGGCCCACAGCACATGAGCCTCCGGAGCGTTGCGCAAGCTGAGCGCCGTCAACTCATCCGTGCGCTCCAGAACGACGAGGGCGGGACGCTCGGCAACGATCGCGCGCAGCGCAGCAAGAGCGGCCTTGGTCGAGGGCTTCTCGCCCTCGAACAGCGCAGTGACGACATGGATGCGGCCGTTGCGGGCCCGGTCCGACAAAGCTCCGCGCAGGGCGCCGACCTTCATCTTCTTGGGGGTCCGTTGGCTGTAGTCACGTGGCTGCGGGCCGTGGACCGTGCCACCACCCTTGTACTGGGGAGCGCGGATCGAGCCCTGACGGGCGTTGCCGGTGCCCTTCTGGCGGAACGGCTTCTTGCCACCACCGGACACCAGACCGCGAGTCTTCGTCGCGTGCGTGCCCTGACGGGCAGCGGCGAGCTGGGCCACAACGACCTGATGGATCAGTGGGATGTTCGTGGGAGCGTCGAAGATCTCGGCAGGAAGCTCGGTGGAACCCACCTTCTTCCCGGCGACGTCGAGGACGTCAACGGTACGAGTGTCGGACATGATCACGCACCCTTCGCGGAAGAGCGAACCAGGACGACGCCGTTCTTCGGACCCGGGATGGCGCCGCTGATCAGCAGCAGGCCCTTCTCGGTGTCCACGGCCTGGATCGTCAGGTTCTGGACGGTACGGCGGACATTCCCCATGCGGCCAGCCATGCGCTGGCCCTTGAAGATCCGACCTGGGGTCGCGCAGGCTCCGATGGAACCGGGCTTGCGGTGATTGCGGTGCGCGCCGTGGGAGGCTCGGTCACCGGCGAAACCGTGACGCTTCATCACGCCGGCGAAACCCTTGCCCTTCGTGTTGCCCGAGACGTCGACACTCTGACCCGCCTCGAACTGTGTGGCATCGAGTTCCTGGCCAGCAGCGTAGGAGTCAGCGGAAGACGTGCGCACCTCGGTGAGGTGGCGGACGGGCTCGACGCCAGCCTTGGCGAAGTGCCCAGCAAGGGGCTTGGTCACCTTGCGCGGATCGATCTTCTCGAAGCCGATCTGCACGGCGGAGTATCCATCGGCGTCATCGGTGCGCACCTGCGTCACGACGTTGGTGCCCACCCGCACGACCGTGAGCGGAACGAGACGGCCGTCGGCGTCCCAGACCTGGGTCATGCCCAGCTTGCGGCCGAGCAGCGCCTTGACGGGCGTCGCGGCCTTCTGCTTGGTGTCAGTAGTCATTGCAGATGTCCTCAGAGCTTGATCTCGATGTTGACGTCCGCGGGGAGATCGAGACGCATGAGCGAGTCGACGGCCTTGGGCGTCGGGTCGATGATGTCGATGAGACGCTTGTGGGTGCGCATCTCGAACTGTTCGCGGCTGTCCTTGTACTTATGGGGCGACCGAATGACGACGAACACGTTCTTCTCGGTCGGCAGCGGCACCGGGCCCACGACGGTGGCGCCCGCGCGCTGCACGGTCTCCACGATCTTGCGCGCGGAGCTGTCGATGACCTCGTGGTCATAAGACTTCAGCCGGATGCGGATCTTCTGTCCCGCCATGCCGTCATACCTCTTCTCGTACAGCTTCGTCACCGGCCCCCGCGTTCGGGCGTGTCGTAAAGAACGACGCACACTGCTCCGCGGTTCCCCCCTACTGTCCGGGAGGTGGACCGTTGTCTTGTCCAAAGAACCAGGGCATTGAGCCCGGCCCAGAAAGTGTCTGGATCGGCCCCGCCCATGCGGGGCAACCTCGTCAGTCTCGCAGAAACTCACGCAACACTTCAAGCCCGAGGGCCATCCACGCACTGTGAATCCCACGACAGGATGCCGATCGCCCACGCACTTCGATACCGAAGAGCCAGCCTACCCCTCACTCGGGCGTGTCGCGAAATCCGGACGAGGTGGGACCCGGCACATCCCGGGCCTTTGCGGTACGTCCTGTCCGGGGACGAGCGCTGTGCCAGACATCGACGACTCGGTTGTCGGTGACCCGGTCGACCAGTTCCTCGCCGAGGATTTCTCTCGTGAAGGTGTCCCCGACCGTCACATTGTCCAGATTCGTGAGCATCGGTGCGGCCGCCAGCCCACGATGGGCATCCAGCACCGCGTGGGTCCCAGCCCCTCCTCCCACGGGAAGCGAGGTGCCCTCCAGATGTCCGGCACCCCGCAACAGGGTCTCATCGGAGGTTCCGTGGTAGATCGGAAGGTCGAGGTCAATCGACGGAATGCACAGTCGCGACGTCATGCCGGACCCGTCGGCCCGCAGCAGAGAGTCATAGTCGAGACCGGGTCCCTCGTCCTCGCCGAGACCGGTGGACAAGCGTTCGTTCGCCTTGGCGGCGCCAAGCCCGGAGATCGCGAAAGCGGCACTGACAGTGTCGTCCTCGCTCGAATCGGTGAAGTCCGCGACCATCAATTGCTTGCCATCGACAGTGATCACCCGCAAGCCCGAAACGTTGGTATGGGGTCCCGTCGATGGGTCGTTCAGGCTCACGGTCTTCACAGTCGCACGGGGGGCGAGCGACGGAACCAGCTGAGTGATGGTCCAGTCGAGGTGGTCCGCTGCCTTCCACGTCGTGTCGATGGCCGTACCGTCCCCTTGCGTCTGCGAGGGCGTGGACGTCGCATCCTCAGCCTGCACGGCGGTGTCCCCATCGGTGATCGAGAACGAGTGCTCGACCGAATCGAGGACGTCTCCCAACGGAGTCTGCGACTCGACGAGCGCGTCGACACTCAGCTCCCGGATCAGGTGGGCAGCATGCCGACCACCAGTCGAGGACAAGAACGCTCACTCGTCTGCACTGGAACCGACGGCTCCGTCACCGCGTCCCAAAGGTCCCACGGTCGTCAGCTTGTGCACCGAAGAATCCAACGCGGTCGAGATGAGCCGGCAGTTTCCGGCCTTGACATCGCCCGCGCCGCGCAGACCACGGAGTTCGGCTGACGGGAACTGACAGCCGAGCCGTTCTCTCTCCCCACCACGGGGGGCTGGCTGGAGAAGTCGTTACACGTCGAGGCCGGCTCCCAGTGCGCCTTGGTCAACACCCTCCTGACCGTGGATCGTCGCTGAGCCCAACCCGTCACCCGAACTGTCCCCGGTGGGGCCAGCGGAATCACGTGCGTCATCGCCATCAATCAAGAAGAATCCGATGCCGTATCGAGCGATTGAAGAGGACGTTGGTGGCCTGCCCACCAAGTTGTCCGTGAGCTGGAGGAACCCATCGCCGTCGGCCGTCATCGTTCCTTCCGAGGCGACAACCACTCCAGGCGACGACAGAGCAGTCCCGAACTGCACAGAATCCTCAGTCAGGGCCCAGTTGTCGCAATCGGTCATTCCAGCCATTCGCATGATGCTTCATCGAAACAGCATTGTTCGAACGATTGTCCGACCTCCCATCCGGATTCTGTTGTCCGGCGCATACGGGGAGGCCATGAATGTGACGGAAATTCCTCATCCGGCTGTGAGACGCGGTCCCGAGATTCAGACACGAACGACGAAACGAGGACCCGACAAGCCCATGAGTCTCTCCACCTGGACATGGCAAAAAGGGGCCTTCCATCTCCTCAGAGATGGAAGGCCCCTCCAGAGCACCCAGCTCGGCCGCTCAGGGCTGGTCCTCCTCACGGGAAGGGGAAATCACTGTCCCCGCGTGGATCGGACACCGAGCCGGATCAGATCACTTGTCGATCTCGGTGACACGGCCTGAACCGACCGTGTGACCACCCTCGCGGATGGCGAAGCCCAGACCGGGCTCCATAGCGATCGGGTGGATCAGCTCAACGTCGATCTCAGTGGTGTCACCGGGCATGACCATGTCGACACCCTCGGGCAGCGTGATGACCCCCGTGACATCGGTGGTGCGGAAGTAGAACTGGGGGCGGTAGTTCGTGAAGAACGGCTTGTGCCGTCCGCCCTCGTCCTTCTTCAGCACGTAGACCTGGCCCTTGAAGGTCGTGTGCGGCGTGATCGAACCGGGCTTGGCCACAACCTGGCCACGCTCGACCTCGTCGCGCTTGGTGCCGCGCAGCAGCAGGCCGCAGTTCTCGCCTGCCCAAGCCTCGTCCATCGACTTGTGGAACATCTCAATGCCGGTGACCGTGGTCTTCTGCGTCGGACGGATGCCGAGGATCTCGACCTCCGAGTTGATCGGCAGCTTGCCACGCTCGACACGGCCGGTGACGACCGTGCCGCGACCGGTGATCGTGAAGACGTCCTCGATCGGCATGAGGAAGGGCTTGTCGAGATCGCGCACGGGGGTCGGGATGTAGGTATCCACGGCGTCCATGAGCTCAACGATCTTCTTGGTCCACTCCGGGTCGCCCTCGAGTGCCTTCAGCGCAGAGACGCGGATGATCGGAGCGTTGTCGCCGTCGTAGCCCTGCGAGTTCAACAGATCGCGGGTCTCCTCCTCGACGAGCTCCATCATCTCCTCGTCGTCGACCATGTCCGCCTTGTTGAGGGCGACCAAGATCGTGGGCACGCCGACCTGACGGGCGAGCAGGACGTGCTCACGCGTCTGGGCCATCGGGCCATCGGTGGCGGCGACCACGAGGATCGCACCATCCATCTGGGCAGCACCGGTGATCATGTTCTTGATGTAGTCGGCGTGGCCCGGCGCGTCGACATGGGCGTAGTGCCGCTTCTCAGTCTGGTACTCCACGTGGGAGACGTTGATCGTGATGCCGCGGTCGCGCTCCTCGGGAGCGTTGTCGACCTGGTCGAACGGGGTGAACTCGTTCAGATCCGGGTACTCGTCGTGCAGCACCTTGGTGATCGCTGCAGTGAGCGTCGTCTTGCCATGGTCAACGTGACCGATCGTGCCGACGTTGACGTGCGGCTTGGTGCGCTCGAACTTGGCCTTCGCCACTTGTGTCCTCCTGGACTCGGGTAGATGTTCTCAGCCGGGGGCTAGGTGTCACTCTAACACCAGCGGGGCGTGAGATCCTACAGGGTTTTTCTATTGGTGGAGGGCGGGATCCTGCGGGTTCCGAGGGGTTTTGATCCCCCGGAAGCCGCCGGGTCCGACCCCGTGGGACTCACTCGCCCCGAGACTTCCCGATGATCTCCTCAGCGACGTTCCGAGGAACCTCGGCGTAACTCTCGAACTGCATCGTGTACACCGCGCGACCCTGCGTCTTGGAACGCAGGTCGCCGACGTATCCGAACATTTCCGACAGCGGCACATTCGCGCGAACGACGCGAACCCCGTGCTGCTCGTCCATCGACTGGATGGACCCACGGCGGGAGTTGAGGTCGCCGATGACGTCGCCCATGTACTCCTCCGGCGTACGCACCTCGACGTCCATGATCGGCTCGAGCAACACTGGAGAGGCCTTCTTCGCGGCCTCCTTCAGTGCCATCGAACCGGCGATCTTGAACGCCATCTCCGAGGAGTCGACCTCGTGGTAGGCGCCGTCGAGGAGTGTCGCACGCACATCGACCATCTGGTAACCGGCGAGGACCCCGGACTGCATGGCGTCCTTGATGCCGTGATCGACCGAAGGGATGTACTCGCGGGGAATACGACCACCGGTGACCTTGTCCACGAACTCGTAGTCTTCCTCGGAGTCCATGGGCAGCGGCTCCAGTGCGATGATCACGCGCGCGAACTGGCCAGAACCACCGGTCTGTTTCTTGTGCGTGTACTCGTACTTGTCGACCTTCTTGCGAATGGTCTCACGGTAGGCGACCATCGGTTTTCCGACGTTCGCCTCGACCTTGAACTCGCGACGCATGCGGTCGACGATGATGTCGAGGTGGAGCTCGCCCATGCCGCCGATGATGGTCTGGCCGGTCTCCTTGTCGAGCTCGACGGTGAAGGTCGGGTCCTCTTCTGCCAGCTTCTGAATCGCCAGACCCATCTTCTCCTGGTCAGCCTTCGACTTCGGCTCGACGGCCACATGGATGACTGGCTTCGGGAAGGTCATGGATTCAAGGATGATCGGCTTGTCGATCGCGCTGAGCGTGTCTCCTGTCGTCGTGTCCTTGAGGCCAATGACGGCGTAGATGTGACCCGCGTGTGCCGTGTCGACCGGGTTCTCCTTGTTGGAGTGCATCTGGAAGACCTTCCCGATGCGCTCCTTCTTCCCCTTGGTGGAGTTGAGGACCTGAGAGCCCGCGTCAACCTTGCCCGAGTAGACCCGGATGAAAGTCAGCTTGCCGTAGAACGGGTGGGACGCGATCTTGAACGCGAGGGCCGCGAAGGGCTCGTGCTCATCAGCCTTGCGCGACTCCGTCTCGCCTTCTTCCTCGTGCCCGGGAAGGAAGCCCATGACATCGGGCATGTCCAGCGGGGAGGGCAGAAAGTCGACGACCGCGTCGAGCACAGGCTGGACGCCCATGTTCTTCAGCGCGGTGCCGCAGTAGACCGGGAAGGCCGTGCCGGCGACCGTCAGGGCGCGAACGCCCTCCTTGATCTGGTCGATCGTCAGCTCGCCGTTCTCGAGGTACGCCTCGGTCAGCTCGTCCGTGCCCTCGGCCGCAGCCTCCATCAGCGACTCGCGATACTCCTGAGCCTTCTCGACGAGGTCGGCGGGAATCTCCCCCTCCTCGACGATGGCGCCCAGTGTCGGGTTGCCGTCAGCGTCCGTGACCGGATAGCGCAGGGACTTCATCGAGAGCAGATCGATGTTGCCCTCGAAGTCGTTCTCGGCACCGATCGGCAACTGCATGACGATCGGGGTCGCCTGCAGGCGATCTTTGATCGTCTGCACCGAGAAGTAGAAGTCGGCACCCAGCTTGTCCATCTTGTTGATGAAGCAGATGCGCGGCACGTCGTACTTGTCGGCCTGACGCCACACTGTCTCGGACTGGGGCTCAACACCCTCCTTGCCGTCGAAGACGGCGACGGCACCATCGAGCACACGCAGCGAGCGCTCGACCTCGACCGTGAAATCCACGTGGCCGGGGGTGTCGATGATGTTGATCTGGTTGCCCTTCCAGAAGGAGGTCACCGCGGCGGAGGTGATGGTGATGCCGCGTTCCTTCTCCTGCTCCATCCAGTCGGTCGTCGAGGCACCGTCATGGGTCTCGCCGATCTTGTAGTTGATGCCCGTGTAGAACAGGATGCGTTCTGTCACGGTCGTCTTGCCGGCATCGATGTGAGCCATGATGCCGATGTTGCGGACCTTCGTGAGGTCGGTCAGCACCTCTAGTGCCACGGAGACTGTCCTTCGTTAGAAGTTGCGTGAATCCGGCACCCTCGACTCGGCGAGGGCGATGCGTCCGTCGTCCTTGGTTCGGCACCGAGCAGTGGGTCAGAGCCCTGCGGGCGGGAACCGACGACGGGCGATGTCGCCCTCGTCGATCGTGGATTACCAGCGATAGTGGGCGAACGCGCGGTTCGACTCGGCCATCTTGTGCATGTCCTCACGACGCTTGACAGCGGCACCGAGGCCGTTGGAGGCATCAAGGATCTCGTTGGCGAGACGCTCAGTCATCGTCTTCTCGCGACGTTGACGGGAGAAGTCGACGAGCCACCGCAGAGCCAATGTCGTCGCACGGGCGGGACGGACCTCGACAGGGACCTGATAGGTCGCGCCGCCGACTCGACGGGAGCGGACCTCGAGGGCCGGACGAATGTTGTCGAGGGCGCGCTTGAGCACGACCACGGGATCCTGCTCGGTCTTCTCGCGCACGCCCTCGAGGGCGCCGTAGACGATGCGCTCGGCAACGGTCTTCTTGCCATCAAGGAGAACACGATTGACGAGCTGGGTGACGACCTTCGAACCGTAGACCGGATCGTCGACGAGCGGACGCTTGGGAGCTGGGCCCTTACGAGGCATTACTTCTTCTCCTTCTTCGCGCCGTATCGGGAACGGGCCTGCTGGCGGTTGCGCACGCCCTGAGTGTCCAGCGATCCGCGGATGATGCGGTATCGGACACCGGGGAGGTCCTTCACACGCCCACCGCGCACGAGCACGATGGAGTGCTCCTGCAGGTTGTGTCCCTCTCCGGGAATGTAAGCGGTCACCTCGATGCCGCTGGACAGGCGCACGCGCGCCACCTTGCGAAGTGCGGAGTTCGGCTTCTTCGGGGTCGTCGTGTACACGCGGGTGCACACGCCACGCCGCTGGGGGGAGCCCTTGAGCGCGGGAGTCTTCACCTTCGAGCGCTTCGAGCTGCGGCCCTTGCGGACGAGCTGCTGGATGGTAGGCACTGGTTCTCCAGATTCTGTTCGTGCAGTGGCGGCGCAGTCGGAGGCACCCCCGCTCGTCGGGGCCCCTGGGGACCGGCGGCCGTCGGATTGGAGTGCCCGGGATGCGCCCGGGTGTTTCAGTCAGCCGGAATGCTGGATCCGCCGCCCCGTCATGCAGACGCACGTCGTCCGTCAGGGGCCGGTGTGCCATGATGGCCGGAGAACGATCCACAAGCCTGCCCAAGGGACGGCCCGAGGTTCGCTCGCGTCGGTCAGAGAATGACGCCCGGAGCTCCGACGGAAGCGAAGCCCGCGTGTTCCCATCCTGGATGCCAAGCACCCGACGGAAACGAGTCGATGGACCCGGAGTCCGGGTACCTCTCACTAGGATAGTCGGGTCCAGAACAGTGCGTCAACGCGGGGAACCGTGATGTCCGGCGCAGTGCCGGGCGGTATGAGAACGGCCGCCTTCCTCACCGAGATCGGCTTATCCGGTTTCTTGTCCGACTCAAACAGCACCGGCATTCCCACCTCACCCTCGACATAGAGGGGTCTCTGTCTGACGCCAGGCATGCCTCGCCCCTGAGACGCGTTCTGATGGGCATGTGCGTCGAGATCGACTAATCCACTCCTCGATTCGGGCGGATTGTGCCGCTCTCGGCGCCAGCTCCCCCGAGCAATCAGCCACCCCACCAGACGCCCCATCCTCGTCGGCGGCCGGACCCGAACGCGTCCCGAGGCCAACGAACGACACGCGTCGACATGAGTGGACGAGAGCGGTGAACGTGCGTCGACGGCGCGAGCATCGAAGCAGACCTCGCGCGGAGACAGTTTCGCCCCGTCGTGTGGTCAGTCCGAACGGACTGACCACACGACGGGGCGAAAAGGACGACTACTTGCAGTACTTACAGTGGCACGCCGAGATCCTTGAGGAAATTCCGCGGGCCATCGAACTGAATGGCGACCAGGCCCGCTACTCCGAGCAGACCCGTGACGAACACGAACTTGAAGAATTTCTTCACTTCCCCAGCTCCTTTCTCAGTGACTCTCTCGCCTCAGCATAGGCGTGCGATCCAGCTCACGCACCGGGTGATCAGCGTGCTGCACCTGAGTGCAGGGCCTGACACGGGCCGGGCGCAGATTCCCTCGGTGGCGCCGACAGACGAAGGACGGGCCCGCGCTCATACGCGGACCCGCCCCATCGGACTCACGACCGCTTAGGCCACGGTCGAAGGCTCATCATCGTCCGATCCATGCCTCACCGTCGCGAGACGGTCACTCCTGGAAAGGCATCCCGAAGTCGATGTTCTCCAGAGAGTTGAGGAAGTCCTGCGAGACCTCCCCGTCCCGGAAATCGAACTCGGAATAGTTGGAGCTGGCCAACGCCTCAGGCGTGGGCTCGACGTTGACGCGGTTGTAGCGCGCCAGGCCGGTTCCCGCGGGGATCAGTTTGCCCAAGATGACGTTCTCCTTGAGGCCGACCAGGAAGTCCTTCTTGCCGTTCATCGCGGCCTCGGTCAGCACCTTTGTGGTCTCCTGGAACGAAGCTGCCGACAACCACGAGTCCGTGGCCAGCGACGCCTTCGTGATGCCCATCAGCATTTGGCGTCCCGAGGCCGGTTGGCCGCCCTCGGCCGCCACACGCCGGTTCTGCGACAGGTAGGCCATGCGGTCCACCAGCTCGCCGGGCATGAAGTCCGTGTCCCCGGGCTCCAGAATGGTGACCTTGCGCAGCATTTGGCGCACGATCACCTCAATGTGCTTGGAGTGGATGCCAACGCCCTGGTCGCGGTAGACCTTCTGGACCTCGTCAACCAGCTGCCTCTGAGCAACATTGCGGCCCATGATGCGCAGCACCTCCTTGGAATCCAACTGGCCCTCGGTCAGCTGTGTGCCAGCATCGATGTGCTCGCCCTCGGAAACCAGAAGCTTCTGGCGACGAGAGATCTCGATGACCAGGTCTTCCTTGCCGTCGTCACGGGTGACGATGACACGGCGCCCGGAAGGATCGTCGTCGTCGATGTGGACGCGGCCGGACGCCTCGTTCATCTTCGCCTCTGCCTTCGGGGAACGCGCCTCGAAAAGCTCCTGGACACGAGGAAGGCCCTGCGTGATGTCAGCCGCGGAGGCCGCACCACCGGTGTGGAAGGTCCGCATCGTCAACTGGGTTCCAGGCTCACCGATCGACTGCGCGGCGATGATGCCCACCGCCTCACCGATATCAACGGTCTTGCCGGTGGCCAGCGAGCGTCCGTAGCACTTCGCGCAGGTGCCGACCTGTGACTCGCAGGTCAGGACCGAGCGGCACGTGACCTCTCCCACGCCAGCCGCGACCAGAACCGCGAGCTCCTCGTCGCCCAGGTCGGATCCGGCTTCCAACACGACCGTACCGTCCTCAGCGACCGCGTCACGCGCGAGAGTCCGCGCATATGCCGTGGTCTCGATCGTGTCGAGTGGCTCCCACTCATCCAGCGCGTTCTTCTCCGCGATCTGGATCTTGACACCCTGACGGGTACCGCAATCCTCCTCACGGACGATGACATCCTGGGACACGTCGACGAGACGACGGGTCAGGTAGCCGGACTCGGCAGTCCGCAGAGCGGTGTCGGCCAGGCCCTTGCGGGCCCCGTGAGTGGCGATGAAGTACTCGAGGACGCTCAGGCCTTCGCGGTAGTTCGCCTTGATCGGGCGCTCGATGAGCTTCTGCTTCGGGTCCGACACCAGACCACGCATCCCAGCGATCTGCTGAACCTGCGACCAGTTGCCTCGGGCTCCCGAGTTCACCATCCGATAGACCGTGTTGCGCTCATCGAAGTTCGCTCGCATGTCCTCGGCGACCTTCTCCGTGCACTCCAACCAGAGCTTGACGAGCTCCTCGTAACGCGTGTCCTCCAGAATCAGACCGAGTTCGAACTGCTCCTGGATCTCCGATGCCTTCGCCTCGTAGCTGGCAAGGATTGTCTCCTTGTTCGGCGAGGCCTGGATGTCGGAGAACGCAATCGTGATGCCCGACCAGGTCGACCAGTAGAAACCAGCCGCCTTGAGGGCGTCGAGGCACTCCGCCACGAGGACGTTCGGGTAGCGCTGCGTCAGCGTGTTGACGATCCCGCCGAGCTGTTTCTTGCCGACGACCTCGTTGATGTAGGGGTAGTCGACGGGCAGTGCCTCGTTGAAGATCGCGCGACCCAGTGAGGTTTCGAGGAGGATCGGATCGCCCTCGCTCCAGCCCTCGGGCGCCGTCCAGTCCACCGGCGGAACGATGTCCGTGAAGCGGATCAACGTCTTCGCGTTGAGGTCGAGGTCATTGTCGTCGAAGGCCATGCGGGCCTCGGCCACCGTCGAGTAGGCCGGGAGCGTCTCATTGCCGTCCTCGTCGTGTGCCACAGGCAGCGACGGATCGGGGTTCGAGGTCAGGTGGAACAGGCCGATGATCATGTCCTGGGACGGCATGGCCACAGGCCGACCGTCGGAGGGCTTGAGGATGTTGTTCGTTGACAGCATGAGGATGCGGGCCTCGGCCTGCGCCTCGGCCCCCAGCGGCAGGTGAACAGCCATCTGGTCGCCGTCGAAGTCGGCGTTGAAAGCGCCACAGGCCAGCGGGTGCAGCTGGATGGCCTTGCCCTCGATGAGCTGCGGCTCGAAGGCCTGGATGCCCAGACGGTGCAGGGTCGGTGCGCGGTTGAGCAGCACCGGGTGCTCACGGATGACGTCGTCGAGGACGTCCCACACCTCGGGACGCTGCCGCTCGACCTTGCGCTTGGCCGCCTTGACGTTCTGCGCGTAGTTCTTCTCGACCAGACGCTTCATGATGAAGGGCTTGAAGAGCTCCAGAGCCATTTGCTTGGGCAGACCGCACTGGTGCATCTTCAGCTGTGGGCCGACGACGATGACCGAACGGCCCGAGTAGTCGACGCGCTTGCCGAGCAGGTTCTGACGGAAACGACCCTGCTTGCCCTTGAGCATGTCGGAGATCGACTTGAGGGGACGGTTGCCCGGCCCCGCCACGGGACGGCCACGCCTCCCGTTGTCGAAGAGGGCGTCCACCGACTCCTGAAGCATGCGCTTCTCGTTGTTGACGATGATCTCGGGTGCACCGAGCTCGAGCAGCCTCTTCAAACGCGTGTTGCGGTTGATGACGCGACGATAGAGGTCGTTGAGATCGGAGGTCGCGAACCGACCACCGTCGAGCTGGACCATGGGACGCAGGTCCGGCGGGATGACCGGAATATTGGTCAACACCATCGACTCCGGCTTGTTGCCGGTCTGGACGAAGGCATTGACGACCTTGAGCCGCTTGATCGCGCGGGACTTGCGCGGACCAGACTCGTTCTCGATCGTCGCGCGCAGCTTCGTGACTTCTGCGGTCAGGTCGAAGGTCTGCAGACGCTTCTGGATGGCGGCCGCGCCCATGTCACCCTTGAAGTAGGTTCCGTATCGCAGGACCATCTGGCGGTAGAGGCGCTCGTCGCCCTCGAGGTCGCCGACCTTGAGGTTCTTGAAACGATCCCAGACCGACTCCACCATGTCGATGTCCTGATCGAAACGACGGCGGATCTGACCCATCTCGCGGTCTCCCGCGCGACGCTCCTTCTCACGCTCGGAAGACTTGGCTCCCTCGGACTCCATCTGGGCAAGGGACTTCTCCAAACGCTCCGCCCGATCGTTGATGGCCGTGTCGCGCTGAGACTCCAGCTGCTTCTTCTGGACCTCGAGCTCGGAGCGCAGGTCGGCGAGATCCTCATCGCGTCCCTGCTCGTCGACCTCGGTGATCATGTAGGCCGCGAAGTAGATGACCTTCTCCAGGTCCTTCGGGGCGATGTTGAGGACGTAGCCCAGACGGGAGGGCACGCCCTTGAAGTACCAGATATGCGTGACGGGCGCGGCCAGATCGATGTGGCCCATGCGCTCGCGGCGGACCTTGGAGCGAGTGACCTCGACCCCACACTTCTCGCAGACGATGCCCTTGTAACGGACACGCTTGTACTTGCCACACGCGCATTCCCAATCGCGCGTGGGGCCGAAGATCTGCTCGCCGAAGAGACCATCGCGCTCAGGCTTGAGCGTGCGGTAGTTGATGGTCTCCGGCTTCTTCACCTCTCCGTGAGACCATCCGGCGATGTCTTCGGTCGTGGCCAGGGTGATCTTCAGGCTGTCGAACGTCTTGGCGTCGAGCAAGGTTTGACTCCTTGATGTAGTAACACCGGTTCCAGCAATTGAGGTCTGCCCGTGTCGCCGCTGGAGCGGCCCGGGTTCCCCGCGGGGATCCGCCCTCACCCGACCGGGGGTGGAACGGATCCCTCGCGGAACCGACTCAGATGGCGTCGATCGTCGCCGCAGCGTTCGGACGAGCATCCAATGTGATGCCCAAGTCCTCGCGTGCGTCGAACTCCTCGTCGTTGTCTCGCAGGTCGATCGCGTTGTCCGCTGCGTCGAGCGCCTCGACGTTCAGGCACAGCGAGCGCATCTCCTGGATGAGGACGCGGAATGACTCGGGAATGCCGGGCTCTGGAATGTCCTCGCCCTTGACAATCGCTTCGTAGACCTTGACGCGACCGGTGGTGTCGTCGGACTTGACCGTCAGCAGCTCCTGCAGCGCGAATGCCGCACCGTAGGCCTCCAGTGCCCAGACCTCCATCTCGCCGAAGCGCTGGCCGCCGAACTGGGCTTTTCCACCCAAGGGCTGCTGCGTGATCATCGAGTAGGGGCCCGTGGACCGCGCGTGGATCTTGTCGTCGACCAAGTGGTGGAGCTTGAGCGTGTAGGTGTAGCCGACCGCGATCGGATACGGGAACGGCTCACCGGAGCGCCCGTCGAACAGGCGGGCCTTGCCGGTGTCGTCGGTCAGGCGGTTGCCATCACGGTTCGGGCGCACATTGCGCAGCAGACCCGCCAATTCCTCGGCGTCCATGCCGTCGAACACGGGGGTCGCGACCAACTGATCCGGTTCGGCGACGACACCGTCATCAGGCAGGCGCACCGCCCACTCCTCGCCGGCCTCGCGGGCCTTCGAGGCATCCCAACCCTGGTGGGCCAGCCACCCGAGGTGGTACTCGAGCACCTGTCCGACGTTCATGCGGCCGGGGACACCCAGCGGGTTGAGGATGATGTCGACGGGCGTGCCGTCCTCGAGGAAGGGCATGTCCTCAGCGGGCAGGATCTTCGAGACGACGCCCTTGTTGCCGTGGCGTCCGGAGGTCTTGTCGCCGATCGTGATCTTGCGGCGCTGGGCGATGTAGACGCGCACCGTCTGGCGCACGCCGGGGTTGAGATCGTCCTCGTCGTCGTTGAACTCACGCACGCCGATGACAATGCCACCCTCGCCGTGGGGAACGCGGAGGGAAGTGTCGCGGACCTCGCGGGCCTTCTCGCCGAAGATCGCCCGCAGCAGGCGCTCCTCGGAGGTCAGCTCCGTCTCGCCCTTCGGGGTGACCTTGCCGACGAGGACGTCGCCGGCGGTGACCTCGGCGCCGATACGGATGACACCACGCTCATCGAGGTCAGCCAGGGATTCCTCGGAGACGTTCGGGATGTCCCGGGTGATCTCCTCCTCGCCGAGCTTCGTCTCGCGGGCGTCGACCTCGTATTCCTCGATGTGGATCGAGGTCAGCAGGTCCTCCTCGACGACGCGGCGCGACAGGATGACTGCGTCCTCGTAGTTGAGGCCCTCCCACGACATGTAGGCGACGAGCAGGTTCTTCCCAAGAGCGACCTCGCCATTGTCGGTGGCGGGACCGTCGGCCAGGACCGTGCCGAGTTCGACACGCTCCCCCTCGTTGACGATGACGCGCTGATTCGTGCAGTTGCCAGGGTTCGAGCGCTCAAACTTCTCGAGACGGTAGCTGTCGCGGCCGCCCTCGTCCGTCGTGACGACGATAAGGTCGGCGGAGACCTCGGTGACGACACCGGCGTGGTCGGCCAGGATCATCTCCCCAGAGTCGGCGGCGGCGCGCCGCTCCATGCCGGTTCCCACCAGAGGGGCCTCGGTGCGCAACAACGGAACAGCCTGACGCTGCATGTTCGCGCCCATGAGCGCGCGGTTCGCATCGTCATGCTCAAGGAACGGAATGAACGCCGTCGCCACCGACACCATCTGCCGAGCCGAGACGTCCATGTAGTCCACTTGCTCGCGGTGGATCAGCATCGGGTCTTCACCGGCGACACGGCACATGACCTGTTCCTCGGCGAAGGTGTTCTCCTTCGTCAAGGGCGAAGACGCCTGGGCGATGTAGTGCCCGAACTCGTCGTCGGCCGTGAGGTACTCGACCGCGGTCGTGACGACGCCGTCCTTGACGACGCGGAACGGCGTCTCGATGAAGCCGAAGGGGTTGATCCGCGCGAAGGTCGCCAACGATCCGATCAGACCGATGTTCGGACCCTCAGGGGTCTCGATCGGGCACATGCGGCCGTAGTGGGACGGGTGGACGTCGCGGACCTCCATGCCTGCGCGGTCACGAGACAGACCGCCCGGGCCCAGGGCCGACAGGCGGCGCTTGTGCGTCAGGCCTGCCAGCGGGTTGTTCTGGTCCATGAACTGCGAGAGCTGCGACGTTCCGAAGAACTCCTTGATCGCGGCGACGACCGGGCGGATGTTGATCAGCGTCTGGGGCGTGATCGAATCCGCTTCCTGTGTCGTCATGCGCTCGCGCACAGTGCGCTCCATACGGGCCAGGCCCGTGCGGACCTGCGCCTGGATGAGCTCGCCGACAGCGCGGATGCGGCGGTTCCCGAAATGATCGATGTCGTCGGTCTCGACGCGCACCTCGACCGGCTTCCCACCCCGAACACCCGCAAAGGTCTTGTCGCCCTGGTGGATGCTGAGCAGGTACTTGATGGTCGCAACGATGTCCTCGAGAGACAGGGTCGAGGCCTTCGGATCCGCGTCAAGCGCCAGCTTCTTGTTGATCTTGTAGCGACCGACCTTCGCGAGGTCGTAGCGCTTGGGATCAAAGTAGAAGTTGTTGAGCAGGGTCTGGGCCGCATCGACCACGGCGGGCTCACCTGGGCGAACCTTGCGGTAGATGTCGAGGAGCGCCTCCTCCTGGGTCTGGACCGTGTCCTTCTCCAGGGTCTCCAGCAGAACCGGGTAGTCCTTGAAGGAGTCGCGGATCTCCGCCTCGGTCATTCCGATCGCCTTGAGGAAGTGCGTGACCGATTGCTTGCGCTTGCGGTCGATACGCACACCCACCTGATCGCGCTTGTCGATCTCGAACTCGAGCCAGGCACCACGGCTCGGGATGATCTTCGTTCCGAAGACCTCCTTGTCCGAGGTCCGGTCCTGCGTGCGATCAAAGTAGACGCCCGGAGAACGCACGAGCTGGGAGACGACGACGCGCTCTGTGCCGTTGACGATGAAGGTGCCGCGCTTGGTCATGAGCGGGAAGTCGCCCATGAAGACAGTCTGTGACTTGATCTCGCCGGTCGTGTAGTTCATGAACTCGGCGGTGACGTACATCGGAGCCGAGTAGGTGTAGTCCTTGGCCTTGGCTTCTTCGATCGAGTACTTCGGCTTCTCGAGACGGTGGTCACGGAAAGACAATGACATGGTCTGGGCGACATCTTCGATCGGGGAGATCTCCTCGAAGATCTCTTCGAGGCCGGAGGTGTCGGGCACATCGAAGCGCCCGGACGCCTTCGCAGCCGTGACGCGCGCCTTCCACGCGTCGTTGCCCAGCAGCCAGTCGAAGCTTTCGGTCTGGAGACCAAGCAGGTTCGGCGCCTGCAGGGGTTCGTCGAGCTTGGCGAAAGAAATGCGATTCCTGGGCTGATGTGCAGTGGTGCTACTGGCAGCCAAAGGGGGTCCTTCCCTGCGGTATCGTGGTGCGCGCAAGCACCTGCGGCCCCTATCTGACACCGTCCATCACACTCCGCGCGGGTACAGCGTGTGGATACAGGTCACCTCGGGCACAATCAGGCGCAAATGAAAATACTATGCGCCAGCTCGAGGACGGGCAAGAGCAGGGCGAAGGTGTGGGCGGATTCACTCACTGGCGTGTCGATGGAGTCACTCGAAGGAGAGACAAAGCGAACGGTCAGGTCGTCGTCGGGGCGTCCCCTGGCTCCTCCGAAACGGTCGGCGTCTCAGATTGCATCGTTTCAACCGGCTCGGTCTCTGACAGATCGGTCGATGCATCCGGATCAGGAGCCAGAGGAGTCGTTCCATCCTCGCCTTGTTGGCCTCCGCCGCCCGCCCCGGCTTCACCGACATCAGTGTTTGGCATCGCGGGATCTGGTTCCGTCCGCTGACTGGAGTCGCCGTTGCTCCAGCCATAGTTGTACTGGCCGGGGCCCCCGTTGTTGGTCGTTCCCTCGTCGATGACGGTGTTGGCGCTCTCATCGACCACGGAAGCTCCGGATTCTTGCGTCTCCTCCGGGAGCGGAGTCAGCGAGTCTGACGGGCTCGACATCGTCGACGGGCTGGCGCTGGGTGGTCCCAACTGTCGCACCACGGAGGCGCTGGCCGACGCACTTGGATTGGAGATGCTCGCCACTTCGGGACGTTCGAACGCTCCCAACGCGTGAGCCAGGCCCATTCCGCCAGCGAAGACAATGACGACGCACCCACTGATCAAGGCCAGCCTGCGTCGGCGCTTCGACGAGGTCGATCCAGGTTCGCCATCAGACGTCGCACCTCCCACGTCCACTGCGAGACCCGTCGCGGCGCTCTCCTCGAGCAAGGGCGGAATCGTGGTGCGTGAGCCGATGCCGTGCGACACAGCGCCGACGGGGACCGGCGCGGCCTCAGGGGACGCATCGTTGTGGCCCACTGCATCGGGAACAGCCGCCCCCCGCGCTTCTGGATCCGGAGGACCTACGCCTGGAGTCACTCCGTCAGGAACACCGTCCTCGGGCAGGTCCAACGCCGGCCATGAAAATCCGTCAGGTACCCGTGGAGCGCGGTGGGGCCGCCGATTCACGACTCGCTGTCTCACTGGCTCACACCTCACTCCCATTGCTCGTGACCCGGTCGAATCGGGCCGCTCACTTCTTCTCAGCAGCATACGATACCGACATTCTCGCAACATTGGCATCATTGGTCACACTGGCATCACGGTTTCACGACCCCAGTGGTCATCGTTCGTTGGGTCGCCCGAGCACGTCCACCGACCGCGAAGCATGTTTCCCCCTCTCGCCATCGAGATGCGTCCGACGACGAGGGCGGGCCGGGGATCACATTCCATCCCGCGTCAGCCATCATGCCTTTCGTGAAGTAGAAGTACCTCTGGAGAAACAAATAGGTCACGATCGCCAGGATCGCACCCAGGCTGTCGTCAACGACGGACCACGAGGAGTCTCAGCCTCAACCCGAGCTCGGGTTCTCACGGCGATTGACCGACTCGGATACCGACCCAACCCCAACGCAAGAGCCCTCAAGACCGGCTCCACCGGGCTCATCGGCGTCGTCGTACCGGAAATCCTCAACGCCTATTACGCCGAGTTCGTCGAAGCGATTGATGTCGCAGCACAGGCGCGAGGCAGTTCACTCCTCCTGGGAATCACACACGAAGACACCGATCGCGAAGAATACCTGGTGTCATCTCTGGTGGACAGGGGGGTCGACAGCCTGATTTTCAATTGTCGCCTGTCAAATGAGAATCTCTACCGCTTCGGAATGCCTCAGACTCCGCGGGCCTTGGTGGATCGTGTCCTCCCGGCGTCCGGCCTGACGACAGTGGGAGCAGATTTCACCGAAGGAGCCCGCACCGCGACGATGCATCTTGTGGGTCACGGACATCGGCGCATCGCCTACATGGGCGGCCCCCTGTTTCTCCCGCACATCGATCTGCGCCGCCAGGCCTGGGACGATGTGATCCACGAGCTCGGGCTGCCGCGCATCCCCCCGGCGATCACAGCGTGGAATCGAGAGGGTGGCTACCGGGCCGCGCTCGATCTCCTCGAACGTGCCGACCCGCCCACCGCCATCTTCGCCGCTTCTGACTTCATGGCGATCGGTGCTTTGCGCGCGATTCACAAACGGGGATTACGCATCCCGGAGGACATCGCTGTGGTGAGCTTCGATGGTACAGCTGAGTCTTCTTTCTCGTGGCCACCATTGACGACTGTGCGTCAACCGTTTGAAGAGATGGCCCGAAAAGCAGTCGACACGCTGGCAGACACCCCCGAGGAAGTCGGCCACACAGTCTTCCCGATGGAGCTGATCGTGCGGGAATCCTGCGGGTGCGGACTCTGAACATCCTTCTGGCCGACTCCGGGCAGCCCGCCAAGAGGTCAAGAACGTCCACCCACGCAGTCGCCGTCCTGTTCCTCGGTTGCCGACGACGGGACCTTCGCCCATCCGACTAAGCTGCTCCCGGCCACTTGCCAACGCGAAGGGGTGGGCATGCCGGAGGGACAGATCTCCCGGGAAAACAACTCACTGAGACGCGGGCTGCGGGCCCGTCACCTGACGATGATCTCCATCGGGGGTGCCATCGGGACCGGCCTGTTCGTCGCCTCGGGGGAGACCATCTCCACCGCTGGCCCGGGCGGTGCACTGCTGGCCTACACCCTGATCGGGCTCATGGTCTTCCTGCTCATGCAGTCCCTCGGCGAGATGGCGACCTACCTGCCCGTCGCCGGGTCCTTCGGTGAGTACGGCTCTCGATTCGTCAGCCCGAGCTTCGGCTTCGCCATCGGGTGGAACTATTGGTACAACTGGGCAATCACCGTGGCCGCGGAGCTGTCGGCGGCCGCCCTCGTCATGAAGTATTGGTTCCCCACCACGCCGGGGTGGATGTGGTCAGCGATCTTCCTGGCGATCCTCGTCGTCCTCAACGCCCTGTCCGCGCGAGCCTACGGGGAGAGCGAGTTCTGGTTCGCCTCGATCAAGGTCGCCACCGTCGTCGTGTTCCTGGTCCTGGGGGTGACGATGATCATCGGGATCATGGGCGGAAATTCCCCGGAAGTCTCGAACTGGACGGTCGGCGACGCCCCCTTTGTCAACGGCAGCACGGGGATCCTCGCCGTCTTCATGGTGGCCGGCTTCAGCTTCCAAGGAACCGAACTGGTGGGTGTGGCCGCCGGCGAGGCGGAGAATCCCGAGAAGACCGTTCCCAGAGCGATCCGTACGATCTTCTGGCGCATCCTGCTGTTCTACATCGGGGCGATCGCCGTCATCGGATTCCTCATCCCCTATACGGATCCGAACCTACTGCAAGCAGGAATTTCCGACGTCTCGGTCTCCCCATTCACCTTGGTTTTCGACCGAGCGGGGATCGCAGCTGCGGCAGCCATCATGAACGCCGTGATCCTCACTTCTGTGCTCTCTGCCGGAAACTCCGGCCTCTACGCCTCCACGCGCATGCTCTACTCGATGGCGTGGAAAGGACAGGCTCCGGCGTTGCTGCGTCGTACGAGCAACCGCGGGGTCCCTGTTCCCGCCCTCGTCGTCACCACGGTGGTGGGAGCAGCGGCGTTCATCTCCTCCCTGATCGGGGACGGCAACGCCTACGTCTGGTTGGTCAATGCTTCGGGACTTGCCGGGTTCATCACGTGGATGGGTGTCGCGTGGTGCCACCTCAAATTTCGCAAGGCCTTCCTCGCCCAGGGCCACGACGTTTCCGAGCTGCCCTTCCGCGCCAAGCTCTACCCAGCCGGACCGATTCTCGCCCTCGCCATGTGCGCCGTTGTCATTGTCGGGCAGGGCTACGACGCGATCTTCGGCGACCACGACTTCGTCGCCCTGATCTCCAGCTACATCGGGTTGCCGCTGTTCTTCGGCCTGTGGGGCCTCCACAAGTGGGTGACACACGCACCGGCAGTGGACTCCTTGGGAGCGGACCTCAGCAGGCACGAGGGCGCATGAACAACCGCGAGCGCACCGCAACGATCACATCACCACTGCTCACCGGGCTCTCGCGCCATGCCGAAAACGTGTGCCGTCATCACACGCAAGGCAGATATTGACGCTCGGGTTCTCAGACACATGGCTTCGTTGTTCGCGGACCCTCTGCCTGCTCTCGTCTCCCACCGGTCCTCCCGAAGTCTCGACACTGCTGACTCCCGCATCGACCAGCAGCTCAACGCCCGGCTCGCCGCGGCCGTGGACGGCACGATCATTGCGGGGGCGTACATGCACAGGGCCACGTCACGCTCCCCCACGCTTCCAACGTCATCACCGTCGACTCGCGATTCCTGCGCGGCTATGACAAGGCGGGACCCCGACATCAGGGGCGTAGTCACCGTTCGCTCGGCACTCGTATGGGATCGATGGGGAGAACGCCGACCTCGCATTCATCGGTAACACCCGACACGGACCCCATCCCGACGACCAGCACGAGGAATCATGCGACCGAGGATGCCCTGCTGAGTGCGGCCTACGCGTCCGTGGGCTCGTCCACGAATCCGAATCCCCGATCAGTGGCCTCGGGCTCGGGCTCGAGACAACAGTTCACCGGCGTCGGTGTTGCGGCGAACGACTCTCTCACCGGGTAGGTCTCCTGGGCATCGTCACACCGAAGGCCTTTTGGGACAACCGGAAATCCTCCATGGTGGTCGCGCGGGTCCTCGCCGAAACTGAGCCGTAGCGGGCCTCTGTCGAGGTCGAAAGCGTGGGCACACCCGAGCGGACCGACGTGCCGATCCCTTCGATTTCAGCGCAATTCCCTGCCGGGATCGAACTTTCTGGACACCGAAAGTGCAGAAGATTCGATGCACGGACGCGCCTCGAGGCC